>JAYFQH010000024.1:0-11233 GCA_034927265.1 Paludibacter sp.
CATTTTTATTTGTCTGATGTGAATTAATATTGCCGGGCGTTTGAGCAGTAAACCTGACCGGAACGATAGCGAGTATAACTAATAACAACACAATTTTTTTCATACCTTCAATATTTAAAATTCAACAACAAGCATGTTCCAGTACTGTAATTCGGGGAGCGTAAAGCTTACTTTGTCGCCCACTTGTTTAAAATTCAGTGCGCGGGAAATTCCACCTGCAACATCCGGAGAAGCGATCCATATTTTTTTCACCTGTTGAGTGAACGATAAGGATATTTTCGCGTCTTTTACAACTACCGGTGGTGGCTGTACTCCCTCATTATCGCGCCATTCCAATGAAACGGCATTTGTCAGGTTAATAAGATGAATCACCTGTTTATCCGGAAGTATTTTGCCGAAATAAGCTACTTTTCCTGTGCGAGCTGGCCAGGGTTCAAGACCTAACTTATTATCAATTGAATGTAAGGTGATCGTATTAAAGTTTCCACCATCGCGCAACAGATTTTGATAGGCAGTCAGGAAATCATAATATTTAATTAAAGTCGTTTTCAGTTCCTGTTTCATCTGAAGGTTATTGTTTGGGAAATACTCTTTTCCCAACATGTGCTCTCCCAATTCAATGTGTGAGCCCCCGAATGCAAAAATCACCGCATTTGTCATCAAAACCGAAGCCGTATTGAAGTAACCCTTGTTGTTGGCAAGGTTGTAGTTCATATAAGCAGCCAGTACGGTGTTTTTTTGATGGTTTGAAAGCATATTGTTTTGTTTTATAATGGTAGCCAGATCGTTGTAACGGTCGTAGGGAGTCCAGACTTCAGTATACAAAAAGGAACTCGGAGCCGCTGCAATACCTTGCTGGCCATATTGGGAAACAGCATTCAACACGTTTATTTTATTCGGTATGGCATTGTGAACTGCTTCCATAAAAGGTTGATAAGTATTTGCCAGATTCAGAGAATTGCCCTGATAAGTATAACGGGTGCCTCTGTTTCCCAGTTGATCCATGTGAAAACCATCAAAATCGAGGAATTGATATACTTTCTTTGTTTCATTGATGGCATAAGTTTGCCATTCGGGATTCGAGGGATCGAGTAAATAGATATTACTTAAAAACGGCGAACTAAGCGGATGATAATCGCGGTTGATGTGCGTATTGTCGTTGAAAACATACCATTCCTTCTTTACACCGTCGTTCTCTGCATTTTCCCAGGCACCGTAAATCAGGTTATAAAACATCGAGCGCATATTGCGTTGGTGTCCACTTTTGATGTACTTATCCACGGTGCTGAAATACACTTCTTTATTGCTGATTTCCCGCCAGCTTGTTGCCGGAATATCACCGTTCATTGTAAGAGGTTGATGATGTTTTCCCAGCCAGTCATAATACTGCAAGCCATTGATGTGGTATTTAGTCAGTTGATCAAGTACCTCATCAATCCTTTCTTGTGATAAATTTCCAAAATCTGTCAGAAAACCGTAACGGGGAAATTTAGTCCAGTCGGACGAAACATCTATTGCAGTTGTCGCATGAATTCTCTCTACACCATTAACCACACTGTACACTTCAGCCATATATCCCCTGAAATCAGTTGATGGGGGTGTCCATTGCCAGTTGGTTGCGGTTAATTCCGCTGTTTCAGTTACATTTCCGGAGTATTTATACCTTACTTTAGCGCCTGAAGGCAAAGAAGCTGTTTCGAGCGAAAAAAGGACAGTTTCTCCGGGCTTGTAGGCTGCTTTATCAGTTGAAAGCAGCAGATTCTGAAAGTTGGGAGTTGCAGTATTTTCCGGTGCATCCGGGAACTCTTCAACAGTTCCCGGATTACAACCTAAAAGGAATAAAGAGAGCAACAAAAATGATAAGATGTTTCTTCTCAACATAAATAATTATTGCGTTTAACTTTCGTTACTATTGTTTCACAATGCTGATATCCAGCGTTTCCAGATTCGCAGTAATCACATAATCGCCGGCAGCGGTGAGACTCCATTTTTCGTCATCCGAAGCCCCTCCCTTGTGGCGGTACATTTTGGTGTCACTGGTACGCATGTACATATCCTGGCCCCAGTCGCTGTTACGGTTGACAGGGAACTTGAAATCACCTGCCACCATCGGACCCGAATAAGTAAATATACATCCGTTGGTTGCATCTTCAGTCAATTCTATTGCATCTCCGATATTCCATCCGATAGGGGTTGCGCTACCCACCATGTACAATTTTTCACGATGAATGTTGATAGAAAGGTCTAATAAGTTTAGTGTGATAACATAGAATCCTTTTTTCGTGATGGTCCATTTCTCATCATCCGAAGCGCCGCCGTGGTGCAGGTACATCTTAGTATCCGATTCGCGCATGAACATGTCCTGTCCCCAGTCGCTGTTGCGGTTTACCGGGAATTTGAAATTACCCGCATTCATCACTCCCGTGTAGGTAAAGATAAACGGATCGGTAGCACTCTGTACCAGTTTTGTTGCGTTGGAGATATCCCATCCATTGGGTGAAGCATCGCCTACCATATAAATTTCACTGTAAGCAGGTAAATCAACCTTTTCGTATGTGATGGACAAATCGAGCAGACTTACCGTTACTTTGTAAACTGCTGTTTCCGTGATGCTGAATTGTTCATCCGGTTCGGCATTGTCTGAGCGTAAAACAATCTTTGTATTATCAGCGCCTTTATTATACGATGGAAGGAATTGTCCTTTTGTTGTGATAAATTTAAATGTTCCAACTCCTAAACCACCCTGATAGACGAAAACAGTCGGATCAGCCTGTGGCGTCAGTTCAAGGGCATTATCAGCACTCCATCCGTTGGGTGAAGCACTTCCGATGATGTACAGGGTTTTGCTTACAGGTTGGTAAGGTGTAATGCTGATGCTGATAACAGGAGATGTTTCTCCTGTTGCAGGAGTAGTGTAGACAGTTGATATAACGCGGGCTTCCAAATTCATTGCCGTTCCCGGAGTGCCGCTCCAACGGGTAAGTAAAGAATCATTCAGTTCACCAACAGTGAAACCTTTGCTGTATTTACCTTTTCCCATATCGAAACGGGCAGGATCGGCAAAATTATTTCCCTGTTTATCCACTTCCAGTATATACGAAATTGATGCGCCGGTACCGTTATTGGTGCCCGTTGTCCAGTTCAATGTTAATCCGGTATTGTTGACCTGCTTTTGATTAAGTTGTATGGTGCTTTGCGAAGCGGTCACCGCCAGAGGTCCGGCTTTAATATTGTCATCCGGATATTCTGTTTCACAAGAACTCAGAAAGCATATTCCGCCGAGTAGCAGCGCCGGCAATATTTTATAATATGATCTTAATTTTTTCATATCGAAATGCTATTTAAAATTAATAGTCAGTGTTTTGAGATAAATTAGGATTTGCATCCCTTTCTTTTTGAGGTACAGGGAACAATAAATGTTTAGTAGTCATATTTGTTTTACCTATTGAGTGAAGGAAATCAATACCATACTGTCCGCCGTTTACACGAATTAAATCGAACCAGCGTTGTCCCTCGAAAGCCAGTTCCATACGTCGTTCGTGCAGAATTTTCATCCGGAGATCTGCCTGGCTCAGTCCGCTCACATTACCCAATCCAGCCCTGGCACGTACTTTATTAAGCGTGGCATTATCATTTGACGCCGGAAGTTGTGCGTCGGTAGTTTTCCCCTGTTCGTTCAGTGCTTCTGCTTTCATCAGCAGGACATCGGCATAACGCAATACCGGAAAGTTAAGAGGATTATTATCATAGGCATTGGCGACTGATTTTACCACCAGAAACTTACGCAGATTGTAACCTGTATAGGAATATGATTTTTTATAATCCATACCATCGAATTTAGGACAGCCTTCGTACAGTACGGTGACATCTTTTCTCAGGTCACCTGCCTCATAAGCATTTACAAATTCCTGTGTCGGCTGATTCCATCCCCATCCACCTTCTACCATATTTGAACCACGGGGTCCGGTAAAAGTGCTTAGCCACGACGATTGATTTTCGTTATCCCAGAAACCGTATCCTGCATTTTTTACATATTGCACTTCGAACAATGATTCAATGCCATTCTCTTTTGCAGGGTCAAAATTATCACCATAATTATCAGCAAGTGCATAACCAAGTGCTTTCACCTCATCGCAATAGTCAACTGCTTTTTGCCAGTTTCCAAGTGTCAGGTAAACTTTTGCCAGCATGCCATAGGCAGCTCCTTTTGAAGCTCTTCCGATGTTGGCTCCGGTGTATTGCTCACGTGGAGGCAATAATTCGGCAGCATCTTCCAGATCAGCAATAATCTGTTCATAAACAAGTGATTTGTCGGTTCTCGCGGGGCGCAAATCTCCCTGCGGATCAACGGGTTCGAGCACAAGAGGAACATCGCCGAAGAAACGCACCAGAATAAAATAGTAATGTGCACGTAAGAAGTAAGCCTCACCCAATACCCGGTTTTTAATGTTGTCGCTGATATTCATACCGGGTACATTTTTCAGTACAAGATTAGCCCGTAAGATTCCCGGCCATGGACCTCTCCATAAATCAAGTACACCCTGATTGTCCGTTGAGGTAACAAAGTTAGCCTGATCCTGAGTTTCAATACCGTCGGTTCCACCGGCAGCTCCTACAATGCTGTTGCCGGCCATAATGTCGGTAGTCCACATACGCATATTGTACAATTTCGGCCACTGGAGTGGTTGGTAAGCGCCATTTACCGCTGCGATAGCATCCGCTTCAGTAAGATAGAAGTTTTCAGTGTTTACTGAATCTTCAGGCGCTTTGTTCAGAAAATCCTCGCTGCAGGAAATCATTCCCAGCGTGATGATTGTCAGAAGAAAATATTTTGATAATTTCATAATTCTTTCTTTTTTATAGATTAAATACCAAGGTTAATACCGACAGTAAATGTGCGGGTTACAGGATAGACATTATTATCGATGCCATTTACACCTACTTCAGGATCAAATCCACTATAGTTGGTAAGCGTAAAAATATTCTGTCCGGAAATATAGAACCGTGCCGAATGAAGCTTAATTTTTTGAATGATTTGAGCCGGCATGGTATAACCTAAAGTTATATTTTTGATACGCAGGTAGGAACCATCTTCCACAAAGCGATCCGATGGACGGGTGTTTTTATTCGGATCGTTGAATATAGCGCGCGGAACGGTGTTGCTGCTTCCTTCTCCATTCCAGCGGTCGAGTGTGGCGATGGTCTGGTTTTGTGCTACTGCCATGGCTTCACTCCAGAAACGGTTGGCGTTTACGATCTGATTTCCGGCTACTCCCTGCAGGAAGATGCTTAGATCAAATCCTTTATATGCAAAGCTATTGTTCAGGGCGAAGATGACTGTCGGATTCGGATTTCCCAAATAAGTGCGGTCATCATCATTGATAACACCATCATTGTTCAAATCTTTGAAACGTATATCTCCCGCCGATGTTCGGTTAAAAGGATCGTTTCCGGGAACCTGAACGGCGTGGTTGTCAACCTCTGCCTGGGTCTGGAAAACACCATCGGTCACAAATCCGTAAAAAGTATTCACTGGCAAACCTGCCTTGATTAATGCGAGATTATAGTTCAATCCAATACTTCCGCTCGACATAGGAATCGTGTCGTTGATGCTGATCACTTTATTCTGATTGAAAGAGATGTTGAATGATGTATTCCATTTCAGTTTGCCTGTCAGGTTTCTTGAATTGATGGTCAGTTCTATCCCCTTATTCTGCATCTCACCAGCATTTATTGATGGTACATATATATCAGAATACCCTGTAGAAACAGGTACCACCATCGGAACGAGCATTTTATCTGTATTTTTCACATAGGCATCGATTGAAACATCCACCCTTTGATTCAGTAATGAGGCATCAATACCGATATTCCCTTGCTTCTGCCGTTCCCATTGTACGTATGGATTAGGCATAACAACAGGTACCACGGCAGATAC
Source organism: Paludibacter sp. (assembly GCA_034927265.1). Lineage (GTDB taxonomy): Bacteria > Bacteroidota > Bacteroidia > Bacteroidales > Paludibacteraceae > Paludibacter. The sequence continues at coordinate 5,939 of JAYFQH010000024.1, forward strand.
TACGGTGTTATTGAAATTATAAACATAGGTATTCAATGAAGAAGCAAACGAATAATTCCCTATTTCCTGATTTCCTGTCACACCGTACCCTGCACGTATTTTCACATCATCGAAGAGATTGATGTCACGCATGAATTCTTCTTCAGAAATACGCCAGGCAGCAGAAGCCGAGGGGAAAGTCCCGTACTTGTTGCCACTCCCGAATCGGGAAGATCCATCTCGTCGGATGGTTGCTGTGAATAAATATTTATCGGCGAAACTGTAATTGAGACGTCCCATGTAGGAAAGGAGAGCCCAGTTGGAAGTGTTTCCTCCGTTTGTAGGTTGTTCAATTCCGTTATCGAGTTGTTGGGTAGTTTCACTCGCAAATTTTTTGACTGATGCGTTGATATAATTGTTGCGGTTTTCCTGAGCACTGGTACCTGCCATGATACCTACATGGTGATCTCCCATTGTTTTTTCATAAGAGAGAGTGTTGTCCCATAACCAGGTGGTGCTTTTATTATATCGCTGGTAAAGATAAGCTGAACTGTTGATGCTGGTATCCCATTTATAAGTCGGCGACCAGGTACGTGAATCCCAGAAATTAGCCTGCAGACCGTAGGTTGTTTTGAATTTCAGGTTTTTCATTAATTCCAGTTCCGCATAAACTGATCCCATCAGGTTGTAACCCGAAGTCAGATTTTCAACGGTAAGCGCTTTCCCAACCGGATTTTCAATATCTCCATCATAAATGGGTTGAGCTACCGGACCTGAGTAACTTCCGTCGGATCGTTTTACCGGTTGTGTGGGCAATGCGAGCATAGCATTCTGAATGCTGTAACTTCCGCTGGGTTTTAAATCGTGATTCAACAGGATGGTATTCCCCACTTTTAACCAGGAGTTTACTTTGCTGTCGGCATTCACCTGTAATGAAAAACGTTTAAACCCTGTGCCGATGACTATCCCCTCCTGATTGAGTACATTGCCGGAGATATAATAATTGGTCTTTTCACTGTTGCCCGAATAGGAAAGGGAATAATTCTGCATGGGAGCCGTGCGGAAGATTTCGCCAAGCCAGTTGGTACCGACACCCAGACTTTGAGGATCCCAGAAAGCAGGATTAGGAACCTGTCCGCCATTGGTTAGCATTTCATTCTGAAGCTGAGCACACTGACTTGCGTTCAACATCTCCACGACATTGGTAGGTTGTTGTAACGCATAAGAATAATTAAAACTGAGGTTTGATTTTTCAGCGCCCTGTGTTCCACGTTTGGTGGTTACGATGACCACCCCATTGGCACCACGTGAACCATAAATAGCTGTTGCGGAAGCGTCCTTCAATACCTGAAGCGACTCAACATCGTCCATATTCAGTTGATTAAGTCCGCCTGATACAGGAACGCCATCGATTACAACCAGCGGATTGCTGTCGTTGATGGTACCGGTACCACGAATTCTGAAAGTTGCATCCGAACCGGGAGTTCCTGAACTGATGACCTGAACGCCGGCGGCACGACCCTGCATGGCATCACTGATGCTTGGAACAGGTAAGGACGTAAGTTCATCGGATTTAATCACTGAAACCGACCCGGTGAGATCCTTTTTTCTCTGGGTGCCATAACCTACCACCACCACTTCTTCGAGTTGTTCCGATGTTTCAGTCAGCACGATGTTTACCGGGCTACTTTTCACCACCACTTCCTGAGAAGTATAACCTACATAAGAAACCAGTAATACCGGATTTGAAGAATTTGATGTCAGGGTAAAACTCCCCGAGAAATCTGTAATTGTTCCTGAAGAAGTGCCTTTGAGCACCACGCTTACTCCGATCAATGGATCGCCATTCACATCCGCTACTTTTCCCGTAATGCTGCGGCTGCTTGTCTGCGCTGCTACAGGAAGAAGTATCCATGTCATCAAACTACCTGTAAGCAGGAAGTTGAGAAGAAATTTTTTCATGTTTAACTTCATGTTAGATATATATTTAAGATTAATTTGCCGGGATTCGCTTTTTCCCGATACAAATATAGAAGGTAAAGAAATCCAAAAAACCGGAAGGAATGGGATAGTAGTAAATTTAAAAGAGATGACAACCTTAGTTGTTTGTTTTCAATGGGTTGTGTGATTTGGAACGGATGAAATTAGTAGTAACTTTAGAAAAAATAATCTCCGGTTTAGTTGCTTCCTAAACCTATTCTCATCACTTTATCTTCAAATTCTTCTCTGTTTCCAAGGGCTTTATTCCGCATTTTAGTACGGTAGTTATACACGGTAGATAAAGAGCATCGCAAAAAATGAGATATTTTTACGCTGTCGGTAATGCCCAGACGAATTAATGCAAAAACGCGTAACTCGGTGGTCATCAGTTGCCCCTGTTTCAGCTGAAAGCCTTCGTCGTCGGAAAGAAGTTTTCCGAATTCCTCCACAAAATCAGGAAATAATTGCAGAAAAGTAATGTCGAAGTTATGGTAAAAATCTTTCAGTTCGTCCTCAATCAGTTGATTTGATTTGATAAGGTGCATCATCTCTTCGGTTTTTCCCGTGCCGGCAAGTTTATTGAGTGAGCGGCGGTAATTGTCCAGTTTGTCAATGTATTCCGAGCATTGATCCATGTAACGCCCGATATATTCTTCCTTGATGATATTACTTTCAGAAAGAGTTTCATTGGTATCTTTCAACGCTTTATTGATGCGGAAGAGTTCATGGTTCAGTTCGTTCAGCTGATCATTGGTCAGCGAAAGGTCTTTACGGGCAGCAGCCAGTTTTTTCATTTGCCGGTAGATGAAGAAAACAGCTATCATCAGGGCGATGGATAAAAAGCTGATGATAAAAATAGTAATCATCATCAGTCTTTGTTTCGACAAGGTCTGATGTTGATATGCTTTGTCCACAATGGGCATGATTTCCGAGATTTCGATGGTTCGGAGTCGTGCATTACAAAAAAGAGCATCTTCGAGCGAGCGGCGCGAGTAGAGGTAAGCCCGGTCGATATCGCCGTCCTCATAAAGCATAAAACTCAGTAACCGAAGCGAAACGTATTCTTTGGTTGCCGATTTCAGGTCGTGGATAGCCGAGATAGTAAGCCATTTTTTTTCCTCCTCACGTTCTTTTTTCCCGTGGTAAGCCATGGAGATGCTGTAGGCAATCAGCGCTTTCTCGTGTATATTTTCTTCTTTAATGGTCGGAAAATAGCTTTGCAACATCTGCAATGCTTCATCATAATGTTTATTCAGAATCAACTGATCCGACTTCACCAGGATGTGCGGACTGGAAGAGGGAGGATTGGCCGTTAATAAAGAATCCCTGTAAGCATCCGTCAGCAGATCGTAACGTGCTTTTTCCTGCACCGATACGGCATAATCGGCCATAAACCCAAAAACAGTGCGGTTGATATGGAAATAGTAGGCCTTCAGATCAGGGTAGGCCTTTATGTCGACTATTTCCAGAAGATCTACCGCTTCTTTATACATCCCCATGGTTCCCATGATGGAGGCTAAATTAAGTCGTGCATCAGTAATGTTTCCCTGATTATTCAGTTTTTCGGCCAATTGCAGTTTTTTACGTGCATATACAAGGGCGGAATCAGATTTATAAGCACTGTATTCGTCAAACAGTTTTCCGGAAATATTAAATTGTTGCTCATACGAATCGGAGTATTTCAACAATTCCTTGAGCGAAGCGAGTTTTTCTTCTTTCTGATTAGAGTAATACTGATGATTCTCTACGACTTCATCCAGTTGGGAGATCAGCAGATTTATGTCGTTGTTGGAGGAGAATGCCGGCAGCATTAACAGAAAAAATACCGGCAAAACAAGCTGTTTCATACGCATGAATTTTTTAGGAACCGGGAGAAATTTCTGCAAATGTATAAAAAATTGTTACCTCTTAATACATCAAAGATTTGTTTAAATCACATAAAGAATTAAATATGTGCTTTTTGATAAGTATATTGAAGTGTATTTAGAAGTAATAAAAGGTAAAAGAAGTTTATGTAATGTTTATGCAAGCAGGACAATCTTTCATATAGAACCAAAATATCAAACTTTTCCACTAGTTTAGTTCTATAACACTTTAGTAATAGTAGGTAATTTTGTTTATAGAAATATTTTTTATGAGAAGAATTACTTTGAATTTTGAAGTTGCGGCAAGACCCAAGAAGAATGGTACTTATCCAATTTATTTGAGAGTGACAGAAAATAGTCAACATTACAAACATGTGTTAGATGTATTTGTTCACAATCGAAAAAACTTCAATGCACAGGCAAAAAAAGAAGCTTGGATTAATAGCAAAGAATCATATGCAAAATCGTTTAATTCAAAATTATCATCAATTTTAGAGCTTGCACATAAAATAATGCTTAATTTAGACCGGAGAAATGAGTTGTCTGCTAATAATCTGATGATCCAATTGAAAGGAGGTAAAAACTGTGATTCGTTTTTGGATTTTATTGAAAAAAAGATACAAGGACGTCTTGATAAAAGACAATATAGCAATGCAAAAACATTTATTTATTTGAAGCAAAAGTTGGAATCATACACCAAGAAAAAAGATATTCTGTTTAAAGATTTGACATATTCTTTTATTGTAGGATTTGAACACTACTTGGTTAAAGGAGGGAGTAAAACAAAAGAATATTTGAGTCAAACGACCGTTTATTCTATATTTTGCAGATTTAAAACGTTATATAGAGAAGCTGTTGCTGAAGAATATATTATTAATCAAAATAATCCGTTTGACAAAATAAGAATAAAAAAAAATAAATCCATTAGAATCGCTTTGACCAAAGGCGAAATAGATAAAATCAATGATTTGAATATTGAGTATGATTCTCAACTTTGGCATGTTCGCAATTACTTTATGTTTTCAATGTATATGGCAGGAATAAGAGTAGGAGATGTCTTAGATTTGAAGTGGGAAAACGTAGAAAATAACTACTTAGTTTATGTAATGCAGAAAACAAAATCACATTGCTCTCTAATCATACATGAAAAGGCGCAAAAGATTTTAGATTTATATATGAGAGAAGATAGAAAACTCACTGATTATATATTTCCGGTAATGACCATGTATGAAAATGAAAAGTATAAATCTAGGCAGCTTACTGAAATAAAAAAACGAAATCGAAAAATAGGAAGAGTAGCAATAATAAATAAGCATTTGTCTCGTCCTGCAATAGCGTTACAATAAAAAGCGTAATTTTATGGAAGAGATTAAAAATCAGTACAGGAAACGAAGTCAAAAGGATTACACATTATCCTTCAAATTATCGTTAGTATCAGAGATAGAACAAGGGAATCTATCAGTTACAAGTG
>JAYFQH010000053.1:0-5597 GCA_034927265.1 Paludibacter sp.
AGGATATAAGTCAGCTTATAAGTTTCAGCGATATAATAATCCGGCAAAATGTAGAAGATGTGAATTACACGGCCAATGTACCAAAAGCAAAACCAACGGTAGGAACATCGACCGTAGTGAGTTTGCTGCTGATGTGGAACAGAACAACCAACGGGTAAAAGAAAACCCGGCTTACTATAAACAGCGTCAGCAACTGGCCGAGCACCCGTGGGGAACTCTCAAACGACAACGGGGTTTCGATTATGTGTTGACACGTGGAAAGAAAAGTGTGTTAGGAGAAGTGAGTTTGGTGTTTATCGGCTATAATCTGAGCCGTTTGAAACAAATTCCGGGAGGACTTGATGTCCTCAAAGCATTCATTGTCAGGGTAATGTCTCTGCTTTGGTGGAAAAGGGCTTATTTTAAGGCGATATAAGCAAAGATTAAAAACAGATAAAGATACTGACTGCTTTAAATAGAGTTCCGCATACGGAAGCTATTGAAGTATAGAGTGAAATAAAAACAGAAAGAACGAGAGAAAGAACGGTTTTTGCGCAAACTCTCGTTGTGTGTAATAATAAGAGATACTGCTTTTAATCAAATTATAACCAACCTTGAATATTATAATTAATTGAATAAAAATATGAACGTTGAAGTATCGAGTAAAGAAGATCCCTTAACAATGAACGAAAGAGCACGTTCTAATTTTGTGCGTGAATTTGTTCAGAACTACACTGAACCAGATGATATAAGTCAAAATTACAAAACTAAAATACCAAAATTTATAGTACAATTTTGGGATGATCTCAATAGATTACCAGATGACGTAAAAGAGTGTATGGAGTCATGGAGGCAACTTGAACAATCTGGATTTGAACTTCAAGTTTTTGACGAGAATTCCGCAAGGGAGTTTATCAAGACCCATTTGGGGGTAAGATTTGAGAACGCTTTTAATAAGTGCTATCATCCTTCAATGAAATCAGATTATTTTCGGTATAGCTACATTTCTGTAAAGGGAGGATTTTATATTGATGCTGACGATGTCTATAATGGAGTATCGATCGATCATCTTTTTACAGATGGGAGGTTAAAACTTCAGCCCTTCTGCTACGATATTGAAACAGCTCAAATGGTTTCTTCTTCTGATTTCGTTAACTCAGGTTCTGACAAGTGGAGCTGGATCTTTTACTTCAACACCACCCCTTTAATTGCATCACGAAATCATCCCATTGTAGAACGAGTACTTCTTAATTCTACGATAGCACTTGAACAAGAACAAAAAGGTATGTTGCCTGAAGTTCAAGCAACAACTGGGCCTGGTATTCTCACTGAATCAATAGTTGAAGTCCTTGCTGAGGAAAAATGTCCAGAAAGGATATTTCGAGTCTTACATGAGTGGGAGAAAATCTCCACTAGTCAGTGGCCTCTTAGTTATCGAAATGACAAAAGAAATTGGAGGCTTTCGAACCAACAAGTTTATATAAGCTCAAATAAAAAAGAGACGAGATGAACTTATTCCCTCGACAACCAGCAATCGTCATTTACTTCTTTAGATTCCGGTTGTTTTTTCGCAGATTTTTGCCAAGACAGAAGTGCTACACATTCGGAGAAAAAAGGGAAAAGGAAAATCTGCAGATTGAGAAGATATTTGTTATTAATCTTAATCGTGAACCAAATCGTTGGTTCAAGATGAAGCATGAACTTAAGCACATTTTGGACGCTTCAGGAATTTGTCTATTGAATTTGACTGAACGAAGTGTGGCGGTTGATGCTAATAACTTTATAGAAGAACCTGCAAAGGACGGAAAAGTTGACCCATTCTATACACTTGGAGATCAGCTTTTCGTTGAACCTCAACCTTTAACTCTTCCTACGAAACTTGAACTAAACGCTCCTATTCGTATGAGTAGAGCTGAGTACGCTGTCGCTCGATCACACATCAACATTTGGGAGCAAGTCTTGGATAGTAAACATGAATATGTACTTATTCTTGAAGATGACGTATGGTTTCATTCGGATTTCGCACGATACTTAGACAAAGCATGGAATGAAGTTGTATCCAAAAGTGAAATCAAAGGTAATTTTGATGTTCTTTATTTGTCATATCAAGAAGTGAAACATGGAGCACCGAAGACAATTCTGTCGAAACACCTATTTCGTCCAAAACGTGGACTATGGTACTTGTCAGGATATGTTCTTTCACGTGCGGGGGCTGAGAAGTTAATTCGTCAACTTCCATGTCGTGGTCCAGTCGATTTATGGATAAATCATCAGTACGAAATTCTAGATGTCCTCGCAACCAGACAGTCTCTTATTAACCAACGAAGGGATATTAGTTCTTCTAACTCATATTCAATTCTTTCCTCTCTTACTAAAATTGGTGCAATAAACAGTGAAGGAGCATCCTTGTTTAATATTCGTCCAACCGAACAGCCTGTATTCGCTTTCGGCTCTGAAGACTCGGGGCTTTCATCGTTAGCAATGGCATTATCAATGTTAGGATATAGATGTTGTAGTGATTTCAAAGATTTACCAGCTACAGAAATGCATCGACTTCTTGGCAGAAAGGAGAATAGAGTTTTCAATGCATACGTAAATATTGGCTCGCTAGATAATAAAGTTAAGGAACTTATAAATCGTTATCCAAAGGCAAAGTTTATCCTTACTATGCCTAAAGGTACGGTAATGGATTATACTATTCATAATATGAAGAACAAGCTGGATGGAACTGATTTGGTTGTACTTCCAGCGGACAAATCAAATAAATGGCAGTTGATTTGCGAACACTTAAGATGTGCTCCACCTAGGTGTCCTTTTCCTGAGTTAAAAGATATTGGACAAAGACCCATTATTTATGAGACTACTGAATCAAATAAAGTTTTCAACTCGAAGCATTCTAAGCATGATAACTCCCCTTGGGTTATAGAGTATAAAAATTGGTGGCAAGGAATCAACACAATCTTAACAGAAGGTAAATATGAGTATTATGGGAAAAGAATCGAAATCACCGAATCATTTGAATTTCTTGACACAAAACGTTGGCAAACAAGAAGTGATACATTCACAGACAATTTAGCACTGTTTCGTCCTTCAAACGTCAAGCTCAGTTCAGATGGAGCATTACTTTCTGTAAAAAAAGAATCTCTTGGCGTTCGAGATTATACTGCGGCATCAATTTGTAGCAAAGATCAATTTTTGTATGGAAAATTCGAAGCAAGTATCAAAGCATCAAATGTATCAGGAGTGGTAACAGGATTCTTTCTTCACAGAAATTCTCCGAGACAAGAAATTGATATTGAAATTGCAGGGAATCGCCCAAATGTACTTTTGGTCAATGTTTTCTTCAATCCGGGTATGGAAAATTCAAATTTCGACTATGGTTATAGAGGAACTCCAATCAATATTGATCTTGGCTTTGACGCATCTGAAGAGAGTCACCAATACACAATTGAATGGAATCCCAATGAGATTCAATGGTTTGTTGATGGTAAGTTAGTTCATAGACGAGTCATATGGAATCCTACACCTATCCCTCATCTCCCTATGACATTACATTTTAATAATTGGGTAACTCGTTCTATACAACTAGCAGGTCGAATTAATAATCGAAATCTCCCAACTGTCTCTATTGTCAAACAAGTCAAAATAAAGGCAAGTGTAATTATTTCCAAACTAGAAGATAATGAATCAATGGAAAATATAAGCAAAAAAGTTATAACTCAAATTAATTAGAATAATGAAGATTTTATCTTTTAATCCAGGTCATGATGGTGCATTCGCTTATCTTAAAGATGGACAATTAATTACCTCAATTGAAGCTGAGAAAGACTCTCGTTACCGGCACTCACCTGTATCTATACCGGATATGTTTAATATTTTCGGTGATCTTGAGGAAATCCCAGATATTCTTTGCAGAGGTGGGTGGTGGCCAGGAAACACAGGTCTGTCAGAACAACAGGCTGTTTCAGGATATCACGGTATTGATGACATTATTGTGGGTAAAGAATGGCTTTTCGGGAAAGAGATTAACTATTTTTCGTCTTCTCACGAACGGTCTCATATATTATGTGCATTTGGTATGTCAAATTTACCTAAAGGCACATCTTGTTATGCACTTCTTTGGGAAGGAGTGATTGGAGCTTTTTACCAAATTGATGCAGATTTAAATATAACAAAGATAGCAGATGTGATGCCAGAACCTGGACATCGTTATGCTCTGCTATACGGGATAGGTGACCCAACCTTTGATAAAAAAGTTGCAGAATTCTCACGATTTTCTGATGCGGGGAAGTTAATGGCACTAGCGTCATTCTCTAAGAGAAGTGTACCTACAGATGAAGAGGAAAAAATAATCTCCTTTTTAATGCAAGATTGTCATCATTTAAAGCCACAAGAATGTGAAAAATTAAGAAGTTATCGTCACTATAATGTGGGATTAGATGATGCTGAATTTAGAAATTTTGCAGGTATCGTTAGTGATAGAATATTTGATCGCTTTTATCAATTTGCAAAATCAAATCTCAAGAAGAAAATTCCATTGTTGATTGCTGGGGGATGTGGACTAAATTGCGACTGGAATACGAAATGGAAGGATACTAACCTTTTTTCAGAGGTATTTATCCCACCTGTTGCTAACGATTCGGGATCTGCAATTGGCACAGCTATTGACGCTCAATTCTACTTTACAGGCAATCCCAAGATAGACTGGAATGTATACTCTGGTAAAAAATTCATTTCTGATGTTTCAATCGACAAATCATTATTTGAAGAGTACGATACTAATTATGACATGGTATCCGAAATGTTGGCTAATGATTTAATCATAGGATGGGTTAACGGAAAATATGAAATTGGCCCGCGTGCCTTGGGAAACCGTTCAATTCTTGCTGCACCATTTAAGGATGCTACTCGTGTTAGGTTGAATGAGATTAAGCAACGAGAACAATTTCGCCCAATTGCCCCAGTTTGCTTAGAAGAAGATGCTGAAAAATGGTTTAGCTGTAATCAACCAAGTCCATTTATGCTCTTTACAAAGCTAGTTTCAACAGATGCTTTAGCTGCTGTAACGCATGTTAATAGGACTGCACGAATTCAAACAGTATCCTTAACGTCGAACAAAAACTTACATGAACTACTGGTTGCATTTAAAAAACGTACTGGTTTTGGCGTTCTATGTAATACTTCATTAAACTTTAAAGGGAAAGGATTTATTAATAACATATCTGATCTCTCAAAATATACGATAGACCACCAATTGGATGGATTTGTAATTGAGGGACGGTGCTATATGTTGAAATCATCACCTAATTATCAAACATATATAAATAAAAAAAATATTGTCAGCTGTAATTTGTGAAGTGATTTTAGTATCAGAGATAAAATTACTACACACAACATTTTGTATAAGTAATGGCAGGGAAAGTACTAAATATTAACGTTTGTAGCACGCTTAAACTGTGTAACGGTTTGACAGGAAAGTACCACGCAATCTGCCACTACTCATACAATTTACCGTTAGCCACAATACTAAAAAAATAAAAACAACTAAATATGGAAGAGAAATTTTTAGAAACAATTGTAACATCGTTTACAAAAGCGTTAATATCAGAATCTATTGA
>JAYFQH010000095.1:0-8085 GCA_034927265.1 Paludibacter sp.
TCAGTATCCTGCGCACCGCATCATCAATACGGCTTTCCTTCACTTCCCCTTCTTCAACCAATGCCACCAGATCGTCGCAGAAATTCTCATATGCATAGGGGACCATCGACATATCGATACCGGCATTCACAGCAAGTTTCAATGCTTCTTTATTGTCTACAGCAATCTTATCGCGGGTATGCAAATTAATGACATCCATCCAGTCTGAAACCACTACACCTTCAAATCCAAGTTCTTCTTTCAATAGTTTAGTAATCAGATCATGACTGGCATGCACCGACACTCCATTGATAATTCCTGAATTGATCATCACTGCTTCAGTACCCGCTTCGATGGCTTTCTTAAACGGAGCTAAATGATATTCTCTGAGAACCTGTTCCGGAATATAGGCGGGAGTGCGGTCTTTTCCCGAAACCGGAACTGAATAACCGAGAAAATGTTTTACACATGAGGCTACTTTATACGGACTCCCTACACTATCAGTAATCCCTTCATATCCGAGCACCATTTGCTCTCCCATCTCTCCGATAAGATAAGGATCTTCGCCAAAACCTTCGAACTGACGTGAAAAACGGGGATCGGCTCCGAGGTCAAGTACCGGTGAAAAATTCCATGGAATACCGCTGGCCCTGGTTTCATAGGCAGTCACTTTTCCCATATTATAGGCGTGAACGGGATTGAAGGTTGCTGCCATAGTTATCTGTTGCGGAAAAATCGTTGCTCCTTCGGTGTAGGTAACACCATGTATGGCATCAATACCATAGATTACCGGAATCTTCACCCTGGTTTCTTCCATGGCTACTTTCTGGATCAGGCTAATGATCGCGTTCCATTGCGCCGGGGGTAATGCGTAATTATTAGTGGTATTGAGGATCGAGCCTACGTGGTATTCTACTACTGCTTTGCGGAGTCGGGCGGTGTCGACAACAAAAGGTTCTTTACTGGAATACCTGCCTTCACCGTTTCCAATTACATCGAGGGTAATCTGCGCCATTTGTCCGACTTTCTCTTTCAGGGTCATCTCTGAAAGCAGGGCTTCAACTTTTTTATCATATGCATCATTCGGCTTCTCATCACATGAAACTATCGCCAATAAGAAGATAAATGTCAGCAACCTGAATGAGTGTATTTTGTTCATTTTTTTAGTATTTAAGTTTATTGATTTACATTAAGTGTCATTTAGACAATATGCATTCCGCTGCAAATATATATGATGTTTTTTTATCAACCAAACAAATTTGTGTGTTTTTTACACTAAGTCTATAAAATTATCCATATCAATCTCATTTACTGACATATAACATTTATGTTAAAATGACACTTAGCCTGCATAGCATTCCGGATTATTTTTTTTACCTTTGCAAACAGAATCATACATGTCATTAGTAAAATGGAAGACAATCAAGTCCCTGCCAATAACAATGAAACACTGTCCACCATCTCGGTCGACTGCGTTATTTTCGGTTATTTTGAAAATGAGTTATCGGTATTGGTACGAAAAGAGAGCGTACCCTTTAACAACGAAATTATCGAAGAGTGGAAATTACCGGGCAATCATGTGCGACGCAATGAGGACATCAATGCTACAGCGGCAAGAATATTAAAAGAGCAAACCGGCCTGGAAGATATTTTTGTAAAACAATTTTGGGTTTTCAGTGATCCTGAACGCTTAAAACGACGGCCACAGGATTTTGAATGGGTAAAACCCCGCCTTCAGGACGAAAGGGTGTTGACAGTAGGATTTTATTCTCTGATCAATATTGACAGCATCGATAACACAAAACTGATTGACGTGGCAAAATGGGCGAATGCTTATGAAATCAACGAGCTGATGTTTGACCACAACGAGATTTTTGATGAAGCGTTAAAGAAACTTAGGTACGATTTACTGCATGAGCCACTGATATTTGAATTACTTCCTGAAAAATTTACCCTGACTCAGATGCAGAATGTGTATGAAGTTATTTTCAACACCAGTTATGATAAAAGAAACTTCCGTCGTAAGATTAATAAAATGCCCTATCTGATTCCACTGGATGAAATTCAGACCGGCGTATCGCACAAACCTGCACGTTACTATTCATTCAACCGCGACATATATGAGAACAGCCGTGCTGAACGCTTCGATTTCAGGGTTTAAATAACTCAGATAGAGAATTTATCGATCTTCCTTATTGTATTGGAAACTTTCATGATGAAAATATAAACAATAGGGATCAGCGAGATGGCATTGGCCCAGATCAGCGGTCCGTCGTTGAGCATCAATCCATACACCAGCCACATTGAAATACACACCACCACAATGCAGTACATCAACAGAGAGATACTGTGAGTATCTTTCGTACGGAAAACCTTGATTGCCTGAGGAAACTGATTCAGGATGGAAAGAATGGAAGCGGTGGCACCTACAAATTCAAGTGTTGTCATATTATAATTTTTTTAACCACAAAAGGCACAAAAGGAATACTAAGGGAACATATGAGTTTTAACTAAGAGCTAAGAGTTAAGAGCTAAATGCTGATATTGGGAACTCATCTATCATATATTATTTTCAATTATATTTTGTTCCTTTAGACTTATTGTGGTTGCAAAGATAATCATTTGAAGGAATTTCATTAATCCTCACTGTTTTTTTTCAAAAATTGAACATATTCCCCTCTTAATTTGTCATATTAGTGATTATTTTACATCCGGCATATATTGCCGGCCGCAACACAAAATAAGAGGCAAATGAAGACACTCAGCACCAAGGAAAAGGCAGTTCAGATCAACATCGACAGTAATTATCACGGCACAATTGCCGAAATTGGCGGAGGACAGGAAACTGCCCGGCATCTGTTTCAGGCCGGCGGAGCCTCCAATACAGTGGCTAAATCCATATCTGCTTACGATAAATTGTTCAGCGATCATTTCTACAACGAAGATCAGCCTTCAAGATATGTGACTGAAGACCGTTTGAAAAAGATGGTGAAATATGAATACGAAGAACTGATCAGCATCCTCGACAATAAAACCAATCAGCAACTGTTTGTCTTTGCCAATACAGTGGAAACCATCAACTTCAGCAAAACCAATCAGGGCAACGGATGGCTGGGCATTGCAGTGGAAGGGACCAACCGCTACCGTCCGAACCAGCTGTATATCCACGTAAAACTACTCGAAAAGGACACCTTGTTGCAGCAATATACACTCGGTACGCTGGGCATCAACCTTATTCACGGCGGACTTTTTCATTGGAAAGAACCAAAAAAAATTCTGCTGAGTCTGCTCGATAACCTGGATGCCGACCGGGCTGAGGTCGACTATATTTATGCCGAAGGTCCCGATATGGATAAGGTGGACAACCGCCTGCTCAACCTGATGCTGGTAAGCAACAATATGACTCCGGCCATCATGTTCGATAAATTTGGTAGGGTACAACATCCCGGTGAAATGCTTCATCGCAAAAATGTACTCCTAAGCAGGGGCTACTACCGCCCCATCAATAAACTGGGGATGAAATTAATTGAGGACAGTCTCGGCATCTTCAGGCGCGACGAGGATTATACCCCTGAGAATACCATTGCTTTCTGCGAGATTTCACTTAACTACCTGATGCATGATGAGCAACTTGACGAACAGGATTTTCTTCACCGCGTCGACCTGCTCAACCTGATGGGACAAAACGTAATGATCTCCCGCTTCCGGAGATTCTTTGAGCTGGTCAACTATTTCGGACAATTCAAACTCATCAAGCTGCGCATTGTGGTTGGACTCCCGACTTTTATAAAAATTCTTGATCCCTCCAACTACACCGACCTTCGGGGAGGATTACTCGAAGCCGTAGGGGCACTGTTCCAAAATAACGTAAAAGTATACCTCTACCCCGCCATTAATTCTGAATCAGGCGAAATCGTGTATCCGGACGATCATTTATTCTCTCCGGAGACACGCTTACTCTGGAAATACCTGAACAGTACCGGCAGTATCCTCATTATCAAAAGTCTTTCGACCAACGAAACAGGCATTACCTCCGAATTTATCTCCCGGCTCATTGCCTCCGGAGATGAAAGACTGAGCCAGTATCTTCCCGAACCGGTATACCGGCATATCAGGGAAAACGGGTTGTTTGGATTTAAAAAGAATAAGTAAAAATGCAAGTTCCGGAATTTATCTTCAGGGAAGGAAACAAAAACCTCCGCAACTTTCTATCAAGAAATCTATGAACCCATTAAAACAAAACCCCATAAGTTCGTTAAGAAACTTATAGGGTTTTGTTTTATAGTGACCAAAAATTACTTTTTAACAAACCTATGGATGTCAGTTTTATTTTTACAAGTTACACGTAGAGTATAAATCCCCGCTTCAAGGTTGCCCACTTCGATTGAGTTTTTGTTGATAGTGCTTGTAACCATCTGCGTACGGCCGGTACAATCTACAATTTCCAACATTTCGATTTCCTCTGGATTGTAATTGAAATTTAAAGTGTTGATAACCGGATTTGGATAGATTACCTTATTCTTATTGGTCAAATCCATATTATCGGAAGATAATGTGTAAAATGCAACCACATACGGATTAGTTGCTTCACCATAATTACTATCCGAAATATATCCAAGTGTATTATCAGCAGCAACCAATTCATTACCGGTTGTAGGATCGTAACACTTGAACGTTATTTTTTTATTTAAATCAGTTACACCATCTCCTAAAATAGTCATATAGGCATAATGTCTGTTTGTTGTTGGATCTAAAATCAGATTGATTGTACCCCGACATCTATTGTCGATAAATGCGGCAACCTGCAAATTATTATTAGCTATTTCCAAATCGTCAATTTTTACGATTGCTGTAATGGTCATGTTTTGTGGATACTCATACTCGTTATAAGTCCAGTACATAACCTGATCATTAGTCACTTTTCGCTTCACGTTTAATTTTGAAATGTATTGCGACGGATATGTCAGCGTTCTTGTAGATTCAGTGGCCGAATTCAACATATACCCTTGTCCGGGAACGAGGTATTGCAAACTGCCATTCCAACTACCGCCAGAGTAGGTTGCAAAACCAATCTGACCTTTTATCTGATCACCTTCAACAGCATTAATTGAACTTAAAGCTTCCTTAACCGGCGTTACAAACTGAGGTACATACCCAATCCAGTTCCAACCAGTATTAATTATTATCGGATAGTCAACCGGTTTGGCCATAGAGCCAATAACTTTAACTGTTTTTGGTTGACCCGAACGAATCAAATACATCGAGTGTTGATTGATGGAGGTCAGAACACCTGACCAACTTGAACTTACGGCAGAATAATTTGTAAATGCGGTTTTCGATTTCATAATGATTCCATCGGGTTCCAAACCTGACTTAATTTGATCAATCAACGAAGGTGATGAATTAACTACATTGGCTGAGATCCAGTTCCAACCTTTCCTGATTGCTAATTGTTGTTCCACTTTATCGATTGCATTAAATAATTTAGCAGAACTAACACTACCGATCGTTGAACCCGAAGAGAATGTTAAATCACCTCCTACGACATCCACTCCCGGATAAATACGTCCTGTACCGGCATCCCACAAACTAAATGTGAGTGCTTTTCCAGCATCTTCTTCGTTTCCATACACATCCATGTATAATACGTAGCTATTGAGCGTTTTACTAAATTGAGGGCTAACAATCCCTACACATTTTGTTCCAATAAATGCCGCCAAAACATCTTCGGTATCTTCCTGATAGACACCTTCAATTTGAATTTTACCAATAATATTCATCGACGATTCAAAATCGTAAGGGTTCACGGTCCAGTCAGGACGCGGGCCGGTAACTTTTAAAGTAACAGGCAATACCTCATCGATGTTCTTACTTCCTGTGAGGCGAAGTTCACACTCGTATGCTCCAATATTGGCCGATTCATCAACTGTGAAAGTCAGGGTCGTTTTTTCCAATGGATTAAGTGTTCCTGTTGTTTTATTCACAGATAACCAACCTGGCAGACCACTTATGACATAATTTTCATATTTACCGGAGTTATTTGTTATTGTTGCATCAAATGTCAAAGGTGCCAATACTTCTTTTTTAAGATTTACCGCTTCCGTTTGCCAGTTCAGACGATTCTGATTTACAAATGCTGTCCACTTTAGAGGGGAAGACAATCTGTTTTCGTTCAAATCCATGATGCGTTGAACTTCAAATTCCAGCACACAATTTTCAATGCGATTGGCATCTTCATTGATGTTTATAATAATTTTATTGTCGGAAGAAGTGATGGAAGAATTCACTTTCACTCTTGGACGGGTTGCCTTTATGGCAGGCGTATTATCTGTAAAAGTAACATTCTTTGCCAAAGCAACTCCACCATTTTCCATAAATGAATAAGCCGGAATTGAAAAATCGTTTACAGAGGCAACAATGTCATTCGAGCTATTCACTGTTTCGAAAGGATAGTACGCAACCAAACCTGTTTCGTTTCCGGCAAGTTTTGAACGCATATCCAGCCGGACATTATCACCTGTCAAAGCACTATTCCAAATTCTGATTTCATCAATTGAACCTGCAAATCTATTATCAACAGTCGCTTTGGTTGCACCTGCGGCATACCAGCGGCGGGCTCCAAATGCTACCGAATCGGAAGCCATTCCTCCAATATTAGTTGAAGATGTCTGGAACTTCAGAATACCATCAATAAAGATATTTGTATTCCCGGAGCGCAATACACTTAATGCAAAGTGATGCCATGCATTATCAAGTACATTTCCTGAATTCAGGAGATACAAATTCTCATTGGTTGAAAACGATAAATTTCCATCCTGATTGAATGCTACCATCAGGTTTTTGCTGGCTGCTGTTTCGTCTCCGACACAGGAATAAAGTGTTGCATTTTTTTGACCTGCCTGACCACGGAACCAAAACTCAACAGAGAAGTCATTATCTTTTGTAAATGGAATATGTCCGGATTTCACAACTACCTGGTTGGCTCCGTTCAGCTCAGTCGCTAATCCTGCCGGTGAAATGAACCACGAACTTCCCACTGTCAGGTTTCTACCACGGGCTTTATCAATTGCTGTTGTCCCATAGCCTTCGTCCATTAACCAGTATCCTGCTAAATTCAGTTCATTTCCGGTTTTAGTTTTCGATCGGTCGGCTGTAATAGTTGCATACGACCTCAGTTCATTCCAAACACTTAATTGGCGAAGTGAGCCTTTAAATCCATCTCCAACAATGATACGACCTGTTGGAACAATTCCATCAGGTAACACTTCGCTGAAAAGTGTTTGTTTTGTTGTATTGGCATTACTCCACAACATAAGCGCCAGCGTTTTGCTGTAGTTATCGTAGCTTAATGCAAAGTATTGGAAACTTGCATCTGCATTTAAATCGGTGGTTTGTTTTGCAAAACCATCACCTACTGAAACTTTTAGATTACTTCCAACAGCTTGCAAAACAATCTTATTACTTCCTTCGCCCAGGCTGAAGATGGTGCCTGTTTCATTGGAAGGATTGATAAGCATCTTCCCTTCAATGGTGAAGCTGCTTTGTAAATTTATCGGCATTTCAGTAAATGCTTTTTGATTTCCATCGAACTGTAATCCAACATTATCTGTCTGTAAGTAATCATTCAGTACGCCATAGACCTGAACATCAGTATTGGCAATTTTTTCAACCTGAATTTTTTCATTGAATGTTACTGAAGCCTCAGTTTCAGGAGTTAATATTCCATTTGATGGAGAAGGCAATCCCATTGATTGCGGTGTTTTCATATCCTTGATTACAGTAATGATCGGCGTTTCATTATACACGTCGCCGGCACAAACTGTACGGGCTCTGAACTGATAAACCTGATCCGGCTCATCCTTCATCGGAAACTTATAACTGATTTTTATATCGCTACTACCAATTTTAATAAAGCCCGCCGAAGGTTTCATTCTGGCACTATCAAGCACAAATTCTTTTGCCATGCGCCAGTTTAACTCATTTACTCCTTTGTATTGAAGTATCATGCCAGCAAAATTTTTGTAGCTTTTGTCAAAATCTTTCAATACGATATTCAAGTCAGCACCTGTACTGCTATTTACAATCCGGTCGTCTATCTGTAGCGTA
>JAYFQH010000008.1:0-245896 GCA_034927265.1 Paludibacter sp.
GGATACCATTCTTTTGCATTGAACACTTCCACGCCGTGAATCAGTTTATCTTTAATCAGCTGACGGTGAATATCGTACATGGTAGTGGAATCATTGGGCCATCCCGGATGGTTCCACATTACAAACGCGCCTTGTTTCACAGCTTCTTTGATGGCGTCAACAGGGTCATCCTGTTTGAGTTTGTTGACATCTTCAATAAACAGGGCGTTCAGGTGACCGATCGGTTTTTTGCGGGTAATTTCAGCGCCTTTAATCACAATAAAACCGATGGATTCCCCGTGTTTCACCCCCATTTCGTTAGATTTATTGAAATCAGGATTAGTGATATCCTTAAACGGACGATATTCAATGTGATCCGTAATCGCAACTGCATCCAGGCCATCGCTCCAGGCTTCGTTTACACGCACCATTGGAGTTACCTGTCCGTCGGAGAAAACTGTATGGGTATGAAAATCACATTTTAGGGTCACATATCCGTCGAGATTCGGTAAATGAATTATTTCACGATAGCTGGATTGAATTTTCTCGATATACTTGTGCACTTCAGCATTTCTGACTTGAGAAAAAGAAACGGTCGACACAAAAAGAAAAGCGGCAAACAATGCCAACTTTGGATGAATAAATTTACTAATTTGCATAACTTTGTGTTTTATGATATGGAAATAATTTTACAAACAAAGATAAAGGAATCAAATATAGTCTATTCAATACTAATGTACAAATTTAAGCACTATTGTTCAAAAATACCAATTTTACGAACAATAGTGCAAAAAACAATCGTTTATATCCTGTAAATTTGTCGCAAGATATAGAGGATTTTAGACCCCTTTACACTAAACATCCTTATACACAACTGAATATCAAACAGATAAAACACAAATGATAAAGCGATTTTTATCCCTGCTGATGGTACTATCTTGTTTCATTCACATGAACGGACAGGAAAAAGCCCCGCAAACTCCTCCCCACACCTTTGTTTTGGGAAAATCCGAATTTCTTATGAACGGGAAACCATTTCAGATTATTTCAGGTGAGATGCATTTTGCACGTATCCCCAGAGAATACTGGCGACACAGGATACAAATGGCCAAAGCAATGGGATGTAACACCATTGCTTCCTATGTTTTCTGGAATTATCATGAAACAAAACCGGGTAAGTTTGATTTTAAAACATGGAACAGAGACCTGGTAGCATTTGCCAGGATCGTTCAGGAAGAAGGAATGTGGTTCATCCTGCGCCCCGGGCCCTACGTATGCGGAGAATGGGACCTGGGAGGCATTCCGCCCTATCTGCTGAAAATACCGGACATTAAATTAAGATGTATGGATACCCGCTATATGAAAGCCGTGGAAAGATATGTCGATGAGGTGGCCAAACTGATTAAACCATTGCAAATTACCAAAGGCGGCCCAATGATATTATTACAGATAGAAAATGAATATGGCAGTTACGGCAACGACAGGATATATATGCAAACCCTGCAACAAATGTGGAAGGATAGAGGCATTGAAATCCCTTTCTACACCAGCGATGGAGCTACACCCTATATGCTTGAAGCCGGAACTTTGCCCGGCTGTGCTGTAGGTCTGGATCCCGGAGGAAATCAGGAAAATTTTGATACAGCAGCTAAAGCGCGACCTAACGTTCCTGTTTTCAGTGGCGAATCCTACCCTGGCTGGCTTACCCACTGGGGAGAAACATGGGCAAAACCCGACACTGCCTCCATTAACCAACAAATTCGCTACCTGTTGCAAAACAACAAATCCTTTAATTTTTATGTTTTACATGGTGGAACCAACTTCGGATTTACCGCAGGAGCCAACTCGGGAGGTAAAGGTTACGAACCCGATGTAACAAGCTATGATTACGATGCTCCTATTGATGAACAGGGCAATCCCACTCACAAATTTTACGCTTTACGTCAGATCATCAGTTCCCATTTCCCTGACAAGACATTACCGCCGGTTCCGCAACCGGTAAAAGCAATCCGGATTCCGGCTACTGATATGCAGGTTTTCACTTCTGTTTGGGACAACCTGCCAAAAGCTATCCCTGCCGTTCAGCCGCTTACTTTCGAGGCTATCGGTCAGAACCAGGGCTTTATGCTCTACAGGACAAAACTTATCGGCCACAAGAGTGGCAAACTCCGGATTCAGCAACTGCACGACTATGCCACTATTTTTCTAAACGGAAGCTATGTAGGCACACTCGACCGCAGACAAGGTATTTCCACCATTGAGCTGCCGGTATCAGACATTCAGGATCCCGTACTCGAAATTTTCGTAGAAGGAATGGGCCACATCAACTTCGGGCCAGAGATCATTGATAGAAAAGGAATTACCGACAAGGTCACCCTCAACAGCATGACCCTGATGAACTGGGAAATGTATCCTTTCCCCATGGATGAGAGTTTCATTAAAAAACTGAAGAACTCAGCATTCAAACCGGAGAAACCGGGTATTTTCTTCAAAGGTAAATTTGAACTGGATGATGTAGCCGATACTTATGTAGACCTGTCAGACTATACCAAAGGATGTATCTGGATAAACGGTCACAACCTCGGTCGCTACTGGAATATCGGTCCGCAAACGCGGCTGTATTGCCCTGCGGCGTGGCTGAAGAAGGGGAAAAACGAGGTGATAATCTTTGATATTCATCAAACAGAAGCTAAATATATCAATTAATGGATATGCGAAAGGGAACAAAACTAACAAATACAATTTAAATATCAACGAATATGAAAATTACACGCAACAAAGTAATGCTGACACTGGCATTGACAGGAACAGTTCCGGCAGCTTTTTCAGCAACTGCTAAAGAAAAAAAACAACCGAACATCATTTTTATTCTGGCCGACGACCTTGGTTATGCAGAATTGGGATGTTACGGTAATACCTTTAACGAAACACCTAATCTGAATGAACTGGCGCAAAAAGGGATCCGTTTTACCAACGCTTATGCTGCGCAAACCGTAAGTTCACCTTCACGTGCTGCCTTATTGACCGGTTTATATCCTCCACGCACAGGCATTATAGATTATTTGCGACCTAACGATGCAAAACATCTCGACGAAAAATACACCACCCTTCCTGAGGCACTGAAAAGCGTAGGTTATCACACAGGTATTATCGGTAAATGGCACCAGACAGGTTACATCAGAGGAGGAGCTGCTTACGAATCTTCTCCCGACAAGCATGGTTTCGACGAAGTGATTATTTCAGAAAATGAGGGAATTGCTAATGGAACTTATTTTCATCCCTATCATTTCAATAAAGAAGTAAAAAAAATCATGCCGGGAGAAAAAGAATTTTTGGTAGAAAGAATGAATGAGGAAGCTAAACGCTTTATCGACCGTCAGGAAAAAGACAAACCTTTCTTTCTATACCTGAGCCATTATGCCGTTCACACACAGGTACACGGTAAACCGGCTGATGTCGATCATTTCAGGGCAAAACCAGGAGCCGGAAAAAGTGCTCCTTCGAAAAACAACTTAGAAAACGATCCTTATAAAAAATATCCTGCTGATTATTGGGCCAGCAAGAACAATCCGCATTTAGCTGCGCAATTGCGCGACATCGACACAGGAGTAGGCGCGATCATTGCCAAATTGAAAGAAAAAGGCATGTATGAAAACACCATTGTGGTTTTCACGGGCGACAATGGCGGTGAAACAAACGTTACCACCAATGCTCCGCTTCGTGGAGGTAAAAGCATGCAATATGAAGGCGGTCTGCGTATTCCTATGATCGTTTCGGCTCCCGGTCTACTACCGGAAGGGAAAGTCATTGATGAGCCAGTGGTGAATTACGACTATCTGCCTACTTTCTGTGATATGCTTGGTATTAGTAAAAGCAAAATCTCTCAACGTGTTGATGGTGTATCGTTATGGTCGTTATGGACCGGTAAAAAATCAACCCTAAAAAAACGTGCGCTCTACTGGCATTATCCGCTTGCCGAACCACATTTTCTTGGCGGCAGATCTTCGGCAGCTGTTCGTTTCGGAGATTGGAAACTGATACAATTCTATGATTCCGGAGATGTAGAATTATACAATCTTAAAGATGACCTTGGTGAAACAAAGAACGTTGTTGCAGAACACATGGACATTGCCGAAGATTTGGTAAAAAAATTAAACGCATGGCGTAAAGATACAGGGGCTGTGGTTCCTGCGAGATAAGTATTGTCTATTGTCAAATGTCAAATGTCAACAGACTACAGACATTTGACAATAGACATTTGACAAAAAAAAAAATCAAACAACAGAATCTTATGAACAATAAAAGCATCATCACCTGCTGTCTTGGCTCCTGTTTCACCATCGGTCTGGCACACGGTGAAGTTAAGAAACCTAATATCGTTCTGATCATGGTGGATCAGCAAAGAGCCGATCTGCTTGCCCGCGAAGGCTATCCTCTCAATACCATGCCCTGTATCGACAATCTGGCCCAACAGGGAGCCTGGTTCAACAAAGCCTATACCACCAGCCCTGCCAGCGTTCCGGCCCGTACGTCTTTTCTTACCGGACGCTTTCCGAAAGCTACGCATGTAAGATGCAATCAAAACGAAGAGGATGCCTACTTCCAGAAAGATATGTTTCATATAGCCAAAGAAAACGGCTATCAGACAGCTTTGGTAGGAAAAAACCATTCGTACCTTAGGAAGGACAGGCTGGATTATTGGTCGGAATACAATCATGGAGGCAAAATGGGTCAGACCAATTCAGAAAAAGGAAAAGAGTTTGATAAGTTTTTAAAAGCCACACAATTATATGCCTCTTTTGAGGCAGCTCCGGGAGGCATTGAGAGCCAACCAGCCTATCGCATGGTCGACGAGGCAACTGAATGGATAAAGATTGTAAAGAACAATCCTTTCATGCTTTGGTTATCTTTTTCCGACCCGCACAATCCCTATCAGGTGTGTGAACCGTATTTCTCCATGTTCAGAGACAAACTTCCCAAGTTACACACCACAGTAAAGGACAGAATTCTGAAAGGAGAAAAATATGAACACCTTGCGGAAATGATGAAGATCGGTCATGTGGATTACGACTTGCAAATTGACGAATTGCGCACCATTTATCTCGGCATGATGCGCATGATTGATGATCAGTTGCAACGTTTCGTTAACAACCTGAAAGATCAGGGGGTTTACGACAACACCATCATTGTATTCGTTTCCGATCATGGCGATTATGTAGGCGAATATTCACTTATGAAAAAAGGTGCCGGACTGGATGAAATAACCACCCGTATCCCGATGCAATGGAGCGGTCCGGGCATCAAAGCATCGGCACTTCCTCAGAATGCTCACGTATCTATGGCCGATATTTTCCCCACCATTTGTGAAATTATGGATGCTCCTATACCGGTGGATGTTCAGGGAAGAAGTTTATGGCCGATGTTACAGGGAAAAGAGTATCCGAAAAAGGAATTTGAAAGCATTTATGCCGAACATGGCTACGGTGGACAGTTTTACACAAAGAAAGATGGCACTGATTACATTGCAGAAGGTGCCATCACCAAAACAAAATACTTTTTTGACGAATTGAATACCTGGACACAAAGCGGATTTACAAAAATGGTACGTAAAGGCGACTGGAAAATCATCTTCGATATGGAAGGAAACGGTCAGTTGTATAACCTGAAAAAAGATCCCTACGAATTGAATAATCTTTTCAATACGAAAAAGTATAGCAACGTTAAAACTGAGCTGCTGGAAGATTTACTAAAATGGGAAATTGCTACCGGAGATCCGATGCCAACACCACGCAAAAGATATATTTTCAAAAAATATCAGCACAATTATTTATTTGAAAAGGAATAATTAAGTGCAAGAATTGTGAGCCACTTCGCCTGCTTAACCACAAATAAGAAAATCAGGTAAACTCTATTCAATAAGAGAATGCCAAAACCTTAATTACAATATAAACACTAAAAAAACAGATTATCACGAAAAAATTATCAATCACCAGGCATTCTGAACATAAATACATGTTTTCAAAACATTGGTGCAAACTTGTTTTTATCTGAAGGTTTATATTTGCATTATATAAATCCCATGTAATAACAATTAAATTAATGTTTATGAAACAAAAATCTTTACTCTTATCGCTTGTATTATGTGCAGGCTCTTTATTCAGTCTTTCGGCTCAGGAAGTGTTGCTTTCTGAAAATTTTTCTACTCAGGAATGGGAAACTGAGTTAGCCAGATTAAACCCCGGTGCCAATATTGTCGGAACTGATACTATTCTTATCAACAAACAGGCAAAGAATAGAAATGCTTATGTAACTCCTGAAATCGATGGAACTGCATACACCAGTTTGAATCAAGGATTCAACACCGATAGCATCCCTGATTTATATTTCGGAAAATATCGTCTTGTGGGTGCTATCGAAGTAAAAGCCGTAATGACTTGTGCTTTAGGAACTGAATCTAATCACGACTATAACCAAAAAGCTGTCGGCTTCAGAATTCAGAACACAGGAGCAGGTATGATTGAATTTCCTGAATTAGAAAGCGTTGGTGATTTTACAATCCATGTCAGAAATGGAAACTCAACAAACACAACTAAACTTGGTTTAGAAAAATTTGTTGATGGAGTTTGGAGCAAGTCATTTACATTTAATCTTAAAAAAAACAGCGATCTTGTAGCGGACGATGTACAAGATGAAGTCTTAGCCATCAACCTCGACAGTTTAACTGGACCGGTAAAATTACGCTTAATCAACAATGTAGCTGCTACAAAAAGGTTCATCAATCTTTACGGGTTTGAAATCAAATCAAGAACTCCAAGTGCAGTTGGCAAAGTGGTTTCGAACCCTTTCAAAATTGCCGGTCGCAGACTGACAACCGAAACTCCGGTGGATATTGCCATCTACAATACTTTAGGAGCTGTTGTTTTTGAACAAAAGATTCAGGATCAGATTGAAATCCCTGCAACTGTTGGGAATGGTGTATTTGTAGTGAAAAGCGCGCTGGGCACGCAAAAGCTTATCTTAAAATAAACTACCGGTAACTTCATCTAATCCGGTTTTTTATATATTTCATGGTTCATCAATAGTGTCGGTGCTCAGAAGCTCTTTGTAAATAACAAAGAGAGAAGAGCACCGATTTTTTTAAACGCTTCGCACGAAATTCATCAATAATTAAGATTAACATTTCACGGAAGACAACACGGACATAACACCACCTTTTATCAATATTAAATGATCAACAAAAAATTACTTGCATTAGGAGTCGCCGCAAGCGCCATACCCGTCCAGGGAGCACAAACGGCAGAAAAACCAAACATCATCGTCATCCTGGTCGACGATATGGGTTTCTCTGATCTCGGATGTTTCGGAAGTGAGATTCAGACTCCCAACCTTGATTCGCTTGCCGCAAACGGACTACGTTTCAGCCAGTTTTACAACTCCGCGCGAAGCTGCCCGACAAGAGCTTCCCTGCTGACAGGATTGCATCCGCATCAGGCAGGAATGGGCTGGATGGCCGGAACAAGGTACACCAACTTTGGTAATGATGCCTATGAAGGTACCATCAATAATAATTGTGTTACCATGGGAGAAGTATTAAGATCGGCCGGTTATTTTACCGCCATGTCGGGCAAGTGGCATGTAGGCAGTACCGGACCGCATCTGCGTGGTTTTGACCGAAGTTACGAAGCCAGCGCTTTTTATTATCTGAACGATTCCAATGGTGCTCATTCAGTGAATATTGATGGTGTATCTACCAAAAACGGTGGCGATGCCGATCCGGCCAACTGGTATTCGTCCTACAAATGGGCCGAATGGGGAAATAAATACATCAATGAAGGTATCTCAAAACAAAAACCTTTTTTTCTGTATTTAGCATTTAATGCCCCACATTTTCCTATCGCAGCGCCCGACTCAGTTATCAAAAAATATCTAGGAAAATATAATGACGGTTGGAGTGAACTACGTAAAAAACGCTATGCGCGTCAGAAAGCCATCGGATTGATTGACGATAAATATGTGCTGACGCCAGATGATGATTCATGGACAGCATGGAACAGCCTGACAGCAAAACAAAAAGCACAACAGGATTCCATCATGGCAACTTATGCCGCTTGTGTCGACATCATGGATCAGAGTGTCGGCAGAGTCATCAAAAATCTGAAAGAAAAAGGCGTTTTTGAAAACACCCTCATTGTATTTATGAGTGATAACGGAGGCAATGCCGAAGGTTTAACATCAGGATTGGGAAACAATTATGCATCGGGTCCTATAGGTAGCGCCATGTCGTACCTGCGTTGCGGAGGAGGCTGGGCCAGTGCTCAAAACACTCCTTTCAAGGAATATAAGCATTACATTCACGAAGGAGGCATTCACACCTCATTTATCGCCCACTGGCCGAACGGTATAACCGAAAAAGGTGCCATACGCACACAAATGGGTCATGTGATGGACATTATGCCAACGATCGTTGAAGTGAGCGGCGCAACTTATCCGTCTTCCTATAACGGAAATGCTATTATTCCCATGCAAGGTACATCCCTGGTTCCCGCTTTCAGTAATTTGAGTCTGAACCGCGACACGATGGTTTGGGAACACGAAGCTAACAGAGGTATACGCATCGGCCACCTCAAATGTGTGGCAAAAGTAGTTCCGGTAAGGGAATTTACTGCAGCCGATCACCAGCGTTGGGAACTTTATGATTTGTCGACCGATCCCACCGAGATGGTGAATCTGGCAAGCTCTCAGCCCGAAATACTTCAATCCATGATCGCCATATGGGAACGTTATGCCAATAACAAAAAATTCCTGCCTTGGCCATGGGGATATTATTACAGTAATGTACCCGGTAAACACACCACTTTTTTTAAAGAAACTTTCGGAAAAGAAGGAGTACCGGTAAACAGCTACTCAACCAGTACAGTCGGTGTAAAAACATCTGCATATACTGATTTCAGCCAACCGGGCATCGCTTTTACCGCAACAAACGCCGACAAAATAACTGTAATAAGTCCGTCGAAAGCTTCAAACATCACCAATGCTTCGGGTGCTTCCGCCCTGCTCTTCGGTAACGCTTCATCCAGTGAAAAATGCATTATCAAAGCGGTGGATACCTCTGAATATGATTCTGTGATGCTTTCGTACAACCTTCTGAAAGCCTTAGGAAATGCCAGTAATATATCGGTGCGTGTTTCCACAAATCAGGGCAACAGTTGGTCGACGCTCTCCAACACAGGTTCAGTGCGTACGACCGACAACTGGCGCAATTTTATCGTTTCGGCTTTTTTACCTTCGGTAAAATCTCTTTGGATAGAGTTGGGCGTATCAACACAGTACACTTTATTCGACGACATTTCGCTGAGAGGAATAAAAAAACAACCCTCAGGATTAAATGAGAATGTCCTCTCAGATAAAATAGTAGCTTATCCGAATCCATGTGATCAGGTCGTTCACCTCAGCAGTGAAAACACCGCAGATAATGTACAACTCATTGGTTTGGATGGAAAACTGTTATTGAATCAGTCTCTTACGAACACACTGGACATATCGGCAATCGCGGATGGATACTATTTATTGAATTTTTTTGGTAAAAACGGAACATCAGACTATACCCGCATTATCATTAAACATAAATAATGAACCTATTGAATCTGACATCTTAAAGTAACAATAAATTAACTTTAAAATTGAAAAAAGAAACTTATGTTATTTATGAAAAAACTATTACTAACAGGGATCTTCTCCATGTTTCTTCTTGTATCCATAGCACAAAAATATCATATTTCGGAAGATTTCTCAAGTACCGAATGGCAGGCCGAACTTCTCCGGCTGAATCCCGGCAATCAGATCAACGATTATGCCTTTGGTGAAAATCCCTACGCCACGCCTGCCACCGGAGGAGGGAATTCGTACAACGACCTTAATAACTTTCAGTTCTATTTCGGGAAATACCGTCTATTCGGGAGCATTGAAACTCTGGCTGTACTTCCCTGTCCGCTCGGCGATGCCCATACCCATGTAAATACGGCTTCAAATGTAGCAGTTGCTTTCAGAATCGCCAATCCGGCGGGATACATAGAACTTCCTGAAATTCCAAATGCAGGTACCATCACGATCCATGTCCGCAACGGAAATCAGGGAGTTGCCACACAACTCGGATTAGAACAGTACGAGCCGATCACCGGCACATGGCTTCCTCTTTATACCTTTAATCTGAAAGCCTGGGGAACCTATCCGACTTTCAGGGATGAAGTGCTTTCTTATGACATTAATGCCAATGATCCGGTCAAACTCCGGTTGATCAATAACGTTGCAGTAACGCCACGTTTTATCAACTTATACAAATTTGAAATCACAGAAAAAGCACAAACTGTCCTCCAGCAATGAAAAAAACAAGCATAATTATCAGCTGCTTTGTCCTGTTAACGAGCAGTTCCTATGCAGCTACAAAAATACTTGATATCGACTTCACCCGTGATTCTGTGGTATGGAAAACAGTCTTTCCGGAACTACAATTGACAAACGGTCAAAAAGATTTCAGCATCACTGTAAACCAGTTCAGTTATAGTGATTGCCGTTTCACAGGTAGTTTTGGTCGTTTCAATCCCGGCGCCGGCACTATGGCACAGCCCGAATACATTGAAAATCAAACTAAGAACCGCCGTTTTGCTTTCCGTATGGACAAACGTGACAGTTCGGCACTCGAATTACCGGAATTTACAAACGTAGGGCGATTCACTGTTTTTTGTAAAAATGAGAATGCCTATGCCAATAGCGAACTGGCTTTCTTCATCCAGAAAAAAGAAGGTGATGACTGGGTTAACCTGCGCACCATTTATGTACCGCCGCATCACAATCAGAATTTCGAGTTGCAGATGGAAGAGTTCCTGAACATCAACAATGCGGTGAAGTTGCGTATTTTCGGAGCCACAAGGAAGTTGCACATTTATCAGATCAGGGTGGAATCCTATGATCCTGCTCTTCCAAAGGAAAAACCATTGAAACTGATTCTCCTTCCCGATCCGCAGAGCTATCTGAAACAACCTGCCCTCAATCCGGTATATGTTTCTCAACCAAGATGGTTGAACGAAATAGCCGACAGTGTGAAGTTTGTGATGTGTCTGGGCGACATCACCGACGATAACAGTCACGGACAATGGGGTACAGCTGCAGGAGCTCTGAACCTGTTGGAAGGAAAAAAGATACCCTTTACCTTCGGTGCCGGAAACCACGACATGGGCACAGGTGAAAAACACGCCGATACAAGATGTACCAATCTGATGAATAATTATTTACCGCTGAGTCGTTATAAAAGGCATGATTATTTCGGAGGCGTTTTCGAAGAAGGAAAAATCGATAACACCTGGCATGTATTTTCAAAAGGAGATTACAAGTTCCTGCTTTTTTCCATGGAATATGCTCCCAGAAACAAAGTGCTGAACTGGGCAAAAACTATCATTGAGAAATATCCCAAACACAATGTCATCATCAGTACCCACTCTTACCTTAATGCAAGCGACCAGTTGATACAGGATGTTTCGCAGGAAATCGGCACTCATACCGGCGGGAATTTTGCCAATTCAGGCCAGAACATGTGGGATAAATTAGTGAAACTTTACCCTAACTGTCTGTTGGTCTTTAATGGTCACATTATGGGCGATGGTACCGGATACAAAGTCAGTACCGGCGACAACGGCAACAAAGTGTACCAGTTTCTGAGCAATTATCAGGCAGGTGTTGAAGGACTTACCCAAGCCGAAAAAAACGGAATGCTGCGCATTGTAGATTTGTATCCCGAACAAAGAGCTTTCAGAATTACAGCCTATTCTCCCTATTGGAATGGGATTCTGGAAAAACCTGATCAGAATTATTATTACACGGATGTGGAATTTATTAAAGATGACACCTCAGGAACTGCAAATCCCAAAGTCAGCTCAGCTAAAGCAGAAAGTTCGATAAAAGTGCTGGGAAGAAGAATTATAAGTGATCACCCTATTAATATCGGCATTTACAGTCTTACAGGCGTTTTGCAGCTATCGGCAGAGGTTGAGAAGGAATATGAATTACCAGCAACAATAAATTCAGGCATTTATATTCTAAAGAGCAAAGACGTAATAAAAAAATACATTTTCAATGACCATCAACAATAAACTAAAACACGATTTATCATGATCAGATTTTTTAGAATTACAGTTTTTACACTTGCACTTTTGTTTGCAGGTCAGCAATCCTACGCGCAATCGGCAACTGAACTTGCCACCATGAAAACACGCTTGATCAACAGCGTATATTTTCCGCTTGGGTACAATTTAGCGAATTGCAACCCCGACGGCACCTTTGCCAATGTTGCTTATCCGGCCGCCTACCCGACCAATTTTACCGGCGAACCACGATCGCATCTGAGCGAAATGTATGGAATCGCTCTCGCCTATAACACTCAGGGAGATCAGTACAAGAGTCAGGATTTGCTGAATGCTTATGTCAAAGCATGGAACTGGTGGTACACCACTAACCCCATCGACAACAACTGGTGGTATCGTTCCATCGGCTATCCGAATTCCCTGTATCCTTCATTTTTGCTGATGGCAGATGAGTTGAAGGTTAATCAGCCGGAGGCATTCAATACACTGAAAAGTTACTTGCTTGCCGAATGGACACCCACCTTTTACGCCGAAGCAATGAGCAGTCCCGATGGCGCCAACACCAGTGATGTTGCCTATTACACCTTTGCCACAGCGATAGTGGCTGGAGTTGATTCCATTGCTGCCCAAACATCCCGGGTATTAACCAATCTCATAGCCATACAAACCACCGCCAAAGGAGAAGGCATTCATCCCGACTACAGTTTCAGCGCTCATACCGGCACAGCCCGTCAGCTGTATCTGGGCAATTACGGGAAAGAGTATCTGGGTGGCATTATCCGTTTCATGGTCATTTCCGACGATACATCTTTAGAAGTTCCTGCCGACAGAGTCACCATCTTCGAGAATCTGTTTCTCGAAGGTGTGAGCTGGATAGCCTACCGTAATATGTTCGATCATCATCAGCACGGACGCAGGGTAATACCTACCGATGGTTATCCCAAGTCACTCTCGGTACTGGGCAGTCTGATTCAGCTCAATACCCCGCAAAAAGCAAAACTTCAGGAACTGTACGACTGGATGGCGCGCAGTGATGAAAACAATGCCATCAATGTTCAACAGGGTAACAAAATGTTCTGGCGTCATGATTACATGGTACACAAGGGAAAAAACTATTTCACCACCAACCGTATGTCGTCGACGCGGGTATTATGCAGTGAAAGCGCTAACGGAGAAGGACTCAACAACTATTACACAGGTTCAGCGATCAATTATATTTACATCACCGGACAGGAATACCTGGAATTCTGGGACGATATGAACTGGCGGCGTTTACCCGGGCTTACCGCACCGCAAAAACCAATGACAACAACACTGCCCACCGTACCGCCCACCAGCACCAGAGGATTGAACGGAGATACTTTTGCCGGGGGAACATCCGACGGAAAAACAGGTGTCAGTGGTTTCAAATACAACAAGGTGCACAGCACTGAAGTCAACGTTACCGCCAATAAATCAGTCTTTTATTATGATGATTACTTTGTAGTGTTGGGTAGCGATGTGAAAGCCGGAAAAACCTACGGAGTTCCCTTTACCACCACTGTTAATCAGGTGAAATTCAAAGACAATTTCATTGTCGACAACAACGGGACCACTCAAAGCATAACACTCGATCAGACCCTGGCACCCGCCACTTCCAACTGGGCTTATCTGAATAATATCGGCTATCAGTTCCTCACCAACACCAAATTAAATTTCGAAGTCAAAACCATTGGTTCCACTCCGGTGGCCTGGATGGCTTTTAATCACGGCAATCAGCCTGTCAGCGATAAATATGCCTATGCCGTGTACCCCAACATCACGCAGGAAGAATTTACAGGAAAGATGAACCAGCAGCGTTTTGAAGTGGTATCAAACACTTCGTTAACACAATGTGTGGTCGACACGGTTTCAAAGATAGCTCAGGTAGTTTTTTTTACTGCCGGAAAAATTGATTTACCCGGAAATATGGGCTTTGTACAAACGAATCAACCGATAGTACTACAATTACGCTGGCAAAACGATTCGGTATATATCAATGCCGCCAATCCTTATTGCGAAAGCCGTAACATCTTTTCACTTACCCTTACTCTGGGAGGATTATATGCTGGTGACAATGCCACCATGGATGAAACCAACAATCAAACTGTGATCACCACTTCCATGCCGGTAAATGAATTTCAGGGAAGCACGCAATCCATCAGTCTTAAAAAAAGTGATTTCTCAGGCATTATCAATCCAAAGGCAGAAAAAGCAGAACTTTCAATCTTCCCGAACAGATTGAAAGCCGGCACCCCATGTTCCTTTATCAGCAACGAAGGACAGTCACAGCTAACCGTAACGATTTACCGAACCGACGGCACATTGGTACAGAAGCAACACCTCACTACCGATGCTGAAAATCGTGTAACGATAGATACAAAATCTCTGACTTCCAACTTGTACATCATAAAATGTAATTCAAAAACCGGAAAGTTCATTGTTGAATGAAACTCGAAGTGTAAAGCATTTAACCCGAAATATTATAAGTAGAAGTTAGCCATTAAAAAGTTGAGTAGAAAAACGTATGTGCTGGTATGAAAATATAAATGTTGACTTCCTCAATAATATTGAAGAGGTTTGAACATAAATGCACATATCTCTAACATAAGTGAATGACAAGCATTTTTCATTCCCATATATTTGCAATGTTAACATTAAAATATATTCAATGAAAAGATTTTTCTACTTAGTTGTATTTGCAGGATTATTTTCACTTCCTCTTTTTGCCGGACCGGCACAGTTATTAGATATAGATTTTACCAGGGATTCAACCACATGGAAACCTTTGTTTCCTGAACCTGCTTACTCTACCGACAGCAGTAACTATCTCGTTAGCGTAACAGATCATACCGCTGGTGATTTCAGGTTTTTAGGTTCCTTTGGTCGCTTCAGGGCAGGCGCTAACGACATGGCACAACCCTGTTATATTGAGAACCGCACAAAATTCCGTCGCTGGGCATTTCGACTGGGAAGCAGTGGCGAAGCATATGTTGAGTTACCGGAACTACAAAACGTCGGCCGTTTCACTGTATTCTGTAAAAATGCCAATGTAAGCAGCGAAACACCCATCTACATTCAAAAGAAAAACGGTGAGAGTTGGGAAACTATTCGTACCATCTATCTTCCTCCTCATCATAATCAGAATTTCGAACTGGAGATGGAAGAATTTCTGAACATCAATGCTCCCGTTAAACTGAGAATTCTGGGAAGCACACGCAATATTTTCATTTATCAAATCAGGGTCGATGCTTATGACGCCTCTCTTCCAAAAGAAAAGCCATTAAAACTTGTTTTGATACCCGATGCTCAAACCTATGCCAATCAGCCGGATTGGAATCATGTTTACGGTGTCATGACCATGTGGATCAACAATATTGCCGACGATGTTAAGTTTGTGATACAACAGGGCGATATTACCCAATTGAACGATGCCGCACAATGGAATATAGCTGCCGGCGCGTACAACCTGCTGGAGGGGCGTAAGATTCCATTTTCGTATTGCGCAGGAAATCATGATATGGGACGACATGGTAATTCGAGGAACACCACCAATATGAATACCTACCTTCCCTATTCCCGTTATAGTCGATATGATTGGTATGGAGGCACCTTCGAACCGAATGCGGTCGATAATACATGGCAGACTTTCTCCAGAGGAGATTATAAATTTTTAGTATTATCTCTCGAATACCTTCCAAGAAACAAAGTGCTGGCATGGGCCAACACCGTTATCGCCGATCATCCTAATCACAACGTAATCATCAATACGCATTCTTATCTGGGCGCCGGCAATACTCTGAATACCGGTATTCCGCAAGAAGAA
The DNA here is from genome assembly GCA_034927265.1 of Paludibacter sp. Taxonomy (GTDB): domain Bacteria; phylum Bacteroidota; class Bacteroidia; order Bacteroidales; family Paludibacteraceae; genus Paludibacter. Next base: position 15,958 of record JAYFQH010000008.1, read on the forward strand.
CTGAATGGTACAGGCGACGAAACTCCCAATAACGGGAAAGCCATCTGGGAAAAACTGGTCAGCAAACATAAAAACTGTCTTTTTGTCTTCTCAGGTCACGTACTTGGTGACGGAGCCGGCTACCTGGTCAGCAACGGAGAAAAAGGAAACAAAGTGTACCAGTTTATTGCAAATTATCAGGGAGGTGTCGACGGCACACAGGATTCCCGTAACGGTATGATCAGAATAGTAGATCTGGATCCCGAAAACAGAAGATTCAGTATCCAAACCTATTCGCCCTACCAGAATAGGTATAATACCAATGTCGACCACGAATATTATTATACTGATGTGAATTTTATTAAAGACGGTGAGCCGGAAGTATATACACCGGAACCCACCGACGTGCTTTCCGAAGATTTTTCGTCTGTCGCCTGGGAAAATGAACTGAAACATCTCAATCCCGGTGGAGGTCTCAATCCCAACGCACCCAATCCGAATGCTTACGTAACACCTGCAGCTGAAGGAGCCAATGCTTATTTTGATTTAAACAGCACCGATCTGTATTTCGACAAATACCGAATGGTCGGAGCAATCGAATCACTGGCAGTACAACCATGTGCTGCCGTGGAAGATATTGAACACAATAATAACGGCCTTGCGGTGGCATTCAGGTTTTTGAATTCAAATGCCGGACTTTTCGAATTGCCGGAGGTTCCAAATGCCGGAATCATTACCCTGCATGTGAGGAATGGCAATCTGAATAACAACACCTGGCTAGCCCTTGAAAAACTGGAAAATGACAACTGGGTAAACTTAAAAACATTTGAATTGCATTCCAATGCCGCATTACGAACTTCCAGAGATGAAATACTCAGTTACAACATTGCGTCTGAGAACCCGGTTAAGTTACGTCTGAGAAATGCCGGAACACGTTACATCAACCTTTACAGGGTAAGTTTGGGAAGTTATGACGGCCTGACGACAGTACCAACAACTCAAAGTCCCGTTTTCAAACAAATGGGTCGCCGATTGATCGTTGATTCTCCATCGAGAATTACATTATATAACTTACAGGGAAACAAGTTATTTGATAGTTATGTGGAAAATGAAACCGTGATCCCTGAAAACATCACGAAAGGAATTTATATTGTCACCACAAATAAAGGTGCCCAGAAAATCATCCTGAACCAATAAACAAATAAGGAGTTTTTTATGAAACATTACAGATTTAAACATATCGTTTTAAGTCGGACATTCCTCTTTGCTTTGGTGTCGTTGGTTTCAGTCTTTCCTTTTGCCATGACAACCGGCGGCACCCTGCGTGTGATGTCATACAACATTCACCATTGCGACCCACCTTACAATACTGGCGAAGCGACCGATATTGATACCATTATTGGTGTCATTGCCAAACAAAATCCGGACATTGTGGCCCTTCAGGAAGTTGATGTGTACACCACCCGTTCGGGAAGCAATGTACATCAGGCAAAGGTTATTGCCGACCGACTGGGGATGTATTATTTTTTTGCTCCCGCGATCAACTATCAGGGTGGTAAATACGGCGTAGCTATTCTGTCGAAATATCCCATGTCGGAAAACACTTTGCTTGAATTACCCAGACCTGACGCTACCGGCGAGAAAAGGGTGATTGCCCGATCGAAAATCATCTTGCCCGATGGGATGGCAATTCGTTTCGGTTGTACACATTTTGATTTAAAAACCGATAATAAAAGAGCTCAGGTGGAAAAGGTAAATGAACTGGCTTTGACAGAAACCTTACCATTTATTATTGCCGGAGATTTGAACTCTACGGAAGGTTCAGCGGTAATCAACACACTGGATAATACTTTCACACGTACCTGTCATGGTTGTGCCCCCACCTCTCCGGCGCGAAGTCCGAATAACACCATCGACTACATCGCATATTACGATCCGGGTAAAACTCTAACCGTATCGAGTCATAAAACCGTGAATGAAACCTATGCTTCCGACCATCGACCGATTGTTGCAGAGATTACATATCAGAATACAGAACCCAACAGCGTTGATCCGCCTGTGAGTAATACGGTGAAAGTAACCGGAAGAAAGCTTGTATCAGAGCAACCGACTTCGGTTTCAGTTTATAATTTGCTTGGTGTCTTACTATTGCAAAAGCAGGATATTACCAACTTCGAAATTCCTCTGTCGATAGGCAAAGGAATTTATGTTATAAGATCATCTTATGGTTCTCAAAAAATACTACTCGAATAAAACCAGTTATTATATGAACAACAAATTACTACTGACTTCTCTTATTTTATTATTTAACTCATTTATCAGTTTCACTCAAAAAACCGGTGATGAAATTTTCTTTGCCGATCCTTCCATTTATGTTGAAAGCGGGAAGTATTATCTTTCAGGAACAAAAAACAGTAAACCAATGGGCTTTGCCCTGCTGGAATCTGAAAATCTGAAAGACTGGCATTATCCGGCAGCACTAACAGAAAAAAAAGGCATGATACTCACCGCAGGCGAAAGTATTTTTGGAACTCAGGGATTCTGGGCTCCTCAAATGCTGAAAAAGGATGAACAGTATTTTCTGACCTTTACTGCCAGTTCACAGGTGGTGTTGGCCTCTTCACAAGCCCTTACCGGTCCGTTTACGCAAAAAGTGGCTGAGCCGATTGATGCTACAGCACATAATATCGATTCCTATATTTTTAAAGATGACGATGGTAAATACTACCTCTACCATGTGCGTTTCAATAAAGGTAATTATATCTGGGTGGCCGAATTCGATTTCCAGCAAGGAAAGATAAAACCCGAAACGCTTAAGCAGTGTTTCACCAACACCGAAGCATGGGAGAAAACTCCTGCTTTCGAATCCGCTCCGATCATGGAAGGACCGACGGTTATTAAAATGAAAGGAGTTTATTATCTTTTCTACTCAGCCAATCATTTCAAAAGCATGGATTATGCTGTAGGTTATGCTACTGCTACATCTCCTTTCGGTCCGTGGACGAAACATCCGAACAGTCCGATCATCCATCGTTCCATAGTGAAAGAAAACGGTGCCGGGCACGGCGATTTCTTCCTCGACAAGAACAACAATCCCTGGTATGTTTATCATGTGCATTATTCCGACACGGAAGTTGGACCAAGAAGAACACGGATCGTGCCTTTAACGCTGAAAATGAATAGGAAAACAGGGGTTTATGACATTAGTGTACAAGCGGATAAGATTGTTAAACCGGAAGTTAAAAATTAATATCTCAATTGTCCATCAATAAATTTTTAATAATTTATGAATAACTGCATCGATTATTACATAAATAAAAGATGAAAGGAAACAAGAATCAATGTTTGAGCAAGATTACAACATCATTGTGGTTACTTTGTGTTTTTCTTTGCTTAACGAGTGGTTGTCAGGATGAAATTGAGAATCCTGTTAGCAGCGTAACACTTGATCAGAGTAATGTCACAATTGTTATAGGTTCCTCCCTGCAACTTATCGCTACTATTGCTCCTTCCAATGCCACTAACAAAGAGCTTATTTGGAATAGTAGCAATACTTCTGTTGCAACTGTTAATGAAGGTCAGATCAAGGCTCTAAATATAGGAACTGCTATTATCACAGTCAGATCAAATGATAGAAATAAAACAGCAACTTGTGTAATAACTGTTGTATCTGAAGCAATTGGAATAACCAGTATATCATTAGACACACCATCTCTCATCATAGCTGAAGATTCCACACTGCAACTATCAGCGACAATCGAACCTTCCAACGCTACAAATAAAAATATTATGTGGAGTAGTAGTGATGTCTATGTAGCTGCCGTAAGTTCAACTGGGATGATAACAGCTAATAATGCTGGAACTGCAACAATTACCGCAACCACCGAGGAAGGTAAGAAAACTGCAGTATGCACAGTGACTGTGACACGTTATGCTGAAAGTATTACACTAAATCGGACCAACACTATACTTGTTCAAAACTTCACTTTTCAACTCTCAGCAATAATTGCACCATCAGATGCTGCATACAAGGAGGTTACATGGAAGAGTAGCGACGAATCCATTGCAACAGTCAATTCAACTGGATTAGTAACTGCCAGGAATCCGGGAAGGGCAACGATTAGTGTTAATACTAATGACCGGGGGAAAAAAGCAACATGCATCATTACTGTTGTTTCAAGTTCTGTTTTGCCTGTAACCAGCAAGACATTCACTGTAAATGGAGTAACCCTTGATATGATTGGAGTTTTGGGTGATGTATACAAATTCAACAAAACAATTTCAATGCTATTTCCTGATCCAAATTCCCCGGGAGTCTACAATATCACTACAGCTAGAATTGATACCATCGTTGTAATTAATTCGTTTTTGATCAATAAATTTGAAGTTACACAAGAACTTTGGCTTGCTGTAATGGGCAATTACCCCAGTACACCGCCATCGTCTAAGTCTGGTTTAGGCAAACTTTTTCCTGTTTATAATGTCAGTTGGGATGACATTGTCGGGACATCGACCAGTGATGTAGCATATATCATCGATGGTACAACCTATTACACAAACGGTTTTTGTTCCAAATTAAGCAGTTTGGTTGGAGATGGAAAACAATTCCGGCTACCAAATGAGATGGAATGGGAATATGCCGCAAAAGGAGGACGGCAAACACACAATTACATATTTAGCGGCAGTAATTCAATTGATGATGTAGCATGGTGGTATAACGTTAACTCTGAAATAAGAAAAGGTCATGCCGTCGGAACAAAAAATCCTAATGAGTTAGGTCTCTACGACATGAGTGGTAATATCTGTGAATGGTGTTCCGACAATGGTTTTATTAATTCAAATGAAATAAAGATTCTACGAGGTGGAAGTTGGAGCCATGCAGCTGAAGATTGTACAGTATTATCTCGCATCGGCCCTTCAAGTTATTACAGATATCAAACTTTTGGTTTTCGCATTGTTTGTAATTCAAATTAATCTGTTTTATGAATCCGGGCAATATAATTAAATTATTCTGTATATTCTGCACACATCTGTGTATATTAAACAGCTGTATGTTTGATGAAGTAAATGCTGTTACTGACATAACCCTCAATAGAAAATCGGCTACTATTACATTAGGCAATAAACTGCAATTAACTGCAACTATACTTCCTCTCAACGCTACTTATAAAGAAGTAGTATGGAGTAGTAGTAATACTTCGGTGGCAACAGTTAATGACGGTTTAATAACCGCCATTAATCCCGGGAATGCAATAATAACTGCAAAAACTGTAGATGGAGGAAAAACCTCTGCTTGTACTATAAAAGTGGAATCTCCACCAATTGTTAACGTAATCGGGATTACTTTAGACAAACATACAGCAATTTTAGCAAAAGGATTAACGATGCAACTTAACGCAGTGATTACACCTTCTGATGTCACAAACAAATCTCTAAAGTGGAGTAGCAGTGATTTATCAGTAGCATCAGTTGATTCAACTGGTTTAGTAACTGCAAACACTGCCGGCAGGGTAACAATTACCGCAACGGCAAAAGATAATGGAAAAAAAGATAGTTGTATAATGACATCTTTTTTACCATTATCCAATGAAAATTGTAATATCAACCAAATATCATTCAAAATAATTGGAGTCTGGGGTGGTGTATTAAAAACAAATAGAAATATTGATGTTACGATCAATTCATTTAGTATTGGCAGGTATGAAGTAACACAAGAACTTTGGTATGCTGTAATGGGTAATTACCCTGCAATACAATCCCATGGCTCAGGAAATAATTATCCTGTACATTTTGTCAGTTGGAATAATATTGTAGGAACTGGAGATGGTGAAGGTTATACAATAAATGGAGTTTGTTACTATAAGAATGGATTCTGTTATAAATTAAGTCAATTAATTGGAAACGGGAAACGATTCCGATTGCCAACAGAAGCAGAATGGGAATATGCAGCCAAAGGCGGGCAAAGAACTCACAATTATTTGTTCAGTGGTAGTAGTCAACCAATTGATGTTGCATGGTTTAAAGAAAACTCTGAAGGCACAACACATCCTGTTGGCACAAAAGCGCCCAACGAATTGGGAATTTATGACATGAGCGGTAATGTATGGGAATGGTGCAGCGATTTTTATTTCACAACTTGTAATGAATATGGCTATTGCACATCTCTCTTTCCATCAGGAACGGACAATCCAATTGGTTTTGCATCAGGAGTGAAGCGTGTTATTCGTGGTGGTAGTTATGACAGTTATGAAAGTGTAATTTGGCGTTCTTGCGCTGCACCATCTTTAAACTTTTATGATCAGGAATCATTCACAATACATGACCCAATGGGTTTCAGGCTAGCCTGCAGTCCATAATTGAATTAATTTTTCACAAATAGTAATCATAGGTCAAATGAAAAAATATCAACTTCTCATAGTTTTACTTATACTGTTCCTTCAGTTAAGCGCCAAATCCCTTATCATCGACGGAATAGTATACGACGTCGATACCATTTCCAATTTCAAAGCAGGACCCGGCACGCAGCATATTGCGTTGAAACTGAAGGGTGAGAGTTCTCTGGATGTTTTCTTTTTGAAGGTAGATACCTCGAATCCCTATATCTCGTTTAAAGCAGCCCTGGGGCTCGACTCTATTTATGGCAGGGAACGTACTTCCACTACCGCAATTCGTAAAAGCACACCGGGAGCGACTTATTTTGCAGGAACAAATGCCGACTTCTTTGATGTCACTAATCCTCCCTACTATGGCTATCCGCTCAGTGGTTGTGTAGTCGACAATGAAGTGGCAAGGATACCTAATAACCGCAGAATCATTGCGTTTGAAGAAGATAAAATACCCTCCATCGGACTTATGACTTTTGCAGGTACTGTAAAGTCCGGTGCTCAAACCTTTGCGATCAACGGAGTAAATCATTTGAGAGATGCTGATCAGTTGATTTTATACAACCGTCACAACGGTAAGGTGACCAGAACCAACAATTATGGGACAGAGGTATTGGTAAAATTAAAAACCGGAGAAAGCTGGGGCGTAAGTAAAACCATCACTGCAGTGGTACAATCGGTGAATATCAACAAGGGTAACCTGGCGATTCCGAAAGGTTATGCCGTATTATCTGGCCACGGAACTGCCGCTACTAATTTAAACAGCTTGTCGGTCAACGATGAGGTACAGATTACCCTGAACATGGAAATGGACGGTCGCAAATTCAATGTAACCCAAATGGTAGGGAGTGATGGCCGCTTACCGATGTTGTACGAAGGTAAGATTGAGACCGGCACGTCAGTTTGGAACGAGTTGCATCCGAGAACAGCCATTGGCTATTCGTACGACAAAAAACTGGTCATTTTCTGTGTGGTCGATGGGCGAAGCACTTCATCGGTGGGCGTAACCACCAAACAACTGGCACAACTGATGAAAAGTGCCGGAGCTTATACTGCCTATAATATGGACGGTGGTGGTTCGAGTGCTATGTATATCAAAGAACTTGGCCCGGTAAATAATCCCAGCGATGGTTCGGAAAGATCGGTGGGAAACAGTCTTTATGCCGTGTCATCGGCGCCGCAGGACAGCGTCATTTCCGAAATTCAGGCGTATAATCCTACCATCAGAATAGCCAAAAACGCTACTTACAAACCAAAATTTCTTGGCTATAACCAGTATGGTGCCCTTATATACAAAGATTTACAGGGAGTTATGTTAAGCTGTTCTTCTGAAGTAGGAACCATTATTTCCAACACCACATTCAAAGCCTCCGGAACAAAAGATGGGGTAATTACAGCCACATACAACGGAAAAATCACCCGGTTAAGAGTCGATCAGATTGGCAACGATGTAAGTAGTCTTGTTGAAAGGGTCTCTGAAGATTTCTCATCTCCGGAATGGGATGCTGAACTCAAACGCCTGAATCCCAATTACTCCACTCTGTTACCGGGAACCGATTTTCAGAACATGAACAGTGTGGATTATTATTTCGATAAATATGCTTTTGATGGTGCGATGGTAAGTGAACCCGGCACCCCTAACTGTGCCGACAGCAGCATCTCACATGGCAATTCCGCGAATGCTATCGCTTTCAGATTCAGAAATTCAGGTACTTCCTTCATGGAATTTCCCGAAATGGCGAATGCGGGTACCATTACCGTACATGTTCGTAACGGGAATAATACGGCATCCACCACACTTACACTGGAAAAATATGTGAGCGGAAGTTGGAGCCTCTTAAACACATTCAATCTCAGAGCAAAAAATGCTTACAGCGCAACTTCGGTAGATGAGGTGCTGAGCTACAGGATTGATTCCCCCACTCCTGTCAAACTGAGGTTAACCCGCGGCGACAGATTCATCAGTCTGCTCAGGGTAGATATCACTGCTTATGGAGAAGATGCCAGTGCATTGCCTGAAGTATTTACAGGAAAAGTCAGTATTAATGAGCATCAGGTTATTTTGAACGGCCTTATCGGGTATAAAGCAACCATCTACAACCTGTCAGGAGTAGTTTTGTTCTCAAAGGATAAAATCAGCGAAAATGAGATATTCACCTTAGCAGATAAAGGTGTTTATCTGTTGAAACTTGAAAGAAATAACGAGGTGCCGGTGGCTATCAAAGCGATGATTAAATAATAGTCGGCAGACTTCAGACGACTGTCGATCGTTGACAGTCTACTAGAACCAATATACATATGAAACTTCTCAAAAAACTCGTACTCCTGTTCTGTCTGTCGTACCTGATAGCAGACAGTATTGCATACGCTGCCGACACCCTGCGGATAGCCAACTACAACGTACGCATTGCCGTGGATGGAGGAACCAAAGCCTGGGAAAGCAGGAAACAGTATGTGGCCGATATCATTAAAAACAAATATGATTTTGATCTTTTCGGGGTGCAGGAATTGAGGAATACTACTCAGGAAAGCGAATTAATGGCCTATCTGACCGAATACACCAGGTTCTCGAAAGGCCGGGATAATACTGCCGGCACAGCAGGTGAACGACTGGCAATTGTATATAAAGCCGCCCGGTTCGACAGAATAAAAAGCGGATTCTTTTTCCTTTCCACTACTCCCGATGTTGCAAGCATCGGCTGGGATGCCGCTTTTAACCGTATCTGTCTGTGGTCGAAGATGAGAGATAAACTCAATAATCAGGAATTCTATTTCTTCTGTTCGCATTTCGATCATAAAGGAGTAAACGCCCGTAGGGAAGCAGCCAATCTGGTATTGAAGAAAATAGAGGAAATCAACGGAACCGATAAACTTCCGGTTTTCTTTGTCGGCGACCTCAATTGTCAACCCGATAAAATTCCTATTCTGAACCTGCTCGCCGGAGGGTTAAGAGACAGCCGAACCATTCCCGCAGCAAAAAATATCTCGGGTCCCGTCGGTACCACCAATGGCTGGGACAATAATGTCGCAGGACTGACAAACCGTATCGACTATATTTTCGTGAATGATCCGGTGGAGATTCTGTCCTACACCACCATTACCAATAAATACACCGACGTATATCCTTCCGATCATTTTCCCGTGTTGGTTCAGGCGCTTATCAACAATGCACCTTCAGAATTAACAAACATTGAATCATCGTCGGGAGTGGAAATCAACAGTTCTTCAAAAAATGAGATCGTGATGAAAAGTGATATTCCGTTCAGTTATGCAATTTACAATACCAAGGCTCAGTTAATTGCCTCCGGTAAAAGTGATGATCAGACAACACTGACCATTGCGCTGACAAACAAGTGCAAAGGGGTATATCTCATTAGGACCGTAACGAATTTGGGAAGCTCGGTATGTAAGTTGATGAATGAAAAATAACTGTAGAGACGTTGCATGCAACGTCTGTACGAACATTGCAAATATTTTATATATCGACGTTGCATGTATTAATGTAGAGACGTTGCATGCATTAATGTAGAGACGTTGCATGCAACGTCTCTACAAAATATCGCAAACAATACAATTGTTGAACAAAAATGCAGGTATCCCGAACATATGTGAAAGATAATCTTTCACCGAAAATATACATTTGCATTACAAAAGATAAAAATATCCATGAAAAAAACATCATTATTTCTCTTATTGCTCAGCCTGTCCATCTTGACGGGATACGCTGCTGAGCTTATCAACATTGATTTTACCCGCGACTCTGTACAGTGGAAATCCGGATTTGCTGCTCCTGCATGGAATGCATCAAAAGCAGAACTATCGGTCGCTGTAAATAATATCACTGCCCGGTCCTGTATTTTTAACGGCACCTGGGGAAAATTCAATCCAGGAAAAGGTGTGATGGCACAGCCTCAATACATTGAAAATGCAACAAAAAACCGACGCTGGGCCTTCCGGCTCGACAACTCTGGCAACTCCTCTCTTGAGTTACCCACATTAGGAAATGCCGGTAGATTTACTGTTTTCTGTAAAAATGAAAGTCCTGCAAAAGAAGGCGCTTTATGTATTCAGAAGAAAGAAGGCAATACATGGAAAACCATCCGGACATTGTACCTTCCTCCCCACCTGAATCAGAACTATGAGATGCAGATGGAAGAGTTCCTGAACATCCCCGGCAAGGTGAAATTACGTCTTTACGGTGCCACCACCAACATTCATGTGTATGAAATCAGGATGGAAGCCTTTGATAAATCCGTTCCTAAAGAAAAACCGTTGAAACTGATACTGATCCCCGATGCCCAGACTTATGCCAACCGTGATTCGCTGAATCATATATATGCCATACAAACCATGTGGGTGAATTCGATCGCCGACAGCGTGAAGTTTGTCATTCAGCAGGGCGACATGACCCAGCTCAATAACGATCCGCAGTGGATGATCGCCGCAGGAGCCTACAATATCCTCGAAGGGCGACACATTCCTTTCACCTATTGCTCGGGCAACCACGACATGGGAAGACATGCCAGTTCGAGAAACACTGATATGATGAACACCTACCTACCCTACAGCAGGTACGTGCGACACGATTATTTTGGCGGTGCATTTGAAGTAGGCAAAGTCGACAATACCTGGCACACCTTTTCACGGGGTGACTACCGCTTTCTGGTGATTTCGCTGGAATTCGGTCCGAGAAACAAGGTCATCGAATGGGCTAAAACCATCATCGAACAACATCCGAAACACAACATCATCATCAACACCCACAACTATCTGGGAACAGATGACAAACACCGGAGCGGAGGAATCTCTTCTGGAGAAATAGGCAAAGCTACCGGCGACGAATTTGCCAATGACGGAATAGATATATGGAATAAATTAGTCAGCCCGTATCCCAATTGCCTGTTTGTATTTTGCGGACATGTTACGGGAAAAGGGATAGGAAATCTGATCAGCACCGGCAAGCATGGTAACAAAGTGTACCAGTACCTTGCCAATTATCAGGGAGGAGTGGACGGACCGCAGAGCGAACGTAACGGCATGTTGCGCATCGTTGACCTATATCCCGAAAACAAATCATTCACCATCAAAACCTATTCCCCGTATACTGATAAATATAAAACAGAAGCGGGACAGGAATTTCATGTTACGAATGTGGACTTTATTAAATAGTCTATTGTCTATTGTCTATTGTCTATTGTAAAAAAGACATTAGACATCAGACATTAGACATTAGACATTAGACATTAGACATTAGACATCAGACATCAGACATCAGACATCAGACATCAGACAAAGAAATCATGGAAAACAACAAACTCCTTTTATGCGGAATTGGCGCATGCCTTGCCATGACACCCACGCAGGCTGAAGTTCAAAAGAAGGAAACCACCGGCCCCAACGTACTTTTCATCATCATGGACGATATGTGCGACTGGGTAAAATTTCTAGGAGGGAACAATCAGGTATTGACTCCCAATCTCGATCGGTTAGCTGCCCGTGGCGTTGTTTTTTCCAATGCCTATACCGCTGTTCCGCTGTCGAACCCTTCGCGTACTGCCCTGATGACTGGCATTCAGCCTTTTGTTACGGGAGTGTACAACAATACGCACGAGATCAGCAATTACCCCATCGCTAATAATAGCCTGTTCATGCCCCGGCACTTTAAAGACAATGGCTATAAAACCATTATTTCAGGAAAAATATTCCATACGAAACCTTCCCCGGAGGTGATGAATGCCATGTGGGACGATATGACAAATATCGATGGCGGCTATGGACCATTTGTTAAAAATCAGACCCTTCCGGTGGAAATACGCGAGAAATGGAGAAACTACGAGATGTGGACCGGTCCCGACACCGACTTCCCTGATGTTCGCAATTCCCAAAAGATCATCGACTATCTGGGTCAGAGTCATGACAAACCATTTTTTGCAGCCATGGGTTTTTACCGGCCACACAACCCCTACACGGCTCCGAAACGATATTTCGACTTATACAATGTGGACGACATTAAACTACCTGAAACACTGCCTGATGATCTGAATGATATTCCTGATTACGCCATCAATAATTTTATAAAAGACAGAGAAAAAACGGCATTGTTGAATGCTACAGGCAATTACGCCCAGCAATTGGTAAGGGCATATCTGGCTTGTGTTTCGTTTGCCGACGACCGTATCGGCATGATACTCGACGCACTCGACGCTTCACCTTATGCCGACAATACCATGATTGTGCTGATTGGCGACAACGGTTTCCATCATGGTGAAAAGGAAAGATGGGGCAAATCGGCACTGTGGCGCGAAGCCAATCATGTACCTTTCATTATTGTACCTCCCAGAATGGTGAGCTCCATCGTTCCGGGATCGGTATGCAACACTCCGGTAAGTCTGATCGACGTCTATCCTACCCTGATAGATCTTTGTGGATTACCCGCAGTCGAAAATCAACTTGCCGGTCACAGTGTACTTCCTCTTTTGCACAACACTAATGGTGATTGGCCACACACTTCTATTTCCACTTTCCTGCCGGGGAACTTTGTAGTGCATCACAAAGACTGGAATTACCTGCGCTATGCCAACGGTTCACATGAGTTATACAATGTAAAAAATGATGAAAACGAATACTATAATCTCGCAGATAAACCGGAGTATAAATACATGGTCGATTCGCTGTCAAAATACTTGCCGGCTACCTGGTACACAGGACCTGCCGAGGTAATCGTTAATTCTATTTCAGAAGATTTTTCGAGTGCTGAATGGGATAGTGAGTTCCTCCGTTTAAATCCTACCTACATAAGACCTACAGCTGGAACCAATTTCGGCGCAATCAACAGTGCCGATCGCTATTTTGACAAGTACCTGCTTAAAGGAGCCGTGATTGGCACAAAAGCCACTCCAAATTGTGCTATTCCTGAAATTACTCATGGCGATGCCAATGTGGCCATAGCTTTCCGTCTTGCCAACACAGGATCATCGAGTTATATGGAGTTACCAACAATGAATAATGCCGGTAATATTACTTTGCATGTAAGAAATGGTAATGCGACTGCTGATGGGAAAATCACACTTCAAAAATACGATGCCGAAGATTGGAGTACCATCACAGAACTACCTGTCAGATTTGCCGATAGTTATAATGCCACTTCTATTGATGAAGTGATCAGCTATCCTGTAAATCTGGATGAAGAAGTTAAATTACGGGTTCACGGAGGAGATAAATTTGTGCAGGTCTTCAGGGTAGATGTTACTCCTTTTGGCTTTTCCGGATTAAATAATTCCAAAGCTGACATCTTTGGATTAGCTGGTCGTAAAATAACGGTACAACATCCCACGCGGCTTTCATTGTACAATACCATGGGAGTGCTCGTGTATGAAAAAGAAATTGAAAATCAAACCGAACTTCCTGCCTACGTCGGAAACGGCATCTTTCTGGCTAAGACAGGCATGGGTACGCAGAAAATCTTTATTAAAAACTGAGAATGAATGTCTAATGTCTAATGTCTATTGTCTAATGTCTAATGACTAATGACAATGGACAATGGACAATAGACAATTGACAATTGACAATGGACAATAGACAAAATAAAAAAAAACGAAAATAATTGAACAAAGCATGAAAAAAATCCTGATTACTGCAATCACGAGTTTAGTATTAATGCCGGCAATGGCATGGGCGCCACAGGGCGATAAGATTAAAACCGAATGGGCTGAGAAAGTTACTCCGCAGAACGTATGGCAAAACTATCCACGTCCACAGTTGAAAAGAACGGAATGGACCAACCTGAATGGTTTGTGGAAATATGCCATAACAAATATGTCGACCGACAAAAGCAAGGTGAAGTTCAACGACGAGATACTTGTACCTTTTGCCATTGAATCGGCTTTATCGGGAGTTGCAAAGACTTTCACCCCTGAAGATAAGTTGTGGTACCGCAGAGAATTTAGCGTAAACAATACTTCAAAAGATAAATTAACCATTCTTCATTTCGGAGCTGTGGATTACGAATGTCAGGTGTGGGTGAACAACCGGTTGGTAGGCAGTCACAAAGGCGGCAATAATCCTTTCTCATTCGACATCACCAAATTTCTGAACAAGAAAGGCAATCAGGTACTCGAACTCAGCGTTACCGACCCTACCGATACCGAATCGATTACCCGCGGAAAGCAACAACTCAACCAACGCGGCATCTGGTATACCCCTGTGTCAGGAATATGGCAGACCGTATGGCTCGAATCGGTGGATGAAACCCATATCCGCAGTATTCACCCGCAGGCCAATATCACCAAAAGTGTCGTAAAAGTAAATATGGACATTGCCGATATGGATGGCAACGAACAAATCAACATCCGTGTACTCGATAACGGTAAAAGCATTGCCACAGTTTCGCAGAAAGCTGCAAAAGTTGTTGAGATTGCCTTACCCAATATCATTCACTGGACTCCCGAAACACCGAAACTTTACACCCTCGAAATTGAACTTAAAGACGGAAAGAAAGTGCTCGACAAAGTGGAAAGTTATTTTGCCATGCGCGAAATCTCCACTGTTACCGACGACAAAGGATACAAACGTGTCGGCCTGAACGGTAAAGCGATCTTTCAGTGGGGAACACTCGATCAGGGTTGGTGGCCCGACGGATTGCTCACTCCTCCTTCGGCAGAAGCGATGCTATGGGACATGCAGCAACTTAAAGCGATGGGATTCAACACACTTCGTAAACACATTAAGGTCGAACCAGCTTTGTATTATTACTATGCCGACTCACTGGGAATCATGATATGGCAGGACATGCCTTCGGGTTATGCCACACAACGCAGGGGGGTGGAATTTCTTGAGTCAGACTCGAAAGAAGACTGGAATGCCCCGGCTGATGTAGCTGCACAACGTCAGAAAGAGCTGAACGAAATGATCGATAACCTCAGTTTCTTCCCGAGTATCACCACCTGGGTCATTTTCAACGAAGGTTGGGGACAGCACAATACCAAAGCCATTACAGAATGGGCGATGCAGAAAGATCCTACCCGCCTGATCAATGCAGTGAGCGGCTGGACCGAACGTTATGTTGGGAATCTTTACGACATCCATAACTATCCGGCAACATCCATGATCTTCCCGCAATATTGCGCCAACCGCATTTCGGTACTCGGCGAATTCGGCGGACTGGGTTTACCTGTTCAGGAACATCTCTGGAATCCGAACATGCGCAATTGGGGTTATAAAAATATGGACGGAAGCATGGACTTTGTAAACGATTATTCGCGTCTGATCTACGATCTTGAAACGCTCATCGCTCAGGGACTGAGTGCTGCTATTTATACCCAAACCACCGACGTGGAGGGTGAAGTAAACGGATTAATTACCTACGACCGTAAAATCACCAAGATCCCGGTTCAATATCTGAATATCCTGCATAGCCGATTGTACAGAACACCAGCGGCAAAATCGGTAACACTGATTGCTGATTCGCAGAATGGCCCGAAACAAAACCGCGAAATTACCATCAACGGCGTGAAACAAAAAGTACAAACACCTTACGAAATTAAAGGGAATGCAACCGTTACAGCCGTACAGAAATTCAAAACAGATAAGTTATTTACCAACTTATCTCTGTGGCTGAATGTGAATGATTATGCCAAAGTGAAGCTAAACGGTGTTACAGTACTTGATCAGCCGGTACGTTATACCCGTCATTACAACCAGTACAACATCAGTAACTTTGCCGCTTATCTTCAAAAAGGAGAAAACACCCTTGAAATTGAAGTCAGTCAGAAGGAAAATGGCAAAGCCATGGACTTTGATTTTGGACTGATCGGATTCTAATATGTCTGTCTAATGTCCATTGTCTAATGTCTAAAGACAACTGTCAACAGAGACAGTAGACAACAGACAACAGACATTAGACATTAGACATAAAAAAACAACATCATGAACAAATACACACTTCCCCTCTTAGGATTACCCTTGTTAGCTCTCCCTGCAAATACGCTGGCTA
This sequence comes from Paludibacter sp., assembly GCA_034927265.1. Taxonomy (GTDB): domain Bacteria; phylum Bacteroidota; class Bacteroidia; order Bacteroidales; family Paludibacteraceae; genus Paludibacter. The sequence continues at coordinate 32,311 of JAYFQH010000008.1, forward strand.
AGAGTATTCAACCCAATTTCGTCATCATCATCGGCGACGATTGCAGCTATTCAGATCTCAACATCTACGGAGGTCCGAACACCAAAACTCCCAACCTCCATGCCCTGGCGAAAGAGGGCATGATGTTTAATCAGTGTTTTCAGGCGGCTCCCATGAGTTCACCAACCCGCCATTGCCTGTACACCGGCGTGTATCCGGTACGCAGTGGCGCATATCCCAACCATACTTTTTGCAAGGACGATATCAAATCCTTCGTACAGTATTTCAGACCGGCAGGTTATCGTACTGCGCTTTACGGCAAACAGCATGTAGCGCCTGAAACTGTCTTCAGTTACGACTATCTGGGCGAATACCGCGATGGCAATATGAACTTCAACACCATTAAAGATTATATTACCAAAGACAGTTCAAAACCGTTCTTTATGGTAGTTGCCTCACACGAATCACATGCTCCCTTTACCGTGGGTGATCCTACAAAATGGGATCCTGAAAAGATTGTACTGCCACCTCATCTGGTCGACACCAAAGCTACCCGCGAAGAATTCGTAAAATACCTCGCTGAAGTTGAAGTACTTGACGAAGAAGTGGGACAACTGATGAAAACCCTTCAGGAGGCTGGCGTTTACGACAACACCGTGCTCATGTTCCTGAGCGAACAGGGCAACTCCTTCCCCTTCGCCAAATGGACCTGCTACAATCAGGGACTGCACAGTGGCATGATTGTACGCTATCCGAAAAAGGTAAAAGCAGGTTCAGTAAGTAATGCACTGGTGGAATATGTGGATGTGATACCGACATTTCTCGACATTGCAGGCATCAAAGTAAAAAGAGGTCAGCTCGACGGAAAAAGCTTTTATCCCGTATTGCAGCAAAAAACCGATGAGCACAAGACTTACGTTTTCGGATTGCAAACCACCCGTGGCATCATTGGCGGATCAGATTTTTTCGGTATCAGATCAGCGTCTACCAAACGTTACCGTTACATACGCAATCTCACTCCTGAGGCCACCTTCAAAAATGTAGCCACCGGAAAGAAAGATCCCACATGGCAATCGTGGCTTCAACTGGCATCAACCGATAAATTTGCCGCACAACGGGTGCATGATTATCAGAAACGTCCGGCAGAAGAATTGTATGATTTGCAAAACGATCCGTACGAATTCAACAACCTGATCGACAATCCTGAATATGCCGTCATCAAAAAAGAGTTGAGTGCCGCAATGGATAAATGGATGTTGCAACAGGGCGACAAAGGTCAGGAAACCGAGTTGAAAGCCAACGAACGTAAAGCAAAAAATATGACGGAATAATGCCTGAAGGCAGTCGGCAGTCTACGGTCTACAGTCTACAGTCTACAGTCGGCAGTCTGTTGACCGTTGACCGTCGACCGTCGACCGTCGACCGTTGACCGTTGACTTTCAACTCTCAACAATTCAACAAAACTCTCATGAAATCACACCTCCTTCTCCTCTTGCTATTGATCGCCGGCCTGCTGCCTGCACAAAAGACACCCGCCCCAAAAGTCAAATACGAGACCGACGTCACTGGTACACGTAAAAAATTCGAAACGCTGGAAGATCATTATCATCTCGGCACCTCTCCCAACACCATCAAAGGAGCCATTTATGCCGATGTGACCCAACCCGCTGCCGAACGTGCCAAAGACCTGATCCGCAGGCTGACTTTCGAAGAAAAATTAGCCCTGACCGGAGGTTACTTTGGCTTTCAAACAACTCCTGTAGAGAGATTAGGCATCCGTCCGGCCTTTATGGCCGATGCCTCGCAGGGAGTCCGGCTTCAGACTTCCTCACTCATCAATGCAAAAAGCACTTCCTTTCCCGGTATGATGCCGTTGGCTTCCACCTGGAATCCTGAGTTGTCGCGTGAATTCGGCAAAGCCATCGGCGAAGAATGTCTGGCACTCGGTGTGGATATACTGCTTGGCCCCAGCATCAACTTCCAGCGTTTATCGGTGGGAGGACGCAATTTCGAATATATGGGAGAAGATCCTTACCTAACCACCGCCATCTCCTTTCCTTATATTGATGCGATGGAAAAAACAAGTATTTTATCCTGTCCAAAGGTAATACTGGTCAACGATATAGAGTTCTGCCGCCACATTGAAAATGTCATCGTAAGCGAAAGAGCCCTGCGCGAAATTTACCTGCAACCCTGGGAAAAAGCTATTAAAGATGCAGATTGCAGTACCATCATGACCAGCAACAACCTGATCAACGGCGTACCTGCAGCGATGCACAAAGGAATAACCGGAGATATCCTGCGTAAAGAATACGGATTTAAAGGAATGGCCATGACCGACTGGCAAAATTCCAACTATTTCCCCACCATACAGGATCTTATCCTGCCTTCGGGCGAGACCCTATTGATGCCGCAAAACGAAAAATTTGCCGCCTGGGTAAAGGCAGAAATTGCCAAATCGCCTACACGAAAAGCAGAAATAGAAATTCTGCTTGAGAATATGATTTATCCAAATCTGTATGTACTTTTCAAAAAAGGAGCCTACGACAGGGCACCTCAGAATACTGCATATTACAAAACTTTTGAAGCCCATAAAACTTTAGCCCGGAAAACCGCAGAAGAAGCTATTGTATTACTTAAGAATGATAAAAACATTCTGCCAGTTGCGAACGACAAACGCATCGTGATGTATGGCGAACCGGAAATCCACAGCGGTAAAGGCAGCGGTTTTGTGGTAGGTTACGATCATGTGACTTTTGCCGATGGACTCAAAGCTGCTTACGGCGAAAATTTCACCTGGATTCAGAAAATGGATGAAAAACTGATTAAATCGGCGGATGTGGTGCTTTTCAATTTCTCAAAAACATCGGGTGAAGGACGCGATATTCCTTTTGAAGAAGGAACAAAGGTAATTGAAGAACTGAATAAAGTTACACGACTGAACCGCAATGTAGTGGTACTCATGAACTCCTGCAATGTGATGCCGATGGACTGGCTGAAAGATGTAAAAGGATTGTTGTGGTGCTATTTTCTTGGGCAGGAACGTGGTAACGCGCTGGCCAACATCATCTCAGGGAAAGTATCACCTTCAGGAAAACTACCCTTCACCATCGAAAAAAACTTCGCCGATTCTCCAGATCCAGACTTCAATTATATCGGAGGAAGGCCCTACTGGTTTGGCAACAACCAGTACAAGAAATACTGGCTGGGAGAAGTTGCTGAATATGATACCGCTTTTACCAATTACGTGAAACCCTTCCAAACCCTACCGGTATATTATGATGAAGAAACGCTGGTGGGCTACCGGTGGTACGATTACCATAAAATCCCGGTGCATTTCGATTTCGGTTTTGGTCTGAGTTACTCAAAATTTGCCCTGAGCAATTTCAAACTTCAGAATAACTATACCACTAACGGAACCATTACAGTAGAAGTCACCGTTAAAAACACCGGCAGGTGCGAAGCCAAAGAAGTAGTGCAAATCTACGTTTCCGATAAAGCCAGCTCAGTGGTTCGTGCACCGAAAGAATTAAAAGCATTTCAGAAAGTCAGTCTGCAACCCGGCGAACAAAAAACCGTGAAATTAGTCCTCGACCAACGCGCTTTTGCATTTTGGGACGTAACCACCCATAACTGGAAGGTAGAAAGCGGCGAATTCGTGATTGCTACCGGAAACAGCAGCGAGAATCTGCCATTTTCGGAAACAATCGTATTGTAGAGACGTTGCGGGGTTATGTAGAGACGTTGCATGCAACGTCTGTACGTATTATTTCATGAATTCATGGATTTTAATAATTGTATCGGTATTGTAGAGACGTTGCGGGGTTTTGTAGAGACGTTACGGGGTTTTGTAGAGACGTTGCATGCAACGTCTCTACAAAAATTTGATAATCGCGTGCGTATTGTTAATTCACATTAAATCAGACAATTCAAATCTGAACATAAGTACATATATTAAAAACATGCTTGAATGTTCATTTTTTTTATACAAATTACATTTGTCATGAAAAATCAACCTTTCATAAATCTAACTTATTTAATCACAATTATTATGAAAACAAAAATTCTACTTTCTCTTACTTTGTTCTTATGCTTTGGGTTGTTCCTGAAAGCACAGACAGTTGAAACATTCACAACTGCAGGAACAACAATTTGGACCTGCCCTGAAGGTGTAACCGCGGTTACTGTGGAATGCTGGGGCGGTGGTGGTGCCGGTGGTTCTGCCAGGAATACAAGTACAAGTAATACTAAAGCGCTTAGAGCCGGAGGAGGTGCAGGTGGCGGATACGCTAAAAAAGTAGTACCTGTAACACCAGGGGTGGATTATACTGTTGTAGTAGGTGCCGGAGGTGTTTCCGCAGTAGCTGCTACTGTTGATGGAGAACCATCTTATTTTATTGATGCTACAACTGTAAAAGCAGACGGAGGCCCCGGGGGCGCTTTTATTTCGAAAAATGCGGTATATGCTAATGTTGCAGGTGGTGTTGCAACTTCAAATAACATAGGTGATCTTGTATATAAAGGTGGTGATGGAGGTGCTTCAGCTGGTGATGCAACTAATGGAAATGCCGGTGGTGGTGGCAGTAGTGCAGGAATCTCTTCAAACGGAGTATCACTGAATCCTACACCTACCCCAACTGCTACAACCTATATTGGAGCCATAGCTCCTGAGGGGGGCGGTAATGGTGGCAATGGAGCACCCAATTATAACATGGTTGGATCACCTGGAGTTGCTCCTGGTGGTGGTGGTGGTGGTGCCTGGACAAGGGCAGTATCATCAATTCAACTTGGGGGTACAGGAGGTACCGGCAAAGTGGTGCTGACATACACTTCCAGCGCTCCTACCTTATTTGCTTCACCCGCAACTTTGACAGGTTTTTCAACCTATATTGGAAGTGCATCCAGCTCCAAATCAACCGATATAAATGGTATGTCACTTACAGGTGCACCAGACAACCTCACAGTTACTGCTCCTGAACATTTTGAAGTTTCTACCGATAATAGTTCATTTTCAGGTTCGGTTCAAATCGCTTATACTTCAGAAACACTCAATGCAACAACTATCTATGTGCGCTTAAAAAACGGTTCAGCAGCTGGTGTTTATAATAGTGAAAACATTGCCATTACTGGTGGCGGTTTGTCATCTGCATTTAACCTTCCCTGCAGTGGTATTGTCAGCGATAGTTATGCCTGGAGTGGTGGAATTACAGGCGATTGGCAGGTTGCAACTAACTGGACACCAACGCGCACAAATCCCACAAGTGGCGATATATTGACCATCAGTAGTGGAGGGTCAGTTGTTATTACAAATGTCCCAACTGAAACAATTGCTCAGTTTACGGTATCTGGAAACACAGCTCTTGAATTACAAGCTTCAGCTAATGCGGTAATATCTATTGGAGGTTCAACAGGCGATGACATAAGTATCGCAGAAGGCTCTTCTCTGACTTTGGGCGGTTCGGATTATACAATTAAAATGAATCTGGCAACAGGAGCAACCGGCACTATAAGTGGAAATTTAACGTTTACCGGTACAAACCCGGCAATCGGTCTGAACCATCAAATAACCGCCACTGATGCCGATGCTGTTCATATACTTAGTCCATCAGTAGTAACCGGAGGTACGAACTTTACAGGATTTCCTTTTGGCACAGCACCAACTGGAGCAATAGTTTTCGAATCAGGTGCAACCTATATTCATGTTTCAGGTGATAATGCATTTGGTGGAGGATTAGGTTATAAAGTTTCGTCATTCCAACCCGGAAGTATTTATAAATTCACAGGATTAATCGGCGGTACTGCACCTGCTGCAGTTACTGTAAGACCCAATATTACTAAAACATTTGGTCATTATATCGTTGATTGTCCTTCACAGGAATTTGGTTTCATAAGCCCAGGTGCTGTTTATACATTTGTCAATGATATCAACATAAAAGGAGGCAGATTTGGAATTGGCAATAAAACTGACAGTAATTATGGAGTTATACTCGGTAATGTTACAGTTGGACTTGATGGAGGTATTACTTTAGGTGACGTTGCCTCCAGCAGTCTGAATGCATTATGGAAGTTCAATGGCACTTCCGGCACTCAAACTATTACCACAACCGATAATGGATACTTCACTCAGGCTGCAGGTGCAACTGCTGCAAAAATAGAAATTAACAATGATGTGATTTTCGATGCAGATGTGACTATTGCAGGAACTATTACCATTGCAGCAGGAAAGACATTAACCATTGCTGCAGGCAGAACATTAACAATTAATGCCGGTGCTACTTTAATCAATGAGGGAACGTTGAATAATATCGGAGCCATTATTAACAATGGAACTATAACCGGTATTAATCCAACAAACACTGATCATAATATTTTAATCTATAACAATTCAGAAAACCAAATTGTAATAAAATGTATAGATGAGTTTGCTTCGAAAGGTTTGGTCACTATCAACAACATGATGGGACAAAATATTTTGACAAAACAGTTGTCCGGTTCAAATACTGTTATTGAAAATCAACTTCACTCAGGGATATATTTTATAACTGTAAATATAGCAGGACAAAACACAACTAAAAAAGTTGTTTTGAAATAAGCTCACTTAATATCTTATTGAGTACTTTCTAAGATTGTATTGAGCATTTGGGCACAAAAGAATACAATTAATTATAATGTAATTCTTTTGTGCTCTTTTTATTTCTATGATCGTATTGAGTTAGATAATAATGAACAGCGCCATCAAACAATACGGACGTAAACTCATGATCTAAGAGCCCTCCGACACATACATCTACAACACGTTTGGTACTCTGGTATATTAACATAACAAGATAAAGGTACTGAAAATTCCTGCCTCAGTAGGCAAAGAAGTATTCGAAGCAACTCATTGTTCAATCGCATTCAAATTGCAGAGACGTTGCATGCAACGTCTCTGCTTGTTAAATAACTGAATTTAGCCTGCTTTTGAACATATGTGACACTTTTATTAACAAGAGTGAAAATTTATTTACACCTGACTTGTTACATTTGCATCAATAAATTAACCCAAAATGTATATTATAAATTTTATTATCATGAAAACAAGAAATCTACTTTTAGCGGCAGGATTGATCTGCTGTTCATTTTTTTCAGTGAATTCACAGACCCTTTTGGTGAATGAGGATTTTTCGAGCAGCGAGTGGGAAGCTGAACTTGCACGACTGAATCCCGGAAATGACGAATTTGGTGTACCCAAGAATCCCAATGCTACAAATGCGGTAGCCTATACGACCCCTCCTCCCACCGGCGGCACAGGAGCCTATCAGAATTTGAACGCTGTTGATTTGTATTTCGGGAAATACCGTGTTGTAGGTGGCATTGAGGTATTGCCAACTGGCTTATGCGAAGATGGTGTGACTCACGCCAACCCGACTACTGGTGATGCTGTTGGTTTTAGGTTCACTAATCCAAGTGCCACTGCTCCAGAAGGGATATTTGAACTTCCGGAAATTGCCACAGCAGGAACGATAACTATACACGTGAAAAACGGAAATACTGGGAATGATTGTAATTTGGGACTGGAAAAATACAACGCCACCACTCAGACATGGGATACAATAAAAGTATTTACATTGAGAAAAAGAAGTAATTTAACAAATAATTTGGGAGAGGCGTTGTTAGACGAAACACTCGCATTCGACATCAATTCAAATGCTCCCATTAAACTTCGTTTGCGCAATTTTAAATACGGAACACTGGCAACCAGATTTATCAACATGTACCGCATCACAATTACAGACTATCAAAAAAGTGCTGTTATCAATCCCGAAGCTGCCGGCTTCAAACAGTCAGGTCGTAAACTAACCGTCGACGAACCTACAAAAATATCCATCTACAATACCATCGGAAGTCTGATGTTCGAAAAACAAGTGGTAAACGAACTTGAAATTCCTGCTTCTTTAGGTAATGGAGTTTTTATGGTGAAAACATCAAAAGGCAGTCAGAAAATCTTCCTGAATTAATTTATTTAAGGGCATCCGGAACAGATACAGTTACATCCTGTTCCGGAGGCTTTTTTATGTCAAATAACAATATCAGTATAACAACTTCAGTTAACCAGAAAATTGAATAAAACACAATGAGAAAAAAAAGTTTCAACAGGCTTTTCATGATCGCATTGCTTTTTGGTGGATATCTGTGTACTTTAGCCCCTGTGCAGGCTCAACAGATTGACAACAACTTAAGCGATGAATCACTTGATTTGAATTTCCGCAAAATGGATCCGTCCACTTTTAATGGCTCCAGCTACACCATCGACGGAGAATCATTACGTAATATGCCGGTAACCCATCTGGCAAACCTGCTTAGTGGATTAATACCGGGCTACTATTCCCGTCAAACAAGCGGGAGTGTCATCGACGAATCTCCTGATTACTACATTCGCGGACGAAGAACTACATCAGAAGGAGTGCTGGTATTAGTCGATGGACAGGAACGTTCCTTCGGATCACTTTCATCATTTGAAATTGATAAAATTACGGTACTAAAAGATGCCGCAGCAGTTGTTCTCTACGGAATGCGTGCTGCCAACGGTGCCATCCTCGTTACGACACGCCGCGGTGTGAAAGGAAAACCTAAAATTGAATTCTCTGCACAATTAATCAATCAGGAGCCATTACGCGTACCCAAAGCTGTAAATGCCACCGACTACGCAAGATTATACAATGAAGCATATGCGAATGATAATCCCGGCGCTCTTCCATATTATGCCGACCCATCTTTATATACCAATTCATCCACTCCGGAAAAATATCCTGACATGAACTGGTACGATAAGTTCTATGATCCCAATCAGTTCATGCAACGTTACAATCTTAACGTTACCGGCGGTACCGACCGTACCCGTTATTTTGTCAACCTCGGCGCACTGACACATGAAGGGATGTACAAAACCGACGAAGCAAACACTTACAGCACCGATAATGAAATTGAACGCTATAATCTTCGCTCAAACTTTGAAGTGGATGTAACACCGACTACCATGCTGACAGCTGACGTTTACGGCTGGATGGAAACACAAAACCGTCCGAGCGGTAGTTCCATCAATTCCTACTATGCCATCATGATTACGCCTGCAAACGCATTTCCAACATATTTTACTGACCATGGTAATTACAAAGATCAGGCAGGACAGACAATCACAGCAAAAGATGGTAAAATCATTTCGGGAAATAGTCTTTATGCTAATCCGTGGGCTATGATCAATAAAGGGGGATATGCCATTTCTACTGAAATATACGGTTCTTTCCGTGCTAAGTTAGATCAGGATTTATCTTTCATCACTAAAGGATTAAGTGCCTCAGGTGAAATTTCAATGGACTCGCAGGTGAGCTGGGTAACCAATCGTACCAAGGGTTATGCCTATTATGAAATGACCAACGACTCTACCCTCAAAAAAACCGGTACCGATGGATCAATGGACAACAGTATCGGAAGTAAAGCTTCTAATCGTCGCACAGCCATCAATTTCCAGTTGAACTACAACCGTCAGTTCGGCGATCATGGAATTTCAGCTTTGGCGACTTATAACCAGTATGAATCTGCCAACGAGGTTTCCATCCCGACCCGTATGCAGGGTTTCAGCGGATGGCTGGCATATAACTTCGACAAACGTTACAGCTTAGATTTATTGGCCTCTTATTATGGTTCCTATAAATTTGCCAAAGGAAAACGTTTTGGCTTCTTCCCCACCGTATCGGCGGGCTGGACCATTTCAAACGAACAATTCTTCAAAGATGCAACATCCCTTTTCACCCATCTGAAAGTAAAAGGTTCTATCGGACAAGTGGGCAGCGACAGAGGTGTTGCCGCACATCAATTCCTTTCTGCCATGGAACAAACAGGTAATGTTTATTATTTTGGCAACAGCATGGGTGGTGTAGGAGGATATCTCGAAACACAGATTGCCAATCCGAATGTTACCTGGGAAAAAGCCCTCATTTATAACGTTGGAGTGGAAGGACGCATGCTGAACGATCAACTCAGTTTTACAGCAGAATACTTTAAAGACCAACGTTCCGACATTTACCTTACCAACGAACGTATCGGAGGAATTTACGGTTTGGCAAGTAATATCAAACAAAACATTGGTTCCATGTATTCGCAGGGTGCTGATGTAAGTGCTCAATGGAGTTCAAAAATCGGCGATTTCAGTTATAATATCGGTGCCACCTATTCAATTTCAAAAAATCTGGTACAGGACTTCGGCGAAGCTGATCAGGATTGGGAATACTTATATGAAAAAGGCTATCCTCTGGGCGTATACCGTGGTTATGAAGTAGCCGGAATTTTCCAGACGGTTGAGGAAATCAATGATCCTGCAACACCGGTACATACTTTTTCTCAGGTTCTACCGGGCGATCTTCGTTACGTCGATACCAACTTAGATGGACTTATTGATGAGAACGATGCGAAACCCATTGGCAACTCGGCAGTTCCTAATCAATTTTTCGGCATCAACCTTGGAGCTGAATACAAAGGTTTGGGATTCACCGTTTTATTCCAGGGTGCTATGGACGTTTCACGCAATATTTCAGGGACTTTCGGACATCCATTCGTAGCTGACGGAACTATCTACGAACATCAACTGAATTATTGGTCACCAACCAACACTGCTGCTGAATATCCACGTCTGACACTGAAAAATAACGGGAGTATAAATAACACAAAGAACTCAACTCTGTGGATACGTGATGCCGATTATATCCGCCTGAAAACAGCGCAGGTATATTATAATTTGCCTGAAAGTCTGTTCACCGGAACTAAGATATTGAGAGGTGTACAGTTCTATTTGAGCGGTTACAACCTGTTGACATGGGATAAATTGAAAATACGGGATCCGGAATGGGATGCCGGCACCTTCCCTGTGATGAGAAATGTAAGTATTGGTTGCACCATTAAAATTTAATCAAGTATGAAAAAGTTTTTTATAATATCCATATTTTTTTCGTTACTCATCCTCCCTGCCTGTGATTTCATGGATGAGCTACCATCCGACTGGCACACACCAAATGATGCCTTTCGGTTCGAAAACACCTATTTAAGAAATGTAAACCAATGTTATGCGTATATTAAAGGAGGTTATAACCGTGTGAGTACCGCCTTTCTTGATGCAGCAACCGACGACGGCACCTCTACCGTTCAGGGTTCCTATATTCATAAACTGGCACAGGGTTACTATTCAGCTGCAGTTCCGATCGAAAACTGTTGGAATAATTCTTATGCAGGAATCCGTCAGACTTTATTTACTGAAAAATACCTGAATGAAGTGACCCTGTTCATCAACGGGATGAATGATGCTCAGGTAGAAGCTATCAAGAAAAATTGCCGCGCTCAGGTAAGAACGTTACGCGCATTATATGAATTCGACTTGTTACGTCACTATGGTGGCTACCCTATCATCGATACTTTTATGACCATTGATGATCCGAGGTTCAAAACCATCAAAAGAAATTCATTTGAAGAATGTGTGAACAACATTGTTGCTCTTTGTGACTCTTCAGTGGCAGGTTTGGAGTTGAAAGACGCCAACTATGGCCGTATGGAAAAAGGATCAGCTCTTGCCATTAAGGCACAGACATTGGTTTATGCTGCCAGCGCCCTGTACAACAGAATCGACAATACCAATCCTGTATTAGGTTATGTGAATGCCAACCCAATTGATGTACAAGCACGTTGGGAAGCTGCCGCAAAAGCTTGTGCTGCTGTTATCAACCTGAAAAACGGGGCTACCAACCGTTATTCATTGCATTCAAGTTATTCAGCACTGTTCAATGTTCAGCCGAATTCCAACAACGAATTTATTGTCGTTGCCAATTCCCCGAAGAGCAACGGACTTGAAAATCGTCAATATCCGGTTACCTTGTCGAAAACTTCCGGTGGTGGTACTGTTCCTTCACAACAGTTCGTGGATGCATTTACCAATGCCGACGGGTCTACCTACACCCGCGCTACAGGTGCCACACCTGCCTATACTGGCCGCGATAAACGTTTCGACATGATTATAGGTTACAACGGTGCTACCTACGGTACACAAAAAATCTACACCCAACTGGGTAAAGACGAAACCAACGACGGATTAAATAAGGTACAGGACCGTTCAACCAATACGGGTTATTATCTGCGGAAATTTTTAGATACTAATATTAGTTTCTCTGTTGCTAATCCTGTAACAACCTACCATTTATTCCCCATTATCCGATTAGCAGATATATATCTGATGTATGCCGAAGCCATGACTCAGGCTTATGGTTTTGAAACTGATCCGAAGGGTTACGGAATGACTGCCAAACAAGCTGTTCAGGCCGTTCGTACACGTGCCGGTTTCAATGCTGCCACCGACAAGTATTATGATGACATGGGAGCCGATAAAGCATCACAGTTACAGAAAATCTATGACGAACGCCGTATCGAATTATGCTTCGAAGAATGCCGCTATTTCGATTTGCGCCGATGGATGAAAACAGAAGTATTGAATCAGCCGATCAAAGGAATGAGAATCGACAACAGTGAAACCAATGTCCTTACATACACGGAAATCACTGTAGATAACCAGCGTAAGTTTGAAGACAGAATGTACTTCACACCGATCCCACGCAACGAAATTCTGGTATTCCCCGAATTAGAGCAAAACCCGGGCTGGGAACAATAAAATTATAATACTCATTTATACTAAATATAGAATCGAATGAAACGAATATTAATAATCGCACTGATAAATACGATATTTCTGCAGATGTACGCACAAACCCGCGTTACGGGAAAAGTGGTGGATGAAGCAGGACTTGAAATGATTGGTAGCAGTATTGTGCAGAAAGGAACATCGAATGGTGTCATTACCGATTTCAATGGTAATTTCAGCATCAACCTGCTGGCCAATGGAGAAAAAACACTCGTTATTTCCATGATTGGTTATACTAAAAAGGAAGTGGATGTACTTAATAAAACCACTATCAATGTTATAATGAGTGAAGATAACGTTGCTTTAGATGAAGTTGTGGTGGTGGGTTATGGTACACAAAAGAAAGTATCCATTACCGGTTCCATTGCCAGCGTTAGCAATAAAGATTTAAAGGATGCTCCTGTTGCCAGTGTATCAAATGCACTTACAGGTAAAATCTCAGGTCTGGTGACCCGACAGGTCAGCGGTCGTCCAGGTGGTGACGAAGCGCAGTTATTTATCCGCGGTCAGGCATCTTTTAACTCTACGGCTCCACTTGTTTTGGTGGATGGTATCGAACGCTCATTCAACCAGATAGACTCTGAAGATATTGAAAATATTTCCGTACTGAAAGATGCTTCTGCAACTGCCGTTTACGGGGTTCGTGGTGCCAACGGAGTTGTGCTCGTGACTACCAAACGTGGAGAAGAAGGAAAATCTAAAGTATCATTCTCCTCAGAATTCGGACTCACGCATTTCAATGCCATACCTCAGCAATTAAATGCAGAAAATACTGCCTTACTGCAAAGAGAAGGTTCTCAAAATATGGGATTAGATGTCTCACAGCCTTCGGCTACAAATAACTATCGTACTTCCGAATATGATATGTACCTGTACCGTACGCAACTCAGTCCATTTACCCATCCCGACAATGATTTGGTTGATATTTTCACCAAACGGGGTGCACAACAAAAATACAACCTGAACATTTCCGGAGGTAACAAGATATTAAAATACTTTGTAGCTTTAGGCTATTTTGAACAGGACGGTATGTATCAAACAGACGTCGATGAGATAAGAAAACATCCGACATTGCAAAAACTGATCGAACTGTCACCGGCAGTCGACAAAGCGTTGGTTAATCCGAACTATAACCCTGAATATAAGTTCCGTCGTGTCACTGCCCGTACCAATCTGGACATACAGATCAGCGAAGACCTGAAAGTAGGTGTGGACATGTCCTATCGCTTCGGAAATCAGAACCGGCCTGCTGCCTACTCCATTATTGATGCCAACAGTGATGGTGAGGATATGCGATTGTTTGCCATGTTTATCCGTAACTCTCCTCAAAGCTTCCCCATCATTAACATGAACGGTAGTGCTGCAGCTGCTGATACACGTTGGAGACAAAACCCCCTCACTACGCTTGCCTATACCGGCTATCGTAACGACACTGAAAATGATATGGAAATGACCATTAACTTCAATTATAATCTTCGCAAATTATTGAAAGGATTATCTTTGGATGGAAAGTTCGCATTCGACAATAATTGGGAAAACTTCCGTGGAATGGGTTGGAGACCCTATGTTTACAACTACGACCTGGTAACTGAAACCTACAAACAGGGATTACCCAATGCTTTGCCAAAATCCGGTACAAAAAGAACTTCTCCAACTACCAAACAATATGGTGAGGCAGCCCTTCGCTATACGAATACTTTTGCCAATGTGCATAAAGTTTCAGCCGTTGCACTTGCCAATTTTAACTCTACCTCGGGTCCTCCAAGCAAAAAAGTGGCTGATGAATTCTCTTATGTGCCCCATATCTATCAGGCAATTATTGGTCGTGTAAATTATGAATATGATAGTCGTTATTTATTGGAATTAAACGTCGGCTATAACGGTTCGAACCGTTTTGCTGAAGGACGGAGATACGACCTGTTCCCATCAGCTTCAGTTGGTTGGGTTCTGACAAATGAGAAATTCATTCCTCAAAACGACATCCTTACTTTTGCAAAATTCAGGGCCTCTGCCGGTCAGGTAGGAAATGATAATATCGGTGGTTTCTCCTATTATTACCAATCTACCTACGGTAATACCAATGGTACCAAATACTCTTTTGGGACCACACATAATCCTCAGACCAACGGGTTGATTGAAGGTACATTACCTAATAATTTTATTACATGGGAAACAGCCACTAAATACAACGTTGGTTTCGACTCACAATGGCTCGGCTCCAATCTTACATTTAATGTCGACCTTTTCAAAGAGCTACGTACCGACATTCTTACAAATCCCGGACAGTATATTATTGCTGCCGGTGCAGTAGGACTTCCTCCTGCAAACCTTGGTGTGGTTGAGAATAAAGGTTTCGAGATGGAATTGGGATGGAACAAAACCGTTAAAAAATTCCGCTATTACCTGAAGGGTATTTTAGCTTACGCACATAATGAAATCATCGAACGCAGCGAAGCTGCACAACCATATGATTATCTTTATCAGAAAGGTCACCCTATCGACCAGTTCTTCGGATTTCACTTCGATGGTTTCTTCAAATCATATGAAGAAATTGCGGCTTCTCCGCAACAACTCGGACTTTCTGATATTGTTCCCGGAGATATGAAGTACAAAGACATCAATGGTGACGGTATTATTGATACCAACGACCGTACTGCCATCGGATATAGCAACATACCAGAGGTAACGTTCTCGGGACAATTCGGTATCGATTACAAAGGTTTCGATCTGAGCTTCATGTTACAGGGAGCCACCAATGTATCCATCTATCCGAGAGATGAAGTAGGCTGGGACAACCGTTTCGGAAGTTACTTTGTAGAACATCTGAATCGCTGGACACCGGAAACTGCTGCAACTGCAACTTACCCGACCCTGAAAAATGCTTCTCTTCCAAACACAAACAACTATTATCTTTCTACTTTTTGGTTAAAGGATGGTACTTACCTGCGTTTGAAGAATTTACAACTGGGTTATACTTTCCCGCGTAAAATGTTCAAAAACAGCCCGATTAATTCGCTGAAAATTTATGCCAACGGATATAACCTGTTGACATGGACGGATATAAAATATGTTGACCCTGAATTGGATCCGGATAAACAAAATGGTTTCTTCTATCCACAGCAGAAAATCTATAACATGGGTATCAATGTAACATTTTGAGAGCTGATAAAATTAGTATAACAACAAAAAAATATTACCAATGAAACTATTCAAATATATTTTCTCGCTCATCTTCGTCTCATTGCTGTTTGTGAATTGCAGCGAAGAAGGATTGCTGGATGAAACGGAGCTAGATCAGATAGATACAGAGAAAGTTTATTCCGATGTGGAACTGACACGTCGCGTTCTGATAGATCTGTATGCACGTATGCGCGAACTTACCAATGATGGTAGTGGTTCTTTTTCACGTTGGGAAAGCATGACACAATCCACAACCATGCTTGATAACATTACCGATGATGGTACCGGCAACGGCGGAAAATCGAAAACACTGCCTGTGGTACAGAAAATGACCACTGCCGGGGTATCGCCTACTGCGAACTTTGTTGCTTTCACTAACCCATGGAACTGGTACTACCGCGCTATCCGTAATGCCAATCAGTTCCTTGCCAACGTCGATCGTTCGCCATTGACTAACACTGAAAAGAAGAATGCCAAACTTGAAGCTCGTTTTTTAAGAGCATTGTATTATCATGAACTGATGCGCTGGTTTGGTCCTCTTGTGATAACTACCGATATTCTTGATCCATTTGCATTCAATACCACCAAAAGAGAAAACATTGAGACTACTATTCGTTTTATTGTTGACGAATTTGATGCTGTTGCACAACCCGGCCAGCTTCCAGAAGTATGGGATGATGTAAATTTCGGTCGTGCTACCCGTGGCGCTGCCCTTGCATATAAAGCCCGTACCTTATTATATGGTGCCAGTCCGCTCTACAAAGAACTCGGATCAACTGTTACCTGGGAGGAAGCTGCCAATGCGGCCGAAGATGTCATGGACTTGAATATTTACAAATTATATTATGATACTGATCCCACAAAAAGTTATCGCAGATTATTTAATACCCGTGTCAATGGTGAAAGTATTCTGCAATACCTGCGTGCAGACGATAACGATTTGTACAATTGTTTCCCGAGTGAAGACGGGTGGAATATTAACAAAGAAGGAGGCACTTCACCTTCACAGGCTTTGATCGACAGTTATGATATGGCCGACGGAACATCACCCATTACTGGTTATGCTGCCGACAACATTACCCCTATCATCAACACAGCGTCAGGTTACAACGAAGCAACACCTTACGCAGGCCGTGAACCCCGCTTCTATCAAAGCATCCTTTACGATCAGGCAACATGGCCGATGGTGAATGGTGTGGTAAATAAAAAACTTGATATTTCAAAACCTTTCCGCTGGGTGTCAGGATACTATCTTGTAAAATATTTAGATGAACGTATAGATCACATGAAAGGTGGCCAAACATCTATGAATTTCCAGATGATGCGTTACGCCGAAGTATTGTTGAATTATGCAGAAGCCATCAATGAAACTGCCGACAACAGTTCGAACAGAGCATTGGCAGTTGCGCAACTGAATGCTATACGTGCCAGAGCAGGAATCACAGGCACTCTTGATGCCGCCAGTTTCACACAGACAACTTTACGTGAACGTATACAGAAAGAAAGAAGAGTGGAACTTTGTTTTGAAGAACATCGTTTCTTTGACGTTCGTCGCTGGAAAATCGCTAATGTCGTATTGAATCGTCCGGCAGTCGGCATCCAGAAAGTTAGCGGACAATACGTAAGAACCCAAATGGAGAACAGGATATACAACTCAAGAATGGATTTTATGCCTATCCCGCTATCAGACGTGAATAACTGTCCGCTCATTTATCAAAACAAAGGCTATTAATAATCAATAAGAATGGACAATTAGGTAACACTAATTCGAAAAAATATTATATATATGAAAAAAGTAACAGAAATTCTATTTTTAGCAATAATGCTGTTATTCGTAATGGCAGGTTGCGATGAAGCGAATAAAATTGATTATGTCAAACCGGTAGAAATTACTTTTGATAGCGTCGGAGGCGATAACATCGTTCAGGTTGATGCTGATGTTATGTACTATAAGGCCAAAATATCATTAACATCTACCAATAATATCCGCACATTCCGAATTTTTGAAATCGATCCTAAAACAGGTGTCAGAGGTAAGCAAATCGTCAAAGATACAGCGATTCTATTCGTCCGTAATGATACAATCATTAAATTGCCAAATGACACAGTTATTAAAACCATTAATGATACAATCGTTCAGTTTGGTATTGATACAGTTTTCAACCCTACGGTAAAAAGCTATTCAACTCAGTTTATTGTGACAAAGTTAACTGCCAATAAAGGCATAGAGATCGTAGTGGAAGATGAGGATCTAATGACATATAGCAAAAAATTGATAGTTAAGATTTCACCAAAGGTAGTTACTTCCAATGTGGTAACTATTGAAACAGCCGAGGTTTATAAAGGACCTTATTATGCCTCATGGTTAGGTGGACGTGCCTATTTCCGCCATAATGGTGCTACTTACAGCAATGAAATTGATTTCACACTGGGAAATATTGCTATTACCGGTACTGATACGGTTCCTGCCTTTATCTCAGGCGATTTACGACAGGAAAAAGGATTGTTATATTTACCAAATCTGAGAAGCTGTAAGTTCGGTCTCACAACAATGAACAAACTTGCATTCGATGCAATATCAAATATTGATGCATCTGTCATTAAAAATCTTCCTGCCCCTACACTTTCTGCGATAAAAATTGAATCTGCGAAAGTTTATGTGTATGAAAATGATACAGAAAAGGGATTGATCTTCATTGGTTCCATAGCAGCTAAAACCGCCACATTGGAACAGCCAAACGGCACCTGGGTAAAAAGAAATAATAATTACCACGAACTTAAAATCATTACGAAAACAGCACCAAAAAATTAAATCGCTTTTTCATTTTTGATTCTCATGCAACATGTTCCGGTTGAACAATTGAATTCTTCCGGAACATGTTTTTCTACAACCACTCAATTTGTTTTTATGAAGTATTTTCTCTCTTTACTATTTGTTTCCATAATTTTTTCGCTGAATTCTCAAACTTATACCAATCCGGTATTGGTGCCGGGTACATTCGGGAGCGTAACAATCAATTCGCTTGCCGATCCCTATGTTTTAAAAGATGCAGATGGCACTTATTATATGTATGTTACGGGAAGCGGATATCCATGCTTTTCGTCAAGAGACCTTGTCAACTGGACCTATGAGAAGAAAGTCTTTACGGGAACGAACAGAAAATGGGCCACCAATGGCTTCTGGGCTCCAGAAGTCATCCGTATCGGATCAAAATATTACCTTCATTATACTGCCGGAAGGGATGATGAAGTGAAACATATCGGCGTCGCTGTTGCCGATAAACCTACCGGACCATTTGTGGATGTGAATGATTATCCTTTTATCGATCATGGCACAAAAGGTACTATTGATTCACACGTATTTGTCGACGACGATGGCAGAACCTACATGTACTATTCCAATGCCATGTCGACCAACCCCATCCCTGAGAATCCTGCTAAAAAAAGAAGTGAGATATGGGTGGTGGAAGTTACTCCCGATTTGTCAGCTCAGATTTCTGAACATGTCATGCTGATTTATCCGCAACAAAGCTGGGAAAATAATCCCAACAGTTCTAGTTACTGGAATGAAGGCGCAGTGGTGATCAAAAACAACGGAATCTATTATCTGTTCTTCTCAGCCAACTGTTATTGTGCCTCCAATTATGCTGTGGGTTATGCCACTTCCACTTCTCCCATGGGACCTTTTACCAAATTCTCAGGAAACCCTATCCTGTCGAATGCCGGGGTAAGCACCTATGTTTCGGGACCGGGGCATAACTGCATCACCCGCTCTCCCGACAACAGTGAATGGATTTTTGTCTATCATTCACATGTCAATGTAGGAAATCTGAATTCTTCAAATAATGGAGTTCGTGAAATTAACATTGACCGTATGACTTTTCTTCCCAATGGGACAGTTGATGTGATCGGCCCCACATTTACACAACAACCCTATCCTTTCTATTCGGGAGTGACGGAAATTACCGACCGTCCATTACAGGCTTACCCAACGATGGTAGACAATCATATTGAAATCCGTCAGGGGGTAAAAACCGAAAATGCGTTGCTCATTGTGACGTCCATGCTCGGACAAACCTTTCAGTATCCGGTAAAATCGAAAAGTACTGTCGATATTTCAGCTTTATCTGCCGGTTGCTATCAGTTGACCCTGACCGATGGTAACGAAGTGTATAACACCCGTATCATTAAACGTTAATTAAAAACAGTCCGAAATCCTCTATTTCAAAACAATATGAATAAGTTCTTATTACTTTTCCTGAGCATTTTTATACTGACCACTCAGGCACAAACCTATACCAATCCTATACTGAAACCGGGAAAATACAATGGGAAAAAAATTTCAACCATGGCCGATCCCTTTGTTTTCAAAGATACCGATGGCACTTATTATATGTACATCACCAGCAACGGATACCCTTGTTTCACCTCTCGCGACCTGGTCAACTGGCAATTTAAGGGTGAGGTATTTCCTGTGAAAAACTGTAAGTGGGCGGTACAAAGTTTCTGGGCACCTGAAGTCATAAAAATCGGAAACAAATATTATCTCCATTATACTGCTGCCCGTGCCGACGACATCAAACATATCGGCATTGCGGTTTCGGATAAACCCACCGGTCCTTTTACAGATGTCGACGATAAACCCTTCATCGACAATGGGAAGAAAGGCTCCATTGACTCACATGTTTTTATAGATGACGACGGCAGAACCTATATGTACTACTCCAACGCCATGTCCACCAATCCCATAAAAGAACTGGGAGGCAAAAAAAGAAGCGAAATCTGGGTCATGGAGGTCGCACCCGATTTATCAAAAAAACTGTCAGCTCCCAAAATGTTGATCTACCCTGAACAGGCCTGGGAGTTTTCTCCTTTGGAAAATAATTACTGGAACGAAGGAACAGTGATAATTAAACACAATAATCTCTATTATCTCATGTATTCGGCCAATTGCTTTTGTGGCGAAAGCTATTCGCTCGGTTACGCAACGTCCTCATCACCAATGGGACCGTTCAAAAAATATGAAAAGAATCCTGTTCTAACCAATCAATCGCAGCCCAAAAAGGTTTCGGGCCCGGGTCACCACACCGTTGTTCGCTCTCCCGATGATAAAGAGTGGTTTTGCATCTATCATTCACATGTAAACGTAGGGAAACTTAACCATAAAAACAACGGAGTAAGACAAATCAATATCGACAGGATGGAGTTTATGCCTGATGGAAGTATTCGTATCATTGGACCGACGGTGACACCTCAACCCTATCCGTCATGCCATCACATTGCCGGCCAATGAAAGTCTGTATCATTGGCATATTACTCTCAATCTGTCTGTCATCCTTCGCCCAGATCAGTTGGGAAGGGGTCAGAACCATCGACACACCTTATTCAAAGTACATCCGTACCTGCAAAATTGAAAAGGGTCCTGCCGCAGGCGACATCCTGCTTACCTACTCCGACCGGCAACACGGAGGAAATATATGGATGATCCGCAGCAGTGATTTGGGTGTCACCTGGTCAGAGCCTGTGAAGATTATTGCCTCTCCCAGAATAAGTGATGGAGAATATGTGTTCAATGCCAATATGATACAACTGGAGGATAACCGCCTGATGCTGTGCTACCAACACCGCTGGGATCCGGGAACTATCGCAACAAAATCCTTTACTGCCATACGCTACAGCAGCGATGGCGGATACACATGGACGGAGGAGCAACAAACCCCGACCACCTGCGTATGGGAAGCACGCCCCATACAGGTGCATCATGATAAAAACGGGGATGGCCACAACGATATTTATATCTATTACACACAGGAGGTTAATCCAACTTATTACCGCCCTGAGTATGCCAATCAATCCTACTCCATCGGTCGCGCGATAGCCTACATCGTTTCGTACGATAATGGGGTTAGCTGGCAGACCAACAGTAACGAACGTTTCTCAGGACGCATCATTCACCGGAACTATAACGGTCAGAATAAATCTCAGGGAGGTATGCCTACGATGGTGGAATTGCCCAATCACCGTATCGCTGTGGTGGCCGAAGCTCCTAATGGCAGTACCATCGCCTTTGCTTCATGGGTTACCGCCAGCGATCCTTACGATTATGACTTCGACAATATTCAGGGTCCGTGGAGCAGCGTCAATTACAATGTGAACATTCAGAATGCCACATATGACGGAGAAGGTTACATCGACCCTGCATCAGTAACACTGCTGGCTGATCCGAATGTTTATCCAAACAATCCGAACAACCTGTGGAAGATGTCGTCGGTTTATGGTAATGCACCCTTTACCTGCGCTTTGCCCAACGGACAAATAGCTTATTCGCAGAATTCCAATCAGAAAATACGGGTATTTGTGGGCAATGCCAACGGAAAAAACAGTGTTGAAATGGCCCGTCCCTTCAGCAACGACTACAATACTTTTTACTCGGCCATCATTCCCATCAGCGACAATATGGTGCTCTGTACAGCCCATGATTATGATACCAACAGTAGAATATTCCTGAACAGAGGGTTTGTCACCAAAGACATCATCAACCCATCAACTCCCGGAATCCCCTCAATCACTTCCATAGAAGGTAACCGCTACACGCTTGAATGGACAAAATCCACCGACAATATCGTTGTCGCCGGTTATGAGGTATGGAATAACAACGAGTTACTCGCCACTACCCGATGGGATAACTTCGTTCAGATCGACACGCAAGCCATGACGGCATATCAAATCAAAGTACGCGCACGCGATTATCAGGGAAACTATTCCGCATTTTCGTCATCGCTTGATTTTGTGACGGGGATTGCTGAAAACAAATACCTTCCATTGGAGGTTTATCCTACCATTGTTGAAAACGTCATTCATCTCAGGCAGACATTTGATTCTGGCATTGCGGAACTCACTGTATTTTCAATGCTTGGACAAAAGTTATCAGTTCGGTTGAACTGCAATTATACAGCCGATCTTTCAGTCTTAGCTTCCGGTGTCTATCAACTGGTGCTAAAGGATGGCAAACAAAGCTATCAAACGAAAATAATTAAAAAATAAAATAATTACTGTTTTACTATAAAGCTCTCGACTTCTCCTTTTTCGCTGTGAATGAAATACAAACCATTTGCATACCTACTAACATCCACACGATTAATCCCTTTACTCAGATATTCATCCGCAAGGACTTTGCCTGCAATATCCATAATTTTTACATTTGAGCTTTCTTCAGCCGAGATATTGAGATAACTTTTAGTGGGAACCGGATATACCTGTAGCAGATTATCAGCAATCGTTTTTCTGAGGTCTGACGCCTCCGCTGCTTCCCATTTCCAGAGTTCGTAACCATAAGTTGCATTTGTGCCGATGGCAAAAGTTCCGATGGGGGTACTCAACAGATTGTCGTAGGTGCTGGTAAAGTCAGTATTAGCCAATGTATTTGCCCCGTTATTATACCTGTAAATCGCATGATTAGTATAATCACCCATATAAAGAAAATCATTTCCGATGGGTTGGAGAAAATTGACTAAATAGTTAAAATATCCGGGTGTTCTTCGGGTGATGCTATCCACATTCATCCCGTTTAATTTGGCAATATAATCTCCGGAAGAAGAATTAACCTGTTCATTACACAGGAGATACAATTCTCCGTTAAATTCCTGAAAGGCTCTTATCAATGTTTTATTCAAGGTGTCGACAACAACAGTACCCGCAATGGTTCCATCCGATTTTGTAAGTAATCGCTTTCCCACATAGAATTGATTAAAATACAAGTGATTATTGAAAGTACACATTGTTATCACCTGATTAGCGCCATAACTTGTACCATTTAATTCCAGTGTAGTACCGGCTGTTGTTCCGTCAGTCTTGTAGATTCCTCCGAAACCAACAAAATATACGGCATTATTAAATGAAAAAAACTTCATTTCGCTTCCAGCGTAACCACCATAAGTTGAAGCCATTTGATAGCTGCAATCTCCGTTGGGATTTGAATTAATGAGCATAAACGTACCGGTTTCAGTACCGTCGCTTACCCATGGTTCCCACCCATTGGTAGCATCCTTTGCAAAAAAGTATAATTTATTGTTAATGACTGTGCCAACGTGATGTCTTGACGACGAAGGGAAAAACCCAAGCCCCCCCGGCACTACATCTTTTACTATTTGTGTCCCATTTGCTGTGCCATCACTTACCCATAGCTCATAACCGCTTATGCCATCATGACCGACCAAAAACAGCTTATCATCATTAGCGCCTAAAATCGACTTAACACCATAAAATTTGGATGAATCTGAGGGATGAATATCCGTTACAACGAGGGTCCCCTGAGCAGTACCATCTGTTACACATAGTTCGTTTCTACGATTAATATAGTATAGTTTACCTCCCATCGGCACAAATCTGTTTTTTTTGAAATCCAATGCAGTCATTTTTTGCATTCCAATATTCGAGAGGATAGCTGTACCTGCAGATGTCCCGTCGGAAGCAACAATATCACCGTAATAGGATGTAAAATATATTTTTCCATTAAAGAAAGTCATCCCTGCATCGTAATCATACAATATATTTTCAGTTTGTGGGTAAAGGTCTTTGACTAACTTAAACGACTGAGCATTAGTGGTAATAAAAAAAGCACAGAAAGTCATAAATATAAAATTTATCCGTCTCATTGTTTGTTTTATTTAGGTCATTAATAAATATGTTTATAAACTCATTTACAAATATCAATCAATAAACAACTTCATACAATAGGTATAAATAGGGATTTTTATAGGTACAAATACCTATATTTGGTTGGCAAGTCCGAATTTAACCAGGGCAATCGTATTTCTACAGCCGGTTTTTTCCAGAATATTCGCACGATGCTGGTCTACTGTTTTCTTGCTAATGAATAATTTTCGGGCAATCTCCTCACTGGTGTACTCTTGCATTATAAGCTTGAGAATCTCAAGTTCACGTACAGTAAGGATTTTCAGTTTGTCCCTGTTTGATTTTTCCTTCTCATATTGTCCATACACAATTGGAATGAGTTCGTTCGAAAACCATGAACCGTTTTGTGAAATCCGGTACAGTGCATCAAGCAGTTCATTACGTCCGGCATTTTTCAGGATAAAACCATCCGCTCCGGCTTCAATGCACTCTTTGACAATGGCAGCATTATCGTACATACTTAATATCAAGACTTTAACATGAGGAAACATTTTCTTCACATCACGACACAATTCTATACCGTTCTTTCCGGGCATATTGATATCAGTAAGTAAGATTCCGAAATTTCCCGGATTGTCTTCAATCATCTTGTATGCCGTCTGTCCATCGTTCGACTCAGCAACAACATTATACCCGGTATTGTGCCCAATCATAGTTTTCAACCCGTCTATAATCATCTGATGATCATCAGCAATGATAATATTGACGGTAGTTTTCAGTAAATCAATCATAAATTAACAGGAATTATTAGTTTAACGATAGTACCTTCATTGCTATGTGACTGTACATTAAGCTCTCCACTCAGAAATTTGACACGGGCAATGATATTTTTCCATCCCAATCCTTCCTCAGAAACGAGCTTACGGGTATCAAAGCCTATCCCATTATCTTTTATCGAAACAAACAGTTGGTTTTTCATACGGTTCAATTCAATAAGAATGCTGGTAGCCTGAGCATGTTTGAGCAGGTTGTTGAGTATCTCCTGTACAATGCGGTATACAGTGATCTGCTGCTCAATTGGCAGTTCGTCCTCTTTCAGTTGAATAGCGTTTAAATTCAGCTCAACCCCTACCTTTCCGGCCAAACGTATTCGATCAACTGTATCTTCAATGGCTTTGAGTAACCCGAGGTTGAGTTCTGCAGGAATCAGATTGTGTGAAATCGTACGAACTTCAGTTATTGTTTCATCAATCAGTCGGGCTGTCTTGATCAGTTCATCACGCTCTTTTTCATCCGTTTCACTGATTAATTTACTGACCATCATTTTTTGCAGAGATAGTTTTTGTCCAATGCTATCGTGCAAATCGCGGGCAATGCGTACACGTTCGTTTTGCTCGCTCTTAAAAACAGCATTTTGTAATGCCTGTTCACTTCTTAACCTGAAGTTAAATTGTTTCCACCGGTACCAACCAACACTTCCCCCAATGGCTAAAATGGCAAAAAAAGTTATGAAATATAGCAGGGTATTTTTTTTGTTTTGTTCAAGTTCCATGCGGGTCAACTGCAATTCAGCTTCTTCATGCTGTTGTTTTAATACAAGTATCTCCTTTTCCTTTAAAGCTGTATTGTATTTTGTCTCCATTTCAGCCAACTTGCCCGCATGGTCTTCAATAAACCTTTGCTCTATCAGTTTTTCATATTGCTGTTGATATTCTAATCCTTTTTGGGTATCTCCTGATAAATAATAACCCAGTGAAGCATTTTTGTATACCGGACTTGCGTAAAAATACAAATCAGGCTCTGATGCTAATATTTTCAATGCCATATCAGCATATCTCACTCCCTCAACAGGTCGTTTCAGATGAATATAGTTCCCTGAAATCATTGCATACACATTCATTTTAAATTTATTACGCAATTGTACAGATGCTGACTCGCCCAAGATGGCAAGGTTGAGTTTAAGACTTTCGTTATGCCTGTTGAGTTCTGAATAGAGATTGGCCAAATTACTCATACTTTCATAATACTGTATCTGGTTATCATGTTTCTTACTCATAGCCATCGCTTCTTTATAGGCTTTCTCTGATTCAGGGTATTTTTTCAAATTGCGGTAACAAATCCCCATGTTATTTAAGGAATGTGCCACTACCCCCAGTAAATTTGGATGCGCATTGCGTAAGGTCAGTGCTTTTTTATGATGACCAAGAGCTTTTTCGTAAAAACCCGTCTCCTGATATATAAGACCAATGTTATTATGCAAGATACTTTCATCCATTTTTTTATTGTCAGGGAGTGTTTGGTTTAACTCCAGACATTGATGAAAAAAAGCCAATGCCTCAGTTTTTAAGCCTTTATTCCAATGGTACATGCCAAGATTATTGAGCAGTTTTATCTCCATATCGGGAAAATGATATTTTTTACTCAGTTTTAATGCTTTCTCAAATTGAATGCGGGCAGAATCTGAGTTGCCAGTAACATCATAAAATACCCCACTTATACTGAGAGCATTTACAATTCCGTATTTATTATTGTTTTTTACAGAAAGTTCATAACCCTTTTCAATGTATTCACGTGCTAATCGGGTGTTTTTAAATATTAACTGAAAACCTACTTTCAATTGTGTAAGCGCTTTTATTGAGTCATTTGTTGTGGTTGCTACAATATTTGTTAAACTATCCAATTGGTTTTGCTGAGCAACAATTTGATTTAATAATAGTAAATTAAATAGATAAAGAATTCGTATAATTTTCATTGTATTGATTTTAGAATGCAAACAATTAATTTACTTAACATTTTAAATTGTTAAATTGTTTTCTCAACGGTTATCAAGGCAACTAATCGGCTGAAAAGCAAATCAAACTGAGACAAATTATGTGATGCATATAGCCATTAAATTCAATCTTTTAACAAACTATAACCAGTTATTCTGTTATAAAATAAAACTAAAAAGTTATATTTGCATGCTCAAATCAGTACATGTTTACACCTGATTTGAAGCATCTTACACCTGAATAATTTATAAAACCTATTGATTATGATAAAATACTGTTTGGTCCAAAATGGCCTGGGTGATAATACCCCGGGTGAAAACAATAAAAGCTATCTTGCCAAAGTTTATCGACTTGAAAATAAAAGTCTCGACGATGTAATTAAATACATGGTTGAAGAAGGTAGTGGTCTGACGCGTCATCAGGCGATGGCCTATTTTGAGCGCCTATCACAGGCAGTAATGCATTTCACAGAAGAAGGCCACAGTGTTTCAACTCCCCTTTTTCAGGTAAAAACAACAATTTCAGGCGTTTTTATTGACCCGTTTGATAGTTTTGATCCAAAGCGACATCAATTGCATATACGTATCTCTTCCGGAAAACGACTACAAAAGTTCTCTCATAAAATCAAACTGAAGAAGGTAAGCAAATCACCACGCAGTCCCATGTTGACGGCATTTATTGATTCCGTTAATGGCAATAATAACCAAACTGCCACTTCCGGAAGTTTAGCTAAGCTCGAAGGATCAAATTTGAAATTTGACCCGAATGATGACAGACAAGGAGTATTCTTTATCTCAGGTGAAGAGCCTCATACACAATTTCGTGCAGCGGTATATTCCGGAGTCACTCCTTCAGCTGTGCATTTGCAGGTTCCTTCCCTCCCTGTTGGTGTATATAGTATTGAAATCAGATGTCTTTCAAGAAGCAAAAAGAACCTGATGAGTGATTTTTTGATTGAAACAATAGAGGTTTTTGTATAAGATATTTTTGTATCTCTGACGACCTGATATACTTTTTGATTGGGCAGTGTAATGTTATTACATGCCCGATGTGCCGAATTTACAAGCCCGATGTACAAACATTACACCGCCGATGTATAATTATTACATCGGCGGTGTACGTTTTGTATATAGTTGATGTATGAATCAAACCAGCGCTATTTTTTCATAAAAGTGGGGAAGACTTAACTTGAAGATGGGGAAGACTTTTTATGAAAGTGGGGAAGACTTTTCTTGTATGCAGGGAAGGTTTTTGAATATCTGCTTTATTTCAACGCTAATTCTTTATATTTATCTAAAAGATACTACATTTGTAATTCAAACAAATGATATGCAAAAACAACTTCAACCCGAATATATTTTCGAAACCAGCTGGGAAGTCTGCAATATGGTAGGTGGTATCTATACCGTATTATCGACCCGTGCGGCTACACTACAACAAAAATACGGCGACAAACTGATTTTTATCGGCCCTGATGTCTGGTGCGGAAAATTGAATCCATATTTCGAAGAGATTCCGGAATTACTCCCTGAATGGAAAGCTTTTACTTCGGAGAAATACAATCTTTCGATCCGAATCGGCCGGTGGAAAATCCCGGGTCGACCTATTGCTGTGTTGGTGGATTTCTACTATCTCATGATGAAGAAAAATGAGATTTACGGGCATATATGGGAAACATCGGGAGTCAACTCACTGCTGGCTTATGGCGACTACGACGAATCATCGATGTTCGGATATGCCACAGGAATGGTGATTGAGAGTTATTACCGCTACTTCGGCCTGACTGAAAAACAGGCAGTCGTTGCTCATTTCAACGAGTGGATGACGACCTTCGGGGCATTTTACATACGGGAAAAATTACCTTCCGTCGCTACACTTTTCACCACTCATGCCACTTCTATAGGTCGTTCCATCGCCGGAAACAACAAACCATTGTACGATTATCTGAAAGAATACAATGGCGATCAGATGGCACGGGAACTGAACATGGTATCGAAACATTCCACCGAAAAACAGGCCGCCCATTTGGTGGACTGCTTTACTACAGTGAGCAAAATTACGGCACTCGAGTGCGAACAGCTACTCGATAAGGTCCCGGATGTAATCACTCCCAACGGATTTGAGGATGATTTTGTTCCTCAGGGAAAAGCCTTCAGTCTGAAAAGAACTGAAGCCAGAAAGATATTGATGAAAGTAGCCGAAACCCTGCTGGGATACGATATTGAAGATGATGCCCTTTTTGTGGGAACAGCGGGTAGATATGAATTTAAAAATAAAGGGATCGATGTTTTTATTGAATCACTCAAACATCTTAACGATTTTCAGGATATCTCCAAACAAATTATTGCTTTCATCATGGTGCCGGCATGGTCGAAGGGACACCGCGAAGATCTGGCAAACATCCTTCAGCATCCCGGTAGAAAGTTCCATACTTCCAATAAGATCACCACACACGAATTAAATGACTATGAACATGACCCTGTAATGCGGGCATTGGATTGGTTTCACCTGAAAAATCTGACCGATGACAATGTGAAAGTTATTTTTGTTCCTGCTTACCTCAATGGTTACGATGGCATCTTTAATAAGACCTATTACGATTTGCTCATCGGGCTTGATCTGACAGTCTTCCCTTCCTACTATGAACCCTGGGGCTATACCCCGCTCGAAAGCGTGGCTTTTCAGGTGCCTACCATTACCACCGACTTATCGGGTTTCGGCGAATGGGTATCTGAAAGTCCACAGGGAATCGAAACCGGCGTCGGCATTGTCCACCGTTCCGACTATAATGCCTACGAGGTAGCCACACAGATAGCACAAATGATCCGGCAATTTGCCCTGTGCAAAACATCCGAAATTAAGGCAATTCGTAAAAACGCAGCGCTTATTGCAGAAAAAGCGTTGTGGAAACATTTTATTAAGCATTATGAGCAGGCGTATGAAGTGGCGCTGGGGAGGAGAGAAGGAAGATAGTGATGAGTGTGTGCATCCAACATTTTCTTTTGGTTTTGATCCCAGCGTTCATCACTTTAAGATAAGACGTGGCATGCCACATCTCTACTCATCACTTATCACTCATCACTCATTCTGCAATCGTTTGCGAACCAACACAATAAATATGTTGTAAAACATAAATATTATTAATATAAATATTATAACTTTGCAAAGTATATTATATAACATGATTATCTCTGTATAAAAAAGAAATTTACACTTGTAAGGTATGAAACTAAAAATAAACTCCGTCAACGAACCTAACTGGAAAGAATTAAACGTCAAATCGAACCTGCCCGAAAGCGTTAAAAAGCTGGAAGAACTTGCCCATAATTTGTGGTGGGTGTGGAACAGCGATGCAAAAAACATGTTCCGGCATATTGATGCCGAAGCTTGGAAAGAAGCCGGCTCTAACCCTGTTCAACTACTCAACATCCTTACACATGAACAACTCCTGGCTCTTGGAAATGACGCCGGGTTTGTGAAAAAACTGGACGACATCTACAACAGTTATAAGGCTTACATGGCAACTCCCTACAACAGGGAAAAACCATCGGTGGCCTATTTCAGCATGGAATACGGACTCACTGAAATTCTGAAGATATATTCCGGCGGTCTTGGAGTACTGGCAGGAGATTACCTGAAAGAAGCCAGCGACTGTGCTATCGATATGACAGCCATAGGTTTTCTTTACCGTTACGGCTATTTCACACAATCACTTTCGGTCGAAGGCCAGCAAATCGCTGTATATGAACCACAAAATTTCAACAACCTTCCTATCAAACAGGTAAAAGATGAACATGATCAGCCTGTAGTAGTTGAAGTACCTTACCCCAATCGTACTGTTTATGCCTATTTATGGAAAGTATCAGTTGGACGCATTGCTTTGTACCTGCTCGACACCGACAACGATATGAACAGCGAATTCGACCGTCCGATTACTCACCAGCTATACGGAGGTGACTGGGAACACCGGTTGAAACAGGAAATCATGCTTGGAATCGGCGGAATGCTGGCATTAAAGAAACTGGGAATAGAGAAACAGGTGTATCATTGTAACGAAGGACATGCTGCATTGATTAATGTACAAAGACTTGTCGACTATATCGCCTCCGGACTTAACTTCAATCAGGCGTTGGAAGTGGTACGTGCAAGTTCACTATATACTGTCCACACTCCGGTACCTGCAGGCCACGACAGCTTCGGCGAAGATCTGTTCAAAAAATACATGTACGAATATCCTCAGAAACTGCAAATCAGTTGGGATGAATTTATTGATATGGGCCGTGAACATCCGGGAAATAAAGAAGAACATTTCTCCATGAGCGTTTTCGCCTGCAATGCCAGTCAGGAAGTGAACGGCGTAAGCTGGCTTCACGGTAAAGTGTCGCAGGAAATGTTCAACCCCATCTGGAAAGGATATTTCCCTGAAGAATTGCACGTAAGTTACGTGACCAATGGCGTACACCTGCCAACATGGACAGCCTCGGAATGGAAAAAAGTATACGAAAAGTATTTCTCTCCGGAATTCTACAGCGATCAGTCGAACAAGAAAATTTGGAATGCGGTGTACGAAATTCCTGATCAGGTGATATGGGAAACCCGTATGTTTATGAAAAACAGACTGGTAAACTTCATCAAAGATCAGTTCCGCGAAAACTGGTTTAAAAATCAGGGCGATCCATCGCGTATTGTTTCTATTTTGGAATCGATCAATCCTAACGCTTTGATCATAGGCTTCGGTCGCCGGTTTGCTACCTACAAACGTGCGCACCTGCTTTTCACCGATTTGGAAAGACTTGAGAAAATCGTCAACAACCCTCAAAAGCCGGTTCAGTTCCTTTTCACCGGGAAGGCACATCCTGCCGATGGTGGCGGTCAGGGACTCATCAAACGCATCGTCGAAATATCACGAATGCCTCAGTTCCTCGGCAAAATTATCTTCCTTGAAAATTATGATATGCGTCTGGCCAAAAGATTGATCTCGGGCGTGGATATATGGCTGAACACTCCTACCCGTCCGCTGGAAGCCTCAGGCACTTCGGGCGAAAAAGCCCAGATGAACGGCGTACTCAACTTCTCGGTACTGGACGGCTGGTGGCTCGAAGGTTATGTAAAAGGCGCCGGCTGGGCTCTGACCGATAAACGCACCTATGAGGACAATGAACATCAGGATCAGTTAGACGCAGCCACTATCTACAGCATGCTGGAAAATGAAATCATTCCTCTTTATTTTGCAAAGAACACCAAAGGCTACGCTACAGAGTGGATCCAATACATAAAAAATTCTATCGCTCAAATCACTCCGCGTTTTACAACAAAACGTATGATCGACGACTATCTGGACAAGTTCTATTACAAACTGGCAAAACGTTCGGCGATATTAAAAGAAAATAATTTTGCAAAAGCAAAAGAAATTGCGGCATGGAAAGAAAAAATCGCTGCAAAATGGGATAGTATTGAGGTTGTCAGCGTTAATATCCCCGAAAAACTGATTCACAATCCGCATGTTGGTGAAGATTATCCGCTGGAAGTTATTATCGGAACCAGAGACCTTAACGATAAAGGCATAGGAGTTGAACTTGTGATCACAAAACAGGACAAAAACAATAAAGAAGTACTGTACGATGTAGAAGAACTACAACTAGTACGCACCGAAGGTCCACTAATGTTCTTCAATATCGATTACCAGATGAACCGTGCCGGATCATTTAAATATGCCTTCCGGATGTTCCCGAAAAACGAAGACCTGCCGCACCGTCAGGATTTATGCTTCGTCCGCTGGATTTAATTCTGCAACAATATAATCTACATACTCCCCTGTCTTCATTTACAACATATGGAGACAGGGGTTGTTGTTTATTACAAACATCCTGACAAGCCCTAACTGTACCTCTTATACACTCTATTAAAACTAATTCAGACCATATTTCCCAACCTTATTTTTCTGACAAAAACTACATTTTGAACATATCTGCATCTTTCTGACACATATATGAACGTCACTCTCTTTAATATTCAATTTATTTGCAGTAAAATTTGATAGTAATGAAAAAAATCAGTTTCAATTTATTCATTGTCCTTTTATTCGCATTTAAACTTTCCGGAGCAACCGTTGAATTAATTAACATTGACTTTACAAGAGATTCCACATTTTGGAAAACTCAATTCCAGGAACCTGCATGGAGCGCAACACGTGAAGATTTTTTCACACCGGTCACCGACGTTCAAAGTGCCGATTATCTGTTTAAAGGCACATGGGGCAAATTTAATCCGGGTATAGCCGTAGGTGCCCAACCACTCTGCACCGAAGACATTACCAAAAACCGCCGCTGGGCCTTCAGGATGGACAACACTGGCAATGCCTACATTGAATTACCGGAGTTATCAAGCGCAGGCAGGTGTACGATATTCTGCAAAAACGGAAATGAGAGCATCGAAGGGGTATATTATATTCAAAAGAAAACGGGTGATATATGGGAGACAATCAAAACCATTTACGTACCCCCGCATTACAATCAAAATTACGAATTTCAGGCTGAAGAAGACCTCAATATCAGCTCATCGGTAAAACTGAGAATTTTCGGTGCCACAAAGAACATACATATATATGCTGTTCGGGTTAACGCTTACGACGCTTCGGAGCCAAAAGAAAAACCTCTCAGAATTGTTTTGATGCCCGATCCTCAGGCATATGCAAAAAATGTCCGTCAGAATGTGGTGTATTACGCCGAAACACTATGGATGAACAATAATGCCGACAGCATTAGTTTTGTGCTTTGTCTGGGAGATATCACCGGCGGAAATAATGACACACAATGGAAAGTTGCCGGAGGAGCGCTTTCGCTATTAGAAGGAAGAAAAGTGCCATTTACCTTCATCCCCGGAAACCACGACCTGGGAGATCATGCCGATAGTCGCGACGCAAGTTTGATGAATAAATATCTACCCTATTCCAGGTATTCCAGAAATTCCTACTTCGGAGGAGCCTTTGAAGTCAATCAGATGGAAAATACCTGGAGCACCTTTTCAAAAGGTGATTATAAATTCCTGATTCTTTCTTTGGAATACGCACCCCGCAACAAAGTGATAGCTTGGGCTAAAACCATTGTAGAACAACATCCCCATCACAACATCATCCTCAACACGCATGCTCATTTAAGCACCTACAATCAACTGGCCGATACAATTACCACTCCAATCAGTCAGGATACCGGAGATGAATATGCCAATCACGGAGTGGATGTTTGGGAAAAACTTGTCAGCCAGTATCCTAATTTTCTTTTTGTCTTCAACGGACATGTTGGCGGCGTGGGACATCTGGTGGGTGATGGCATTCACGGGAATAAAGTATACCAGTTCCATGCCAACTACGATGGACAGGTGGTTGCCGACCGTGGTATGATGCGTATAGTTGATATGGACACAGATAACCGTTCCTTCTCAATCAGAACTTACTCCCCCTATTACAACACCTCCAAACCGGAAGAATTTGTACAATTTGCAGATGTCAACTTTATTAAATATGAGCCATCCGGAACAAAAGATTATACATCTGATAAGATCAAATTAATGCTCAATGGTAAATCATTGACAATAAACAATGAAGATCAGGAAGACTTAACCTTATCGGTTTTCAACCTACAGGGAGTTAAAATTATTCAAAAACCTGTAAACGGAACCGAAATCATTCAGTTGCCGTCATCAGGTTGTTATATCGTACGTGCCGTTGATAAAAGCGGAAATGTAATCCTGAAAGAAAAAATACTAACAAATTAAACTACCAACGTGCATTAAATCACATTTGCCATATAGTGCACTAAAAACACTTATATGTCTTATATGACTTATATGGTAAAAAAAAATCAGAGCCGTCTGCCAAGCCGTGGCATCATCTCCCTTTTCCAGGCGACGAAATCACCGGCAATGATGTGTTCACGTGCCTGCCCCACCAGCCATAAATAAAAGGCCAGATTGTGGATGGAAGCAATTTGCATTGCCAGCAATTCCTGACTGATAAAGAGATGTCTCAGGTACGCTTTTGTATAAGCCCGATCCACATAAGAAGTACCAAACTCATCCAGTGGAGAAAAATCATTTTTCCACTTTTCATTGCGCATATTCATAATGCCCTGAGAGGTGAAAAGCATTCCGTTGCGACCATTGCGGGTAGGCATCACACAATCGAACATATCTACTCCTCTTTCTATACCTTCCAGAATATTCTGGGGAGTACCTACCCCCATCAGGTAACGGGGTTTATCTTTGGGAAGTATTTCGTTGACAATTTCAATCATTTCGTACATCTTTTCCGTTGGCTCACCTACTGCCAGTCCTCCGATGGCATTCCCTTCACGCTCCTGTGAGGCAATAAATTCGGCCGACTGCCTTCTCAAATCAGGATACACACAACCCTGCACGATAGGAAAAAATGTTTGCGAATATCCGTATTTACCAGTTGTAGCATCAAAACGCTCCAGCCCTCTTTTCAACCAGCGGTGGGTCAATTCCATCGACTTCTTCGCATAGTCGTAGGGCGCATCACCCGGAGTGCATTCATCAAAAGCCATCATAATATCTGCGCCGATAATACGCTGAATATCCACCACATTCTCAGGAGTAAACAGATGTTTACTTCCATCAATATGCGAACGAAAATGCGCTCCTTCTTCTTTTAATTTACGGTTATCCGAAAGAGAAAACACCTGATAACCACCACTATCCGTCAGAATAGGACGATCCCAACCATTAAACTTATGCAGACCTCCTGCCTGTTCCAGAATTTCCAATCCGGGACGAAGGTATAAATGATAAGTATTTCCAAGGATGATCTGAGCTTTAATATCTTCCTTCAGTTCATGAAAATGTACCGCTTTTACCGATGCCACAGTTCCAACCGGCATAAAGATAGGAGTTTCTATCATTCCGTGATCTGTGGTAATTAGTCCTGCACGGGCATTGGAGTTTTTGTCGGTATGTTGGAGGGTAAAGTTCATAATTGACGTATTCGCAATGGTTGGTGAATCGCTGTAGAGACGTTGCATGCAACGTCTCTGTTAATTTCGTGCGGTTGGTTGGACGTTGCATGCAACGTTTTTGTTAATTTATATGCGTTTCGTGAGACGTTGCATGCAACGTTTTTGTTAATTTATATGCGTTTCGTGAGACGTTGCATGCAACGTTTTTGTTAATTTATATGCGTTTTTCGTGAGACGTTGCATGCAACGTCTCTACGATATTTAACGATTAGAAAAACAAAAATTCCGCAAAATATGTTCTCCCGTTTCTCCTGATTTCTCGGGATGAAACTGAACAGCAAAAAAATTATCCTTTTGGATTGCAGAACTATAATCAATAATATAATTTGTGGTAGCAATTGCATCAGCGCACGACTCAACATAGTAACCATGCACAAAGTACACGAAAGCCTGCTCGTCAATACCTTCAAACAATGGAGAGCGAAGGTTACCTATATTATTCCAACCGATCTGTGGAACTTTCATTCCTCTATCTTCAGGAAACTTCAACACTTTTTGCTGAAAAATTCCCAAACAGGGAGTGTTGTTCTCTTGCGAGAATTCACACATTAACTGCATCCCCAGACATATGCCCAGTACCGGCTGTTTGAGAGAACGGATAACCTCCACCAAACCTTTTTCTCTTAAATACTTCATGGCCGAGGAAGCTTCTCCCACTCCGGGAAAAATCACTCTGTCAGCATTTTTTATCTCATCGTGATCATCCGTCACAATAGCGTCAACGCCTATTCTTTCCAAAGCAAAAAGAACAGAACGAATATTGCCGGCGTTATATTTAATAATAACCGTTTTAGTCACTTAACAAGTCGATTGGTTTTTGTATCCGGAAAAACAAGTGCGGGTTTGAAGTTTTTGGCTTCTTCAAAATCCATCATCGCATACGCCATGATAATAACGACATCGCCCGGCTGCACTAATCGGGCAGCAGCTCCGTTAAGGCAAATCACCCCCGAACCACGTTCACCCGGTATGACATAAGTCTCGAATCGTTCACCATTATTATTGTTCACGATTGCGACCTTTTCATTGGCAATGATATTCGACGCATCCATCAGATCCTGATCGATCGTGATGCTGCCGATGTAATTCAAATTGGCCTCAGTAACTGTAACCCGATGAATTTTTGATTTTACTACTGTTACGAACATCTGATGTTATCTATCAACCTTACATCTCCACAATAAACTGCAATGCAACCTACGGTAGGCTCATCCCAGTCTTTTGCCGTCTGCAGGGTTTTTGTATTGGCAATTTCAAAATACTCCAACTCAAGTCCATCAATGCGACCAATCTCATTTTCAACCCATTGTTTCAGTTGAGCAGGACTTAAATCGGGTACAAAGTTACGACATTCAAATAAAACTTTTGATATACCAGCAGCAATTTTTCGCTGTTCGGGCGACAATCTTTCATTCCGGCTACTTCTCGCCAAGCCCGACTCCTCTCTAACAATCGGACAATCAATTATTTGAATATCAAAATTCATTGATTCTGTCATCCGATGAATAATCGCCAGTTGTTGAAAATCTTTTTCTCCGAAATAGGCTTTATCAGGTTTTACCAAACTGAAAAGCTTGCTGACAATCTGAACAACACCATTAAAATGCCCGGGACGAAACTTACCTTCCATTACCTCATCCAGTCCACCAAAATCAAATTCAAAACGCTGATTCAACTCTTCAGCAGAATAGATATCTTCCTGTCTGGGAGCAAAAATCAAATCACATCCCGACTTATCCAGCAAAATAGCATCACGTTCCAGATCTCTCGGATATTTCTCCAGATCCTGCGCATTATTGAACTGAGTAGGATTTACAAAAACGCTTACCACTGTAA
This sequence comes from Paludibacter sp., assembly GCA_034927265.1. GTDB lineage: Bacteria > Bacteroidota > Bacteroidia > Bacteroidales > Paludibacteraceae > Paludibacter. The sequence goes on from JAYFQH010000008.1 coordinate 70,458, forward strand.
AATCGTTTTCGGCAACCGCCTGTTGCACCAGTGAAAGGTGCCCTTCATGCAAAGCTCCCATCGTGGGAACCAAACCTGTTTTTTTTCCTGAAAGCTTCACTGCTTCCAATAACAGCCTTAATTCAACTGTATTATTTACAATTTGCATATTTTTTTCATTTAGCAATTCATAAAAAGTCTGCAAAAATACAAAAACTTCCCGGTTATCAAATTGAATGCTTCTAATTCCGATTTTTTTTGTGTATCTTTGCATATTAATTTGGAAAATAAAAAGAGAGTCATCTCAGTTGCATGAAAAAAGTCAATAAAGTTTTATACATTTCTCAGGAAATTTTCCCTTATTTACCGGAATCAGAAATTGCAAACATGGGCAGATATCTGCCTCAGGCCGTTCAGGACAGGGGAAGGGAAACCCGTACATTCATGCCTAAATTCGGCGCTATCAATGAGCGCAGAAATCAGCTTCATGAAGTCATCCGGCTATCGGGCATGAATTTAATCATTGACGACACAGACCATCCTTTGATCATCAAGGTTGCATCCATTCAGGCCGCCCGCCTACAGGTTTATTTTATTGACAATGAAGACTTCTTCCATCGCAAAAACACTATCAGTGACGAAAGCGGTGAAGAGTACAGTGACAATGACGAAAGGACTATCTTTTTTGTCAGGGGAGTCATGGAAACTGTAAAGAAACTCCGGTGGACTCCCGATGTCATCCATTGCTTGGGCTGGATGACAGCACTTGCACCTTTGTACATTAAAAAAGCGTTCAATCAGGACCCATTCTTCAAAAACTCAAAAGTGGTCTATTCTTTGTTTAATGACGATTTCAAACAACCTTTCAGAGGTTTGTTTGCCGACAAACTAATGCTGGAAGGTATTGAAACAAAAGACGTTGAACAACTCAGAAAAAACGAAATCGACTATGTGGCTCTCAGCAAACTCGCCATTGATTATTCCGACGGTGTAATTCAATCGGTTCCAGACACAAATTCTGAAGTTCTTGAGTACATCCGGAAAACAAACAAAAAGTTTCTTCCGTACAAAGAGGACGAGGATTACGCCGATGACTACGTAAGATTCTACGACAGTGTTAGTTAGTAAGATAATTATTACATTTTTTTCATATCCTTGTTTTATATGAAAGTCCCATCTTTGCTTTTTCCGGTTGCACTTCTGATCCTGCTCATTTCCTCTTGTAATGACGATCTGACTGACATGGGCAGCAGCATACAGCCTGCCGGCGATAAAATTGTCGTAGCCTCAAAAACCTTCGATGTTATTTCGGAGAATTATTTTGTACCCTATATGTATGCCCGTCAGGACTCTTTCCTTCTGGGAACTTTCTATGATGAAACTTACGGTACTACGCATGCTGATATTTTTGCTCAGGTAGAACCTCCGATAGACCATGTTTATCCGGCTACCACTGTTCCCGACTCAATTGTTCTCACACTGTATTACCGGAAATTCTTCGGGGATAAATACTCCCCCATGAACGTGAGTGTTTATGAGATGAACAAAGCAACCTTCGAATACACAAAAGCTTATCGGTCTGATATAAATCCGGATGATTATGTCGACAGATCCAATAATTCTTTGCTGATCGGGCACAAATCATTCTCCCCTGTCGATGCAAAAGGCAAACGCGATTCAACTTTCATCAGGATCAAATTAAGTAATAACTTTTTGAACCGATTTACAAATATCAATCCTGATACCTATTCCTCGGACACAACCTTCCTGAAGTTTTTCAAAGGATTATTTATCACTACCGATTTTGGTTCTGCTTCTATGCTTTATGTAAAGCAGATCTATATGAATTACTACCACCATTATACCTATCAGACAAAAAGTGTTTCCGGACAGGATTCGACAGCTACTGTAAATGCAGTCGTTCCCTTTCCTGCCAACAATCTTGTTCGACAGATAAACAGATTCCTTCATCCCGATACAATAGCTATAAAAAACAAACTGGCTAATGTCTCACCGCAAATACATTATATTTCATCTCCGGCAAACGTTTATACAAAGATTAAACTGCCCATCAAAACCATGAGAGATTCGATGGAAGTAAAAAACAAACGCCTGACAATCAATAGCGCCAAACTAAGGGTGGACATCAGCGAAATAAACACCGAGAAGCTTGCCCAGCAAATACCCTCTAACATATTATTAATCAAAGAATCCGAATATAAAGATTACTTTAAGAAAAAAGCGGTGCCTTCAAACAAGGTTGCTATTCTGGGTAGTTATTCCTACGAAAAAGACTCCGATAGCGGCAAGTATAATTATTATTACAGCTTTGACATAGCCAATCTCATTGCCAACGAATTTAATAATGCGCAAAAAAACAGCAGCTATCTCTTGACTGATGATTTGAGTTTTGTTTTGGTTCCGGTGAGAGTAACCAGCGACAGTAACGGCAATGTAACGGAAGTTGCACCGCAATTTCTCTTAAGTGCCGTCACTATTTGTGGTGGTAACCATGACAAAAAGCCCATCAAAGCAAGGATCGTTTACAGTGAATTTTAAATTTCACAATATAATATCCACATTAAAAGCAATTTAGTTGGTGTATTAATTTATTTTATATACCTTTGCACCCGCATTTTTTATAGTCAACATAATGTCTAACCTACTATTTATTTAGTAAAAAATTTCAGAAATGGAAGAAAACCAAAATCCGGCTGAAGAGCCAAAAAAAATCGTTGAAGAAACCCCCGAAGCAACGCCAGTTGCTGAAGAAGTTGCACCTGTAGCAGAAGAAGTTACTCCCGAAGTTGCTCCTGTTGCAGAAATCATCGAAGAAGCTCCCTCTAAAAAAACTGAAGCTCCTGCAGTTCAGGTAGAAGAAGAATTCGACTGGGATGCCTACGAAAAAGGTGATACCCTTAGCGCATCTGCCAAAGAAGAATTAAAAAACATTTACGACAACACACTGAATGCCATCAAGGACAAGGAAGTGGTTGAAGGTACGGTTATTTCGATCAACAAACGCGAAGTAGTGGTAAACGTAGGTTACAAATCAGATGGTATTGTACCTATGAGTGAATTCCGCTACAATCCCGACCTGAAAATCGGTGATAAAGTTGAAGTTTATATCGAAAGCCAGGAAGACAAAAAAGGACAGCTCATCCTTTCACACAAACAGGCCCGCGCTACCCGCTCATGGGATCGCGTAAACGAAGCGCTGGAATCTCAGGAAATTGTAAAAGGTTTCGTAAAATGCCGCACCAAAGGTGGTATGATCGTCGATATCTTCGGCATCGAAGCATTCTTACCGGGATCACAGATCGATGTGAAACCTATCCGCGACTACGATGTATTCGTGAACAAAACAATGGAATTCAAGGTGATCAAGATCAACCACGAATTCAAAAACGTTGTGGTATCACACAAAGCGCTTATCGAAGCTGAACTCGAAAATCAGAAAAAAGAAATTATCGGCAAGCTGCAGAAAGGTCAGATCCTTGAAGGTACCGTTAAAAACATCACTTCTTACGGTGTGTTCATCGACCTGGGTGGCGTTGATGGTTTGATCCACATCACCGACCTTTCATGGGGACGTGTTTCTCATCCGGAAGAAATTGTTACTTTGGATGAAAAAATCAACGTGGTTATCCTTGATTTTGATGACGAAAAGAAACGTATCGCTTTAGGTTTGAAACAACTTGCTGCTCATCCCTGGGATGCTTTGAGCGCTGACCTTAAAGTTGGTGACAAAGTAAAAGGTAAAGTAGTGGTTATGGCCGACTATGGTGCATTTGTTGAAATCGCTCCGGGAGTTGAAGGTTTGATCCACGTTTCAGAAATGAGCTGGTCACAACACCTGCGTTCTGCACAGGACTTCCTGAAAGTAGGCGATGAAGTTGAAACAGTGATCCTGACACTCGATCGCGACGAACGTAAAATGTCCCTGGGTATCAAACAACTGAAATCAGACCCATGGGATAATATCGAAGAAAAATATGCCATCGGCACCAAACACGTTGCTAAAGTTCGCAACTTTACCAACTTCGGTGTATTTGTAGAAATTGAAGAAGGCGTAGATGGTTTGATCCATATTTCTGACTTATCATGGACCAAAAAAGTGAAACATCCTTCAGAATTCACACAGATCGGTAGCGAAATCGAAGTCCAGGTACTGGAAATCGACAAAGCCAATCGTCGCCTGAGCTTAGGTCACAAACAAATCGAAGAAAATCCATGGGATGTTCTCGAAACAATGTTTACCGTCGACAGCATTCACGAAGGAGTTATCGTGGAAATGATGGATAAGGGAGCTGTAATTTCATTACCTTATGGTGTTGAAGGATTCGCTACTCCAAAACATCTGGTAAAAGAAGATGGTTCACAGGCACAGGTGGATGAAAAATTATCGTTCAAGGTAATTGAATTCAACAAAGATGCAAAACGTATCATTCTTTCACACAGTCGTATCCACGAAGACGCAAAACGCACTGAAAAAGCTGCAGCTGGCGAAACTACCGGTGAAGCGCCTAAAAAAGCAGTAAGAAAAGCAAAGAAGGAAGAAACAACTTCAAGTCAATCAGTAGAAAAAACTACTTTGGGCGACATTCAGTCATTGGCCGACCTGAAAGATCAGTTGGTAAATGCTGCTGCTGAAAAAATGGTGAAAGCTGAAAAAGCAAAAAAAGCCGCTAAAGCACAAGAAGAAAATGTTGAAGGAACTGAAGAAGCTCCAAAAAAATCAACTAAAAAAGCAAAAACAGAAGAAGCCGCTGAAGAAGCTGCTGAAGCTTAATAAATTGCATTCACAATCAGAGCCGTCTCAGATTATTTCTGAGGCGGTTTTTTTTATCTAATAACTACAGCATCTTTCTCCTCCCTATTCAAAGCAACCCATCAATTGCCCCTCTCATTTATTCAGCAAATCCAACCCATCAATTGCCTCTCTCATTTATCCAGCAAATCCAAACCATCAATTGCCTTCTCATTTATCCAGCAAATCCAAACCATCAATTGCCTCCGGTTTTAACCGGAGGATACAAAATTAATTCATTCCAATTCAGCTGATTAAAATAGTAAAAACTAATATATAATTAATGGCAAAAAAATAATCAGCATTTTGCAGAAATATGGTTAATTCAGCTCATCTGATTGAATATTGTTTTTGATCAATATTATTTATTGATTGATTTGCAATTATCATAATTATCTCATTTATTGATTTTTGTAGAATTATTGTTATTTGTATCCTCCGGTTAAAACCGGAGGCAATTGATGGTTTGGATTTGCTGGATAAATGAGAAGGCAATTGATGGTTTGGATTTGCTGGATAAATGAGAGAGGCAATTGATGGGTTTGGTTGCTGAATAAATTGATTACTGATAAAAAATCAAATAAATGATTAATAATTGACAAGATTTTATGATTGAATAATATAGATTAAATATTTTTGTCCTGTATCTATTTAAACCCTAAAATTAACTTATAAATTTATCAACACTATGCCTTATGTTAAAGTTTACATCCATTTTGTATGGAGCACAAAAAACAGACACCCTCACTTTGATTCCAGAACCTTAAGATTAAAGGTATGGAAACACATCAAAGAAAATGCATCTCTTAAAGGGATAAAAATTGATTGCATTAATGGTTATATCGATCACTGTCATTGTTTGATATCACTTAACCCAAACCAAACGATGTTACAAGTTATGAAACTAATCAAGGGGGAATCTGCTTACTGGATAAATAAAGAAAAACTGACAAAAGAGTTTTTTGAGTGGCAAGATGAGTATTTCGCAACAGCTGTTTCTGAATCAATAATCAAAAGAACTCAAATCTACATCAAGAAATGCATCACGAAAAAAAAACATTTCATCATGAATTAAATTCCTTTCTGAATAAATGCGGATTTTCGCTTCATAAAGAATAGATTTCATGTAAAACCAGCTTAATTCATCAATAATTTTATGCATCATTCAGAGATATTATATCTCCCCAATTTCTGCCACTAACAACATAAAAATGGCTTTTGCGTAATTCATTTTTTTTTCCGAAATTTGCCTGCTTAAAAATGAATTTTCATAAGCTTTATAATCGTGGATAAAACCAAGTACATTTTTGTCACCGGCGGTGTTACCTCTTCCCTCGGAAAAGGTATTATTGCTGCCTCTTTAGGTAAATTACTGCAAGCACGCGGCTTCAGGGTAACCAATCAGAAATTAGACCCTTATATCAATGTTGACCCTGGAACCCTGAACCCTTACGAGCATGGCGAATGTTACGTAACTGTCGACGGACATGAGGCTGATCTTGATTTAGGACATTATGAACGTTTTCTGGGGGTTGAAACCCACAAGGCCAATAATGTGACTACCGGCCGAATCTATCAGAATGTTATCAACAAGGAAAGAAGAGGAGATTATTTAGGTAAAACCGTACAGATCATCCCACATATCACCGATGAAATTAAACGAAATATCAAATCTCTGGGAAGTAAAGGAGAGTTCGACTTTGTTATCACCGAGATTGGTGGTACGGTAGGTGATATCGAATCATTACCCTATATTGAAAGTGTTCGTCAGTTGAGATGGGAACTGGGCAAAAACTGCCTGATTGTTCATTTAACTTATGTTCCATATCTTGCTGCCGCAAAAGAGTTAAAGACAAAACCAACTCAGCACTCGGTCAAAGCGCTTCAGGAACAGGGAGTTCAGCCAGACATTTTAGTGCTTCGTACAGAACACAATATTTCACTGGAAATGAGGAAGAAAGTGGCCTTATTCTGCAATGTAGAACCCACTGCAGTTATGCAATCAATCGACGTTCCAACAATCTATCGCGTGCCTCTGAATATGCAGGCTGAGCGTCTCGACGAAGTTGCACTGACTAAAATGGGCTATGATCTGGCAACAACTCCTCCTGCTGATATGGAAAAATGGACAGCATTTGTAGAAAAACTTGAAAACGCCAAAGAGGAAGTTCGTGTTGCCCTTGTAGGTAAATACGTTCAATTACCTGACGCATACAAATCAATCATCGAATCACTGATTCATGCCGCTGCTCACAACAACCGGAAATTGAAACTGGAACTGATACTTTCAGACAAGCTTAACGACGAGAATATTGAAAAGAAACTGGGAAAGGTAGATGGCATTGTCATAGCACCCGGTTTTGGAACAAGAGGCATGGAAGGAAAATTCAGTGCCTTAAAACATGCCCGAGAGAACAATATCCCCTGTTTAGGAATCTGCATGGGAATGCAAACAATGTCGATTGAGTTCGCCCGCAATGTACTCGGATTAAAAGATGCCAACAGCACAGAAATCGACTCCACCACCACACATAATGTGGTCGACATCATGGACGAACAAAAAAACATCCTTGATTTGGGCGGAAGCATGCGTCTTGGTGCCTACAAATGCAACATTCTCCCTGACAGCAAAGCAGCTGCTATCTATCAACAGAATGTGATTAGCGAACGACACCGCCATCGTTACGAGTTCAACAACAAATACAAGGAAGCTTTTGAAAATGCCGGTATGCTTTGCAGCGGTATCAATGAAGAATCGAACCTGGTGGAAATCATTGAGCTGACGGCACACAAGTGGTTTATCGGTGTTCAATTTCATCCTGAATACCGAAGCACGGTTGTCAATCCGCACCCTTTATTTATAAGTTTCATCAAAGCAGCGATTGCTTAAATAAAAAATAAAAATAATTTCAATGGATAAAAATACAATTCTTGGTTTTGTGTTGATAGCGGCCATCCTCGTTGGATTTTCGATAATGAACCGCCCGAGTGAAGAAGAATTAGCACGTCAGAAAGCTTATAACGACTCAATAAGTTTGGTAGCAGAAGCGCAACAGAAGGCGGAAATGCAACAAAAGGCACTGAAAGCTTCAACTGACACAATTGCAGTCAATCCAAATGATTCAAGCGAAATTCAAAAAATACTGAATGCCCATGGTGATTTTAAATCATCTGTATTGGGAGAAGAAAAATTATATGTGTTGGAAAATGAGCTTATCAAAGTAACATTAAGCAACAAAGGAGGTAAAGTCATTTCAGCTGAATTAAAAAAATATCTCTCGCAGGATTCTCTCCCAGTTGTATTGTTCAACAAAGAAGAAGCGGATTTCAGTTTTACTATGGCGACCCGCAACAATCATATTATAAACACTTCTGCTCTCTATTTTCAGCCCGTATCAGGCATTACAAAAGACAAAGAAGGAAATCAAAAGATCACCTTCCGTTTAAAATCTGATGCCGAAGCTTATTTTGACTTCACCTATACCCTGCCCGCCAACGATTACATGTTGGATTTTGCCGTTCGGTCAAAAGATATGAGCACCATTATGCCGTTGGGATCAAATTATATGATCGTCAACTGGAACACAAGGATCCGCCAACAGGAAAAAGGTCGTCAGTTTGAAGAGCGTTATGCTTCACTGAACTATAAATATGTGTCGGACGACATGGAAAAACTCAGCGAATCAAAAGACGATGCAAAAAAAATTGCCAACAAAGTAAAATGGATCGCTTTCAAAGACCAGTATTTTAGTTCGGTGTTGATCGCTGGAAAAGATTTTAGCAATGCTAATCTCGAAAGCAAAATGGAAACAAAGGAAAGCGGTTATATCAAGTCCTATCAGGCTGAAATGACCGTTGATTATAATCCGAATGGTAAAGAAGCTCTGAACTTTAAATTTTATTTCGGACCGAATAAATACAAAACACTTTCCTCGTACGACAAAGGAGTACCAAGTGAAGACAAGCTGAAATTAAGAGACCTCGTACCTCTTGGCTGGGGAATTTTCGGATGGGTCAACCGTTTTGCCATCATCCCCATGTTCAATCTATTCAGTTCCTTCATCGATAATTTCGGGATCATCATTTTATTAATGACTATTGTCATAAAAGTGGTTCTATTCCCGCTGACCTATAAATCATATGTTTCAAGCGCCAAGATGCGCGTATTGAAACCTGAGATAGATGAAATCAACGCCCGTATTCCAGCCGACAAACCTGCTGAACGTCAAAAAGCGACTATGGAACTGTATAACAAAGTAGGAGTCAGTCCATTTAGCGGATGTTTACCCACCTTGCTTCAGATGCCGATATTGTTTGCCATGTTTAGTTTCTTCCCTTCCTCCATCGAGTTAAGGGGCGAAAGTTTCTTGTGGGCAAAAGACTTATCTTCCTACGACGCAATTGTGAGTTGGGATACTTATATACCTCTTATCACTCCTTACTTTGGTAACCACATCAGCTTATTCACCCTGTTGATGACCATCACCACCCTGCTTTCGACCAAACTGAACATGGCTAATACCGCCACACCCGATCAGCCCGGTGCAGGAATGATGAAATGGATGATGTACCTGATGCCCATCATGTTCATGTTTATGTTCAACAGCTATGCATCAGGTTTAAGCTATTACTATTTTATTTCAACATTGATTTCGGTAGGTCAGACTTACGCTATCCGTGCTACAGTGGATGAAAAGAAATTACTGGCACAGTTACACGCCAAAAGAGCTGCCAATGCTAAGAAACAGCCTGCAAAAAAGAAAACCAGCTTCATGGAACGTCTGGAGAAAATGCAGAAAGAACAGGAAAAACTGATGCGCGAAAGAAATAAAAAACGATAATTTTTTGAACCACATTAGTCACATTAGTACACTTTAGTTGATCGCAGATATATATTAATATACAATTTTCAAATCTTGTGATCGTTAATTATATTGCTATTTACAGAATATCAACTCAAGTGTACTAATGTGACTAATGTGGTTCTTAATATTTATACTATGGCATACAAATCCGGAGCAATATTTACCTTCATATTAATTGTATTCCTAAGTGGTTGCCAACAAAACAACAGGTTTAATATTGCTTCTTTTGAAAAACCTGTTGAGGTGAAGATACACCGATTTGATCTTGACTTCATTGCACTCGACACCACCGACATGGTCAACAGTTTGAAAAAGCTGGAACAGAAATATCCGGCATTCTGCCCTGTTTTTCTTGCTGATGTGTTAATGATGAATCCTGTGGATACTCTTGACAATGCAGATCAGATAAAAAACTTTCTGAAAGATACTGCTTTCATCAAGGTGCATCAGAATGTTAGAAGGGTTTTTGTCAACACCGATACCATTGAAAACAGATTATCGACTGCCTATTCCTATCTCACACATTATTTTCCCGATATTCATCTTCCTGAAATATATTTTTTCGTTTCCGGTTTCAACCGTCAGTTTTTACAGAACAAATCTCTTCTCGGTGTGGGAAGTGATTTGTATCTTGGAGCAGACTACCCTGTTTATAAGGACATTACATATGAATATCTACTCCCTGACATGAGAAAAGAAATGGTTTCCGGTGATATTCTCGCTACCATTTTACATAATGAATTCACTTTCAAGGGGAATATTGACCTGTTGAACGCAATGATTTATGAAGGAAAAATAACGTATCTGTTAAACGTGATCATGCCGGAGGAAAGTCAGGAAAATATTACAGGTTTTTCAACAGAGAACTTAAGATGGTTCGATAAGTACGAAGATGAACTGTGGAAAAAGATCATTGAGAACAAGCACCTTTTTTCGACCGACCAGTTGCTGATCAGCCAATACATCAATAAAGCACCATTTACATCCCCTCTTTCACAAGAAACCCCTGGCAGAGCAGGAAGCTGGATTGGCTGGCAAATCGTACAAAGCTATATGCAAAATAACAAAAACGTGGAGCTGTCTGAGTTGATGAACACTACATCAGCCCGGCTTATTCTGGAAAAATCAAATTATCGTCCCTGATAAGATATCGGCGAGATGAATACCCCTGACCGGTAATTTGTTTTTAGCAATATAGCCGTTGATGTTCATCAAACAGGAAGCTTCGGTACTAACAATATACTCTGCACCGGTTTTCAAAGCATTTAATACTTTTTTCTCAGCCATTGCCGAAGATATTGCAGTATTTTTTACCGCAAAGGTTCCACCGAAGCCACAACAGGTATCCCGTTCAGGCATTTCAACAAACTCAAGCCCCTTGACCATCTTTAACAGTTTCCGGGGTTCATCTTCAATGCCATATTCCCTGAGTGCTGAACAGGCATCGTGAAAGGTAACCTTATGATTGAATTCGACTTCAAGTTCTTCAATTTTAAGTATATTGATAAGAAAATCAGACAGTTCAAAAATATTGGTCTTGATTTTTTCCTGTTTATTAAGTAATTCCGGTGCCGTTTTCAGTATTTTCGGATAATGATGAATCACAAAACCTGTACAGGAGGCAGATGGTGATACGATGGGCATGGTTTCTTTGAAGTCGTTCAGAAATTTCCCTGCAAGTTTGGCCGCTTCATCCCAGTAACCACTATTAAAAGCCGGCTGCCCGCAACAGGTTTGCTCTGGATTATAATGCACTTTACAACCCGCTTTTTCAAGCACTCTGATAGTATTAAATGCCGTTGCCGGGTATAACTGATCGATAAAACACGGGATAAATAACTGAACTTCCATACAATATTTTATTAAACCACAAAGGACACAACTTGTTTCAATTTATCTGGAAAAAAAACTTAGAAACACAAAAGGTAAACATTTAATAATAAACCACATTAGCCACATGAATACACTTTAGTTCATAGTTCATAGGTCTTAGTTCTTAACTCATTGTTATTTCCGGACATACCAAAAATCAACATACACCGGATAATGATCGGAAAAACCCCCGTTATATTTCATGCCTGCATAGGTTCTGAAAGGTTGTTTTCCAAGAAATTTTTTATCTTCTTCCGACAAAAAACCTGCATCAAATATCTCTGCTGCATTCGCACCGGTAAAAAAGTCAGACGACTTATTCAATAAATTTCCCGAAACGATGATCTGATCCAACAGCCCCCAATCACCTTCATGCTTGTGTGTACCTTTACCTTGTTTATGCAAAGGAAACATCAGATTATACAAATTCTCCGACAGAAAAGGTGCTTCGGGACAACCGGCCTGTAATATCCTTTCCATGCTTTCATTATCAGGATAATCATTGAAATCACCCATAATAATGATATTGGCATTACTTTTTTTACAGAAAATTGAATCCACCTGCTGTCTCAGTACGACTGCCGTCTTTTCCCGTTTGTTTGCTGATTCCATTTCTCCCCCGAGACGTGAAGGGAAATGACATACAAAAACGTATAGAGTATCCCCCGAAGGTACCCGTCCACAAGCATATAAAATATCTCTGGTACTGCTTTTCCTCTCATTTTGAAAACTTATCCTGACTGGTTTGCTTTCAATCAGATGAAAATCATCGGGTTGATACAGCAAAGCCACATCAACTCCCCGTACATCTGGTGACTCATAGTGCACAAAAGCATATCTCAGATTACTCAGCGTCGAATACCGGGTGAGATCGATCATTGCCTTTCTGCTTTCCACTTCACAAAGGGCAACCAATGCCGGAGCCGTCCATCCTCCAACCGCAACAATTACTCTGGCAATATTTGCCTGTTTCTGAACATAACGGTTATTGTTCCATCCACGCATATTACCGGGTAAGTATTCCTCATCCTTTGTCAGAGAATCATCCACACAATCGAAGTAGTTCTCAACATTGTAACTCATCACTCTGAAAAGAGACTTTTCCTTCGTTTCACCTGCCATGCACTGAATTATCGCACACAATAGGGCTAACAACAAAACTTTTTTCATATAAACAGGGATTGGTTAGGTTCGCAAAGATATTAAAATACAAACACAACCCACCTATCATTAGATAAGCAAAACATAAAAAAATAAAGTTTTTACCTTATTCTGCACTTGAAGCAGGATACCACTCGTAGGCACCGGCATCAGGATCTCCGTCTTTTAAGCGGTCTTTTCCGTGCAAATCAAGACGAAATTGATTAGAAATGACCGGATTAGCTAATCCACAGGCAGGAGAAACTGAATCAGGGGTAAAATCAAAGTATCTACCTTTTTCATAATCAAACCGGGTATTTTTGAATACCGTATCGTTCTGTTGATACCAACGAATATCATTAAAGATTGTCAACTCAGACGGTTCTGGTCTTCTGATATACGAATTGCGTATAACACCTTTGTATTTATCCGGAAATTTACTTGCAAGTGTAAATTCATAAGCCGAAGTCCCGGTAACTATACAATTTTCAAAAACGGTCTCCATAGGAAGCGTGCGATTTAAGTCCATTAGCATAACTGCAGGAGTTTTATCACGACTGACGGGCTGAAACTGATTAAACTCAAAATAATTAGCCACAGTGCAATGATAAAATTTATGTCGTCCGCCACTCAGAAAAACAGTATAGCTTCCTGAATTGCTAATTTCAGAATTAGCCACTGTAAGGTCGCCATTCAGTGCCACCACATTATATAACAAGGAATTATGGATCACACTATTCACTATCTCCAAAGTGGGACGGTAACGCAAATCAGTATTATAAAAATAAACTCCGACATAGCCACTACTGATGTTCACATGTTTCAACAGGTGTTGTCCTGTTTTTGAAAGCAAGTAAACCCCGCCCCATTGTCCGGCAACATATTTATATGGTATGGGAGTAACAAATTTTATCTTATCCATACGGTCACCACGTAAAACAACAGGGGCTTCATAAGTACCTTCAGCACGCAGATTACCATACACCAACAATCTGGCATTATTATGGAAGTAAAGTTTACAACCGGGAGATAAGGTGAGCGTTTTTGCTGAATCAACAATCAGGTCGCCATATACCAGGTATGGTTTATCTGCATTGTAAGTAACATCATTCTTAATCTCAACATTCTTTAAAGGCACCATGTCCTGACCATAAGCTTCTAATAACACCCGCTGATGAACGTTACCGTAATTGAACATAATAGAATCCTGCACCAATACCGGTGCATTTTCCAAAAGAGGATTGATGGTTATCTCAACAAAAATGTAGAGAGAATCCTTTGCACGGATAACAATATCATTAAAAGAATTATTCGTGCTTATAGCTCCGTCGACATTGATTCTGAAAGAAGAGACACTTCCTCCTGTAAGGCTTATATTATTAATTTTAAATGCCTTATTGTGTGGATTGTACACCAAAATTTTAGAAGTTGCACTACCAACAGTTGTAAAAACAGTATCAAAAGCAAGTGTATCCTGAGAAAATATTAAGGCTTTGCCTGATGTTTCGGACAAAAAATCATCTTCACAGGCAACGAATCCGAAGATAAGCGCTCCTGAAAATACAACAAAAAACAGTTTATTAAACAAGGTTTTTATCATTCTCAAAACACTATTCAATATTAAAATTAAAAACGATCATTCTTGACAGCAACTCCGATAAAGCATTGGTATAAATAAGATTATCAGTTGTTGAAGTCTTGGGAGAGAGAATATTAGTTTGACCGAAGTTAAATTTCAACTCCGGCGATAATTTAAAGTATTTAAAATACAAATCGCAGCCGACGCCTGCACTTACATAAAAATCGGACAGATCAAGGGTAACGTCCGTTTTTTCATCCCGCCCAAGGTCGAAATAAGTGCCGGCTCCTACCTGTACATAAGGCCGGAAATTACCATAACGCTCAGCACTATATCGTAAATATAAAGGAAGATCGATTGGCAGGGAAAATATTTTCAACACCTTGTCTTTTTCAAATTTACCGGTTGCTACCTCATAGGTTTTAAAACTAAGATTGCGTTCGCCGATAAGCAAAGCCGGAGTAAACCGAAGGTTAAAATAACGGTGCAGTCGCAGGTCAGTGATGAGTCCGACACTGAATCCCGGTGTTAACTTAGCAACATCCGCATAATAAATTTTCCCATCCTGAGCCAGTTCACTGTGCTTAATTCCAAAATCCATGTAGTTGGTCCCAAGCGAAAAACCCAAACGAAACACTTTGTAATCTAAATCTGTGAGGTTACCCTGAGCAGAAAGACTGTTCAGAAAGATTATGAAGGACAAAAATAGGCAGAGTTTTTTTATCATAAACCGGCAAATATCCTATAAAACGGGAGATAAAAATGATTATTGTTTATTACTCCCGCAAAGTTAAGGATATTATTTTGTTTATGTATCAGTTCTCGCTCCGGTAATGCTTTGATGATGATTTTTTTTGAAATAAAGAAATCATCAGGGAACAAAATCTTCCCAGAGTTTTTCAGCAACTACCGGATTAGGTACAAAATTAAATTTTGAATGGTCTTCCTCAAATTGGCTGTAAATAGATTTTCCGGGTATTATATTGAAGTCAGTGTAAAGACGTGGACTTTTCTCGGTTAACTTAGAAGGTAAATACAAAGGATTTGCTTTCCAATGAATACGATTACCTTTCCCGAGGATCGGAAACCATGCCATACCTTTATGCGCCCTGACCTCATCATAATCAAAGCCGTATTCTCGGTCACACCATGCACCAAAAGTTAAAGGAGTCCTTGAGTCGGCACTGATGGTGGCATGTGCCCAACCCGGAGGTACAATAACCACCTCTCCCCGACCTGCCTTTACGGCAAAACATCGTCCCGGATCATTAGTAGCTGATTCCTGCATATAAATGATCGCAGTTCCCGACCATATCTCGTAAACTTCGGGGGTCGACCAACCACCGGCATAATCCGACCGTTTATGTTTATGTCCCTGACTCCTGACAGGTTCATTTCCCAATCGACCCGCAGCATAAGTCACTGCGCCATAAAGCAAATGAAATTCTTCAAGTACAGGTCGATGGATTTCCTTGCCGATATCCATTGCAATAGCATATACGATTTCCGGGCCGTCGCAATCAGGATCAAGCAGACTTGGACGAATGGCATCAAGTGTCCTTTTTTCCACCACCGGACCAAAACAACCCTGACCATAAAAAAAATCCATTACATCTTGCCGGGGATATATATCCATTCCGTTATTAAATTGTTTTTTCATTGTATATCAACAAATTAACTCAGAGAAATATCTTTGGTTTCCTTTATGAAAAAGATATTAAAGAAAACATTGATGATGCAAAAGAACGTGAAAATTATAAAGGTATTGGCGACACCCACCTTATCGATTAAAAAAGGAAAAACTAAAGCCACAAAAAAACAGGCTATCCAAAGTGATACGATGGAAATTGACATTGCCTTTGTTCTTATTGACGAAGGAAAAATTTCAGAAATTACGACCCACATTACCACACCTAATGAGGAAGCAAATGCTGCAATAAAAAGTAATATAGCTACAAGTGTTATAACACTATTGAGTTGAAAGTAAAATGAAGCCGCAACCAACAACATGGAAACTGCCATCAATAATGATCCGGTTACCAGCAAAGGCTTCCGTCCCACCCGGTCGACAAAAAACATCGCAATGACGGTAAAGATCAAATTAATCAATCCAACCAGAATCGTCTGATAAATTGCAGAATCTACATTCAATCCGGTTTTTTCAAAAATGGTAGGTGCATAATACATAATTGCATTGATTCCTGTTACCTGCTGAAGCATCGCCAGCCCCACCCCAATAAAAAGCGGTTTACGGTTCACCGTCGAAAACACAGTTTTATAACCTGCATTCGAAACGGCAGAAGCAAGAGTGTTTCTGATTATTTCGAGTTCATGTTCTGTGTTTGCAGGTCCATTAATTCTCCTCAGAGCACGAAGCATCTTCTCTTCCTCTCCTTTCTGAAACAACCAGCGGGGACTTTCAGGAACGAAAAATAATCCTGCAAGAAATATCAGGGCAGGAATCAACATAACGCTTAACATGATGCGCCAGTTGTTTACGCTGTCAATATCCACCAACCAGTAATTAGACAAAAAACCAAGTAAAATACCCGTAACAATAGTCAACTGATATAACGAAACAAGAAAACCTCTCCGGTTGGACGGCGCTATTTCAGCAATATACATGGGCGAAATAACGGAAGATATTCCCACTGCAAAACCGGCAAGGATGCGAAAGACGACAAATACAACCACACTATCAGAGCAGGCAGCCCCTAATACCCCTGTTGCGAAAAGCAAAGCAGAAGCAATGAGCGGTTTCACTCTGCCATATCTATCAGCTGGAGCACCCGCAACCATTACACCAATAATACAACCAAAAACGAGACTGCTGACAATCAAGCCAATTTGGCCACCTGTCAACAAAAATTTATCTTTTAGAAATGGCACCACTCCTGAAATAATGGCAGCGTCCAACGCAAATAATAAACCTCCCAAAGCAGCAACCAACGAAATAAATACCGGATAAAATGATTTCTTTTCCTGATTTTTCATGATATTTACAAATGAAATTTAAGCATTTTTACGAACAAAAGCCAACATGGTAGCACATTCCTTTCCTTTGCTACGACCACAAGGTGTCATCGTATAATCACCAGCAGCTGCGGGCACTATGAAAGTTTCCGCATAATGCACTTCAAAAGGTTCAAACGCATTTGCCGGACTTTCCACCAGCATTTCCTCACCTTCAACCAGACAAATTACGTGGACTGAATCATTGGCTTTTACTGTGACTTTCTTACTGAACCAGTGACGCCTGGTTTCAATAAATTCCCTTTCGTGCAACCCGGTACGCTCTTCTTTCCACCCATCTCCTTGATCAATGGGTTCAATCTGATTGATAAGAAACTTGTTTGTCCATGTTTCCGTTCGATTCCATTGTATTACATTTTTTGCATGCCCTATATTGATAGGCCGTGGTTTTCCATCCATTCCGAGCCGTCCCCAATCCCACATTTTAAAAGTAAAAATATAAGGAGTTGCACTGATCTCCAATACCATGCCTCCAGTACCTGAACAATGTATCGTCCCTGCCGGAATCAGAAAATGATCGTGCGTCTTGGCCGGCCAGATGCCCACAAATTGATCTGCATCGAAAAGCGTATCCCCTTCCTGAGCCATTTCCAGATTGCGAATCATGGCATCCTTATCAACACCATCTTTCAAACCCAGATATACTTTTGCACCTGGAACCGCATGCATCATATAGTAACTTTCATCCTGAGTATAATGCATCCCGAATTTTTCCTGAATGTATTCTGTCAGAGGATGCACCTGCAAACTCAGGTTACCACCTTCAATAGTATCTAAAAAATCAAAACGGATTGGGAATTCATCGCCAAAACGAGCATGAACGGGATCACCAAGTAATTTTCGGGGTTGATGGAAGACCAAATTGATAGAAGGTATTTCGATCATTACTTTCCCAAACTTCAGCAAGAGACTGTTTTCCTCTGGGACACAATTAAAACACCATGCATAGTTATCCGCCTCTGTATCCAAATTACAGTATTTTTTCATCCATTGTCCTCCCCATGGTCCGGGATCAAAAAACGGCACAACACTGAAAGGACGTGTAACCGCCTGATCAAGTCCGGCCAACACCCCTGCTCCTGCCACTAATTTTGGCTCATGACGGTTGTTGGTATCCAGCACATAATCCCATCGTTTCATCAGTTTCTTCTTCCACCGGTCAAGTATCCGCCAGTCGACAAAGAAACCCTGTTTATAAAGCAACATCCAATCCTCCACAAAGCGGTTCCTTACCCCCAGATTATCCACTTCATGCCGGCGCATTCTCAATTGGGTTTCCCAACGTGCCATATCAGCATACACCAGCAAGTCAAATGCAGGATATACAAATGCAGCACCAGCCCCAACAATCAGCACCAGTCCCTCCGAAACCTCATCTATTTGCGTCACAACCCTGCGCACCTTATCCGGATCAAAATAAGCATCAATATTAAGCCGCGTGAGATACCCGAAAATACGGTCATCAGTCACGTCCTGATAGGTCATCGCCCTGATTTTATTCTCTTCCCACATCATTTCTCTGGCATCAATCAACAACACAGGTTGAAGGTGTTGATACAGAGCAAACGTTGTATCTTCTTCGAGTACTCCCTGATAATACTCCACTGCAAGCACCTTTTTCTCATCTTTTTTCGATGAAAGATGGGACATTAATTGATTGGCAATTTGTTGCCAGCTTGTATAAACAGGAAACTCACCCTTTACTTCAATAAAAGGAAATTTATTGTATTTTATCTCAGACATTCTTATATTCTTTTACATATTCATTCATAAGCCATGCAGCACCTAATAATCCCGCCTGATCAAGAAAATGAGCCGCTTTTAACTGTGGTTTTCCCCAGGGAGTCCATGCAAATCGATTCACTTGTTCCCTGATATATGGCAGTATTTTGTCGGCACTCTTCATAACGCCTCCTCCTATGATCACCATTTCAGGATCATAAGCATGGATCATATTAATAACGCCGGCACTCCATGCTTCCAGACAATGTTGCAGTACATCTTCAGAAACTTTATCCCCCTGAGCCGACAATTCGAATAAGGTTTTAAAATCAAGCAATACCTGTGAAGATGCTTTAGCTGACGAAAAGTCAGGATGAGTTCTGTATAACTCCGGCAGTTTCCACGATGAAGCCTCCGACTCCACACATCCCACATTTCCGCAGGTACAAGCCGAGCCACGATAATTAATTATAAAATGGCCACCCAGGCAACCTGCCTGAAAATGTTTACCATGAAGCAGTTTCCCTTCAAT
The DNA here is from genome assembly GCA_034927265.1 of Paludibacter sp. Taxonomy (GTDB): domain Bacteria; phylum Bacteroidota; class Bacteroidia; order Bacteroidales; family Paludibacteraceae; genus Paludibacter. The sequence goes on from JAYFQH010000008.1 coordinate 89,990, forward strand.
CAGCGCTGCTCCGCCTATGCCGGTTCCCAGAGTTATCAGGACAATATTATTACAATTCTTTCCGGCACCATACTGCCATTCACCCACCAGCGCTGTGCGGGCATCATTCTCAAGCAATACCGGTAAATTCCATGTATTTCGCGTCCACGCCCCAAAATCAAAATCAGGCATATCCTCAAATTTTTTATTGATAGCCAGTACGTGCATATTTTTTGAATCGACGATGCCAGGAATAGATATACTCACACCCGCAAGTTCCGACAATCCGGTATTGGTGGCTGCAAGCATTTTAGCTACTTCCGTTTCAATATCTTTCAATCGCGGTACAATGCCGTTACCGGAAAACGAAGGCAACAGAGATTCAGCAATGATCCTCTCAGCGGTAACCAAACCGATTTTCATCCGGGTTCCACCTAAATCCAATACGATAGCTTTCATATATTTTATTTATTTTCAATCAGAACGGGTTCACCACTTAGCTCTAGCAGTCGGGCACTAAAACCTTTTTCATCAATTTCTTTGTAATTATGCCCTGCATCAGATGGCCAACAGGCGCCAAACATAAGTGGTTCATTCCCCACATTTGCCATGCGGTGTGCAATATGCGAACCTATATAATGCAAACTTCCGGGAAACATACGCTCTGCCCACACATTTCGTTGTTCATCCATCAGGATGAGCATTCCTCTTCCCTGAACACCCCAATAATACTCAGCACGGTCGGCATTCAAATGAAAATGTCCCCTGGTCATAAAATACTCATCACCCACTTTGCCGGGCTGAATAATGGTAGTTCCAAAAAACAGGCCTCCCGGGATGCCCTCTTTTACCGGCAAATACGCCTGAACCTTATACACAAGCGTCTGTTGATCTAATATTTGCCTGGCAGCTTCATCTTCATAGATATTGACCATCTGCGATAGTAATTTCTCTGAATTAATGATGTTCTGGCCTGAAAGCTGCCAGTTTTGCAAATTAACCTGCTGAAGAGGGTTTGTGATTTTTAAGTGGTGCATATATATTATTTTTAAATTGCCAACAGTCTGCAGTCAGATATTGTCTACTGTCTACTGTCTACTGTCTATTGTCTATTGTCCGTTGACAGTTGTCCGTTGACAGTTGAGTAACAATTTCATTGCAAAGATGTCACATTTATCCGATAAAAAAATATAACTTTGTTGCGAATTAATTGTACTATCTTACGATTATAAATTTCAAGCCAATTATGCCAAAACAAAAAGAAGGTTTTAAAGGACAGAGACTTATAACCATCAGTCCGGAAATAATTAAAAACGGACAGAACAATCCACTGAACAAAACACTTTACGTAACAAAAACAGGTTTTTTCCCCTCCGTTAAATATCATTACAATTCAAAACCCAATGGCGTTGATTATTATATGCTTATTTACTGCACCTCAGGAGAAGGATGGGTAAAAGCGGGTAACAAGACAACTCAAATAAAAGCCAATCAGTACATTATCCTTCCTCCTGCACTTCCCTACAGTTTTGGCGCCGATCTGCATAATCCCTGGACTATTTACTGGGTGCATTTCAAAGGTACATTAGCAGCAGAGTTCTTCAAAATGCCTATCCATCCGGTTACCATTACAACAGGCTCCGACTCGCGCGTGCAGGATCGTATTCAGCTTTTCGAAGAAATGTATGCCAATCTGGAGTTAAGTTATCACAGCGAACATTATAATTATGCTACCATTTGTTTGTATCATTTTCTGGGTTCATTCAAATACCTCGACCAATTCAGGAGGATTCGCAGTCACGACATTCTTACTGAAGGATTCAGCGGAAAAGTAATCTATTATATGCGGGAGAATATTGAAAATAACCTGACACTGAATATAATGGCAAAACATTTCAATATATCTGTATCGCACTTCTGTGCTTTGTTTCAGAAAGAAACGAAAGTATCTCCGATGAAATATTTCATCACACTCAAAATTGAAAAAGCATGTCAGTATTTGGAGCTTTCTCACATGAAGATTGCCGATATTTTCCCTAAACTCGGCTTCAAAGACGGAGCCTATTTCAATCGGATGTTTTCAAAAGTCATGGGCATATCTCCATCAAAATTCAGAGAGAGGGAACAACACAGTTAATGACAAATAACCATACATTTAAATCTGAAACATGCAAAGAGTATGGATAACATTTTAAGTTTTGAGCAAAAACACAATAGGAATCTTTAATAAAAGAATAGATCACGTTGAATAAATAGCTATTTATCAACGAAATAATTTTATCCGGTAAGTTGAAAAACTTTTTTTCATTCCATATAAAACAACTCTACCAGTTCTATTGAAACGGGAGAATTATCAGGATTTGTTTCCATAATATCTGCCATATAAGCCCACCATTTTTCAACAACTGGATTTGAGCCCAAATCCTGGGAATTTCCTTCTCTGAGGATTTTTTGCACCGCAAAAAGCGTATTGGTGTGGTGGTCAAAAAAAATGGAATAGTCGCAAACACCCGATTTTGTTAACAATTCTTTCAATTCAGGCCATATTGTGTTATGGCGGTGCTTGTATTCAGCTTCATAGCCGGGCTTAAGGTACATCTTAAAAGCATATCTTTTCATGGTATTCAGGTTCTATTTTATCGATAGAGAGTTCATATATACAATTAATTTTCATCGAAATCATAATTCCACATCTTCATATATTTATCTCCGGGAAGAAACGCGTCATTCCTCTTTTCCAATTCATTTTGAAGCAATTTCTCAAGATGGAACTGAAGTTCTTCCATCCCTTCCTGATTCACTAAATTATGCATCTGCAACGGGTCAACCTGATTGTTGTATAAAAGCCATGGGCCTTTCAGATCACGCACATAGGTATACCCCGGCGTACGAATTCCGCGGTATTCCCGTCCTCCTTTTTTATAATTCCAATTATGGAAAGGAACATAACTAGTAATCAGAGCGACAGAGTCTTTGGATACAGTTCCTTTCTCCCAGTAAGATGCCTGACTCGTTCCTTCCACAGTCTCCGGAATCTTCACACCGCACAACGACAACAAAGACGGCATAATATCCGGCGAACGGAAAGGAGTCCGTATCAACCGTTGATCTTTTCCGAATTTTTCTGGATATCGCAATAAAAAAGGAACCAATATGGATTCATCCCAGGGTTTTTGTTTATCCGTCAACCCGTGCGAATAAAGCATATCGCCATGATCGGACGTAAAAATCACTACTGAATTCTCCTCCAATCCCTCTTTCTTAATACTTTCCAGTAATATTCCCAAACATTCGTCCAACGCCTCGATGTGTGCATAATATCCTGCAATATCTCTTTTAGCTTTTACTTCGTATTCTTTCGGAACGTTTCCCCGCAACCTAATTTTCGAAGTATCGTTGAACTTTTCCCGGAATTTTTTGGGAGCTGTTTGATACGGATTGTGGGGAGGGCCCCAGGAAAGGAACAATACAAACGGTTTGTTCCGATCAGCGTTTTGTAAATAACCAATCGCGTCATGTGTCTGGGCAAAAGCGTCATATCCTTCCCAATACAAGGTATCAGGTGTATTCTCATAGTAAAAAGAATGGTTATAATCATGCGTACATTCCCTCACTTTCCAGTAATCAAAACCCATATGTCTTTCCTTAGGAATGAAAGCGTCCCTGCCATGTCCATCCACATGCCATTTGCCGATATAAGCCGTTGCATAGCCTGCATTTTTAAAAGCTTCTCCCACGGATGTCAGGTTTCTGTTGATCTCTTTGTCATTGTAAAACACGCCGTGGGTCAACGGATAGGTTCCTGTCAGCAGAGAGGCCCGGTACGCTCCGGAAACGGGGCAACACGAAACAGCCGTAGTAAAGTTCAGACTTTGTTTGGCAAAACTGTCGACATTGGGCGTCGAAACATTTTCGGATCCGGAATAACCTGTTTCTTGTGCCCGCCACTGGTCGGCAAACACATAAATCACATTCGGACGATCCTGAGAATAAACAACAGGTAATAAAAGGCTTGTTGCACCAAAAACTACGATTTTTTTCATAACAAATTATTCTTTTACTTTATAAGGCTTGCTTGGGTATATTTCATCACCTGGGCGTCGCATTCTTTCCGCAACTTGTCAACAACGTTTTTATAAGCCGGGTTCAAAGCAAGGTTATTGATTTCCAGCGGATCTTTTTTCAGGTCATACAACTCTTCGGGAGTATCGATAAATCTGTACCGGAAATATTTCCAGCGGTCGGTGCGAATCGCTTCGGAAGAAGGAATTTCTTTTTTCTCCCACAGATGTTCAAATAAAATGGCCTTCCTGTGAACCGGTTTTCTTCCTTTCACATAATAATCACAAAGGCTCAAACCCTGATAATGATTTGGTACAGGTGCAGCAGCAAGATCGAGTATGGTAACCGGGATATCAATATTCAAAACAGGTGAATCAATATCTTTATGTTTATTACACCTCGGATCGTATACGATCATGGGAACTCGTAATGAATTCTCGTACATCAACCATTTGCCTGCCAATTGCCTTTCACCCAGAAAATAGCCATTGTCTCCCATGAAAATTATAACCGTATTATCAGCCACACCCTTTTCCTCCAAGGCTTTCCGGATGAGTCCTATCTCATGGTCGACCTGACTGATCATCCGGTAATAACCTTTCACGCTGTGCTGATATTTTTCTGGGGTATCGTAACGCCAGTACCAGCGTACACGGTTGAACCCTTCTCTCACCTCTTTGGGTAAAGCATTGAAATATTGATCCTCGCCCAGTAAAGGCGGAGCGATGGTAACATCTTCATACAAATGATCGTACTCCTTATCCCAGAAATACTGTTCTTTCGAAGGATCGTGCGCGTGAGGCGCACTAAAGCTAAGCGACAGGCAAAATGGTTTAGCCGCCGGGGCGCCTTTAATAAATTCTCTGGCTTGATAACCGGTGTAGGTTGTCAAGTGAACCGTATCGTTTCCAATCGTTTTATAATAATAACCTTTCCGGTTCGGCTGTTTATCGTCACGGTCGTAACTGTCCGACTCATTAAAAATCGATGACAATTCTTTATAACGAATTCCCAGTTTTCCAAAAAAACCGGTGTAATATCCGTTTTCGTGAAGCACAGCGGGATATGACCGGTTCATATAGGGCGTAGCAGGGACTTTTGCCCCCATAACATAGCCACTGGTTCTTTCCCTGACTCCCGTTAGGATCGACGCTCGACTCGCCCCACTGATCGGCGTGGTGATAAAAGCGTTTCTGAAACATATCCCTTCACGTGCCAGCTTATCCATTTCAGGAGTTTGAATAACTTTATTTCCGGCATACCCAAATTCATCCCAACGCTGATCGTCGGTTAGTATAAAAAGAACATTCGGACGTTTTGTTTCACCTGTCATTGGGCTTCCATGTAGTAAAAGCAAAGATACTCCGATGCCCCGATATAATTTTCCGTGAAGTCCATTTGATTTTTTCATTTTTACAACTGTATCTCGGTTAAATGATTATCAACATAAAACAATTTATTTTGAACTATTCTGATCCGACATATACCAACCATTTTCATATTTTATGGGTATAAGTCCGGAGGCAGGTTTATTTAAATTCCACCGCTTGTGATCGCGCTGTATCTCTCACCTTGTATAGAATCGGACGGTCGTAAGCGTCCGTAGCCATACTATCATTCTCATTCTTCATCACCACAAACGGACTCCGCATCATCAGTCTTTTGGGGCTATTAAAATCCGGCGTCAAACTCGTCAGAGTTACATCCGACGAATTTTCCACAACGATTTTCCCCCGCGTACGGGAAAGCATAACAGGCCCTCCCAAACCAGCCACCAATACATGACGTGAGTTTTTTATCCATACGGCAATGGCCGGTCTTTCATTCTTAACACCGTAAATGGAAACATTTTCCGCATCGTCCATTTCCATTTCGGACATGCCACTGCCATACTGCAACATGAGTCCGTAGACCGAAAACGGCCCTTTTGTGTTTTTTATCAACATTCTTCTGTGATTTTTTCCATGCAACAGAAGATCGAGGTCAACAAAAAGAAACCATTTTCCTGATCCGTTGCCATGCACACGCACAAGAGGACAGTTAGGTATATTGCTTTCACTTGATTCAGGCCCCACAAGAGCATTCCCTTCACTATCCTTAAATTTTTCCACCCAATAGTGCTTTATAAATCCGGTCTGCAAAGCAAATGATTCCATATCTTCCCATTTCCAGTTCGTCCATGGATATATGCCTTTTACTAATGGGTCGATATCTGCGCTAGTATAACCAGTGACAGGAAGTATGCATCGCACGGTGCAATTACTACCTGCAATATCCATCATATAACAGGATCTGCCTTGTTCCCTGGCCATAAATATACCCATAAAAGCCACGACAGCCCCGTCACCAGGAGTATCCTCTATTTGCAATACAGGATTTGGAATATCTGATTCATTAAAATCCCCATCTTTTGACGCGACAGGAACTATCATGCTGTACGCAGGACTAATTCCGCATAGTTTTTTGCCAGATTTAATTCTTAATGTTTTTGTTATCCGGTAAGCCCCTTTCGGAATAAACACCTTCTCATTTTCATCAATCGCTTTTTGAATGGCCTCAGTATCATCCGTTACTCCATCTCCTTTGGCATGGTAGGGAGCATCTTTTACATTGACAACATCTACCTCATCCCAGTAAATGAAATCCTTCTCGTTCCAAATATGGCTCATGCGTAGGTCCCCAGGAGCAGTCCGAAATGTTTTAAGTTCTTTTATTATCGGTGCGGACTTTTTTTGACCGTCAACATAAACCGAAGTCGACATAGGAGCAGAGTAATCTTTATTGATGACAGCCATTTCGACGACCTGTGTCCATTTTTTCAGTTCGGGAGCGTCCACAACACCTTCAGACGACTCAATCAACCTTTTAACACCGTAAAACCATGTATTGCGGGCATATACAGAAGCTTCAGCCAGGATTGCGGATTTTGTTCCGGAACCCCGTTTATACTCTATCCTGCAATCGATTAAACTTGCACTTCCGTTCGGTTCGGCAATAACGCCCACCGTACTGCCTGCTAACACCTCTCCTGAAGTCTTCAAATATTCTTTTAACCTAGACCGGACTCTTATTGCCGGAACGTCCTTATTCATCCGGAATTCACAACCGACAAGAATCAAAGGACCTCTTTGTCCGTAATGAATTCCTGCAACACGCTGTTCAGAAAAACGACAACCGGTCACAGTACATGTCGGCCGGGATGATAGCAGTTGCATTCCTATCGCGCCGCCTTTTACTTCCACATTATATATCGCACCACCACTACCGGGCCCCCCCAATACTCCTGTAAAACCGTTTCCCACATCGAACGTACAATCCTGCAAGGTTGAACCTTCTGCTGCATTGAACGTTAAAACAGCCGCTCCCGGATTGCCTTTCCCAATCTTCACTTCCAATCCGTAAAACAATTGCTGATAGCTTGTCGATCCTTCATCCGGATTCAAAGAATCGGTCAGGTTTTTACGAATTACAGTCCTGGCATTGAACTTAAAAACCGGTTTCGGATTTTCCGGGTCGTCAAATCCAGGAGAATAGGGAGCCAGAAGAATTCTCGGCTTTTTGCCTGTTCTGCGGTCACCGATCAAAACACACGGCCATGTTTCAACCCAGGGCAAATATTTATGGTTGGACGTTCTTTCGTCCGACCACCCTCCATAACACGGAATTGTACCGCTTACCAAATAATCTCCCGCCGGAAAATAAATCGCCAATTTATGATGACGGCCGAAAAAAACCGCATCCGCAATCGCTTTTGTCGCATCTTTTTTCCCAGTGGGGTCGGCAGAGTAAGGAGGCTGGGTGATGTCCAGAAAGCCCTGGTCTAACAAAGACTGACTTTGCATTTTATTCAAATCGGCGATATCGTTCATATTAATTCCCAACGGATCGGAAGTTGAAAATCGGGTTTGTCTGGAATTCTCTTTTCCGGAAGAAGTCTTCCTATCCGCAAAGCCAGTTATTGCAAACAAAAAAACCAGTAAAGAACAAACGAACATCATTTTTTTGATCTGTATACCTGTTGTTTTTCTCATTTTTACGATTTAATTCTTGATAAATTATCTTGTTCTTTTTACTTTATTTTGACGGTGAAAGTCTCATTAGCTTTGTTCAACTCCAAACGATACTGACCGTTCCCGGTATCTTTCAGTACGCCCGCTGATATTTCAGGTTTTTTTCCTGAAGTAAATATTAATACTCCTCCGGTTGATTTTGCCGTCCGCACCGTTATTGTTTTTGGCGTTACCCAAACCTTGATTTCGCCATCCGGCGTAGGCACCGTTCCTTCCATCCATTTCAGACCTCCCAAATCCGGTTCGACGACATATTCATTATACGCGGGAGCTGTGGGATAAACTCCCAGATAATAACGTCCGAACAAATATACCGGATTGCCTCCCCACGCATGGCAGAGACTTTTCCCGAAAGGACGGTTGTACATGCTGTAATGAGCTGTATCGGGTAAGGCAGGATCGAAGGTTTCCCAAACGCTGGTAGCGCCCAGTTTCAACATACCACCCCAGTATCTCCTTACAAAATCCAACACCTTCTCCTGTTCTCCGATTTCGCATAAAGCAGCCAACTCGTAGAATTTCATATAAGGCGTGGTAATTGCCAGGATCGAATCATTGAGCAACACATTGTTTTTGATCTGTTTTTTTCGTGTCTCGTCGACCATGTTGAACAAGACGGCAAACATATTGCTGTAACGCGTAACGTGAGATGACAAAGCTCCGTTCAGCCGGTTATGCGCATACGCCCCTTTCGAGTCGGACCAGAACAGCTCGTCGAATTGTTTTGCCTTAGCGTCGTACATCCGCTCCATTTTCTCTGCCGTAAGCTTGTCATTTGCTATGGTTGCGCAGGACTTCATGGCGACAAGGCTCCTGATAAAAAGCAATTGTTCGAACGACAACTCCCCTTTCTTCTCAATGGGTGCCCAATCCACAAAAACCCAGTCAGTCGGTAATCCTTCGGCAATACCGCTTTTATTCAATCTTCCGACACAAAAGTCCATGGTCGATTTCATGCGGGGATAGATCGCCTTTACAAATTCAGCATCCCCTGTGTACATATAGTGATTGTAAATACCTATCATCCAATAAAACGAGTAATCCAGAATGGAATTTATATGCCGCGTCTGCGGTTCATGCCCGCGCAAACCCCACAAGGTTCTTTTGTTGACATCCTCATCGAAAAAAGTATAAAAATTCATCAGGTAACTTTGGTAAGCGTCGCCGCTCCACGCCCAGCGGTCTCTTTTGATCCCGTCGATGTGTACTTCCCGGGTGCATAAATGAAGCGTATAATACGAAAAATCATATATCCTGTTCAATAAATCGTCGGAGCATTTGAACGATCCCCGGTAATTTACCGGAAGATATTCGTACAAAGCCAGGAAATCCTGATAGCCAACCTGTTCCTGCGTAATGATCTGAACATAACGGAAAGCTTTCGTGGGCAAGGTATCATTGTACGCGACAAGGGATTCCACATTCAGTTCATCCCATGTCTCTGCCAATTTTCCTGCCAACGCTTCTTCTTTGCTTTCTCCATAATAAATATTGATTTTCCCTTTTCCTTTTAGCCCCTGCAATACGGGAAATGCAAATGTTTCCTTGCCGAAATCATACAAGACATGGTTTGCCCCTTTATCAACAATGGTTGCACGAATGGGAGCAACGGCAAGTTTGTAGGTTGAAGGCGGCAAAGTAGGGTCGGCAAATGGCAATACTTCTGCTGAGACTCTATCCTCATTGAGCGAACTTACCACCCATGATCCATCCGATACGTACGATTCACTTTTGAAATAGATCGCCGGCATGGTACGATAATTCTCAACCAGAACGAATAAGGTATAATCACCGGCAGGTAATTCAAAGTCCTGCGGATCATAATCGTACATGATACCTCCTCCGTCGATTCCCCGAATATAAAACTTACCGTCGGCATACAAAGACGCTCTTTCAGGCTTATCAAGTTTTATCCTTTTGGTGAAACGGATGATCCCGTACGGAGCGTCAATCCGTGCCAGGCTCGTGGGTACCGGCACATTCCTTTCTGTTCTCCTCGACATCAGTTCTTTATGTGTCCATATACCGAATTCTCCCGGATACGCGATCCATTTGGCTACCTGTTCCGTTTGCCCTATAGCGGCACTTGAAGCGATCAAAATAATTAAACAAATTAATCCGACTGATTTTTTCATATTTTTTGTATTAAATTTTGATATTTAATTATATAAGCCATTTAAGGAATATCTGTGAGTTCAATATGAGAAAATAACATACTTTATGTTGAAAATCAATCCTGAACCCCTGGAACAATCTTAAGCAACAACCGGGTGTTATTTTCAGGCCATTTTTTAACTAAAAGTTGCTGACGATCGCTATCCCAATGAAACATATCAATTATCCGGCTATTTTTATTACCGGACACAATCATCCGGTTATCCGGTAAAATGGTCATTTCAATACCGGCGACCTGGATACGGCAGCCGTCGGGATAATGGCGATTGACGGGCAAATAGATTTCAGATACGGCAGTTCCTTTTCCAGAAATAAAGTCCATGGTGAAAACCCGGGTTGCAAAATCGTAATGAAAACTGTTCACTACTCCGTCGACAGCCATAGGACGCGGACGGCACATCAGGTCGGTCACGTATTTACGTTCTGGTCCCCTGGCATGCGAGCGTCCTTCAAACATGGCCCAGGTACGATCCGCTTTTTTTTCGTAAAGCGGAGCACTACCGCACCACCACGCTTTTACCAGGCCTACACAGTAACGGTCGTATAAATCGAGCGATCTGATAAAAGCATACTGATAAAGCAACTGTGTTTCAATATTGGTGTCGGTGACGTTGAAAACAGGGGCCCCGTATTCTGGAATTATTATAGGCGCATTCATCACAAGCGCATCTTTGAGATAACGCTCCATCATCACAGACGGCTCAGTACCATAATAATGAGGAGCATAGAAGATATTTTTTCCTTTTACTCCGGCACTCACAGGAGCTGAAGGCAAACCTGTTTTACGATGCTCTGGAGGTATGTGATGCCACCACTGAATCAAAGCATATTTTTCAGGGCTCATTTTATTCAGGTTGGATACGACTTCATTATAGAGCGGAATAAAGAATTTTTTTTCAAATGTCGGAATGTCCTTGAATATTTCGGGAAACAGAACCCAGGGATATTGTCTGTTAAATCCCTCGCTCGCCAAAGGTTCGTTCAGCAGATCGTACCCAATCACCGCAGGTTCATTTTTATATCGTTGAAAAACATTACTCCACGCTTCTATATATTTATCCCGCGTACCGTTTTCATTATTCAACAGGGCTATCCATTGTTCTTCTTTCAGGGCTCCATACGATTCTTTCGTCAAATCATACAAGGTTAATTTAAACATTGTTTTGATCCCGTTTTCTTTAGCAAACAAAATATGTCGATCCACCCTTTTGAAAAAATCCGCCCTGAAATGTGATCCCGGCCAACCACCTATACGGGTCAGACACAATCGAATGACCTGTACATTGAACCCCATATTACGCATTTTTTGATAATCAGAACGTTCAAGGTCCGGCAAATCACCAAGAGCATCTTCGGTTACAATCACAACTCCATTAGGAATGAAATGCCGGTTGTATTCATCAATCATCCAGGGTTGCGCTACCAACTTACTGTACATACTATCCAACTTGCTATAATCAGTTACGGCTTTTGTCGCATTTTTTCCAAAAGTGGTAGGAGGTGGATCTAGTTCTGGAAAATGATTTTGGGCAGCCAAAAACACCGAATACATTAAAAACACAACTAAAAAATCTGATTTCATACGTCTGAATTTTATTTTATTAATGAGAAATGAAACTATCAATTCAAAAAATCAATCAGGAAACGTAACTCTCCGTAACACAACAGATCCTATCGGAACAAGCGAATCTTTTACCTCTTTCCCCTGATAGAGAAATACAGTCGAAATATTGCCGTAAGGCTTATCATAAGGATAGTCGGTTGAGGCATCCGGATTGCGTTTGTAAACAAACGCGGTAGAGTCGGTATATGCTTTTATATTTTGACCCTTGGGAAATTTGTAACCCTTGTATTTATCTATTTCATTAGGATCAGCCAATTTCACATCGTAGTTGGCGAAACCACTTCCCGGCCATTCTCTTGTAGCCTCCTGCTTATTTTCAAATCCGAGTGCATACAACAAAGCCCCCCTACGAACATACAATTCATTATTATTAGCAGTCCTGACTTCAATTCTCGGTGTAAATACGATTTTCACACGGTCTCCTTTCTTCCACTTTTTTGTCAGTCTCACATAACCGTTTTCTTTCACCTGTGTAGCCCCTTCGGCTTCAATTCTTGTATCGACAGACCACAAAGGAATTCTCAACAACACATCAAACTTTTTTTCTTTTTCAGGTTCAATATATAATTCAACATTATTTTCGAAAGGATACATGGTTTCCTGGTCAATTACGACATTAATTCCCGCGATGCGGGTACTCAATACTGAAGGACCGTAAAATGCAGCCACCAACGCTTTTTCATCTGCGGTTTTCATCCACATATTCGCTACATAATAAGGCATTACCCGGTTCACATTGAAAACACAGCAGGGAATTCGGTGACAAGCAGCGTATTGAAATCTGAAAGTTGAATTATCAGGTGTTCCGACAGCCTCGTACTGATTATCTTTCGAACAATACGCATTTGCCTTTCCATTAGACAATCTCGCTGCCTGCGCGGAGTTGAAAACTATATTTTCAACAATATCAGCCAATTCCGTTTGTCCGGATTTTTGAAATGCCGATTCAAAACTCACTGAACTTTCCAATATCGAGCAGTATTCGTAGCGTAAATCCGGAGAACCGTTTTTTCCACCGACCGACTCAAGTATTTTATCATCGGTAATAAGCCCTCCCGACGGAGAAAGAGCCGCTAAAAATTTAGATATATTATTTTTTACGAGGATTTTGTATTCGGGATTATCCGTTATGGAAGCCAACCAGTAAACGACACGTGAATGTTCAGCTACGTGAGGCGCATGGTAAAAGAAAGGTACATAAGGATCCGACAAATAGGATTTTTGATTATCCATATTTTTCAGATTTATTGCAATGCTATAGTCTTCGTACAACCGAAAAGCAAAATCGACGTATCTCCTTTCGCCGGTTAACTGATACAGTTTTTCCAGCACATCGACATACATCAGGCCATGGGCGCGGGCTCCACCTTCCATCGATGTTTCTCCTATAAAATACCTGTTCGCCGGGTCACCGAATGTTTTTATCATAAAATCCACCGATCTGACCGTGGCGTTCAAATATACAGGATCTTTCGTATACTCATAATAAGCCAGAAAAGCTCTTAAAAAACAACACTGGCTCCACAACTCAATTTCATTTTGAGCTAGTTCCTGAAAATTATCGGGTCTCTTCCGTCCGACATATCCTTTTTCGTCCTGATTTTCCAATAAAAATCCGGCAATATTTTTTGCTTTGTCAAGCCAGGGTTTGTAGCCGGTGAGGATTGCATTTCGTATAACACAATCGGCAAAATTACCTTCAAATTCACCATATCCTTTATCGCTTTCAGTGATCGGAGCTCCAAGCGGACGCATAAATTCCAGATACGAACTATTCCCGGAACTGATGTCTCTGAGCATTTGATTGTAAACCCATCCTTGCGGTTTTATTTCGCCGAAAGTCAGCACTTTCATCGGTGTCTGTGCTACGAGCAAGCCACACTGAAAGACAACACCAATGCATAAAGGTATAATCTTTAACATAAACAAAAATCAAAAATTAAACTTTTATTATTTAAGAAGCACCCGGAAATTCTCGAACTTCACTCCGTTATCCCGAAAAACAACAGTATCTTTAAACTGATATGTTATTCCGGGAAGAATACCTGTAACCGAGAAATCAAGAGTCATGGTCAGATGCGGCTGTGACTCTCCTGTTTTTGGATCGACAAGCCAGGAACCGTTTTCCTTTGCGAAAGAAGTGGAGGAAGTATAATACTTTCCTGTTCCGGTAGCGATTTTACTTGATCCCGGAGCCGTGGAAACGATTATATCGCCAACACCGTCAACCTCGTCTGAAAAAGTCAGAAGTGATTTATAACTACTTCCGGAAAATTGTCCCATTTTAAAATACAGCGCCTGTTTGTAACCCACCGTCCTTACTTCAGTAACAGTATTTTTTTCCATATCTTGAGCATGGAAAGCTTTATTAAAAACGCCATTACGGAATTGTTCTCCCCGATGGAAGAAGAATCCGTGCCATGGATTGATATATTTAACGGCAAACAGGGTGAAATCCTTAGGAGTCTTTTGAGCCATATAATCCGATGTGACATGTGGGTTTGGATTGGTGATTCCGGGAGCTGGAGTCCCTGATAAAATAGCCGGGGCATTAGTATTGACAATTTTTAATGGCAAAACATAGTAAAAATTAAAAGCATTAGGGTCATTAAAAAAATCATCATTCAACTGAATACGAGCTTTCCCGGAAAAACTTCCGGAAGGAATAACCATCGACGAAGCCGGAGATATAGTGTAGTAGTTCTCCGGAAGAACTTTTACGTCGACCAAATTATTAGCCAGATCGATTCCCTGTACATTCGTGATCAATGTTGTATCAACTACATAATCTACAGTCCAGTCCTGCTTATTTTCGTACATTCCTCCAATCGAGACACCCACACTGAACGCATGTTCCAAATCAATAGAGTTGTCGAGCCTGTCCTGGCCCAACACCAGGGTTCTTATAGGATATTGTATGGGGAAATAAACTGCCTGTGTTTCATAATCCGGAAAATCCACATCCTGATTACGACAGTTTGATGTCAACACAACTACAAGTAATATCATCAAACATTTTATTGAAATTTTATTTTTCATATCGCTTTTCATTCGTTTCAAATTTTAATTATTTAATTCCAGCCGGCATTCTGAACAATATCGTATTTCAGGGTTTCATTATACGGTATCGGCGCATAGATCATATATGCTTCATAATGTCTTTTTTCAACCTCGAACTCCGTCATACTTTGCAAATCGATCCCTTTGACCGGTTCATTCATTCCCGACAAATCATTCCAGCGCCTCAAATCCCAAAAACGGAAACCTTCAAAACAAAGCTCGATTCGTCTTTCGTTACGGATCAACGATGCCAGACCGTTTTTATCCAGTCCGTCAACATATGCGGTTGAAATGATGCCTGCCCTACTCCTGATCTTTTTCACAATATCCCTTGCTGTAAATCCTCCGACATTTCCATCCGGGCCTGCCGCTTCGTTAGCCGCTTCAGCAAAAATAAGCAAGGCTTCCGTATAGCGTGCATAAACATAATAATGCGGTGTGGAAACAATCAGACCAGGTGTAAGTTTCACTCCTTCATCCAGAAGTTTCCTCATGTAATAACCTGTACGGGTTGAATTAACCGTTTTACCGATAGCATCTTTGTCACCGCTTTTTATATTTAGCATTTCTCCACTTTCAGTATATGCACCGTTATAATACAGGTACATGTAGAAGCGCGGATCCCTATTTCCATAAGGTTGTGACGGATTATACACCTGGGAGACACTGATCGGATTCCCGTACGAATCGCCAAACGCGTTTGCTAAATTCTGAGAAGGAGAGATAATTCCGCTACCATACTGTGATGGCGGATAAAACTTAGACTCCCTGTTACTCGCTTTCGACTGAATCGAAGAAAACCAAAACACTTCAGAGTTCGCTGAGAAATAACTCAAATCATTCATGTTTCGTGCCTGGATATAAAACTGAATATCATTCATCTGCATTTTACCGAATCCATTTATTCCAATTATTTCCGCGGCAAATCCGGCTGCCTGCTGCATGGTAACACCACTTTCTTTAAACGATTCGCTCGCTGCAGTTAAAGCTACCCTCGCTTTAATAAGCATTGCGGTAATTCCGTTGATACGGTTCATGAATCTGGCGCCTTTCGTTTCTTTTTCTTCCGTTGTCAATCCGCCGTCCGACCAGCGCAAAGGGAGTAATTGAATTGCCATATCGCAATCATCGAAGATCTGTTTTACACATTCCGAATACAAATTCCGGGGTAACTTTCCATCCGAGGCGTTCATTCCCGATTCCAAAATAATCGGATATCCTAATAATTCTCCGGAAGCACTTTTTCCTCCTGTTTCCTGCAACAGGACAGAACCATAATAAGCCCTGAGAGCATAAGCTTCTCCTTTCAACCGTTGACGAAACAAGCTGTCTTTTTTTCCGGAAGTATATGACCAGACAACACTGTCGACATGTTCTAAAAACAAATTGATATGTTTTATTGCTGTATAGGCAGTTTCATACGACTCCAACGGATTATTTCTTGCCGACCAACCTCCTGTTGCCACTTGAACCATACTGTGATCCAGCACATTGGTCACTCCGTCATCCGCACCGAATTCTTCATTCTGAAGATAATCGGTTGGCAATAGCCCATATGCTCTAAGCAACACCCCTTCTGCCAGGGTCGGATTATTCCAAATTATATCATCGCTATACTTCCCCGATTCTTCAAAAGGCTGGAGATAATCATTACAACCTGAGATAAAACCAATAAGGATTGATAATAATATTAGAGATAAATATTTTTTAGGAGTTTTCATATTTTTCAATACTATTTTATTGTTAAAAAGTAAGCATTGCACCGATCGAGAACACCCTGCTTTGAGGTGCGCTTCCGTAATTCAATTGTAAAACATCATTATCCTTTGCCAACATGAACAGATTTGTTCCTTTGGCATACAACATAATATTACTCAGAACCCGGGAATTTTTCACAAACATATTGTAAGAAAGTTGAGCCGTTACCAATTGAAGATTACTTCTGTCATAAAGCCAGAAAGTAGAGTTGCGATAATTATTTGAACCACTTCCCAACGATAATCTCGGATAATCCGCATTCGGATTTGGATTGTTCTCATCAAAAGCGCCCAAAGCAATCTCGGAATATTTTGCAGAATTTCCCTTGAACCAATAATAATTAGAATTTTTAACTCCCTTACCTCCAAATTGAACAATAGGTAATAAAAAGAGTTGCCATTGCTTATACTTTAAATCAATATTTAGCGATAGCTGGCTATTATTAGAGTTCCTGCCGATAACCGACAGATCGTTTTCATTCACAACGCCGTCGTGGTTATAGTCTTCGTATTTAATATCTCCCGACTTGACATCTCCCCATGACGGGATGGGAATCCCCTCAACCAATTTACCATTGTTGTCAAAATCAGAAGCAAGATACAATCTTTCCGACCTTAAACCCCAAATTCCCCTGGCATCCGTTCCTACTCTCGTCAAATGTTTTTGTGTGGGATCTGTATAAATATTTTCCGCATATTTTTTGATTATCGCATCACACCAGGTATAATACAAGCCCAATTCAAGTTTTAAGCCCGCAAAATTTTCTTTGTAATTCAACCCGACATTGAAAGCCTGATAATCAGTCGAATTATAATTATCGTAAGTATTTATATTTCCTGCTACCAAAGGTTTGACAACATCCATTGACGTTATATTATCAAATGAATAACTATTTGTATAGCTTGCATCCATCCATAATTTATTATCCAACATGGTCATATCGAATCCAACTGAAGCCTCATTGCGTTTCTCCCAGTCGATACCATTATCAACACCAAGTATTCTTACCTGATAATTACTAATTTGACCGTTGTTGTACACGTAGTTATTTGCTCGTGCATAAATATTCTCGTTGAGAAAATATCCGTTGTAATTCCCTGCAGTAAATGCATCGGATACAAATTGCCCAAAACTTACCCGTATCTTCAAATAATCAATTAAATCAATACTTTTGAAAAAGTTCTCTTTGGAAGCGACCCAGGCTAATCCCATCGATTTAGATAAACCGAAACTAACCTGAGGTTTGATTTTGACGCTACTTTGCGACATAATTCCCGCATCGATAATGTATTTATTTGCATACATATACGATGCTTGCCCTCCGAAGCCTATTTTACGTGAATCCTGGCTGACATCGTTTTCCGTATAAAAGCTTCCATATCCTAAAGCAACGGCAGTCAAAGCATGACTACCAAAAGTACGGTCGTAATTCAAAGTGTAGTTCCATTTCGCACTTCTGTTAAAACTCATATTGGTATTACTTACACTCAGCAGCGAAGTGGTTTTGTCCACCCCTATTTGTGTTACCGCAAAGCGGTTCTCGTCGTCCACCGCACCAATTTCATATACAGAATAAGTATTGCTTATAATCTGTTTATAAACATTATAAAAATCATAACCGACATGGCCGTGAGCCGTTAATCCCATCGTAATTGCTGAAAGATCCATATCGAATCCGATGCTGGATTGCACATACCTTTTCATTTGTGAACTATTCCCACTTCTTAACAAATCACCGTGCATCGAATTTTGATATATAGAACTGCCACCCAGCAAATACTTACCGCTCATGATGTGATAATTGGATAAAGAATCCAGGTTATTAATCCGGTCGAGGGGAATAAGTTCAGGAATCGCATTCGGCAGATAGGTATTTGCCTGAGACCAGAAATCATTCATGTTCGGTCCATCAACTAAATTATATGATGCCAATACCTGACTGTGCATTTTCATCCATTTATTCACTTCATAATCGATTCTTCCTCTGATGTTAAAAACATTGTTAACTGTATTATTTAATTTTATCCATCCCGGATTATTAACCCAATCCAAACTGAGTAAATACTGCGTTTTCTCATCTCCACCCGAAACCGTACCGAAAACATTCGTGTAGTTACTGATCTTTTTCACATATTCTGAACTATAATAATCATTATCTGGATACAATACCGGATCAATTCTACTGCCTGTTTTTTGAATAACCTCTGGCAAATAAAAATCAGTGGTAGCCCCATCATTCAGGTATGCTTTATTATAAGTTTCCATATACGAAGCTCCATCTAAAAACCGCGGATAGGCAATTGCCTGCTGCAAACCGCTTTCAACAGAAAATCGAATATCTTTTTTATTTTGTTTTCCTTTTTTGGTTGTAATTAAAATTACCGGAATATCGGATTCCACACTATAAAGCAACCGGGACATGGCATCTTTCAAAACAACAATCTCCTCCACATCCCGGACATTGGTATACCCTATTCCCATGGGGATTCCGTCCACCACCGTATAGGCAGCACCCAACCCGTTTATATTCAAACCTCCCATTGATCCCGATACTTTTCCATTCATAACGCTCACCAAATCAGTGCGGCTGTCCCTGTTATATTCCTTTTGGACATCTATAACGCTGATATTACCAGTGATAGCGCTTGCTGCTTTTTTTATATAGGGAAGATTTACAATTTTATCAAACTGATTACCCGGGTTTTTGCGTATCATCACCACATTGAAATCTAATTCTTTTATTTGCAGGTATGTTAAGTACAAATCTTCATAATCAGGATGTTCGAACAAAAGTTTTGAAGTCGCCTTTATTTTCAATTGATAAGATCCGGTTAATCCGGTTGATCCCTGCACTTTCCCCTCGTCGGCAATGATATGAACCCCCGAAACAGGCAACTTTTGGGAATCATATACCGTTCCGCTTATCACGATTGTTTGATTTTGATTTTGATTTTGATTTTGATTATGATTCTGAGCTGTCAACGAAAAAACAGTAAAAATCAGAAAGCTTAATAAAATGCATGTATGATTTCGTTTCATTCTGCTGGTCTGTTTAATTTAATAATGACTAATATTTTACTCCCACCCCGGATTTTGAGGAAATTCAAGATACATTTGTGTTTGAGCCTGTGGAAAAGGCAACCAGTAATTCCTCGAGCCAAACGTTTGTTTAAACACTTCCCGTCTGACGAAACTTGAAGGGGTCCAGTTTTTATCAAAATCAAGTGTGTACATTGACTGGCCATCC
Organism: Paludibacter sp.; assembly: GCA_034927265.1. Taxonomy (GTDB): domain Bacteria; phylum Bacteroidota; class Bacteroidia; order Bacteroidales; family Paludibacteraceae; genus Paludibacter. The sequence goes on from JAYFQH010000008.1 coordinate 109,965, forward strand.
AATGTCTGACCAATCTTCCAACGACGTATATCATGCCAATACTGAGCCGCTTCACAAATTAATTCTACTGCACGTTCATTTAATATCATTTTTCTGAAACTGCCATGAGCGCCGCCCGTCGCAGTTGTCGGCACATGATTGGCACGTAGCCTTACTTTATTTACTGCTTGCAAAGCCGTAATTGTAGCTCCATTGGCTATCGTCTCTGCGCTTCCCGACGCTTCGTTTTGCGCCTCAGCATAAATAAGATAAACTTCAGCCAGACGCATCAAAGGAGTCATTATTCTAAAGTTGTTGGTTTCAGGCGAAATCGGAACCGATTTCGCATTTACACCTTTAGGCCACAGTTTATGCATAATGTAGGGTGTGAGCGAACCGTTTACGGCAACCATGGTTTTTCCTCCGGTGAACAACTCCAGTTTAAATGCTGATTTCGAATCATCAACAGGATTATCCCTGTCAACATACACATTAAAACGAAAACGTGGGTCTCGAAAATCCCATCTCAACAAGTTGTCCTGATCATATTCGGTTTTATATAATGTCCCGTCGGCCATTTCAAATTTATCGACAAAATTTTGGGTCATCGTTTCATGTTGTGTATTTCCACCGAATGTGTTTCCATCGGGTATATATGCCCTTAACTTATTATTCAGCAATCCGGTGCCCTTCTCGTTTACACCGTCTCTCAATCCGAATCTGCCCATCAGGGTTTCTTTTGTCCAAATAGAACGGTTGGTAGTACTGGTAAACATCGACTGATAATCCGACCAGGCAACCAATCCGAAGATATCAGGGTTTTCTTCGGCAATCCTAATTGCAGCTCCCGACACTTCTGCTGCACGTCTCATATATTCCAGATCCGGGACGGCCTGATTTCCGGACACTTCATTCATTAACGGAGAACCTGCATATAACAATGCCCTTGCCTGAAAAGCCATAGCCGCAAGTTTTGTCACCCGCCCTAAATTAATAGTCGGATTATTCCATGCTAAAGGCAATAATTCCGCAGCCCGTGCCAAATCTTCAACAATGTATTCAGTACAAGCCTGATAATTCTTTTTTCCTTTGTAGGAATAATGTCGCGGAAGCCTTATTTCATCAGGATTCAATGCTTTATTAATGTAGGGTATCGGACCCCAGGCAGTTAATATTTCATAGTGGAAATATCCCCGGAAAAACAACAGTTGACCTTCTATCAACGCTTTTTCCTCTTCGCTGGCCTCAAGTTTATTCAAATTGGCCAAACCGACATTTGCCAGCCTGATTGATGCCCAGCCTGCCTGCCACATACCCGGGATTCCTCCGTTGTTACTGGTGACCTGATAAAACCCCCTGGTAGTAAAGTTTTCACCCCGCATAGCTTTATATGCAGTAGTCACCGCCATTGTAGCAACCGTTTCTCCACCCATATTCGGAGAAGATGTCAAATACCCCATGGGTTCGCAAATGTAATTGTATATCTGATCGACATAACTTTGGAAACTAAAATAGGTTCCAAAGACTTCTTTTTCAGACACATTCGCTTCAGAGGGAATATTCAGGTAATCTTCACAAGCCGGGAACAGCAGCACAAGGAGTAGCGCCAGTATATATTTTATAAATATCTTTTTCATTGCCTGGAAATTATTAAAAAGTTACTTGTAATCCTAAATTCATTAATTTTGTCGTAGGATAGTTCCGGTAATCAAAATTAGTACCTTCAATATCAAAAGGCATATCGCTCCAAAAAAACAAGTTATTGCCGTTGACATAAATTCTGCATTTATCAATGCTAAGTTTATTAACCCATTTTTTAGGTATAGAATAACTTAATTCCGCTGTTTTCAATCTTAAAAAAGATGCATCAAACAAAGTGGAACTTCCCATGTATATATCGATCATCGTGTTTCTTGTTGTATTAAAAGCCCTGTAATCAGGATTCTTATTGCCGTATTCAGGAGTCCATGTTCTGTTTAACAAATCCTGGTAAACCACGGGTATTGTATTTTGGAATTCCAGACGGTTAAACGTTTTGACAGAAACATTGTACGCTCCGAAAAACTGGAAACTTACCGCAATTCCGCCATAGTCGGCTCCAAAGGAGAAACCATATGTATTTTGTGGATAATTGGCATATTGGTAGGGTATAATATCTTGTGTATTAATCACTCCGTCCGAATTAAAATCTATCATCCGGTAGTCGCCCGGTATTAGTGAGGTATTATTATTGAAACCGGTCTGATACAGCACTCCTGTGTACATGTCGTCCCACGATTGAATGATATCATCCACAACATAAGTCGTAATCTGACCGATAGCGTATCCTTCTTTTTTTTGATACGCTGGCATTAAAGCAGGATCTTCTTTATAAAGAATTTCATTTACCGCTTTTGTCCAGTTTCCTGAAATCCAATAATTAACCTTTCCTATTTTTTTTTGTAACTTAATTTCAGCTTCAATCCCATTGGATCTGACTTCACCTAAATTCGCTGCAGAAGGAGTTGCACCGTAATATTCCGGTATACTTCTTTGATCGCCGGCAATTAACATATCATATCTGTATTCGTCAAAAAAATCCACACTTCCTGAAATTTCACCCTCAAACAAATCAAATTCAAGTCCTAAATCCTGCTTCCGCGCGGTTTCCCATCGCAGGAAAGGGTTTCCCGGCGTTCCTTCCCTAAATGCCGTATTATACGGAGTATCTGTCAATACCGAACTTCCGAATCTCGCCAGTTTATCGGGATTGTCTATATAGGTAGTCATATACGGCCACATGCCTACTCCATTAAAATTATCATTTCCAATTAATCCTATCGAGTATCTCAACTTTAAATTTGATAATTGAGGCACATATTTTTTTATAAATTCTTCTTCTGAGATACGCCATCCCAAGGCCACCGAAGGAAAAAAATCGAACCTGTATTTGGGACCGAATTTAGCCGAACCATTGTAGGCTCCATTCGCTTCCAACAAATATTTTCCTCCGTAATCGTATGTAATACGCCCCACCCAGTCTTCCCGTTTATTAGGCCAATTACTTCCTGTAACGAAATTCTCACGGCTTACGAGTGCCAAAGCTCCAAAATGATGCTCTTTGTAAATACGATTATAGGAAAACCCCAGTTCATAATAAAAATTACGTAAGGTCTGATTTGCCGCATTTACATCAATGTATTCATTCGTGTAAGTCAATGGCGTCGGCACAAAATCAAATCCTGTGGACACGGACGGCATCGTGTAAACCCAGTCATTGGCGATATTGTCCCAACGCTTTGAAACATATGCACCGTCATCATTGATATCCCTACCTTTGGATGAATAATAATTATCAAAAGAAAAACGGGCTTTCAGATTTAATCCCTTAGTAATGAATTCGAGTTTCTGATTTAGCTCAAAATCGCTTTTAAATGAATTTCGGTTATAAACGCTGGTCCCACTTGTCATCAAAATCCGGTATGCATTTTCAGCTGTGGTAAGAGGATCGGTTGCGCCGTATGTACCGTCGCTGTATATTGGTAGTGGTGAATTTGGATTTGCATTAACAAGTCCGGCCATAATTTTGGGATAATTACCGGATGAGGTTTGTTGTTTACCGACATAACCGCTCAGATTGACTGAAAGTTTTGTAGTAGATGTAATTGTAAAATCAAAATTATTTCTGAAATTAAACCTGTCGTAACGAAATTCGGGTGTGTATCCTTTTGAATTCGGAGTGCCCGTATTGAAAATATCGCCATCCTGAATATAACCAACCGACGTAAAGTATTTTACAAAATCCGTTCCGCCGGTGATAGTAAAATTTTGTTTTGAAGAAATTGTATAATCTCTGGTCATAAAATCAAACCAATCGACATTTGGATATTTTTCCGGATCAACATTGTCACGATAATAATTCAATTCCTGTTCCGGAATGTACTTGCTCCATTGTGAATCAGAACCTATAGCCAACTCGCTCACCAAAGCATAATTTCTTGCAAGAAGCGCATGGTAAGAATCAACCGGGCCGTGTAACAATGAAACGGTTTTCACCGAATAATTAGATTCAACAGTAACTTTGGCTTTACCCAATTTACCTCTTTTAGTAGTAATCATGATAACCCCATTAGCCCCTTTCACTCCGAATACTGCTGTTGCACTGGCATCTTTCAAAACTGAAAAGGATTCAATTTCATTGATATCTATGTCGTTCATGTCACGTTCAATCCCATCTACCAGTACCAGCGGCGACGAATTATTCCATGTGCTGGCGCCACGAATCAAAATTGTAGATGATTTTCCCCAACCGCTCTGATCCTGTCCTCCTGGTATTCCCGAAGATGTCATCACCGTAACGCCGGGCATACTTCCACTTAATGCATCTGTTATATTCGAAACAACTCCTTTTTCTTTTATACTTTCACTACTCACCTGTGTAATGGAACCAACCACTGTTTCTTTTTTTTGTGTACCATAGCCTACCACAATAACTTCCTCCAGCGTTTTAAACGAAGGTTCAAGAACAATCCTGTGTGAAGGTTTTTTTTCAATATTTACAAATGCCGTTTCATATCCAATATATGAAATTCGTAATTTCCCTTTTTCGGGAGCTTCTATCGAAAAACGTCCTTCAAAATCAGTTATAGTACCTACTGTAGTTCCATCAACCATCACATTGGCTCCGATTACCGACTGGTTGGTCTCGTCCAGTACAATTCCGGTAATTTTCATTTTCACGTCTTTCTGCTTAGGCTGATCGTCAGCTTTAGGAGGTTTCCTTGTTATAAAAACCTGTCTTCCCTGTATCTTGTATATATTCGGCGAATTTTCAAATAACTCTTCCAAGACAAAAACAACAGATTGATTCTTCACATTGATGCTAACTTTCCTTTCCAGATCTACATCTTTATCATTGTAAAAGAAAACCAGTTGAGTTTTATTTTCAATCAAGCCAATCACTTCCCGAACTGGTTTATTACTAACCTGAATTGTCAATTTCTGATTTTGAGCATTTATTTCTGTAAAAAATGGCTGGATAAGCAGCATGATGGCTACAAAGCAACACCATCGAAAAATATTAATTTTGTGCAATATGTATCTTAAACTAATTTTCATATAATAGTTTTTGTTTGATTATAAACCAGAATATCACATTATTTCTTAATTATTTTAACGATCATTCCATCAACATGTAGGATATAACATCCTTCTGATAAGTGACTGATATTGATTACATCGGCATAACCGTTTTCGGAGAAAACAAACCTCCCGTCCGGATTATATATACGTATATCTTTTTTCTTTTCATACAACCTTATCTCCCCATCTGTCACGGTTGGATAAGCTATTTGTTGTACCTCATGCGGAAAGTTGGTGGATGTCGGATTATTAACCAGAACTCTATACTCCGATGTTATACTCCCGCAGCTTACACTTATAACCGCTTCCCCGGTTGATTTATAAGGAGTAAATATTCCAGTTTGCGTAATACTTCCGCTGGAAACCGACCATGTTAAAGCCGGGTTTGTGATTGTCGTATTGAACTGGCTTTTCACAACGGCCGAATATTGTGCAGGGACTCCCAGTTCTGCCGTTTTATTTCCACTGATATTGATCATAACAGGAGATACCTTGCTCAATTGACTTGTAGGAGTGAACGTTGTCCTACGCGTAGTTGCACACCCCATCGGCACCAATTCCCGTTCCAACAAAGCGCCGTTCAAAGCAAACCGGCCGGTTATTTTACCCGCAGGATAGTCAAAAGGAAACTCGGGGATAAACGGTGTTGAAGATTTATATCTTAAGAAAGAAGAGTCGTTCGCGAAGAAATCGGGTGATGTTGTGAGCATTTGCATGCCATTATAATCATCCGTCAAGGTTGACGGAACCCAGATATCCCACGAAAAATAACTCGGGAAACCGCTACGCACCTGTGTAGATGTTTTTTCGTTAGAATACGGATAAGTATAAAGTAACGGCCCTCTCTGCACATAGAAATCTTTTGAGTCCGCATTATTCAGCTTCTTTATTTGGATTTGTTCGTCCAATTTTAAAGTTACCAGTTGCTCCGAAGTTCCCCAAAGTTTATGAATCTTATAATAACCATTCTCAAAACTTACCGAAGCTCCTTCATCCACTATAAGCCGGCTGTTTGTTGACCACGACGGGTTTCTCAAAACCAGTGTAAAATCAACCGGAGCCTCGGCAGTAATAGAAAAGCGCAAATTTTCTTCAAAAGGATAATTTGATTGGGCGACAATACGCACATTAACTCCGTTCATCTTCGTTTCAACTACAGAAGGTCCGTGTAGCATCGCAACCAATTCGGTCTCCTCTTGATTTTTCATCCACATGTTCGCTACATAGTTTGGAGCAATTCTGGCTGCATTTAAATTACAACAACGAATGCCGTGAAGGGCTGAATATTGATCTCGCCAGTTACGTTCAGTCGTCGCTTTCTCAACATTGTCGCATACCAAATACGTGTTGGCTTTCCCGTCTGGAAAACGGGCTCCCTGCGCTGCATTAAAAAACAATATTTCAGCATTATCTCCGTATTCAGCATTGCCAAGTTTGCGGCTCAAAGAATTAAACGTATTAAGCCCCTCTAGCAGTGAACAATATTCATAAGGAAGATTTCCGCTTGAGAATCTTCCATTTACACTCTCAAACTTCAACAAATCAGTTATCAATCCTTTTGATGGAGAAAGCGACTTGTATAATTTGACGGGGATTTGATTGATAACTAATGCATAATTATCTTTCATAACCTGCGAGGAATCTTTTGCAAACAAGGATAACCAAAGCGGCATTCTCAGATGTTCCAGAGTATGTGGGGCATGTCCGTAAAAAGGAGCGGACGTATTCATCAGTTGATCCAACGAAGCATCAGCTCCTCCATCATCACCGACTCCAATCCTGTCAACATTCGCAGAAAAATCCTTGTATAGTTTAAACGCAAAATCAACATATTTTCTATTTCCGGTATGTCGGTACAGATATTCCAGGATGTCGCTAAAAGCTAAACTATGATTCATGGCTCCTTTCTTTTCAAAAGGTCGTCCAAAATATGTTTTTCCTTCATCCAGGTAGTTTCCCCAAAGTATTATAGTTTTATCGACTAATGTTTTAACAGCTTCGTAATATTTTTGCTCTCCAGTATATTCATAGTAAGCCAGCATGGCTCTTTGCATACAAGTCTGATTAAACAATTCACCACCGTTGTATGCGTAATATGCTACGGAATCGACATACTGGGTTGCAGCAACAGAATCAGTCATAAAGTCCATGATGACCTTGTATCGAGATTTCAATGCTGCATTATCAGCCAAAAACATGGCGCGAACCGCAGCATCGGCCATATTACCTTCCATTTCACTGTAATCCCAGGTATATACCAAACGCCCTTCGTTATCCCGAAATTTATTTCGGACATTGCTGCTGCCCGATTTTATAGAACCAAGCGTTAACGGAAAAAAAGAATTATTCGACATTACAGAGAAACTCCCGCTTGTCCAGTCTCTTGTTATTTGCGCTTTGATCCAGCCTTCTGCTTTCACCTCCCTTAATAGAAGAGGGTTGAATTCATCTTCAGAGAGAACAGGAGTGTTTACACACAAAAAAATGACTGCTAGAGTAAAAATCCACTTTAATTTCATAAGACTATTATTTATTTTGCGAATTGACAATAAACTTTCATTTACTTATTTTATTCTACCATCCATCAATTTGTTTATTCGCAAAAGTTTTTTTTTATGCTTTCTGTAAAAATTAGTTATCATTTGTCTTCAGAAAACGTTGTTTTGCGCAATGTTGTGGAACCGTATGGAAGAAGAGTTACTTTCGACGGCTGTTTATTCACAATAAAATCCGCTTCGACAGTTCCATAAGGCACGTCATAAGGATAATCAGTTTTACGCAATGAACTCGGGACATAAGTGAACTCGGTTTTTCCATCCATCATATTGATATCCAAATTACGCTGAACTTTGTATTTTGTAAAGATGTTGTCAGCTTCTTCAGTGTTTCTCGGCATGACATCCCAGTTTTTCAGTCCTCCATCAAACTCTTTGGTCGCTTGCCGGATATCCGGGACCGGAACAGCGTACAGTAAAGCTCCTCGTGTCAGATAATACTCATTTGCCATCGTTTTGTGAGCCTGTATCTTTGTTTCAAATTTAATTTCGCAAACATCGCCTTGCTGCCACTCTTTTGAAACATAAATAAATCCATTTTCAATTTTAAAGCTGGCTCCCGGAATCTTAACCTGCGTATTTTTTGACCAGGAAGGATTTCGAACCGACAATGTAAAATTTTTCTTCTTTTCCGGACTAACCTTGAACCGGATTGTATTTTCAAACGGATACAAAGTACTCTCTTCAATTTTCACCATAGTGCCGTTAACCCTGGTATTTACCTCCGAGGGACCAAGCAGAGTTGCAACAATCGTTTTATCATCAATCGATTTCATCCACATATTACTAATGTAATAAGGCATGGCCTTAGCTGCGTTCAAATTACAGCAGGCAACACTATGACAGGCCGCATACTGATAACGAAAATTATCTTTCTGCAAAGCTTGCTTAGCATTGTCCTTGTTAAGATAAATCACAGCTGATCCGTCAGCCAGTCTGGCTCCCTGCGCCGCATTGAACAAAATGCGTTCAACCATATCACCGTAACCTGCGTCTGGTTGTTTCTGCATGCCCGAAGAAAAACTGATAATCAATTCGGTCGATGTACAATATTCCGATGGCAAATCAGGCGATCCGTAGTTATAGGCAACACTTTCCATCACTTTTGTATCCAATGCGATAGAACCTGACGGATTCAACGATCTTTTAATTTTATATAAGGCATTCTCAGCGGCTTTCTTATACAAAGGATTGTTGGTTTTATTCGCCAGAAACAATATGACCCTGTAATGCTCGCACACATGCGCGCCATGTTGGCGATACATCAGTTCCCTGTCGAGCATTTTAGCAAGTTGCATATCTGTCGCGCCGATTTTTTCATCAGCGCTGCTATAATCTTCATAAACCCAAATTGCAAAGTCAAGGTACTTTTTATCATTGGTCAACCGATACAACCATTCCAGAGTCTCAACGATCATCAGTCCATGAGTCAGTCCTCCCCCATTCGGTTTGGGCTGATGAAAATACGATTTACCTGATTTTCGATACCTTTCAATTGTATAATCCATCGCCTTCCTGGCGGCTTCAAAATATTTCTTTTCACCGCTAAACTCATAATATGCAAGCAAAGCTCCAAGAATGCGGCTTTGTGTCCAAAATTCGCCATTCTCATTCAGTAAGTTATCCAATCTGCACTCTTCGTCGTAGATACCGATATATCCTGACGGTTCCTGATTTTTGACAACATAATCGACCGTTTTTTTTGCTTTCTCCAACCAGGGCTGGTAAGCGGTAAGAAAAGCGCTTCGCACAACCAAATCGGCATAGAAACCTTCATGTTCTCCCGGCCACCACGTTTCACGGCGGGCTATCCAGTTTCCAGCTTTATCAATCGAATAATTTTTTGCTTTAACCGGACCGAAAACATTCATTTGCATGGTAGGTTGAAGTTTTTCGTAATTAGCGATATATCCGGTTGAAATATCCCGTAAAAGCTGGTTCTTCATCCAGCCTGCCGCTTTAATCTCATTTAATGGAATTGTTTTCAGGGATTGTGAGTTTCCCGTTTGAATGGCAAATAAAATTAAGATAAATACAATTATTTTTTTCATGACATATACATATATTAACTGGTAACAGATTGGCTAAAGCAAATCTAAAAGACAGGCTTTGACAAATAAAAGATAATGAGGGTTTACAGGTTCAGCGGGAAATGTTCCGCTGAACCTGAGGTAAAAAATAAATCGATTACTGGATGGCTATTTTCTGATATGCTCTCACACCATCAGTTCCCTGAACGGTAACTACATATACTCCTTTCGCGATGGTTGCTACAGGAATAGACTCTGCAGAAGAACCAATGACATGGGCTAATACAAGTTTTCCTGAAAGATCGTATAAATTCAGATTGCAGCCTGTGATTTTGTAGCCAGTCAGTTCAAGTATATTTTGTTTTTGTATTATCCGGATGTTTCCAATTATCGTAGAGGATGTTGATGTAGTCGTACTTTCAAGAACAGTCAACCCATAGGTTTTGGAGGCTGTTCCGTAACTGGCTGTCAACGTAATACTCTGATCAGACTCTTGTCTGCTCACAATAGCATTGTTTCCGCTCAAAGCTATTACCGACGGATTTGAAGAAATCCAGTTAACTCCTGTAGATGTTTCCACAGTGAAGTTTGTTTTCACTCCTGAAATATTTTCATTAGAAACCAGCTTGAGTGGCGCAATACTTAAAATTGCCATATCAGAAGTATTCATATTTTTCAATGCCGGATATAAACCATTAGCAAATACCCAGTTGGTTTCACCAAATGTAGCTTTCAAACCGTCGCCCAACATGTCGCTGGTTACAAGAGGAAGAGCTTTTTCAGCAGGATCAGAGACTGTTATCAGTTGGCTATCGTAAAAACAAGTTGTTGAAGTAATGGTTGTTGAACAAAAAACTCCGCTATAAGATCCCGTCGCAACGCTTATATCAATTTTACCTGTTGAATAACAATTTTCTATCAACGAACCTGCATTAGCTACTAGTGCAGCCACTCCTGCAAAATTCAGTTTACCTTTGATTTTGCCTATATTGTAACAATTATTTATTTGGATAGTCACCGAAACACTTCCTGATTGACCAACAATACCACCAACACCATTATTTCCTGATATTGAACCTGTATTGAAACAATTATTAATTGTTCCTCCGCTTGTTGCAATTCCTACTATTCCTGCTGAATTACTATTAACAACCGACCCCTCCAATATATTTCCTGTGTTATAACAATACCGAACAGTTCCTAAAATAAGAGATCCGGCAATACCGCCAAAGTTCCCTGCCGTACGATGTGTTATAACATTCGCTTTATTATAACAATATTCAATTGTTCCAGCCTTCAAAACTCCTACCAAGGCACCAACATTTGTCCATCCTTCAACTGAACCACTTTCAATACCAAGATTTCTTATCGTACCACCATTTACATACCCAAACAGACCTATCATCGCATCATTAACTGCATGATTCCCGGTTCTGTTGACAAACAAGTTTGATACAACATGACCATTACCATCAAAAACTCCTTTAAATGAAAGAACTTCAGTCGACCCGATCTTAGTCCATGCATTTGAACCCAAATCCAGGTCATTTGTCATTTTGAAGTATGTGCCGGCGTAACCTGTCCCGGCATTCACCTGTTGCGCCAGGTAGGCAAGATTTTCAGGAGTAGTGATTTCATAAGCTGTTTCCGAGGTTAAACCGTCCCCCTGAGACCAAATCGTTGCAGTAACGCCGTCCCATGCCTGAGCTGTAATGTCATTAGCCGCCATACCAAGCACAGTAATAAGGAGCAAATATAAATTCAGTTTTTTCATGATATTACAATTTTGAATTATAAAAAACATTATTTCACAACCACTTTAAAAGAATTGATCATTCCTTTTGAATCTTTTACCGAGGCGACATAAATACCCGTGGGCAGATTAGTTGTAGGAATCAGTACCCGATCAGATTCAACAGTTTTAGTGATTACAGCGGCACCTGAAACAAGATTGTAAATTGAGATTTGATCTCCTGACTGCAAATTCCCTCTGAATTCAATATCGAAATCCGTTACAACGGCATATACTGATGGAACAACGTGATGATCGTCAATGCCATTCGGATCGCCGTCGGCAACCAAAATGAGATCGTCAAGCCTGCCCCTATTCGTAAACGGTGCTGTTTGTTGTGCCTGTGAAATCAATATTTGAGAGATATTCGGATAATTTTCGGGAACGGGAACAACGATATAGGGAGCTCTATGTGGAGCTGTTATTCCGGACAAACTCGTATTCTCAGCATCCGACGGATTTTCCAAATTAATAAAGAACGGATTTATCCTGACGCCGTTTCCATATGTAAGCGGTGTAAAAGCGGTGTTGTTCAGCTTAACCGTCAAAGAGGAATAATCATACAAATAATTCGTGCCGGCAAATACAGGAAGAAATCTGAATTTTATTTGGATATTTTCTCCAACAAGTTCGTGTCCCTCAGCAAATTTAACCGCAACATTCGAAACCTGTAAATAAACGTGAGTCGAATGCGGGTTATCTATCGAATCGATGCTATAATTCGGATCGTTTGTTTTCTGTGCAATATTGTGTATACCGGAATTTCCTTTTAAACCATTAATGGTTGAAATGACAGCGGTTGATGTCGGCGTGTCAAATCCGGTATAATTGTTATCTCCACCTAAATCTGCCGTGTATGTAGGAGACTTGCCGAATGTTTCTTTAAAAATGATTCTTTTCGCTTCAAATCCGGCTTCTACTGTTATATTGTTACTAACCACAAGTAAAACAGGTGAGGAGTAAAACAGATCATCACCTATCATCATAAACGACAAGGCTTCATTCTCTGCCGGCATAGCATAAACAACGACAGAATCGCCGGCTACCAGTTCAGTTGTAGGGAGAACTCTTTTCCCATTCTTGAAGATTTGCAGAGAACCTTCACCCACAATCACACTACCGGTAATATTGAAGCCATATGCTGCAAACTGTGCTCCATATACAAATAAAATGAACAAGGTAAAAAATAATAATCGGGTGTAAAATCTTGTTTTCATAAGCATTAAATTATTAAAGTTAATATTATAGATTTTGATTACTTTCAGCTATCAAAATTTAACAAAAGATTATGTTTGGCCCTGACTCGACCAAAATTCGATTTCCTATTGGAACTTAATTCGGTATTCATTATCTTTCACACCATAACTCATCGATGTTATCTCTGACAAACCGTTCAGCAGTTCATTCAGGTCGTCTTTCAATTCGAGTTTTCCGGAACAATTGATACCCGACGGACTGGAAGGCAGTTTCATGGTAACATTATAATAGCGGGACAATCTCAATAGAATATCTTCAATCGGTTCATTCTTGAAAATATAAATACCGTCTTTCCACGAAATGTAATTTTCAACATCCACGTTGCGTAATGTTGCCGACTGATCTGTATAAGCATACATCTGATTCGGCTTTATCAGGGTAGCCTTTCCTTTTTCAGGCTTCACATTTACGGAACCGCTGACCAAAACGACGTTAACCTGCTCGTCTTCTTTATATGCCGTAACGTTAAACACCGTTCCGAGTACCTGAACATCCAACTTATCGGTTCTCACAATAAATGGTTTGTTCCTATCGTGGGTAACTTCTGCAAACACTTCGCCATCAACATAAATTTCGCGTTTATTTTTGACAAATGTGACCGGATAAACTACTGTTGTTCCTGTATTCACCCAAAGTTTGGAACCGTCGGATAATGTCAAGAATGCTCGCTTACCATAAGGAACTATCAATTGATTATATGCCGGATTATCTTCGTTTTGCGATTTATTCTCTTTCACATCTACCGTCTGCTTATTGACTTTAAGATTTCCTTCATCATCATATTCTACTTTTGCCTGGGCTCCTTCAACGGCCAATGACTGCTGACCGGAAACCAATTGAATTTCAGCATTCTTATCATGTTGATGAATAATATTTTCGCGGGCAAAATCGGTAATTTCTTCTTTTGAATAAGTGTTCAAGCGTGAAATAGTAAAGTATGATACACCAATTACAAGCAAAAGTCCTGCTGCTGCGACATATTTCAACGGAACAGAAAAAATTGATTTTCGCTTTTTTGTTTTGTTGGTCTCTACAATACGAAGCCATAAATCATCCAGTAACCGTTCTTCAACTTCCGGCTTATTTTTCTGTATTTCCTTTAAAATCTGATATGCAGTAATAAATTCGTTTGCATCAACCTTTTCAGATAGAATCAATTTTTTCCAAAATATTTCATTTTCTTTGGAAGGATGGAGCATGGAATCAATAAAAAAATCATCTTCCAAAAAATCAAAGGCTTTATATTTTGAATATTCTTTGTACATTGTTTTATGCCGCTTTTATGTAATAAGTGGTTTTTTTTTGATTCTAGTACTCACTTTTTCAGATTAATTCCTGTTTTCAGGAAAAATTTATACGAAAAAAATGAAGAAAACATACAAGATAACGCTCAGTACAGTAAGAGATTTTATTTTCTTGAGCGCACGATAAATCAGGTTCTTTGCAGACTGATAGTTTATGCCCATGATGTGTGAAATTTCCTCACATGAAAGTCCTTCAATAAACCGGTGATAAATTGCCTCCCTTTGATTCGTATTTAAATAAGAAAGTATCTCACGTACCATTTTAAGTTTTTCATCTTCAATTTCCTTTTCAATCCATATTTCCTCATAATCACGTTCACTCATTTCAGGTACCTGCACATTATTAATATCATATGATCGAACATTTTTATTAACGAGTAAAAATAGCCTGTTGCGAAATGCCACAATAAAATAAAATTTCAGATTATTTACTTTTCGTAAATTTTCTCTTCTGGTATAAATCTCAACAAAAACATCGTGTATGGCATCTTCAACAATTTCATTAGGAGCAACATTAAGCGAAATTCCAAAAGCATATAATTCTTTTGCATACAAGCGGTATATCTGGGAATACGCCTCTTCATCGCCTGCAAGGAACTGATCCCTCAACTTTAGGATAAATAGATTTTCTGATGTAGCTTCTTCGGAATACATGTATAAGACAAAAGGTATATTAATATAAGTACTTTGAACAATAAAAGTACTCATTCAAACTGTTAAATTATAAAATTTGAATTAAAACTTAGCATTCCCATTAACTGGAAAATGCTAAATAGAGTTTCATATGTAATTTAATACTTCATATTTTGCCTGTTTGGGCGTTAACCCCTTCAAAGGACTATGGGGTCGAAAGGCATTGAATATCTTTTAATTATAATTTAACAGTAATGTTATGGAATCTCAACCCAATAATCAACCCAGAAAAAAGATTCAATTTCGAATCGCCTACTTTTATTTTTTATCAAAAAGTTGCATTTATGTATAAGTTTGTCATACAACAATAAATATATTACTTTTACCATTTATTCCATAAAGAAAAATATTTAATGCCCATAAAAACTGAAGGAAACAGAATAGCCGGACTGGATTTTCTAAGGGGAATAGCCATTCTACTGGTTTTCTTCAGACATAATACCAATGATAATTTACTTAATTTTATCGGGTGGAGCGGTGTTGATCTGTTCTTCGTTTTGAGTGGTTTTTTAGTATCGGGACTTATTTTCAACGAATACAAAAAGAAAGATAAAGTCGATTTGAAAAAATTTCTCATAAGAAGAGGTTTTAAGATTTATCCTCCATTTTACTTTTTCATCATTGTTTCCCTGATACTTAAAGCTGTTTTCACTCATGAATCGTATAGTACAGATCAAATATTAAGTGAAATTTTTTACCTGCAAAGTTATCGCAATGGGATGTGGATTCACACCTGGTCGCTGGCAGTTGAAGAACATTTTTATATCGGACTCGCCATACTCATGTTCTTCTTCGTAAAATACAGATTAATTGATAAGGTGAAGTTTATGATTTCCTTTTTATGCCTGTGGTTGATCATTACATTTTGTATGAGATTTTACATATCTTATCAAAATTCAGATCAGGAGTTTTTTACCTTTACACAAACACATCTGAGAATTGACGGCATTCTGGTAGGAGTGCTGGCATCTTATCTCTATTACTTCACCGGTTTTTATAAGACATTCAGAACTTACAGACATTTTTTAATGATCATTGCATTCGTTCTGATCAGCCCGCTTTTTATATTTCAGGGAGGCAGTTTTGCAATGAATACTTTCGGACTTACCACTATCAATCTGGGATTTGGAATCATTGTATTATACAGCCTGAATGTCTTTACGAACAAAATATTTGAGTATAAGATTATAAAAGCTCCCGTTCAGTTGATGTGTTTTATTGGTGTGCATTCCTATTCATTATATTTATGGCATCTTTTACCAGACAATATTGTCTCTGCACTTCTCTACAGAGAGTCGTTTACTCTTACAGTCATACTTACCTTTGTGACAGGTATATTGTTTTCCATCGTAATCGAAAAGCCTTTTTTAAAACTACGTGATAAATTGTACGTAAAAAATTAATTGATGAGATGCACTTAAAACATCTGATAATTAAAGAAGTTTTATCAAATTATGTCAGTCATTTCCATCAAATATCATAACCTGCTAATCTATAATCACATAACTTTTCATTCACAACACATTTCAATTCAGCCCCTTTGATAGAAATCAAAATAATAACAAAAAAATTTTTTTTGATATAGAAAAATGCCTACATTTGTACCGCTATTTAGTACTAACAAAAAAATTCCTAAAAATGGCTTACGTAATTTCAGAAGATTGTATTGCTTGTGGATCGTGCATTAGTGAATGTCCTGTTGATGCGATTTCAGAAGGTGACATTTATGTTATTGATCCTGATTTATGCACCGACTGTGGTACCTGTGCTGATGTTTGTCCTTCAGAAGCTATCAGTCCCGCATAATTGACGCATGACAAAAGAAAAACAAAACCCCGGTTGTGAATAACACCGGGGTTTTTTGATTGAATATTAAATTATACATGTGTAACAAAAAGCGGGATGTCAGAATGATAGATCATTTTATAAGCCAAACCCGGATTAAAGATTCTGGCAAACATATTTTTACGGCGGGTGTTAAATGCCAGAATATCAACTTTCATACTTTCAACAAATTCTGATATTTTTTCCGGTGAATCTGTTGATTCAATCACTCCATAATTTGTTTTGATATTGGGATAATGATTGCTGAAGTAGGTTTTTATTCCCGACAACACAATTTCGTCCCATACTTGTTTTTTATCCGATGCATGAATAAAATACAGTTCCAATTCCGGATTATTAAAGGTAGATATCACTGTATCAACAGCAATCAGGTCCTTCTGATCAAAGTTTGTAATAAATGCGATGCGTTTTACTTCATCCAGTCCCTCCAGTTCTATTCTCAATGGAATAGCAAAGACAGGCACTTCACATGTCTCTATCACTTCTGCCGCCACGCTCCCCAGTAACTCATTGGTAATTTTTTTTCCACGTGAACCCATCACCACCATTGCCGGCTGATATTTTTTGCAGTAATCCAGAATCTGGTCTTCAGGGACTCCTTCTTTAAGTTCAAAACGGTAGTTTATATCCGGCAACTCTCCTTTTTGAATACGTTTTTTTATCAGATTGGCCATATTTTCCATGTCGGCATTGGCAGAACTGATAATACGTCGTAACAACTCTCCATCGCTGATAGTATATGTACTTACATCATTATTCATCGAGATGGTAAATGCAGGACTAAAATACACGTACATGAATACAATTTCAGCATTGATATTTCTTGCCATTTGAAACCCGAAATCAATAGTTCTGGGAACATGATCGGCAAAATCAAGAGGAATCAATACCGTTTTAGCTATTTTCAGGCCTTTATTCTCTTCCCAGGCACATTCCATTTCTTCCACAATCTTAAGCGCTCTGGGTAAATCACTTTCTTTAATACGAACCCTTACTCCAACAGCCATTTCAGGATGTTCAAGATTCAGATTATGAATCACAGTTTCTATACCTTGTTCTTCTAAAACAGCCTGGATCATCTGTGCTCTCGGGTAGGTTCTGATAGCCAGCGTCACTAACTTATCTTCCATAACATAATAGTATATTAAGGTGAGTGGGATGTTATTACCCCGCAAATATAACATTTAATGTTCAAAATTGGTTTTGATGTCGTAAAAAAAAGCTATTTTTGTAATTCGATAAGCAAATAACGCTACTATTCGTTAGCACAAAAGAATACGAACATGCTTTTGTCCCTGGTTTTAGACAACATTACTTTTAATCCTTTTTCTCTCAACGATTTCATTTCGTTGATCATCGCTCTTATGCTACTGATTCTTTCCGGGTTGATATCAGCTTCTGAAGTGGCATTTTTTTCATTTAGCCCCAAACATTTGGATGAAATGGAACAAGGGGGCGATCCCTCAGAAAAAAAAATTCTTCAGTTATTGCAAAATCCTCAGAAACTACTGGCGGCTATTTTGATTGGCAACAACTTCGTCAATGTTGCCATCATTCTCATTCTCACCTATGTGACCAACAATCTGATTGACTTCAGGGAAGCGCCTTTGCTGGGATTTATTTTCCAAACCGTTGTCATTACTTTTCTTCTGCTTCTTATTGGTGAGATTTTTCCGAAGGTATATGCCTCAAAAGAGGCAAGAAAAGTAGCTGTTTTCACAATACCTCTTCTAAGTACTTTGCAAAAAATTTTCAAACCATTTATCAAACTCCTTGTTAATTCAACTTCAGCGTTAAATACGAGATTAGCAAAACATAATAAATCTAATATCTCTATCGATGAATTATCCCAGGCACTTGAGTTGACATCGGGAAATAACGATGAAGACACCGATATTCTTGAGGGCATTATCAAATTCGGAAATATACAGGTGGTCGATATCATGACTCCACGTGTCGACATTGACGATATCGACATAAAAACATCTTACAAGAAGTTGCTGGATAAAATCATCCATTCAGGGTATTCACGTATTCCTGTCTATTCAGGAACTCACGACAATATCAAAGGAATACTTTACAGCAAGGACCTGTTGCCACACCTCGACAAGCCAGACACATTCCGCTGGCAAACGCTGATTCGGCAGGCTTATTATATTCCCGAAACAAAAATGATTGACGATTTGCTCAATGAGTTTCAAAAAAACAAAGTGCACTTAGCCATTGTGGTCGACGAATACGGGGGAACTTCCGGGCTGGTTACACTGGAAGATATAATTGAGGAGATTATCGGAGACATCAGCGATGAATATGACGAGGATGAACAACTTTACACTAAGCTCGATAATCACACTTTTATTTTTGAAGCAAAAATTCTGTTGAACGATTTCTTTAAAATTGATGGAATCAATGAAGAAGATTTCATAAAAGTCACCGGTGAAGTAGAAACCCTTGCAGGATTAATCCTTGAGTTAAAGGGTGAAATTCCGAATAAAAACGAAAGAATCGGTTTTGACAAATATGTATTTGAAATTCTCTCGGTAGATAACCGTCGTATAAAGAAAGTAAAACTCTACATCAAAGAGCATGTTGAAGATTATTAGGTTCGAAACAATAAAAACAGTGGTTTTAGTATTGGCATTCCTTTTAATGGGTTGTACCGGAAATTTTTACCCTAAACCATACGGTTATTTCAGAGTGGATTTGCCTGAAAACGCTTATAATAAACTGGACACTGTATTTCCATGTACCTTTGAAATATCGGCTTTGGCAAATGCAGAAATTCCTCAGTCAAATGAAATAAACCTGATATATCCTGATTTGAATGCCATTATTTATTGCAATTATCAAACTGTAGGCACAAATATGACCGAACTCGCTGAAGATGCCCGAAAAGCTGTATATAAGCATCTTGTAAAGGCAGAAGATATCAAAGAAGTAATCTACGAAAATCCGGGAGAAAAGGTTTACGGCACTTTCTATGATCTGAAAGGGAATGTGGCTTCTGTGGCACAATTTGTTTTAACAGACAGTTCCGGACATTTTTTCAGGGGAGCTGTTTATTTTAACAATATTCCGAATAAAGATTCCATAGCCCCTATGGCTGATTACATAAAAAAAGATGTCATGCACCTGATGGAAAGTTTCAGATGGAAATGATCATTCAACAATTCACATACGGAGAAGCCCGAATCATGGTACTAAAGACGGAACAAACCATTGATGAACTTATTCCTCTGTTGAATAATTTTGAAGATTACAGAAAGGAATTTCTGACAGTTCATAACGGGAAAAGAAAACGTGAATTCTTGGGAGTACGTATCGCAATGAACATACTGACAGGGAAAAATGTTATAGTCAATTATGATGAAAATCAAAAGCCTTATTTAACTGATTTAGCCTGGAAGATCAGTATTTCACATAGTCGTGATTATATGGCGGTCATTGCACATCCTTCTGCAGAGGTGGGAATCGATATTGAATGTCGCAATGCAAAGGTTATGAACGTCTACAAACGTTTTTTAAACGAAGAAGAGCAAAAGTGTTTTTTTCGTAACGGGGACACCCGATTACTTGAAATTGCATGGTCGGCCAAAGAAACATTATACAAGATCATCGGAAAAAAGGCTCATGACTTTGCCGTCCAGCTTCATCTTTATCCTTTTATTTCAGAGGAGAAAGGAAGTATAAAAGCAATACAAACAACTAATTTAAAATTATTTAGCTTACAATACATTCAAAACGATAAATATACACTGGTTTATTGCATTGATAAAAACTGATTGAAATGAGAAACGCTACTTACAGAAAAATTCTGATCAACCGCGAAACAGGAAAAAAGATGTTTGCTGTTTTGATTGATCCCGAGAAATGTCACGGACGCAATCTGGCTGCCATCATTGCGGCACTCAAGGTATCCCCGCCTGATTTTGTGTTTATTGGAGGAAGCCATGCTGTAAAAGCTTTGGACAATATCATTGAAGTCATAAAAGAAGAAGTGGACTCCGAAGTGATACTTTTCCCCGGAGATGCTTCACAGTTCTCTGAGAAAGCTGATGCAATGTTGTACTTGTCGTTGTTGTCGGGCAGGAATCCGGAGTATCTGATCGGACAGCACATCAAATCTGCAGCTGCTATTTTTGATTCGGGGATAGAAGTAATTCCAACTGCCTATTTACTGATCGACGGAGGAAAAGTCAGTTCCGTAGAGTTTATCAGCAACACCAGAGCCATTCCACGTGATAAAAAAGAAATTGCACTTTCCACTGCCATTGCCGGAGAACTGCTGGGGATGCGTTTAACTTACCTCGAAGCAGGTAGTGGGGCATCTGCAACTGTCCCAACGGAAATGATTTCGTACATCAGAAGTACCATTTTGTCTCCATTGATCGTTGGTGGCGGTATTACTTCCACCGAAACACTGGAAGCAATCTTCAACGCAGGAGCAGACATCGTTGTTGTTGGAAATGCTTTTGAAGAAGATCCTTCAAAGATGGTGGAATTCATCGAATGGGTAAATAATTACAACAATAAAAGCAGCGAAATATCTTTACATGATCTATCAGAAGATGATCTGTAATACTTATCTCTTATCGTAACTTATTCCTCAGGAAATGAGGGCCTGCTGATTTAAGAAAATAGATATAGGAAAACAGAATCATCAGCGCTCCTATCAGGAATGCCAGAGGCAAACCACCTTCCGAATCGGCAAACTGTCCGCCAAACACAAGTCCAAGTCCTACGCCTAAATCCCAGCTGGTCATGAAGGTGGAACTGGCTGTTGCACGACGATTATTGGGTGCAAGATTCACAAAAAGAGTATTGTAAGCCGGAAAGGTCATTCCGTAGCCAAAACCCAGTATCACAGGAATAATAAAAAACAATATATTCGTCAGAAGTTCGCTATACCCGGTCATGCGCTGCAGTGAAGCTAACAAAAACATACCTGCCATACTGACAAACAGTCCGATTTCGATGGCTTTGTTAAGTTTCCCCCTGTCGACCATCTTTCCTGAAAACAGTCGCGAGGTAATCATCCCTACCGCAAGTAGAGAGAAAAACAGGCCAATTCCCGATTTTATTCCCAATTCCTGACCATATATGGCCAGATAAGTGATGAACATACCATACGGGATACCGGTCAACAACAAGGTAAGACCGGCTTTAAATCCTTTAAAAAGAAAAAAACGATCGAAGCTAACAGGTTGTATTTCTTTTGGTTCAAAGGGTTTCTTTACCCTGATAAACATGGCAAATATAAATCCAAGTAAACCTGAAGCAATAGCAAGATAAAAAATCACATCGTACTCATACTTCTCGTGCATGAACAAACTTGTCATCGGACCTACCACCATGGCCATATTGTTTGCTACCCCGAAAAAACCCAGTCCCTCTCCTCTTCGTGAAGCAGGCAGGATATCGACTACAAGACTATTCCCGGCAGTAGTAACAAAACCAAAAGAAATGCCATGTAATATTCTGAAAAACAAGAAAAGATTGATGGAAGTAGCCAGTGGATAACTTATAAATGTAAGCACAAATGCCAAAAAGGCCAAAAGATACTGTGGCTTACGGCGAAAAAGGTCGAGCAGGAATCCTGAAACCGGGCGAACAAGCAATGCTGCCAGCGTATACGATGCCAGCACAATACCTACCATCGACTTTGAGGCCTGAAATTCATCAATCAGGTACAAAGGAAAAATGGGGATCAACAGATAAAACGCAAAAAATAACAGGAAATTTCCCGCACAGGCTGTGAGGAAATTGGGTGTCCATAACTTCTCCGTCATATTAATTAATCTATCAACTCGTTAATTTTCGAAATAATACCTTTATTCAATAAACTGTTGGATGCAATGATTGTTCTCCCGAAAACATAGTCGGCACTCCCTTTGAAATCTGACACTTTACCTCCTGCTTCGAGCACCAGCAGGGCACCGGCAGCCACATCCCAGGGTTTCAGATCGTATTCCCAGAAAGCATCAAACCTTCCGCAGGCCACAAAAGCAAGATCAGTTGCCGCCGAACCTAGCCGGCGCACTCCACGGGCATTGACCAATGCCCATTTCAGAAATTCCATATAAGCATCCAAATGGTCAAAGTTGGAATAGGGAAAACCTGTCGCCAGAAGGGCCTGGTGCATATCCGATTTATCGGTAACACTTATTTTCACCCCATTCAGAAAGGCACCACCATCTTTCCACGCATAAAAACATTCCTGCTGACCGATTTCATAAACAACACCCAGCACCAGCTCATCCTTATGCATCAATGCTATGCTGACTGCATAAACAGGAATTCCCTGCATGAAATTGGTGGTACCGTCAAGCGGATCGATAATCCAGTTAAAAGTATCTCCGCGTTGTGTGTTTGTACCCTCCTCGGCAATAAATCCGGCATCAGGAATGATAAGCGACAGACGGTCAATGATCATTTTTTCCGCTTCACGATCGACATAACTCACCAAATCGTGCAAACCTTTATTCTCAATCATTGAACTCTTAAAACCCTTTGCCTGAGCCGCTATAAAAGCTCCGGCAGCACGGGCTACCTCACAGGTCTGAAAACATAATTGTTCGTATGTGGATGTCATTATATACTTGGTGTTTATCGTTGCGTGTGCAAAGGTAGGGCTTTTGAGAGAAATTTATTCATCCACTTCGGAAAATAATTATAAAAAACACTTTTTTAAAATTATTTTTTTACTTTTACTCCCATTAACCCAAAGACATTCCCAATCCATTAAACCTCTATATTTTAAGCTATTATGAAGAAATCACTTTTTTATCTGATACTGATCCTCTGTTGCGTAACTCCGGTAACAGGACAATTCTGGACCAATTCACTCAAAATGATCGAAAAAGGAGAATTTATTGATGCTGAAAAGAAAATCAATAAAACTCTCCAGCAATCGCCCAACGATGTAGAAGAAAACTATGCCATGGCAGTTCTACTGAGTAAACGTAAATTCTCAGGCTTTAATACTGAGAAAGCTTATGAACACCTGATTAAAGCCGTGACCAACTACGCTGCCATCAAAGATGAGAAGATACTTAAACAACTGAATAAAATTCCTCTCAGTAATGTTGAATTTAGCAACATGACCGACACCATCTGCCGTATTGCTGCTGAAGATGCCATTCAGAAAAACCAACTGACCGATTACGACCATTTTCTGGAGGTGTACAAAACCTGTCCTGAGAAGATTAAAAGCAAGCTAACCGAACAACGGGATGCGCTTGCATTCAAAATCGCTTCCGACGAGCATAAAATTGAATCCTATCAGCGTTTTATCTCAACTTATCCAAATGCGGCACAATACAAACAAGCCGTTATTTTACGCGACACCCTGGCCTACCGGGCTGTCCGCATCGTCGACAAAATTGCTGTTTACAACGAATTCCTTCAAAAATATCCCGAAGCTGCTCAGGTAAACCTGGTTATCAGTCGCATTCACGAACTTGCGTTCAACGATGCCGATAACCTGCATACGGCTGATGCCTATAAAACATTTTACGATAAGTACCCGACAAGCCGGCAGGCAACCAAAGCTTTCGAACTTTACGAATTATGTCAGTTCAACGAAAATACCACGCCCAGCGACTGGAACAAATACAAAAATTTCATTGTAAAATTCCCTGAAAATTCATTAACAAAGGCGGCTGCCGACAGTATTTACACCCTTGCACAGCGACTGGAAAGCGTGGAAATACTGGATTACTGCGTTAAGAATTTCACCGGAGACAAGCGCACCAATGCGTTGTTGTTTTATCACGATTTGTTCACCATGGATGGAGAAAAAATTTCGTTGGATCTTTTCCATGGTAAATACACCGACTCCCTGCTGATTGATATCAAAGCCAATGATTATCAGATACTCACTATGGGAAACGAACTAAAGATGGAAACTCCCTATCTTGCAGATAAATTTAATAAGTACGATGTGTTCATCCGCACGGCAGCTCCCAACGACAAAGCATATACAGCGTTGGTAAAAATGGTCCAGACGGATCTTGAGACAAAAAACTTTAAATCTGCTATTGATAAAATAAATGTCTATACTGCATATTTTAAAGGTAAAAATAAAAAGCTGAATCGGTTGCTGATGTATTTGAAAGCAGAGGAATAAGAAAAAATCTGTTTTACGCGCCACACTTATTATCTCTCACGGGTTGATAAAAGTTTATTATTATCAATTCAGCAGTATTAGCTATGTTATTATATAAGAATATATGCTTTGCAGACATATTTATATGTTTTGCAAAGCCATATTTTTTGTTGCTATTTTGCAATCTATTAGATTTGCAAATAATTTAAACAACCTTCACCAATTATGTCATTTACAAAAGTTTACATTCATTTTGTATGGAGCACTAAAAACAGGCATCCATATCTATCAACACCGGAATTACGTAAAAAGGTATGGAAACACATCTTTGAAAATGCCAGAGACAAAGAAATCTTCATTGATTATATCAATGGCTACCATGATCATTGTCATTCCCTGATTTCATTGAAAGAGCATCAGACAATAAAACAAATTATGCAAATGATTAAAGGAGAATCCTCTTTTTGGATCAATAAAAATCATCTATTAATGGAAAAATTTGAATGGCAGGATGAGTTTTTTGCAGTTTCAGTTTCTGAATCACAATTAAATAAGGTGAGAAATTACATCAAAGCGCAGGAAATTCATCATTCGAAAAAATCGTGGAATGATGAATACAATGATTTAATATGCAAATACGGATTTCAAAAATTTAATGAGATGACTAGGAATGGCCTTTAGGCCATTCAAACAAACGATATAAATAACGATTCGATTGTTTATTGGTAATCGATCCATTCAATCAAACGATACAAATAGCCGATCGAATATTTATTGGTTATCGATCAATTCAATCAATAATAATACCCTGCGCGGGGAATAATAATAATTATCCGTTTTCTACAATATACCCCCGGCTAAAGCCGGGGGCTGTTCATATCGAAGATGGATCTACAATATGACAATATCATTTCCTCAACCCTGCAATTCCTTCTCTCAGCGAGGCAATCTTGCTTTCGGCATCGGCCTGTTTGCGGCGTTCGGCATCAACAATTTCGGGTTTGGCATTGGCAACAAATTTTTCATTGCTCAATTTTTTCATCACCGAATTAAGGAATCCTTCGAAATAAACAATTTCGGCTTCCATCTTGGCAATTTCTTCCTCTACATTGATGAGATTCGCCATTGGCAAAGCATATTCGGTAGTGCCCACCAAAAATGAAATCGAACCTGCGGCTTTTTCATTTACCTTTTCGATAGATGAAAGATTACAGAGTTTGCCAATAACTGCATCGAAAGATCCGGCATGCTCACCATTGATCTGAAGTGCAAGCGTCTCTTTGTTGGGAATATTTTTTTGTAAACGGATACTTCTTACCCCGGCAATGATTTCTTTAACCTTTTCAAATCCAGCGATAAGTTCCTCGTCAGCCGGTGCTGGCTGCGGTTGCAGTTCCACCATGATACTTTCGCCCGGCTTCCTGTCTTCCAATGCCTGCCACAATTCTTCGGTGATAAACGGCATGAATGGATGCAAAACCTTTAATAAGGTATCGAAGAAGCCCAGAGTTGCTGTATAAGTTTGTTTATCTATAGCTTGCTGATAAGGTGGTTTTACCATTTCGAGATACCAGGAAGAAAAATCATCCCAGAACAACTTGTAAACAGCCATTAAAGCTTCGGACAAACGATATTTTGAGAACAAATCATCAATTTCGAGCAATGTTTTCGACAGCTGCGATTCAAACCATTTTATCGCGATAGCTGCCGATTCAGGTTGAGCTTTATCAGCCACTTCCCATCCTTTTACCAAACGGAAGGCATTCCAAATCTTATTGTTGAAGTTACGGCCCTGCTCGCACAACGAATCATCATAAGGCAAATCATTACCAGCAGGTGAAGTAAACAACATCCCCAAACGTACCGCATCAGCACCAAAATGGGCAATCAAATCCAGAGGGTCTGGCGAGTTACCCAGTGATTTCGACATTTTACGTCCGAGCTTGTCGCGTACAATTCCTGTCAGATACACATTTTTAAAAGGCAGTTCATTTCCATATTCATAACCCGCAATGATCATACGTGCCACCCAGAAAAATAGAATCTCAGGAGCAGTTACCAAATCATCAGTCGGGTAATAATACCTGATATCTTCATTTTCAGGATGATTGATGCCGTCAAATACAGAAATCGGCCACAACCATGAAGAGAACCATGTATCCAGACAGTCTTCATCCTGACGGAGATCAGCTGCGCAAACCGGATAATTGACGATTTGCTTAGCCCTTTCGAGTGCTTCTTCCACCGACGAAGCCACTACAAAACCGCCCTGTGGTAGAAAATAGGCTGGAATACGATGTCCCCACCACAGCTGACGTGAAATACACCAGTCTTTCACATTTTCCATCCAGTGGCGGTAAGTGTTTTTGAATTTAGCAGGATAGAGTTTGATATCGTCGTTCATCACCGCTTTCAAAGCCGGTTGTGCCAGATTTTCCATTTTCAGGAACCACTGCATCGACAATTTAGGTTCAATGACCACATCTGTTCTTTCCGAGAATCCAACCTTATTGGTATAAGGTTCTGTTTTCTCAAGCAAACCGGCTGCCTCAAGGTCTTTTACGATTTGCGCACGCACATCAAAACGATCCATACCGGCATACATAACCCCATGTTCGTTCAATGTACCGTCATTATTAAAAATATCAATCGAAGGTAAATTATATTTTTCGCCCAGCATATAGTCGTTCACATCATGAGCCGGGGTCACTTTCAGGCAACCGGTTCCGAATTCGATGTCGACATACTCATCTTCTATGACCGGAATAGCCCGGTTGATAAGGGGCACAATGACCTTTTTGCCTTTTAGATGCGCATTTTTTGGATCATTGGGATTGATACACATAGCAGTATCACCCATGATAGTTTCAGGGCGTGTGGTAGCCACTACCGCATACCCCTGTTCTCCTTCCACTTTATAGCGCAGGTAATACAATTTTCCGCTGACTTCCTTATAAATCACTTCCTCATCGGACAAAGCAGTGAGAGCTTTAGGATCCCAGTTTACCATTCGCACACCCCTGTATATCAAACCTTTATTATACAGATCAATAAACACTTTGATCACACTCTCCGAACGGGGTTCGTCCATCGTAAAGGCAGTACGGTCCCAGTCACACGAAGCGCCCAGTTTTTTCAACTGTTCGAGGATGATGCCCCCGTGCTTATGCGTCCAGTCCCAGGCATGCTGAAGAAATTCCTCGCGGGTCAGATCCGTTTTTTTGATTCCTTCGGCAGCAAGTTTTGCCACCACCTTGGCTTCAGTAGCAATTGAGGCATGGTCGGTGCCGGGTACCCAGCAGGCATTTTTCCCTTTCATACGGGCACGGCGTACCAATACGTCCTGAATGGTATTATTAAGCATATGTCCCATGTGTAACACTCCTGTCACATTCGGTGGAGGGATTACAATCGTATAAGGTTCGCGACCATCAGGTTTCGATTTAAAAAACCCGTTTTCTAACCAGTACTGATACCATTTCGATTCAATATCAGCGGGATCGTATTTGCTTGCAAGTTCCATACAGTGATAAGTGATAAGTGATAATTTTTACGGAGTGCAAAGATAAATAAAAATAGCGAAAAAAGGCCTTTCCTCACGGAAAGACCTTTCTACAACAAAATAATCACAATAACCACCTTAATTCACAAGCACTCTGTGCGTTGTTCCATTGATACGTAACATATAAATACCTGGTTGAACAGATGACGAGAAGTTGTTTGTTACATTGACTGATTTGATCATCTGACCGGTAATGGAGAAAAGTTCAATGTGTGCATAGCCGGAAAATTCAGCTTTAATTTCATTTCCTGAGGTATAAATCTTCAGTGCAGACTTAGCGATGTTAGTATTTGTTCCCAAATCTGTGGTAAATGTTGCTACATAATTTGCACCCCCGTTCGACAGCCAACTATCGACCTGATTGCTTCCCCAGCTTTTTGCCCAAACATGCAGTTTGTAAGTTGTTGAGTTGGCAAGTCCTGCCAACACATTAGTTGTGGTAGCTGACAATCCCTGATAGTCATTGCCGCCTAATGCCGTTTGTGACCATACAACTTCAACTGGTGCCACCACCTGAGTTGTATTATCTGCCGACATTATTTTGTAATAAAATGCGCCTCCGGTTCTATCTTGTGTGTCGCTCCAATATTTCATATCACATCCGATGGTGAATGAGCTAACTGTTCCTAAGTTCGCTCCATTTAATTCCGTCCCAAAACTGGGATTTGAGCCAATCCAATAATAATTATCGGATCCCCCGTTTAGTTTAATAAGTACATAGTCGCTATACCAACCAGTAGCTCCAAAGGTATAAGCACTAGCCATTAAAATGGCAAATAATAAAGTAATTTTTCTCATCATAACATTAAGTTTAAAGGATTAATAATTTATTCAAATTTATATGATTATAAATCTCTTTAGTTCCTTAATAACAACAAAAAAACATTTTTTTCTCTGCAAACGTTTGAAAACATTATTAAAACAATCGAGCAGATAAAAAAGTTTTTACTACTTTTGTTTTCAAAGCATTACAATTTCAAAGCAATATATTTATGAAAAAAATAATCTCCACACCCAATGCCCCTGCTGCTGTGGGGCCGTACAGTCAGGCCATTGAGGCCAACGGTTTTGTTTTCGTCTCCGGACAGTTACCCATTAATCCTGCTGTTGGTAAAATTGAAGCTACCGACATCACAGGTCAGACTGATCAGGTATTGAAAAATGTCAGCGCTATTCTTGCTGCTGCTGGATGTGCGCTAGACGATGTGGTAAAAAACACCGTATTTCTATCGGACATCAGCAATTTTGCAGCAATGAACGAAGTGTATAAACAATATTTCAAATCCGACTATCCTGCCCGCTCAGCCTTCGCTATCCGCGACCTGCCCCTCGGTGCACTGGTTGAAATCGAAACAATCGCCGCAAAAAAATAAACAGGAACGCAAGAATAGCCTCCGGTTTTAACCGGGGGAATATTTAGATTCAAAACGGAAGATATTGATTCAATGGTTTTCACCGGAGCGATGTTGATATTTCCGGATAAATTTGCATCAACAATCTGATTAATTTATTTTAAGATTATATTCATTAAATTGGGTTGGTACAGATATAAAATAATGCTACTTTTACGCTGAATTATTTTTATTTATCAACCTAAAAACATTAAAAATTATGTCTGTAAACAAAGTTATTTTAGTGGGTAATGTAGGGAAAGATCCCGAAGTACGTTATCTTGACAAGAATGTAGCAGTAGCCAATTTTACCCTGGCTACTACCGAAAGAGGTTACACCATGCAAAACGGCACACAGGTACCCGATCGTACCGAGTGGCACAATATTGTTGCCTGGCGAGGACTTGCCGAAATCGCGGAAAAGTACATCCGAAAAGGCTCTCAACTGTATATTGAAGGAAAAATCCAAAGCCGGTCGTGGGAAAAGGACGGTGTAAAAAGATATACAACCGAAATATACGCTGAAAACATACAGTTATTAGGCAAAAGAAATGAAACTGGCGAACCTCATGCTGTCGCAGCCGGTTCGGCACATACCTCTCCTGCACAGGACGATACTCAGCTTCCGCCGGTAAGTGATGAGGAAAGTGGTTTGCCTTTCTGATTTTTTTTTGAACCTAAGTAGTACTGAACAGGAAATTGCTTCGCTTCGCTCGCAATGACCTGGTTCGCGCTTTTTAAAAGAAAGAGGAGTTTCGCAGCTTTACCTCGAAACTCCTCTTTCTTTTAAAATATTTATAAGTTTAGCTGTCATTGCGAGGAGGCGAAGCCGATGAAGCAAGCCCCTCTTCAGTAGCTCCTCTATTTACAAATCAAGCCACTTTCTCCCGCAGCAAAGCAAATTCTATCACCTCCATGATATCCTTCACATAATGGAACTTGAGTCCTTTCAGATAAACGGGTTTGATTTCTTCAATATCTTTTCTGTTGTCCTCGCAAAGAATGATATCAGTAATACCGGCGCGTTTAGCTGCCAGAATTTTCTCCTTGATCCCCCCTACCGGCAACACTTTCCCACGAAGCGTTATTTCACCGGTCATTGCCAGGTTTTTACGCACTTTACGTTTGGTAAAGGCTGATGCAAGAGCGGTAACCATCGTAATACCTGCCGATGGACCATCTTTTGGTATGGCACCTTCCGGCACGTGCACATGCACATTCCACTCATCAAAGAGTAATGGATCGATGCCAAGTTTTTCGGCATGCGATTTTATATATTCAAGTGCCAGCATGGCCGATTCTTTCATCACATCTCCCAAATTTCCGGTAAGTGTAAGTTTAGGTGCCTTACTCTTGCTCAGACTCGACTCAATGTAGAGAATTTCACCCCCCACCTGTGTCCAGGCCAGTCCGGTGACTACCCCTGCATAATCATTCCCCTGATATTTATCCTTGCTGTAACGTGGTGCACCCAGATATTCCTTCAATTCATCCACCGAAATTTCAACATTGTATTTGGCTCCCGTAGCGACCATTTTAGCCACTTTCCTCATTAGTGAAGCAATTTGACGATCGAGCGAACGCACGCCCGACTCACGGGTGTAGGATTCAATCACTTTCTCCAGGACCTCTTTACTCAGCGAAATATGTTCCGGTTTTAATCCTTGATTTTCAAGCTCCTTATCGATCAGATGACGTTTGGCAATCTCCACTTTTTCCTCCTGGGTGTAACCGCTCACTTCAATCAACTCCATACGGTCGAGTAAGGGACGCGGAATTGTATTCAAATTATTGGCCGTAGCGATGAACATCACTTTTGAAAGATCAAAATCAACATCCAGAAAATTGTCGTGGAAAGCAGTATTCTGCTCCGGATCCAGGACTTCAAGCAGGGCCGAGGAAGGATCACCCTTATAATCAGCAGTTACCTTGTCAATTTCATCCAGTACAAAGACCGGATTGGCCGATTCTGCTTTTTGGATATTTTGCATGATACGTCCCGGCAAGGCACCTATATATGTTCTGCGGTGTCCCCGAATTTCAGCCTCATCGTGCAGACCGCCAAGTGAAACCCTGACGTATTTGCGGTTCAATGCTCTGGCAATGGATTTACCTAGAGATGTTTTTCCTACTCCCGGAGGGCCGTACAGACAAATAATCGGTGATTTCATGTCCCCTTTCAGTTTCAATACTGCCAAATGCTCTATTATACGATCCTTCACTTTTTCCATACCAAAATGATCGGCATTCAGCACCTTCATGGCATGTTTCAGATTGAAATTGTCCTTTGTATATTCATTCCAGGGCAAATCGAGCATTGTTTCAATATAATTCAGCTGTGTAGAATAATCGGGAGAATGCTGACTGGTACGTTCCAGTTTCTTGAGCTCTTTTTCAAAAACTTTCTGCACCGCTTCGCCCCATTTCTTCTTTTCGGCACGCTGTCTGAAATCAGCAATATCCTGCTCAGGAGATCCACCGCCCAATTCGTTCTGAATGGTTTTCATCTGCTGTTGCAGAAAGTACTCCCGCTGTTGCTGATCGATGCCGGCTTTCGCTTTGTTCTGGATGGTCATCTTCATCTCGAGCAACTGCGATTCCTTGTTGAGCAACTCAAGTAACTGATAGCCGCGCTCAAGCACATCATCAATTTCGAGCAAATGAATTTTATCTTTTACCTGTAAACCAAAGTTCACACAAATATAATTGATCAGGAAAACAGGATTTTCAATATTACGGATAGCAAAAGTTGTTTCGGGAGGCAAAATACCTAAATTAGTTACCATGTCAGATGCGAGATCTTTGATTGATGACACTAACGCAGGAAAAACACCGTCCTTATTGTCAGGAATGACATCTTCAAGCAAAAACACTTTAGCTTTCATGTAAGGTTTCATCGACACGAGATCACCCAGAGCGAACCGACGTTTCCCTTCAAGTATGACGGTAGTAGTTCCATCCGGCATTTCAAGGATACGTACCACCTGAGCCACTGTACCAACATTATACAACTGATCGATGGTCGGATCTTCGAGTTTACGGTCGATTTGCGTACAAACGCCGATCAGCGACTCATTTTCATGTGCATGACGTACGAGTTTCAGAGATTTGGGACGTGCTACCGTCACAGGAAGTAAGACTCCGGGCAATATCACCATATTTCGAAGTGGAAGGATAGGAAGCGTGGCTCCCGGATCCAGTTGTATGTCGGACGAACGCTCATCCAATGAAATAATCGGAAAAACTTCCGACGAACCCATCATATCCTCTGAAAAATTATTGTCAAATCGTCTGCTCATTTTACATTCAATATTTTTACTGCCATATTGACATTTAAATTAATACCTTAAATCACTAACAGGAAAGATGAATAAAATTCAATGATCTTATTTTCAACACTTTACAAATCATCAACTGCAACAGCAGCCTCTATAGTCAATTGATGTGCCAAAGATAGTTATAAATGCGAATCAGTGATAGAAAAGTGATTTTCTCTTTCGGCTTCCGTAGGAAGCAAAGTTTAGTAACCAGTAAGCTTGCTTACTGGAAAAAACAAACCCTCAACAACCTCCTGCTGCTGCCGTAGGCAGCGAACACTAAGCATCTGAAGTTTGCTTCCTACGGAAGCAGAAAGATAAGTAGATGACTATTACCCTTATCCCAGTAAGCAAGCTTACTGGTTACTAAACTTTGCTTCGTAAACGAAGCAAGAATACATTCGCCCATGTATCAAATACTTCTGATAATAATTTTCTACTACTAATCCACATTATTAATGACAGTATAGCAATGACAAGCAAATGCACTAAAGAACCTGCATTATTTGTTAAAACGTGAAATTTGCTTTAAATTTGCGTAAAAATAATTGAATCACATAAATCATGAAAAAATATTTAATATCCATCATCGCCATTGCCCTGCTGACCGCCTGTAACAACAGCCATAAATTCAAAGTTGAAGGTACCATCGAAGGTGGTGGTGGAGAAATGATCTATCTGGAACATACCGGCTTGATGAAAAGTACCGTCATCGACTCCACCCGCATCAACAATGAAGGGGAATTTCGTTTTCGTGCCGAAAGACCTGCTTATCCTGATTTCTACAAACTTATATTAGGCACAAAACAGATTCATTTTGCCGTTGATTCCACTGAAACCATCAAGATTGAAAGTTCATTCGATAATTTTTCGAACGAATACACGATCAGTG
Organism: Paludibacter sp.; assembly: GCA_034927265.1. GTDB lineage: Bacteria > Bacteroidota > Bacteroidia > Bacteroidales > Paludibacteraceae > Paludibacter. The sequence goes on from JAYFQH010000008.1 coordinate 143,810, forward strand.
GATCCGAATCGAACACCGACATTCAGAAGTTACGCAAATCAGTCATTGAGATACAAAAGAAAGCCAATCAGATTGTACGGGGAATGAATGAAGCAGACAGGAACAAGTTGCTGGATGAAATTGTCGCCATGGTAGACATCCACAAAACGATGGCACGCCCTATTATTCTGAAGAATCCTAAATCAACTGCAGCTTATTTCGCCATTTTTCAGAAAATCAACGATACTTACATTTTTTCTCCTTATGCGAAGGAAGACCGTCCATATTGCGCTGCCGTGGCTACTTCCTATCATACTTTCATGCCTGCGTACGACCGTTCAAAAAATCTCTACAACTTAGTGATGGATGCTATTAAAATGGAACGTCAGGCACGCCGGCAGGAAAACTGGCAGGAGATTGTAAAAGAAATAGGCACCGGCTTTATCGATATCGAATTAGCTGATAAACAAGGCATCAACCGCAAACTGTCCGATTTGAAGGGAAAGGTGGTGCTCCTCGATTTTTCAGCCTACGAATCTCGTGAGAGCGTGCAATATACTTTTGCCCTCCGCGATCTGTATAATAAATACTCATCCCGTGGATTTGAAATTTATCAGGTAGCGCTCGACCGGAACAAACTTCTGTGGCAGGAGGCTGTGGCTAATATTCCCTGGATATGTGTGCGCGACGAGAGCGGACCTAACACCGTACATGCGGCATCTTATAATGTAACTTCCCTGCCGAGCTATTTTCTGATCAGCCGTGGAGGTGACATCATCGGGCGCGATATGGACCTGCAAACGCTTGAAAAGGCCATAGAAAAACAATTGTAATTTTTTTAGTCTGCTGTCTACGGTCCGTTGACCGCTGACCGTTGACCGCTGACCATTGATAATTTTGAGCCCATGCCAAACAAATTTATAATTGACGCTGCCATGGCAACAGGTTTTGATGCCTGCGGCATAGCACGTGCTGAAGCATTGCCCGAAGATGCTGCATTTATGCAATCATGGCTTGCTGAAGGTAAGCATGGCGACATGGAATATCTTGTCCGTAATTTTGAAAAAAGAACAGATCCACGGGTGTTGGTACCTGGTTGTAAATCGGTGGTTGTCGTCCTTTTGAATTATTATCCTGAACGAAAACAGCATGAGGAGTTACCAAAAATCGCTAAATATGCTTATTCAGCCGTTGATTATCATACGGTGATGAAAACGAAACTACAGGAACTTGAAAATAAAATTATTGCAAAATATGGTCCTGATTGTGTGTCCGGGGATTATCAGCACAGCTTTTCCGATTCAGCTCCTATTCTGGAAAAACGATGGGCACAAAAAGCAGGTTTAGGCTGGTTAGGACGACATTCGCAGTTAATTCATCCCAATGCCGGATCCTACTTTTTTATCGGTATCCTTTTACTGAACATCGACATTGAACCTTCCGAAGCTCCTTTCCCCTTTCGTTGCGGTACCTGCACAAAATGCATCGACGCCTGTCCCACCGGCGCTCTGTCGTCCGAAGGAATGGATGCCCGCAAATGCATCTCCTACCTCACCCTCGAAAGCAAGTCGGAAATTCCCGATAACCTGAAAGACAAACTCTCGGGATGTATAGTGGGATGCGACATTTGTAACGATGTTTGTCCATGGAACAAACGTTTTGCAAAACCGCATCATCACAAAGAACTAACACCTACTGAAGAAATTTTCCATTGGACGCGCGAGGACTGGAGAACTGTAAGTAAAGAGCAATTTGACAAAGTGTTCCGCAAATCGGCAGTGAAACGCGCCAAACTCGACCGCATCAAAAAAATACTATAAAATTTATTTTTTCGTGGCACTGATACACTGCCTGCAGTGTAGGTGATACACTGGAAGCTGTGTATCTCATACACTGATTAATGTTAGTAACATCATTCAGTAAATATCATTGATAATGATTATTATTTACAATACCTGTGATGTATTTTTCAATCCCTGACCGGAATTTTTCCAAAATGATTGGCTGTCTGTTCAGGGTAGTAAAAACAAAATGTGTGTACAGGTTTAGATATTCAATTTTCATATTATATGGTTTTGGTAATTTTCTGTAAAATTATGATATAAACCATAATAAAGTAATAAGGTAAAGGTTAATTAAAGAAAATTACCTGCTATTAAGGTTGTTTCGTAAGAAAAATAAGGTTGGAAATAAGGTTGGGTTGCTGCAAAATAAAATATTGATTAGTTTATAGTAAAGGTTTAACTATGGTGTATGGAGATTGACATCCTCATTTTTGAGGATTCTTACGCCGATGTGGCGCTCGGTAATGCGCCGGTGTGTTGCTCGGGGCTGCGCCGGCGTGGCGCCAGGTAATACAACGGCAATGCGTAGAAGAAGGTGTTGATTGTGTGTTAGAGAACGTAATACTGAACGTTGACAGGCACACAAAAAAAGAGCTACACTAAAAAGTGCAGCTCTCTTTCGTAGCTTTTATGCTATTATAAAATAACCTTCTTAACTGTGTTACCGATTTTCACCACCAGAATACCTTTTGCAGGCAATTCGATAGTATTAAGACCGGCTTTCAAACGGTTGGCATAAACCTGTTTTCCGAGCACATCAATCACAGAGATTTGTTCGTTATCGGCAGCCATTACATACAATTTACCGGCTGCTGTGTACACCTTGAACTGTTGAGCATCAACAGCAGGAAGAGCAGTAGGATCAAGCACGTAGTCAGAAGTATTTTGAACACCCGGAGCTGCTGAAAAATAAGATTGCAGTGTACCGTAAACTTTCACCTTCTTATTGAGGTTTGAAGCATTATCCTTCAAATTTAAAGCCGTTCGAATGGCTCCATCAGGTAACTGAACTCCAATCATTTTGGTCAGGTCAGTTTCATTCTGAGCATCCGACAAAGCAATGGCGGTAGCCACTGTAAATGGGCCGGTAAGCGTCACGGCACTAAGATTTCCTTCAGCATTTCCTCCAGTAGGCACACCGATAATATAACCGGCTACCCAATATTTGGTTGCAGAAGCAAGACTGTTGTTCAGCTTTTTCACATCAGAAACTGTGTAAGGATTATCAGTAGTACCTGCACCAGTAAGGATAATACCTTTACCTGTCAGTTCAAAAACCACAGAAGTTGCACCAGCACTCGTCAATGTTAATGAAGCAGTATCACTACCTTCAGCAGCAGGGGTATATTTGATTGAAACTTCAGTATTATTAACCAAACCACCTGTTTGTGATAAAGTTGTAGGGGTCACCGAAAAACGATTTGCATTTTTACCGGAAATGGTTAGACTGATATCAGCAGTAAGATTAATTCCACTGACATGAATAATCTCCGTATCATTCTGTCCAATTGTACTAAGCATTGCAGGCACTTTTACCTCCGTAACTGTAATGGTAGGTCCGGCAGGCACATTAATTACCTTAAAATTAGCAAGCTCCCACGTAGCGGCAGCAGTAGTAGTTGATGTATATACAAGTGCAAAATGCACAGGAGTTGTACCAGCTACAACAACATTACCTGATTCTACCCATGCGTAACTTGAATTCTCAGCCGGCCATGTAGCCTGGCTGGTAATATCGGTCCATGTAGCAGATGCAGGATCACCATAACCACTGTAATTTGTAGAATATTTCAACTGCAATGCGTTACCGGCAAAACTTGTTGCACTGGCAAAAGTCAACTGAAGGCCTGCTGTCGATGAAGCTGTGAATTTTGGAGTTATCAGCCAATCTTCATTTTCCACATTACTACCACTATAACCACTTATTTTGGCAAACTTAGTATAGGTGCCAGTTGAATAACTGGCTGCAGCCCACACCTGATTACCTGTTTTACTGAAAGCGTAGAAATCTCCCAGTGAACTTGTAAATAATTCTTCAAAAGGCAGGGAGCCAACGGTGGGAGCTGTAATAGTTATTGTTTTTTCGGCAACCGCACTATTATCTAAGCCGCTTTTGGTGGCAATAGCTTTTATCACAGTAGTTGATGTGATCGTAAACGGTGTTGAATATGTTGCAGAGGAAACAGTAGGTGTACTTCCATCTGTCGTATAATATATAGAAGCACCGTCCGTTGCAGATTCCAGTTTAACCTGCGCTTGGTCAAAATAAGTATCAGTAGTTTTTGCAACACCTGTTACTGTGAAAACCGGAAGTGAAGCAGAAGTTACTGTCCCCGGAATATAAGTTATTTCAATAGCTTTTATATATATAGCTTTTGCAGATGTTTGAGTCCACGTCAGTGTAATTGGGCCATTTGACGATCCGGTAAATACATAAGGCGTACTAGTAGAGGTAAGAGCAACAGAAGCCGGAGTATAAGCATTTCCTCCAACAGAGACAGAAAAAGTCCCGGCAATACTACTTGCTCCCGACGTCGTTATCTTTACCGAAGATACTGTTCCGGAAATTCCGGATGTTGATAAAGTTAAAAGGGTGGCCGGATTGCCAGAAGATCCGAATTGCTGTCCTTTGTCTGAAGTATTGGTATCGTAACCCCAATAAGCTCCACCTGTTGCTGATGCAGTCCAAACCACCCCCGTCAAAGTTTGATCACCATACGCCGACCATGTTTTTGCAGTAAAAGTGTGGCTATAGGTATCAGCATAAATACCGCCTGCAAGAAATATCGCTATATTCAAAAACAGGAATTTGATAAAAGTACTTTTTTTCATTGGATTTTATTTATTAAATTTATATTCTTTTAATCAAAAAGTTGCATTTTCAACTTGAATGTTGCAGTTAAGTAATAATTTCATTTTTCTCTTTTAACAGTATGTTTCACCTTTAGCATTGCCAGATTCAGTTCAATCGTGGTTTCACTTCCGGTTACATTCATTTCTTCATCAAGCAAATCGGCAATGATATTGCCACCTCGCTGCATAAGCGATTTTTGTTCGGTTTTATCTGTTGTTTCCGGCAATGCAGCTATCACACGTTGCAGTTGACGGATTTTTGTAAATGCTTCAATAATTTCGATGGTAGTTTGCGTTGCCTTCTTTCCTTTCAGGATCGTCGCCAGCATATACAAACCTTTTTCGTTGAACGCTTTAGGCAACACCCTTGTTTTGGCTGATAAATTTGCGGTCAAAAATTTTGACCGCAAACGCGCAAACTCCTTATTATCAACATCTAAAATATATCCTGACGGAAATTTATCGGGATTATTCCTGACTGCCTGATTAATCTCTCTGGTTTGCACCCCATATAAGGCTGCCACATCACTGTCTAATATCACATTCTGGTCGCGAAGCAAAAATATCTTGTCTTCGACCTGATTAAATCTAACAATGTCTGTCATAAATTTTTCAGTATTTTGATAGGTTTGGGTAATCTAAAAGAATACGTTTATTCTTTTATCCTTATTTGTAAACAAAACAATTACAAACAAAATTTAAGGAGCTGCCAATATACCGACAGCCCCTTAAATAATTTATTATTCTTACAATATCACTTTTGCCAGGCGATCACCCACTTTCACAATCATCATCCCTTTAGCATTTACCGATAAAGTATTCAGTCCGTCGAGCGTGATAGCACTGATCAGTTTTTGACCAACAGCGTTGTACACTTCCACCTGTTGACCGGCATTGGCTGAGAAGCGGATTTTTCCGTCGAAGGCAGTGATGTTACTTATTGAAGCTGGAATAGAAATAGATGTTGATAGAGTTGATGCTGCTATTTCATTCGATGTAACTGACGTTACATTTGTATTTTTTGCAACAACAGTATAATAATAAGTCGTCCCACTATTTAGTCCTGTTATTGCTTTAACAGTGTCATTAACTATTGTAAATGGAGACCCTGCAATTTGTGTAACATTCACAGCAGCAAAATCATCAAAAGCCAAATTTCCTGCACTTTTAGTATATGTAAATCTAAATTGAATAAAACCACTTGAGAGTACTGGAGATGAACTTTGATCATATATTTTTGTGGTTGCTGTTGTTGGAAGTGGCTTGATATTTTCAATTGTTGTCCATTCAGAACCATTATACCCTTCAAATAGCAATGCACTATTAGCATCTGTACTAGCTCCCCTCATCCAGAAACTAACTTTATTTGGTAAATTTGAATAATTTGGTGTAATCACAACATCTCCAGTACCATCAAATTTAACTGAAGGAGCACTCAACCCAAAATAACCAGTTGAAGATGAAGTATAAGAACTAATACCTGTAAAACTCCAATCTGTTGGTGACGCTGGTGCTAAATCGAAAAATTCCGTTTCACCAACTTTTGAATATACATTTAATTGATACTCTGTTGCTCCATTAACTTCCGTCCAATTTGCTGTAAAACCACCGGTATTTGAACCAGAAGCTGTTTTTGCTTCAGGGGCAGCCAAAGGTGCCCAATTAGCTGTACCACTTAGACTTCTTTCCACATTAGTAGCACCTTCACTACTTAAAACTAAAGTAGCTGAATGCGAACCTGGAGCATCTGGGGTATAAGTAATTGAAACTGACTGATTAGTTACACTACCACTTGTTGGTGAAATTGAACTGGTAGAAAGTTTAAATAATGATGCATTAGTCCCTGTAACCTCAAGTGTGATATTGCCAATAAGATTTGAAGCATTGATTGTAATATTTTCAACATCAGTATTATTAACAAAAGCTGACATAGTAGGTATTGATGATTCTGCCACCAATATGGTTGGTGTCTTAATAATAGTATACGTAGCCGTTGCCACTTCACTCGGAGTCATGTCAGTCTTAAATGCTTTTGCCTTGATGGTTGTTGTTGCACTCACAGTGATTGGTGTTGTATATATCGTGCTCGTTTCATCCGGATCGTTTCCATTTGTAGTGTAACGAATTGTTGCATCTGGCGTTTCTGTGCTTATTGTTACGTTTTGGTCTGAATAATAAGTTCCTGCAACAGGTGAAAATGTCGGAGTTACTGCAACTTGAGGCCCACTGGTTACACCTTCATAAAATGTAACAACTGGGACCCTAATGGTATAATCATTAATACCTTTTACAACAATTGCATATCTGGCTGAAGGAATTGTAGTAAATTCAAATGTAAGCGTACCTGCTGAAGCTGCAGTTTGTGCGGCAGCAGCAAGAGAATAAGAAGATCCGCTATTTGTTGAATAAACAACATACACAGTTGGGGTCGTAGCATTACCTGCGATTGACGTATTTGCAACCGTAACTTTACCAACATTGTTAAATTCTGAACCTGCAATAAGTGCACAAACATATGTGTCAGCGGCAGCAATCCCACATGGCGTTCCAACTGCAGCGTATGTAGCACCTAAAGTCAATTTTGCTTTTTGTGAAGAGTTTGAACCCAACCAAAAAACTGTTGCACTTTGACATGATCCAAGTGTAGCTGTCCAGGACACAGAGTTATATGTTCCTGTTTTTAAGGCGTAAGTGTTTGATGTTCCAAATGGCTGTCCGGTACCACCAGGTAAAGTATAAACAACGTCACCTACCGCAGCAAATACATTCCCGCTCCCCACCAGCATTACCAATGCCATGAGCAGCATTTTAAAACGAGTAAATTTTGTCATAAATTGTTATTTTATTTGATTAATTGTTTGCGACATTTTAGCTTCCAAATATAGGAAGTAAATATTAAAAAAACAAGTTTTGTTTATAAGTTTTGTATTAAAATACAATGAAATAAATATCTCAATCGTAAAAAAGAACACGATAGCACATACGAAAGTTTATGTTGACCCTCAAAAAACAAAGGTTTGCAGTAAATAAGCTGTATCTCAGTGCCCAATCAAAATTTTATTTTCAACTCCACCTGCCCTCCGAGACCCTGTTCTACAATTTTCAACAGGCTCGATATCCGTACATCCTTGATATTGTTTTCAACCTTAGAGATGTATCCTTTGTTGGTTCCGCAACGTTGGGCGAGTTGATCCTGTGTAAGACCTTTTTTTATACGGGCTTCCTGAATAAGCGCCCCGAGTTTAAAGGCCTCAAAACCTTTTTCAAATTTTTGTCTTTTGGGCGTATTTGCTTTGCCGTATTGCTCCTCAATAAAGGAATCAAGAGATTGCAACGTTTCGTTTTTCGGATTCATATTCATCTTTTATTTTTTTAGCTTTAATAATTTCACTTACAGGAGTCTTATGAGTTTTCTTCTGAAAACCATTTGCCAAAACAATTAACTTTTTGTCATCAAAGAAACAGAAAATTCTAAAAATATCGCTCCCTTTCTGAACTCTTATTTCAAAAATACCTTCATTAATGTGTTTGAAATAATCTTGGGGAACATATTGTAATATTTCTATCAGTTTTAATGTCCATAAAATCTTCTGTTTTACTTTTGGTTTCTGTTTATTATAAAAGTCTGTGAAGTAGTTTCTATATAAAAACACTTGTCTGTGTTTCAAGTCTTTCATAAGCTTGCAAATGTAATAAATGTTGTCCGATAAAGCAACTAAAAAAAATTAAAATCTCTATGAATTATTCAACTTAAAATCTCTTCATAAGGAACAATAACCTACGAGCTACGGAGGTGAGCGGGAAGGAATAAACAAATAAATTTTCATGTCTGGGTTTATTGAAAGATGTTTTACAAGACAAAGCTATCAAAAAGCTATAGTCGGATTGTTAAGTTAAAGTTGGTTTAAAATTGTGAGACAAAAATAGCAGTATAGGTAACACAACACTGCGCAAATTATATAATCTTTTATTGAGGAATCAAATCATTTACTTTTTGCCTGCCACGGAACAATAAACCGAGCTATTTTGCCTCAGAACCTATATTCAATTGTGTATGAGAAAAGAGGCATTTGTTTATATCCTGACAAACAATCATCACACTGTATTATATACAGGTGTTACTACGAATCTATCGCTCCGGCTTCAGCAACATAAAACCGGAAGTTTCAAAAGCGCATTTACAACTAAATACATGTTACTCAATTAGTTTATTACGAATATTTTGAAAATATTGAAGATGCCATTAAAAGAGAAAAGCAAATAAAAGCCGGATCCCGAAATCATAAAATTGCTTTGATAAATAAGCTTAATCCAGAATGGAGAGATCTTTCAGAGAAATAAGATAATAGAGCATAGTACAATTAAAGAGGAGGTTGCTTCGCTTCAATCACACTCAGCTGTCACTACACATTCTTTACATATTTTACTCTAAACAACCTCATTATTCCAAACTATTTCATTACTTTTGCACACATTTTTCCTTTGCGTGGAAGATTTAAGTTATTTAGATTAATATTTTTCAACTCATCCAACTCACCCGGATTTTAATTTATTTCAGTAAAAATGAAAAACAAATACAAAGATTTAATCGAACAGACCTTCGAATTTCCCAATGACGAATTTGATGTTGTCGACAACAACCTGGAATGGTTTGGTATTCCTCTCATGGATATCATCAAACAATACGGCACTCCACTGCGCATCTCCTATCTGCCGAAAATCTCTGAAAACATACAGAAAGCCAGACGTATGTTCAATGTAGCCATGGCAAAGGTGGACTATAATGCCGACTACCATTATTGCTATTGCACCAAAAGTTCTCACTTTTCGTTTGTCATGGAGGAGGTACTGAAGAATGGCGTACATGTGGAAACCTCATCGGCATTTGACATCAATATCATTGAGTCTTTACACGAACAAAAGCTAATCAAACCGGACACTTATATCATATGTAACGGATTTAAACGCCCTCAATACGTTGAGAATATTCAAAATCTAATGAGTCAGGGATTTACAAACGTCGTCCCTATTCTCGATAATAAATTTGAACTCGACCTGCTTATAAAGGATTTTGACATCAAGTTCAACGTGGGCATCCGTATTGCCGCGGAAGAAGAACCGAAGTTCGACTTCTACACTTCACGTCTGGGCATCCGGTACAAAGACATTATTCCCTACTACAATAACTACATTGCCACGAACCCGAATGTAGGATTAAAGATGCTGCATTTCTTCATCAATACCGGCGTAAAAGATACTGCTTACTACTGGAACGAACTCAACAAGGCCATAAACCTGTATTGTGAGCTGAAAAAGATATCACCGGAACTGGACAGCCTCAATATCGGCGGCGGCTTCCCGATTCAGACACACCTGGATATGTCATACGACTATGAATATATAGCAGAAGAAATTGTGGCACAGATCAAAAACATTTGCAACCAACATGGTGTTCAGGAACCAAACATATTTACTGAGTTCGGCTCCTTCACAGTGGGTGAAAGCGGTGCTATGCTCTACTCCATTGTCAACCAGAAGAAACAGAACGACCGTGAGCTATGGAACATGATCGACTCGTCGTTCATGACCACCCTCCCGGATACCTGGGCCATCAATCAACGATATGTATTTCTGGCCATCAACAACTGGGATTCTGAATATGAGAGGGTTAACCTTGGCGGACTCACCTGCGACAGCGAAGATTTCTATAATGCTGAGGTACATTCCAATGCCATCTTCTTGCCCAAAATGCAGCAGGACCGTGAGCAGTACATCGGATTCTTCCATACCGGCGCTTATCAGGAATCGCTGAGTGGCTTCGGCGGTATACAACACTGCCTTATTCCGGCTCCTAAACTGGTAATTATCGACAAGGACGAGGACGGCGAATACTACACAAAATTATTCGCCAAAGAACAGAGTTATAAGTCGATGCTGAAAATTCTGGGATACTGATTAGCGAATAGGTAATAGTAGAGACGTGGCATGCCGCGTCTCTACGTTATTCGTTATTCGTTATTCACTTTCATCGCATTCTTCAACGGATTGGCATACATTTCCAGCATTTTGATTTTCAGGAAATCGACGTCCTTACTTCTCAGATCAATCTTATCAATTTGCATCTCAAGGTATTTCTCAAAATCAAGCTTCTCAAGCAAAGTATAGGAAGTGCTGAACTCTGAAGAATTATACAAAAGATCGTATGCAATACGGTTCACATTGAAGATATTATAATTACTGTAAATATGCTTATCGATTAAAGCAGCTGCCGCTGCAACCAATTCGTTACGATTCGTAATTCCTGCAGCCAAAGTATTCAGTTCCTCACTAATTTCACCAGCCAACTGATACACTACTTTTCCTTTATACCCCATCACCCCTGTTTGCATATTCAGAAGGTCATCCTGCGGCGTTTTTTTGTATTCAGGATTATCTCTTTTCTGCTGAAACTCTTTGGCCTTAAGGTAATCGCAGGGATCAAACTCATAGGAAATACTCAGCGGACAAATATGAAGTACTGAGAGGTTTTCGGCAAAACTTCCATTCCCACCCATATTGAACATCTTCAGCAGACTTTCCTGTGTTTTATCGTTCGAATCCTTCGCACGGCCTTCACGTTGCGCTATCCATATGGATTGTTGCTTTTCGTTGATCGTATAGGCAATATAGGAGGCCAGCAACTTCGAACTTTCGAGCATTTGCTTTGCTCCCGGACTACGACGGACGATGAAACTTTTATTCAAACGCACCAGGTCTTCTATCCATGGAAAAATCAGCAGATTATCCCCTATGGCTATTTCAACAGTATCCATATCATATTCAATCAGCTTTCCACAAAGTAAAGCTGAATCCAGAATAATATCCCTGTGGTTTGAAATATAAAGATAAGCTCTTGATTTATCTATCTTTTCCACCCCCCTCAATTCAATCCCCCTGGTCAGATTAGCTTCAATATACTGCAGGAAAGGATATACCATGATACGCTGGAAGTCATTGGCATTATCGAAACTTGTCAGTTTCTTTCTCAGCACATCCTTAGGCATCAGCGGATAAGCCGTTCCCAGAAAGTTAACAAACTGTTTATTATTACTTAATCGCTCAAGTACAGCAGGAATCTCAGAAGTATTATAGCAACGTATTGCGTCGTAATTCATTATGTATATTCGTTAATATCGATTAGTAATTTCAATTTAATGAGTCCATTTTATATTTTCTCAGCAAGTTATCAGAGTTAACATCTCATCTCTGTATTCGTTTATTTATTGGTCATAATTATCATAATTGTCTTTCGTTGTCTGTTGTCTGTCGACTGTTGTCTAATAAAACAGAAAACTCAGGAAAATAAATATCGCCGGTGCCACCAACAGCATACTGTCGAAACGGTCGAGTAGTCCGCCGTGACCTGGGATCACATCGCCGGAATCTTTAACATGAACTGTTCGCTTCATCAACGATTCAAGCAAATCGCCAAAGGTTCCGAATATAACGACAATTTCAGAAAATATCAACCATGAAAGCAAACTAATGCCGGGGATAAACAAGGAAAACACATAACCTGATATCAAAGCTGTGACAGCACCTCCTATAAATCCTTCCCATGATTTTTTTGGAGAAATCCTTTCAAACAGACGGTGTTTACCAAAAGTGATACCTACCAGATAAGCACCGGTATCGTTCACCCAGATAGTAACAAAGACAGCCATCAACAACAATGGGTGATAACCATCGACGTACAATATAAAATTGAGTAAAGAAAAGGGCAAAGCAATAATGATTTGTCCTAACAGAAAATACGCCCAATTATGAATGGGATTTTCTTTTTTGCGATAAAGCTCAATGACAAGTACCAGCACAACAAACAAGCCATATACAGAAAAACTCGGATAGATGACTTTGCCTGAAGCATAAAGAAATGAGGTAATGAAAAGTATGACAGCACCGGTCACTGATAGCAGTGGGATAATTTGTACCTGCGATTGCTGATTGGTAAGTTTATGGAATTCAAATACGGTCCAGCCGCAAATGATGGCAAATGCCAATGCAAAAGTATACGGACTTATCCAAATTGAAGCAATAATGATCACGACAAAGAAAAATCCGCTCAAGGTACGCTTTAGAAAATTACTCATGCTGTGCTTTCAATGTTACTGACTCTGATCAACAAAGATAATTAATTCTTTCGGACCATGAGCACCCAGCACCAAAGTTTTTTCGATATCAGCAGTACGGCTGGGACCGGTAATAATTGTAATAGCTGATGGTAACTTTTCGTTGTATTTCTGCTGCATAGCTTCAAGGGCATCACCCACATAAGCGACTAATTGTGAAGCCTTTGCAAGCACTATATGTATGGGAGGAAAAACATGCATTTGCCTGCCGGAATTGCCTGCTGTATTTACCAGCACGCTACCTGTACGGGCAACAAGCAATTCACAGGACGTGATTCCGGCTGATTGATGTATAAAATTATTCTCCCGTTCTTCAACTATAATCCCCGCTTTACACAACTTTTCAATAATACCGGCATCTCTTGAGAACAAAGAAGGCAGCTCCTTTTTTTCAACAAGGGCTGCCAATTGTTTATACATATCTTCTTCGTTTGAACAAACCACACATTTTCCGCTGACCGCTTCCAGTTCTTGTTTAAAACAAGCCAACAAATCAGGTCCGACAGTCTTGTAAACCTCTTCCTGCTGATAAGTTACATTTGCAGCAGATTCGTCACCCCGCCTTTCGGCAATGCGACGAATACGGTTCAGAATCAATTCCCGGGAAGTTTGCTGCTCCATAACACTATAGCTCTTTATGCTTTATCTTCTTCTTTAGTGGTTTCCTCCTGTTTCGCCTCTTCAATGAGATCTCCCAACATCTTTTCTGATCTTTTTGACAGGCTTATTCCATTACTTTTAGGCTCAGTCAATGATTTAACATCCTCCGACGGTTGTATTTCACCCTCGTCATTCCCGTTTTGAAGGATTAGTTCATCGTGTCGCGATGACCATGGACGTTTACCGAAAATTGTTTCCAAATCCTCTGAAAAGATCACCTCTCTTTCAAGCAAGAGTTCTGATAGTTGTCTGTGCCCCTCTTCATGTTCTTTCAGAATCTTCTTAGCTCTGGCATATTCATCTGCAACAATCTTCTTAGCTTCCGTATCAATCAGTTCAGCAGTTTTTTCACTATAGGGTTTTGTAAAACCGTAATCCGAATTTCCGGTCGAATCAAAATAACTCAGATTGGGTAGTTTTTCGCTCATGCCATAATATGCTACCATGGCATAAGCACGTTTGGTCACGCGTTCCAGATCGTTAATGGCACCGGTTGATGTCTGATTCAGGAACAGTTCTTCCGCAGCACGACCTCCAAGTGTCGCACACATCTCGTCAAGCAGATGCTCGCGATTGGTTAACTGTCGTTCTTCGGGCAAATACCAGGCAGCTCCCAACGCTTCTCCGCGGGGCACAATAGTTACCTTTACGAGGGGACTGGCATGTTCCAGCATCCAACTGATCGTGGCATGACCTGCTTCGTGATAAGCAATGGATTTCTTTTCAGATTGCGTGATGATCTTTGATTTCTTCTCCAGTCCTCCGATAATCCTGTCTACTGCATCGAGGAATTCCTGTTTTTCAACAAATGATTTCCCTTTACGGGCAGCAATCAAAGCCGCTTCATTACAGACATTGGCAATATCGGCACCCGAAAATCCCGGGGTTTGCTTTGCAAGGAAGTTTACATCAACGGTTTCATTGATCTTAATAGGACGCAGATGAACATTAAATATCTGTTTTCTCTCATGCACATCCGGCAAATCAACATGGATCTGGCGGTCGAAACGACCGGCGCGAAGCAATGCTTTATCAAGTATATCAGCACGGTTGGTCGCCGCCAGAATAATTACCCCGCTGTTAGAGCCAAAACCATCCATTTCAGTAAGCAACTGGTTCAGGGTATTCTCGCGTTCATCATTACTCCCCATATTCGGATTTTTTCCACGGGAACGACCAACGGCATCAATTTCATCAATAAAGATGATACAGGGGGCTTTTTCCTTCGCCTGCCTGAACAGGTCGCGGACACGTGAAGCACCTACTCCCACGAACATTTCCACGAAATCGGAACCCGACATCGAGAAGAAAGGCACATCCGCTTCGCCAGCTACAGCTTTGGCCAAAAGGGTTTTCCCGGTTCCCGGAGGACCCACGAGCAAAGCACCCTTAGGAATTTTCCCTCCAAGCTCAGTATATTTTCCCGGATTTTTTAAAAAAGCGACGATTTCTTCAATTTCCTGCTTGGCACCTGCCAGACCAGCCACATCTTTAAAAGTGGTTTTATTGGCGGCACTTCCCTTATCAAACAGCTGCGCTTTCGATTTTCCTACATTGAAAATACCACCGGCACCACCGCCTCCGCCCATCTGACCCGACATTCTCCGGGTCATAAACACAAAGAACAGAATCAGTAGAAGGAAAGGAAGCACGCTGTATAAAAACATTTCCAGGTAGTTCTTACTTTCCTTATAAGATACATTCTGAAACTTGGCCTCCGAAATAAACTCTTCAAACTTATCGGCACTTGGGATTTTTACACTGATTTTACGTTCTTTCTCGTAGGTTTTATAATTTTCGCCAAAGACCTTTTTCATACTTACCACACTATCTTCAACAACCGCTTCTACCTGGTTTTTTTGCGGAAACACTTCAATGCTTTCAATATATCCATTCAGCACGTATTGTTTGAAGGTGGGATAAGATTCAATATCCTTAACCGGCACGTTATCTCCGAAAAAATACGAACCGATTAATACCAGCACAATAATTCCATATATCCAGGAGATATTGAACTTTGGTGTTTTCCCCCCCGGCTTAGGCGTGGGAGTTTGAATATTTTTTTGTTCCATATATTATGCTAGTTAATATTTTCAATAAACTGAAGACCTGCATCTGCCCATAAATGTTCTATATCGTAGAACTGGCGGCTGTTACGCTGAAAAACGTGCACGATAATCTGCCCATAATCCATGGCAATCCACTCACAATTTTCAAACCCATCGGTCGCATATGGTTTTACGTCAATTTGTTCTTGCACATAATCTTTGATAGAGAGGGCTACAGCGTTAACATGTACATTGGAATCTCCCTCACAAATCACAAAATAGCTGCAAGGTGCTTCTTTCAACTTATTCATGTTCACCACCACGATTTCCTTGCCCTTGCGTTCTTGTATTCCTTCAACAATTTTTTTTACAATCTGCTCGTTATCTATTACCTTATTCTTTTTCGACACAATAAAAATTTATTTAATTTAATGACACAAAGATACATCTAAAATACTGTGTACTAAAAAATCTTATCATTTTTTAGCAGCCTTTATGTTGTCAAACATTATTCCTAAAAAAAGAATGGTAAAAAACACGACAAATTGTCATTTATTATTTTCTCAAATAAACAAAAAATCCGGCACAATGTTTTGTACCGGATTTCTTTTATGTAGAAATGCAAACTATTACTTCACAATTGACTGGAAGGTAGCATCACTCCAGAATTTCGAGAATTCAAGATCTTTTGCAGCTTTTGAACCACAGGTACTGCTTTTGCTAACCGCTGATTTCAGGTTGGTATAAACACCATCTTTGTCGTTGGTACGGGCAGCAACGATAGCACCAAGATAAGAAGTCATAGCATCAGGAGCTTCAACAGCAGCCAGTGTATTTTTGGCAGCATTGTACTCTTTGTTGAGGATCTGTGCCAATGCAGCATTGTTGGTATTCACACCGGCGAAAGAAGATTTTGCTTTAGCATAGTCGCCTGTTGCGATGTAATAAGTACCAGTAGCATTTTTCAGATCACCTGAAGTACCTGCAGCTTTTCCGAAAGAAGCAATTGCCTGATCGAGTTTACCTTTTGCCATAGCGCAAAGACCGGCATTATAGTTAACATCAGCATTTTTAGCATCAATAGCAAGTGCTTTTGCAAACTGAGCAGCAGCTTCATCAACTTTACCTTGCTGATATTTTACAGCACCAAGATTGTTCAATCCTCTTATATCGGAAGGATAAGCATTAACAACTTTTGTATAGATGGCAGCTTTTTCATCGGCATTTGAAGTTAAAGTTGCAGCATAAAGCAATTCTTCCAGATCAAGTTTTGAAGCATCCTCTTTGGCCAGTTTAGCAATTTCTTCATCCGATTTTCCGGTTACTTTCACCAATAATTTCAGCTGTGAACGGCGAAGTTGTGGTAGGACCTCATCTGCAATCTGTTTGAAAGCAGCAGCCAGATTTTTGATTTCACGTTCGCGTTGTTCCGGATCTTTATACATTGACAATACGCGGAGGATCAGTTCTTTATCCTGAATGTTAGAATTTTCCATCAATTTCTGGAAACCATCCCAGTCTTCCGGAGTAAATCTTGATTCGATAGTCAGCGGAGATTTAATCTTCTTCAGTTCAGCATTCAGATATTTTTCGGTTTCTTTCTGACGACGTTCAGCTAAAGTGGTATTGAGATCCAGAGAACCATCAGGAGAAGCGTAAGACGAAATCTGAAGGCTTTCTACTGATTTATTCAATTCATTTTTAGCATTAACAATTTTTTGTGTAAGTGCTTTGATATCTTCAGAAGAAGTTTCGCTCTTACGTACAGTTGACTGCTGAATAAGGAAGAGGATGTCGGCTTCTGTCATTTCCATAATATCGCGAACAAATTTGTCGGCGATAATTACAGCACCTTGTTTACCTGAGAATTTTTTAGAAACGAGTTCAGAACTTGCAATGACACCATCGGCCACTTTTACCGGTTTCAGGTTGTAGTTTTTCTTTTTGGCTACAACATTGAAATAAAGGTACAATTCTGAAACAGCCATTTCGGGCACATAATCAAATGAAGTTTTAATAGTGTATGAACCACCGGCTTTGTAAGAGATAACTTCGTTATTTCCTACAACTTTTTCACCCTGAAAAACAGATGGTGCAGCTTTCACAGAGTCACCATTACTCATTTTGATTACAGGAGTTACTGTTACAACAGCATTGGTTGCAAAATACTTCACCGGGAATGTACCAGTGATTGTGGCTTCTACTTTACCCGCTTTTGCTTCAAGTGGATTTGGGGTACAAGTGAACAGACTTGGGTCTAAGTCACTCAGATTTTTACATGAGCTGAACACAACTGCCACGATTAATGAAAGCCCAAATAATAATTGTTTTTTCATACAAAAATGTTGTTAATTTATTGATTGATTCTGTTTTAATTCTTTATACAAGCACAAAGGTAATATTTTCGTTTTAATTTTCAATTTTAAACTGTTTTTTTTTGTTTTTTTGTGAATCTATTTAAAAAATGCCTTAAAGATATCGTTTCCATTTGCAAACAGCAACAAGCCGAATAAAAACAACATACCGGCTGTTTGTGCATATTCAAGGAACCTATCACCTGGTTTACGACCGGTAATCATTTCATAAAGCAGGAACATCACATGTCCTCCATCAAGAGCAGGAATAGGAAGGAAATTCATAAAAGCAAGAATCACGGACAATAAGGCGGTCATCGACCAGAATATCTGCCAGTCCCACACGTTAGGGAACATATTGCCTATACTGCCGAAACCTCCCACCTGCTTGGAACCTTCTTTGGTAAACACCAGTTTAAACTGTTTCACATAACTCACCAGCGTCTCCCAACCCAGATTAATTCCGGCAGGAATAGCCTCAAAGAAACCATATTCAGTACGTTTTGTCTTGAAATAATTGAACACCGGCCGTACTCCTACGCCAAGTTTCGCATCTTCATTGAGTTGCAGCTTCGTCTCCTGCAGTTTGCCATTTCTGTAAAAGTCAACCACTATTGCTGAGTTAGCCAGATTTTCAAGCTCTTCAGCCACATCCTGAAAAATATTGCAGGCTTTACCATTGATCGCCACAATACTATCACCTGCCTGTAAAGCTGCTTGTTCGGCCGGAGTACCCGGCATTACTTTTTCTATGACAAAAGGATAGCGTACCGACACCAGATTCATCTCCTCAGCTTTCAGTACTTTTTGAGCAAAATCGGCAGGCAAAACGATTTCTTTTTTCAGGGTATCATCGCGCAATACTTCGACATGACGGTTTCCATCTATCAGTATTTTCTCTACAAAATCAGCACGTTGTTCCACTGGTTTTCCGTCGATACTGACGATCTTATCTCCCTGACGGAAACCGTTATCAATCATAGTTTTTGAAAAATGCAGACCATATTTGGCATTTTCAAAAGGCATATATTCATGTCCCCACGTATATAATACCGCGGAATAGATGACCATAGCAAGGATAAAATTCACCAGCACACCACCGATAATGATGGGCAAACGCTGCCACACAGGGCGGGCACGGTACTCCCAGGATTGAGGAGGTAAAGCCATCATGGTTTTATCCATCGATTCATCAATCATACCGGCTATTTTACAATAACCTCCCAAAGGCAACCATCCAATTCCCCATTCCGTTGTTTCAGGGTATTTTCTCCAGTCATTATCATCAAGTTCGGAAAGCGGCAGCGGCTCCATAATTGGTTTACCTTTTGCATCAACCATTCCTACCCCGTCAGCGTTTACTTTCTGACGCTCATTGGCCGGCACATTCTTAGCAAAGAAACGCACCTCCCATTTTCCATTGATTTTTTTAGCTCTTAACAATGAAAAATTCGGATTAAAGAACATATAAAATTTATCTACCCTTACTTTAAAAAGACGGGCAAAGAAGAAATGTCCGAATTCGTGCAAAAACACAAGGATAGATAAACTGAGAATCAGCTGTAATGCTTTGATTA
Source organism: Paludibacter sp. (assembly GCA_034927265.1). GTDB lineage: Bacteria > Bacteroidota > Bacteroidia > Bacteroidales > Paludibacteraceae > Paludibacter. The sequence continues at coordinate 163,293 of JAYFQH010000008.1, forward strand.
AAAAGGTTTCCATTTATTGTTATTTGTTGTTGTTTGTTGTTGTTTTTTTTTTATTAAATCACGTTCTGTTGAACGGGGCGTTGTTTGTGGGTCATTTATAAATAATTTTCGTTTATTTATCGACCATTTATTATTTTCGTTATTCGTTATTCATCATTAATTCATTAATTCATTAATTCATTAATGGACGCCTTAAAAGGCGTCCCTATTCATAATCTGTTGCGATATTTGCTATTTGCTATTAGATCCTCCGCCAATTTCCTTGTTTCCGCATCGGTCATGACGTAATCATCATAACCCGGTTTTTCAACAAATGCGGCTTTGCTCAGCACAGTTTCAATCACATCACTCATTTGTAAAAATCCAATTCTTCCCATCAAAAATGCTGCCACAACAATTTCATTTGCTGCATTTAATATACAAGGTGCATTTCCACCTCTGGAAATAGCATCATAAGCAAGCGCCAGATTACGGAATCTTTCCACATCAGGTTTTTCAAAAGTAAACTGCGGATACAGACTAAAGTCTAGTCGCGGAAAACTGGTTTTAATCCTGTGGGGATATGTAAATGCGTATTGAATTGGTAATTTCATATCCGGCAATCCCATTTGCGCTTTGACAGAGCCATCTGCAAACTGCACCATCGAATGAATGATGGATTGAGGATGAACCACCACATCAATCTGTTCAACAGGCACACCAAAAAGCCATTTTGCTTCAATCACTTCAAATCCTTTGTTCATCATGCTGGCCGAATCAATGGTGATTTTCGCCCCCATATCCCAATTAGGATGTTTCAGTGCTTGTGCCGGCGTCACATGTTCCAGTTCATTCCAGTTAAATGTTCTGAAAGGGCCACCCGAAGCGGTAAGGATCAATTTCTCAACCGGATTATTTCCTTCTCCTGTCAAACATTGAAATATTGCCGAATGTTCAGAGTCTACAGGAATAATTGTTGCTCCGTGTTGGTGACACAGATCATTGATCAGTTCGCCGGCCACCACCAGTGTTTCCTTATTCGAAAGAGCAATCTTTTTTCCGGCTTTCACAGCTGCTATAGTCGGCTTTAATCCTGAATATCCCACCATGGCTGTCAGTACAATATCCACAACACCCATTGATGCCACCTGAGCAATTGAGTCAGCACCGGCAAAAACCTTGACCTGCATATCCGACAGAGCATCTTTCAACCTGGGGTATAAATTCTCATTGGCAATAACAACCATTTCAGGTTGGAACTTCCGTGCCTGTGCGATCAACAGGTCGACATTATTACCTGCCGTCAGGGCAAACACTTCAAAAAGCGAAGGATTTGATTCAATTACTTCGAGAGCCTGTGTCCCAATTGAACCCGTTGACCCCAGTATGACAATGTTTTTTTTATTTTCTGACAAACTATTTGAATTTATTGTGCAATTCATTTAAAATATGATCACTTCTTCAGGATTAACAGGTTTTCCTTTTTTCCAAAGTTCAAAATAGAACTGATCTCCTGTTTTATTGGAAGCATTTTCCCCTGTAAATGCAATTACCTCACCGGCCTTGACGCTATCTCCCGCTTTTTTAAGCAAAGAAGTGTTATGTTTGTAAATCGAGACATAATTCTCGTCGTGTTGCACATGAATCACCCAACCGTAATCAAAACTATAGGAAGCATAAATCACTGTTCCGGCCAGCACGCTAACCACCGATTCGTTTGGAGCAGTTAGTATTGAGATGCCATAATGTTTATCTTCCATACTGAAAGCAGAAGAAATAACCCCCTTAGTTGGTTTGAAGAACACATAAATATTTTCTATTTCAGGGTTAGCAAGCGAAGATAAATTATATTTCTCAGCTTCTTCATAATTTTCAACAAATTCCTTTTCATTTTTTGATTTTTCCATCATAATCTCCGCCCTTTCTTTCAAAGGTACAGAATCGGCAACTAAGGTACCATCCTGATTTACATCTCCACTGATAATCCCTTTAAGCACTTCGAGATACTTTGCCTGTAACTGCATCTGTTGCAGAAGGGAATCAACCTCCATGGAATTATTGATAACACCGGCGCGATCTCCGGAACCACCATAATCAGGAAGATAATAACGCAATGGTGTGTAAATGATTAAAGAAGCAAGAATCAAAAATGTTATTATTATAAAAAGAGAACCATACAGAAAAACCCTGAAACGGGAAAGCCTCACATACCACGATTCCTCCAGCGTATTCTCGTTTAACACCGACACCCGGTATTTAAAACGAACCTTCTGAAGGAATTGCTTCCACTTGTTCTTGTTTTTCTTCATAAAAAACAGTTTTCAATCTTAAATTCGCACAAAAAAAATCATTAATCTGAACCACAAAATTGCAAAAATAGTTTATTTTACGGGATTTACAAACATAAAAAAGCTCAAACAAAAGGCTTGTTTGAGCTTCTTAACAATTAATCATTATTTTTTCACCTTATACCCCCGGAATTGGCAATGAACCTGTAATTAAGATCAAAACGAGCAATGCCAGGATTGCATACAATTCGGGGAACACAGCCAAAATCATTGTGGTACCGAACACATCATGCCCTGAACCAATAGACGCGATACCATTGGCACAAATATTTGCCTGACGTATAGCCGAGAAGAGCGCCACAATGCCTAATCCCAAACCCGCAGCAAAAACAGCTGATGCAATGAACCAACTGATGCCGACTACCAAAAATTTGCTCAACAAGAAATAGCCTACGAATCCGTACAAACCTTGTGTCGCCGGTAGTGCAGATAATGCAATATACGATCCGGTAGCAGATGAATTTTTCTTAAATGCTCCGATAGCTGCATTTCCCGCAATTGTTACTCCATAAGAACTTCCTGTTCCTGACAAGCCAATCATCAGTGCAACTCCTAAATAAGCTAATAGAATTGGTTCCATAATTTTCTGTTTTTTATTGTTTATTTATTATTTGTTTTAATGTATCTATTCCTGATTAAATAACCTTTTTAAAAGGTTTATATTCTTTTCCTCCTCCCTCGAAACCTGAATTTTTGTAATACTCGACAAATGTCAAACGTAGTGGATGCACAAAAGCTCCGATAATGCTTAAAGCAAAATTAATCGAGTGTCCTACTAACAGAATTAAAAGCATTACCAGCCATCTTCCCGGTGCAAAAGCAATATCGGCAGTCATATCAACAGCCAGCATATTGAACACCCCTCCGAGGATACTCCCCGTGAGCCCGAGTGCAAACAAACGTATGTAAGACAAAGAATCGCCCAACAAACCGGTCGCCATATTGTATGTATTCCACAATGCTGAGCCGAAATTAATAATGATATTTTTCCCGGGAGAATTGTAAAAAATAACACATAGGGCGCAGAGCGCTGTAATTCCGTACAATATATACATGAATACGGGTGCAACATTTTTTGAAGAAAGGAAGTAAATTATTGCTAACGCAATGATCAAAACCACCCAGGCAAAATGATTTATCGCATATTTGAATCCATGTTGTTTTTGAACTTTAATCGCATTGACCACCATTCCGAAAAGAATCTGTATAATACCAATTATTAATGCAAGAGCCATTAAAGGACTATATCCGCCAAATTTATCCCCAAAGTTATTTTGGGTAATAAAATACTGTTTCACACCCGCAAGCCATTTCCATTCCACCTGATCCAGAGAGATGCCCATAAATGAGCCGGTCAGGATTCCTACAACAATTGTCATGAGTCCAAGATACTGTCCAAGTGTCAGAAGACCTTTCATCTCAGGCTTTGATTTTCTTTTTAAGAAAGTAGTGGCTGCCAATATCAGGATTCCATAGCCACCATCTCCAAGACATAATCCAAAGAAGAGCATAAAAAAAGGCGCAAAAAGCGGTGTCGGATCAAGCTCACTGTAATTAGGCAGCGAATACAGACGGGTGATTGGTTCAAATAATTTTGAAAACGCATTATTTTTCAGTTTAATGGGTACATTCTCAGTAATTTCTGGATCTGTGACCTCATAAAAAACGCCTGATTTATCTAAATATTCCTTTATAGCAACTTCCACTTCTTCAGGACAGAAACCTTCGAGCATCATTACTTTATTTTCAACTTCCGATCGGGTATTCAATATCACTTTTGAAAAATCTATTTCGCTTAATATCATTTTATAATAATATTCGAGCGTTTGATATTTCCCGAGAGCCAATATATCAATTTCCTTTTTTACTTTCTCAATCTCAGTTTGAATTGAGGCAATCATCTCTGATATCTCCAGCGCATTCTTCTCCGGCATTTTCATGGGGTCTGCATCCACATCGATCTCTGTACCGGGCTTATTGACTGTCACAAAATAAATCAACGGCGCAATCGTATTGATTTCAAATGCATTATACAAGGTATCCCATTCAAGGTTATATTTACGGAGATTACAATTAAAGAACCGCAATTCAAATCCTGCATCCTTCAATGCATGTATTCTTTGAACTGAAAAGTCGCCCCAAACGCTTATTCTCTCCAACTCTCGTTGCGTGCTATGTAAATCATGAGTCAAAACTTCCAGTTTATTAAATGTCTCCTCAATCTCCATCAGTAAGGCATTACCATCCATCTTTTTATCAACATCAGCTAATACAGCATTTTCTGGCAGATATTTCTTTAACTCCGTCAGAGCCGTCTTTAGTGCCGAAGAAAGCTGCATTTTCCGGTTCAGAGTTTCATCTTCCGGAGACCCCTCTGCTTTCTCGATAACATGCAACACACCTAACTCTCTTATTTTTTCAAGAAAATCAAGATAATGCTTATGATAAATCAAGAATGAATATTTTCGCATCTTTGTAATCATACCATTTCCTCCTCTTTGAGCTTTTGCTGACGCGATTTAACTATTTTCTGGGAAGATTTCGAAAGATTTTCTTCATCTTCCATGAATCTTTTAATTTTCAATATGGCATCTTCATATCCCGGAATCTGCACTTTTTCGAATAAATTTACCTTTTGAGTGGTTTTTTTACGGGCATGTTCAAGCAATTGTAATTTTTGCTCGCAAAACACCTGCCCGATGCCTACCTGAGCCAATTCCTTCAACTGTACCAGACCGTCGGCATACCATGAGGGAGCGTTAAACAAACTGTAGGGTTTGGTGACATAAACCACCTCATCCAGCACAGGAATGCGCACTCCGGCAACTTTCTTGACGCTCATTATTACATCTTCAACTTTCAGCAGACTGGTATCGAATTCACCCCAAAGAGCCAGCATTTTATCATAGGTAGTAATGCGTTGTTCCAGTTGAACTTCCAGTGATTTGATATCATCTTTGGCACGTTTCACCTCCACACGCAAGGCACTTTCCTTGTTTTTTATTGTAGGTAAAGCACGTACACGCATTTTCAGATTCTTTTCCAAAGTCTGTAATGACGTTTTATTATATTGAAATTGTATGGCCATAAATTTTATTTATTTCCAGTATTTATCCACAAGTTCCTGCTTGATATTAACTTCTGTCTGAGTAAAATATTCACCGAATAATCCCCAGGTAACATCCAGCATTTGTTCAGTATCAATGTTAACATCGATTGCCAGCAGTTTCTCAGAATAATCTTTTGCAAAAGCAAGCGCTCTATCGTCATAATCCGTCAGGTCAAAACCATTTTCCAGCTTTGTTTTAGCATTAGCAGCATCGGCAAACAAACGAACGGCAGCATTCATCACCTGCGGATGGTCCTCGCGGGTTTTCTTTCCGATAACCAACTGTTTCAGGCGTGACAACGAACGGAACGGGTCAACAATAACCTTACCCACATCAGTATCACGGCGAAGGAATAACTGACCTTCGGTAATATATCCTGTATTATCAGGAATAGCATGTGTAATATCACCACCCGAAAGTGTGGTTACAGCAATTATAGTGATGGATCCTCCTGCGGGAAATTGTACCGCCTTTTCGTAAATCTTTGCCAGATCGGAATATAAAGAACCCGGCATTGAGTCTTTCGAAGGAATCTGATCCATTCGGTTTGACACGATAGCGAGTGCATCAGCATAAGAGGTCATATCGGTCAGGAGTACCAGTACATTTTCATTTTTATCCACTGCAAAATATTCTGCAGCGGTAAGCGCCATATCAGGGATCAACAACCGCTCTACCGGAGGATTTTCAGTAGTATTTACGAAACTCACAATACGGTCGAGGACACCGGCATTATTAAATACGTTCTTAAAATACAGATAGTCATCATTGGTAAGGCCCATCCCTCCCAGGATGATTTTATCCGCTTTAGCGCGCAGGGCAACATTTGCCATTACCTGATTAAAAGGCTGATCAGGATCAGCAAAGAATGGAATTTTCTGTCCCGACACCAGGGTATTATTCAGGTCGATACCTGCAATACCGGTGGCGATAAGTTGTGAAGGTTGTTTTCGCCGTACAGGATTTACCGACGGACCGCCGATTTCACGCTCCTCTCCCTCCACCTTCGGACCGCCATCGATAGGATCGCCAAAGGAATTAAAAAAACGCCCGGCAAGTTGTTCACTTACTTTCAGTGAAGGCGATTTACCCAGAAAGATTACTTCGGCATTGGTAGGAATACCTTCAGTACCCTCAAAAACCTGTAAAGTAATCTCATCATCATAAATTTTCACCACCTGTGCCAGTTTCCCGTTTACAGTTGCCAGTTCCTCATTACCTACCCCGGTGGCATGCAACGAGCAGGTTGCTTTTGTAATCTGAGTAATTTTAGTATATATTTTCTGAAATGCTTTCGTTGCCATAATTTCGTATATTATTTCCTTCTTTCTGCAAGGATGGTTTTTAATTCATTTTCAAATTTTGCAAACTGTTCTGATTTAAAGGGAGAATAATTCATTTGTTTAAATATATTGATCACCCTTTTGAAGTAATCCATCACTTCAGTGAAATCGTTGAATTCAAAGTCGGATTCACATATATCCATTACCAGGTCAAGCATATACTCCTGCCGGTCGAGCGGACAAACGGAGTCGATTTTATCGAAAGCATCCTGTTGAAGAATCACAAAATCAATCACTTCCGACTTCCAGAAAGTAAGGTGATAATCCACCGGAACACCATCATCACCGAGGATATTGATTTGCTCCTGTACTTCTTTACCGCGTTGAAGGATCGTTTTCATATCATTGACCTTGGATGTCCAGTCGGGAGAGATCATTTTTGATATATATTCTTCAAATTCGGGATATTCAATGTATTTCGAATAGCTATCGATCGGATTAACCGCCGGATAACGTTTGCGGTCGGCACGGGTCTGATCGAGCGCATAAAAACAACGTGCTGCCTTTTTAGTACTTTCAGTTACAGGTTCTTTGAGATTACCCCCTGCAGGTGAAACCGTTCCGATAAAAGTAATAGAACCTGTTTGTCCGTTCTTCAGATAAACATATCCTGCTCTGGAATAGAAATTGGCAATAATCGCTGATAAGTCCATTGGGAAAGCGTCTTGCCCCGGCAACTCTTCCATGCGGTTTGACATTTCGCGTAAAGCCTGGGCCCAACGGGAAGTAGAGTCGGCCATCATCAACACACGCAATCCCATGGCGCGATAGTACTCCGAAATAGTCATAGCGGTATACACAGAAGCTTCACGTGATGCCACCGGCATATTGGAAGTATTGGCAATGATGATGGTACGTTCCATCAGTTTACGTCCTGTATGTGGATCTTCCAGTTCTGGGAATTCAACAAATATCTCCACCACCTCGTTAGCACGTTCACCACAGGCAGCAATAATTACAATATCAGCTTCAGCCTGTTTTGAAATAGCATGTTGAAGCACCGTTTTTCCGGTACCGAACGGTCCGGGGATGAATCCCGTTCCTCCTTCAACAATTGGATTCGCTGTATCGATGATGCGCACACCGGTTTCGAGCAATTTAAACGGACGTGGTTTTTCAGTGTGCACATTGATGGCTTTTTTTACAGGCCATTTTTGCACCATAGTCACTTCCACGTCTTTACCATCAGCATCAGTCAACACCGCAATGGTATCCATGATCCTGTATTCACCCGCAGGTACAAGACTTTTCACTATGTAAGTACCCATAAAACTGAATGGCACCATAATCTTGTGCGACTGAGAATTTTCATCTACTTCTCCAAGCCATGTTCCAGCCTCAACTTTATCACCCTCACTGGCTATTGGTTTAAACTGCCAGAGCACTTCCTTATCCAAAGGGAAATTATATTCACCACGTTGCAGGAAGATGCCGGAAAGCTTGTCGAGGTCATTCTGCAGTCCGTCGTAATTTCGCGAAAGTAATCCCGGCCCAAGTGTAACTTCCAGCATATGACCGGTAAACTCTACCGTATTGCCCACTTTCAAACCCCGGGTACTTTCAAACACCTGTACAAAAGTTTTATTTCCATTCACTTTTAATACTTCAGCCATCAGGCGGGTATTTTCCATCTGAATATACGCAATTTCGTTTTGCGCTACAGGACCATCTACTTCAACTGTTACTAAATTTGAAATAATTCCTTTTACAATTCCTTTTGTTGACATTATATTTTAGGTATGATATTTACACTTTAACGACAACATCTTTTTTCAAAGATGTCAATAAATCTCTGAAAATAGCTGAACCAGCTTCTAATGAAAGCATTCTCCATCTTTCGAGCATTTCAGTTTTTAAAACAAAAGCCAGGACTCTCTCAATCGAGAAATAATTAAAAAATGTGTGCTCATCCAACCATGCCCATTTAAGAGCATCAATTTTTTTTTCACGCCCCATCAAGTCGGGCTCCTCTGCCAGTTTCAGCACTTCATCAGTATACTCGAACAGACTTCCCACCCCATAATCCCGGGCATGTGTATGTCTGAGCATACGAGCAACTTCATTATGACCGATAATTAATTTTTGCTGATCATAGCCATGCTTGCGGCATGAAATAGCAGTCAGAAGATTATGCAGGTTGAGATTGAATTCAAACCATGAACGGAGAAAAGGATTGTCAACCTGCATAGCATATTCAAAATATAATCCTGATAAATAATCTTCAGATGCAATGCCATTATTGAGATGTTCCTCGTCCTGAATGTACTGATAATAAGTCAGGAAATACGGGAGTAGCCGGTTGTCCTGCGGATGCTCCGTTTCCTGCATCATGTCGAACAACTCTTTCCAATCGTCTGCTGTAAGGTTGCCCAAAGGGGTGAGTGCAGCATCATGTCGCTGCAGATATCTTAGAAAGTTCTGGTTGTCGTATTTGGCATACAAAAGAGCCAATAATTTGACATCAGTAGTGGATAATTGTCCGGTCAGTTCAGCGCGTAAATCTTCAGGAGATAAAAAACCTTTGGTATCTTCAGCATGAAGGTCTGGTAATCCGGCAACGAGGCAATAGTAATTCATTGTCATTAGTTTTAGGTATAAGATATAAAGAGCATTTCTACTAATTTGGGACGTAAAAATTCTTTAAAATAGGCAATCAACTCTTCTTCTCCAAAAGTAAGTTTATATGTCCCTTCAGCCGGAATAACTGTGAATTCGGCCTTTACACCATTAACTTCTTTAATGACAACCCCTTTATCTAACAATGATTTCGCATTTGATGCAAAATAGGCAGTCAGCGCGTCAGCCTCTTTTGTCTCAATAATTACCTCTTGCTCTTTAGCTAAACCTTCCACCATTATTACCAACATCTTTTGCATAAATTGTTTGTCGGTGGTTGCAGCTTTTACTGCATCAGAAACAATCGTTCCGCAAATTATATCTGTAATTTCTGTTTTAAGTGCATTAACCGATTGTTGAGCAAATAGTTTTAGTTCAGCACGGGTATTTTTCATCAACTCATTCGATTTCTCCTCAGCAGACTTCACAATCCTGATCGATTCTTCACTTGCTTTGGAAATAATTTCATCGGCTTCCTTTCTGGCTTCTGTTAAAATTTTGTTAGCTTCTTCATTTGCCTTTTCAATTCCTTCCAGATAAATTTTATCGGTTAATTCCTGTAATTTTGTGTTCATCTGACTATATTTTTTTTGTTATTTTTCTTTTATGCACAAATATAAATTATTAATCCCTCAAAATAAAACCATTAACAATTAAAAAACATCAATAAATTAATTATTTCTTTAAAAAAAAATCTGTACTTTTGGACCGTCATCAAAAAAAAGGTTACTTTTTTATTATCGGGTAAACAAACACAGATTTTATTCGGTTACACATAATACAAAAGTTATTTTATAAAAACTGGTAATGAAAACAAACAATAAACAAATCTTAAAATTAAAATTATGAAAGCAAAATTTTTTCTTTTATTGCTGTTTTTTGGCATAATTCTTCAATTGACAGCTCAGGAAGAAGGTACAACAAAAAAAACCTACATTAAGTTCGGTCCAAAAGTAGGATTAGATTTAAATACCAATCTGAGCGATCTTCCTTCAGGTTCTCAACTTAGTGAAGAACTGAAAGGAAATTATCAGTTTGGAGGGTTTTTGCAATTTGGAAAAAGATTATATTTTCAACCGGAATTTATGTATGCTGTCATCAACACAACTAATGAACAGAATGAAAAAGTGGCACTTGAGTATTACAAAGTACCGGTTCATATAGGGGTGAAGTTTTTTGATATTGGATTATTAAGCTTGCATGTATCTGGTGGAGCGGTTTATACGCATAAAGGAGGAGATGCATTCAGTTTCGACAAAGAAAAGATTAATTATCAGATTGGTGCAGGCGTTGATGTATTTGATTTTATCACAACAGACCTGCGTTATACCCTCAAGAAGGATGTTTCACTTGCTGATCAGATCAATGATTTCACCACTAAAGGTGGAACAATCAATATAACAGTGGGACTAAAATTGTAACTAAAAATAAAAAAGCCCGTCATTTCGATGGGCTTTTTTATTAAGTGATCCAGCTGGGGCTCGAACCCAGGACCCCAGCCTTAAACGGGATGTGCTCTCCCTGCTGAGCTACTGAATCTTTTTTCAAAAAGCGACCGCAAAGGTATTGTATTTTTTTTAAACGACAAAATATTTTTTTTCATTTTTTAGTTTTCATATTTTTAACTATCTTTGCACCCGCAAATAAACAACACATGCGTTGTGGGTAAAATTCCGAATATCACTGCAATAACCTTTGCAGCTTCGCTTATCTGAGGGTACACGTTGAAAAAACGATGAAATTATCGCCGGATGACTGCTCAAAACGTGTACTAAAAACATCATAATGACATTTAAAGAACTGAATCTGAGAGAAGAAATTCTTTCGGCCATTGGGGAGCTTGGCTTTGAATCTCCCATGCCTGTACAGGAAAAAGTGATTCCTTTTATGCTTGAAGAAGGCACTGATCTTGTCGCTTTAGCACAAACAGGAACGGGCAAAACGGCAGCTTTCGGGCTACCGATCCTGAATATGATCGATCATCAGCGCAAACAAGTGCAGGCACTCGTGCTCGCTCCTACCCGCGAATTGTGTATCCAGATTGCAAAAGACCTGAAAAACTTTTCGAAATTCATGCCCACCAGGATTGTTCCGGTTTATGGTGGTGAAGACATTCGCACACAATTGAAACAACTGGATCAGGCACCACAAATTATTGTAGCCACTCCCGGCCGGTTGATCGATCTTATAGAGAGAGGAAAAGTCAAACTTGATGCGATCAACTATCTGGTGCTCGACGAAGCTGACGAAATGTTGAACATGGGTTTCAAGGAAGATATCGAGACCATCCTTGCTACGACCCCTGAAACAAGACGTACGACACTCTTTTCGGCAACCATGCCGGCTGAAATTGCCCGTATTGCAAAGAAATACATGAAGGATTACGAGGAAATTACCGTTGGTACTAAAAACTCAGGGTCCGAAAATGTTTCGCACATCTATTATGTTTCGCAAGCTCGTCAACGCTATCTTGTACTCAAAAGAATCGTAGACCTCAATCCTGATATTTACGGAATTGTATTTTGCCGCACGCGTCAGGAAACCAAAGAAGTGGCCGATCATCTGATGCACGACGGCTACAATGCCGATGCTTTGCACGGTGATTTATCGCAGGCGCAACGCGACAATGTAATGCAAAAGTTCCGTATCAGGAACATCCAGTTGTTGGTTGCTACCGACGTGGCAGCCCGCGGACTCGATGTAAGTGACCTGACTCATGTGATTAATTACAACCTGCCTGATGATGTGGAAATCTACACGCACCGCAGCGGGCGTACAGGCCGTGCCAACAAAAAAGGTGTTTCAGTTTCTATCATCCATTCCAAAGAAAAATTCAAGATCAAGGATATTGAACGCATGCTCGGGAAGCGGTTCGAACAGGAACAAATTCCCAACGGACTGGAAGTTTGCAAGAAACAGCTATTCTTTATGATTGACCGAATGCAAAATGTAGAGGTAAATGAAGAACAGATTGAACCTTACATGGAGCAAATCATGAAGCAGCTGGAATATCTTGACAAAACTGAAATACTAAAACGGTTCGTTTCTTTGGAATTTAATCGTTTCTTAGACTACTATAAGGATGCTGAAGATCTGAATTACCAGGAAAAAGGCAGAAATGCTGAGCGGGGCATGAAAGAAGAAAGAGGGGAACGAGGCGACAAGGGAAGCAAACGCGGCAACAAAATCAGGTTCAAAATGAATATCGGCAATAAGGATGGCATCAATCCATCCAGATTGCTTGGAATCATCAACGATATTGTTGGCGACAAAACCATCAGCGTGGGAGATATTGAAGTTACCAATAAATTTACTTTCTTTGATATTTTTGAAGATCAGTCGGACAAAATCATCAATGCTTTTGCCGGACAAACAGACATTGAACTTGGTGTCGCCAGAGAAAGTAAGGGTTATTCGGAACGTGAAAATGGCGGTGACCGCAGATCTCAGGGTGGAAGATGGAGATCGGAAAGTGGAAAACGCAGATCGGAAGGTGGAGATCGAAATTATGGAGATCGCGACCGAAGAAAATCCGGCGGCGACAGAGAACGCAGATCTGGCGGTGACTCACGAAGAAATGACAATAACGACAAAAAACACTCCGGTAGTGAACGGAAGACAGACAGGAACAGACCTTCCGGAAAACAAAGTGACAAACCCTGGAGAAACAGGAGATAAAATTAATACTATAAGAGGAGCTTAGGCTCCTTTTGTATTTTGGTATCTTTTAACTTTCTATCTATCAGCAGTTATAAATAAACATTCACATTTTATTTGTTAAACTCTCTGAAATTGCTAATTTTGCCGAAAATTTATACATTTTTATTAATCATCAAAATTCAACATTCATGAAAAAACTTTTTTTGTCATTCATGCTGGTTTCCAGTCTGACGGCATTCAGCCAGACAAATCTTCAACTGCATTATGACTTTGGTGCAGAAAGAAAATATCTGACCAGTACCATCGAACGATTCAAACCGGATGCCAATGGTAGTCTCTTTTACTTTGTGGACATGAACTACAATGCCGACGGACCCATGGAAGCCTATTTTGAAATCGCACGTGAATTAAAATTCTGGAACGGTCCTTTTTCAGCACACATTGAATACAACGGAGGTTTACATCGTGATGCAGCCATGAACTTTCAAATTAACAACGCCTATCTTTTAGGAGCCACCTACAGTATGAATAACGCAGATTTCACAAAAGGACTTTCTCTATCTGCAATGTACAAAAACATTCAGGGAAATGCAGAACCACACAACTTTCAGTTGACAGGTGTGTGGTACATGCACATGTTGAAAGGTAAACTCTCATTTAACGGTTTTGCTGATTTCTGGCGGGAAAAAAACGGTTTCCTTGGAACAAGTTATGTCTTTTTATCAGAACCCCAACTTTGGTACAACTTCAACAAAAGGATCTCGGCCGGAAGTGAAGTTGAATTAGGATACAATTTTGGTGGCGTTGCAGGTTTTAAAGTCTGCCCGACACTTGCAGTAAAATGCAATTTGTAATTATCATTAAAAAGAATAAACCACAAAAGGTACAAAAGATAAACTAAGAACTAAGAGTTAAGAACTAAAAAACAAAATGTGGAAATAGGCATATCATTTTCAGTTATTCTATATTCACTCTTTTGTGTCTCTTTTTTTCTTTCTGTTGTGCCTCTAGGGGTAAATATTATAAACTTATATCAAAATTGAATATTATGTTCGATAAATTCTTCAAATTTAAAGAAAACGGAACGAACATCCGTACGGAGGTCATTGCCGGTATCACTACCTTCCTGACCATGGCCTATATTCTGGCTGTAAATCCAAGTATCCTTTCTGCTACGGGAATGGATGCAAATGCTTTATTTACGACAACTGCAGTAGCTTCGATTTTAGCAACCCTGGTGATGGCTCTCTATGCAAAATTACCTTTTGCACTTGCTCCCGGTATGGGATTGAATGCTTTTTTTGCATTTTCAGTGGTTTTAGGTATGGGACATACCTGGCAGTTTGCGTTGACTGCTGTTTTAATTGAAGGTGTAATATTCATTATACTGACAGCATTTAATGTCAGGGAAGCAATAGCTAATGCCATTCCAAAATCTGTCAGAACTGCCATCAGCGCCGGTATTGGTTTGTTTATTGCCTTTATTGGCATGCAAAATGCCGGTATCATTGTTAAACACGATGCTACATTAGTAGCTCTCGGTGATATCACTTCAGGAAAAGCTTTATTAGGTATCATCGGTTTGTTAATCACCTCAGTCTTAGTGGTTAAAAAAGTAAAAGGAGATTTATTAATCGGTATTATTCTGACTGCCATCATTGGTATTCCGTTGGGAATCACCCAACTGAACGGATTTATGAGCTTACCTCCTTCTATCGAACCGATTTTCTTCAAATTTGAATTTGATCAGATTCTCACTTTCGATATGGCTATCATTGTCTTTACTTTCTTATTTGTAGATATTTTTGATACATTGGGGACTTTGGTTGGTGTTTCGACAAAAGCAAACATGCTGGACAAGAATGGCAAAATACCTAACGTAAAAAAAGCTTTCATGGCTGATGCTATCGGAACAACTGCCGGTGCCATGCTGGGTACCAGCACAGTAACTACTTATGTAGAAAGTGCTGCTGGTGTTTCTGAAGGTGGAAGAACAGGAATGACCTCACTGATCACCGCAATTTGTTTTATTGTTGCATTATTTTTTGCTCCACTGTTCCTTGCCATCCCGGGAGCTGCAACCGCACCTGCATTAATACTGGTAGGACTATACATGATAAGTCCGATTAAAGAACTGGATTTCAATGATTTTTCAGAATCAATTCCTGCATTTATATGTATTATTGCCATGCCGTTAGCCTATAGCATTGCCGAGGGTATTACTTTGGGAGTATTGAGTTATGTAATCATCAATATGATTGCCGGTAAATTCAAAAAGCTTACCGTTGGAATGTATATTCTGGCGATATTATTTATTCTGAAGTATATATTTATTTAATTTTATTCACATGGATATTGAGGCTGCCTCATCCAACTGAGGCAGCCTCTTTTATTTAACCAATTTAAGCATGCATGTTAGTATAAGGGAATACAAATCTTTTTTTAGTTGTTTGTCACTGACAATAATATTTGTTCTGAATTTTTCTTTATCCGCATTTTCACAATCATTATCAGAAAATAAGCGAATCATTGGTAAAGTCATTGCCCTCTCTGAAAATAATCTGGTTGAAGCCTTACCTTATGCTTCAGCACAACTTCTTCTGAAAAAAGACAGTAGTTTTGTATCGGGGACTATGACTGATGATGATGGTATTTTTGAATTTAAATCAGTAAAAAGTAATGATTATCTGCTGGTAATCTCCAGTGTCGGTTTTCAACGCGTTTATCTGAATATAAATTCCGGCAATGAAAAGTCGGTTTATGATATGGGAGAAATTCTCTTGCCAGAGAACACCATTGTACTCGCCGAAGCTTCAGTTGTAGCTCAAAGGAGAGAAATGGTGGTAAAAGACGACACAACTGAATATGACGCATCTGCTTATAAATTGAGGGAAAATGCCGTAGTGGAAGATCTCCTGAAACGACTTCCGGGAATAACTATTGATGAAGACGGAAAAATTCTGGTAAACGGAAAAGAAGTAAAAAAAGTAATGGTCGACGGTCAGGATTTTTTTCGCAGCAACCCTAATCTTTCTATAAAAAATATTCCTGCCGAAATTATGGAGAAACTCCAGGTTATAGAGGATAAATCGGAACTGGCAAAACTTACCGGCATTGACGATGGGGAAGAAAACATCGTCATTAATATTGGGATTCATAAAGACAAGAAAAAAGGCTGGCTGGTGAGCAACAATATGGGCATTGGTCGCGAATTCGCAGGTAACGATGAAAACATACTGCGATATTCGGTCAATACTTTTGCTGCACGACTTTACGAAGACACACAACTTGGAATCGTCCTTAACGGTAACAATATCAACGGCATGACAATTGGTGGAAGCGGCAGTACCACCGGCAGCGGAAAACCGGGACTGAATTCATCTTTTTCTACAGGTGTTAATTTCTCTTCAGGAAAAGAGAATAAAAAATCACCCTGGCTACTCAATGGTGATTTGTCATACGGACAGAATGAAAGTGTTGTTGACCGTACATCCATACGTCAATACTATCTGCAAGACAGTACTTCGTTTCAGACCGACACTGTGTTTCAACACACCCGTATGAAAGAAATCCGTTTTAGTGCAAAAATAGAAAACCGCTCCATCGACCGCTGGATATTTTCCTTCTCCCCTTCGGCTTCATATAATATTACCTCCCGCAACAATTCCGGGAACTCTTTATTGCAGGCTGGTAATGCTAATCGCGACTCAGTAAACTCCAATAATTATCTGAGTAATTCCGTTACTCCCAATTTTAATGTGAGAGGACTTTTCACTGTTTCTCATAATTTTATAAAAAAAGGGAGACGATTATCAATCAACATCGACACGCAATACGGAAACAGCAATGGCGAAGGTGAAACCAATGCTGAATACTATTATTACCGGCGGCGTCCCGACAAAAGGAAAGTTGACCGTGATCAACAATGGCAAACCAACTCAAGCTATTTCAACAACCGCTTTTATGCTTCATACATTGAACCGATAGCTGAAAAACATTCTCTTCAGTTTGTTTACTGGATACGGGCCAATAATCTGGAAAATATAAAAAACAATTTCAAACAAGATACTATCACCGGAGAGTATAATATACTCGACCTACCCTACAGCAAAAGTCTGGATAACCTCACACTGACCCAGCAACTGGGAGCAAGCTATCGGGGTGTGCTTAGTAAAATCAGCTATGTTTTCGGGATCGATTTCAACCCATCATTCATCCGCAGCCGTTCCTTTATTCAAAATGGGGCTTCGGATGGAGCCGATTCAACGATCACCTACTTTCCCGGATTACAAACGTATAATTTTGCTCCGGTAAGTTACATCACTTATAACATGGGAAAAGGTAAAAATTTACGTTTTGACTACCGCGGAAGATCCGAATCACCATCGGTAACGCAACTCGATCCATCCCGTGATGAAACTAATCCGACAAATATAAGGGTAGGAAATCCTGATTTACGACCAAAATTCACCCACTGGTCCAGATTACGTTATACTGATAACAATCGTAATAACAAACAATCCATCCACATCAACATTGATGGAAATTACATCCTGAACGATATTGTCAATTACACTGAGTATGATGGCGAGACCGGCATAAAAACAACAAGTCCGGTGAATCAGTCCGGCTCATGGAATCTCAACGGACTATTCATGTACAGCCGCCCTCTGTCCAAATTGTTTCAAATCAACAATTATACACAGTCAGGAGTAAGAAATAATATTGGCTTTTCTACCATCAACAGTCATTCAGGCAGTCAGCAAACCATTGCTACAACCACCACTCTAAATGAAGAATTGGGACTTACTTTCAAATGGAACTGGATTTACATCATGACCAAAGCAAGTTACCGGTTGAGCAATACAACCTATTCTACTGAAAATATGCTGGATAAAAGAATTTCGACTCTGGGAGGATTTCTGACAGCACAATTTACTTTACCTGGCTCATGGACAATTTCTTCTGAAATGAATTACCGTATGCTTACAGGATTCTCAGAAGCCTACAATCAGCAGGAACTCCTTTGGAACGCTGAAATCAGCAAAAATATCCTTAAAAATAAAGCCGGAGCAATCACCCTGGTTTTTAATGATATTTTGCGACAACAACTGAGTGTTTCACAAACAATTACCAGCAATTATGTTGAGGACCGTCAGTTCAATACCTTAAAAAGCTTTGTGATGCTGGCGTTTAGCTATAAGTTTAATACAATGGGGAAATAGCAAAATGATCTGTTTATCGCAGGCATATTTTTAAACTTATTTCTCTTACGAAACAACCTCGTATGAGAAATAAGGTTATAAATAAGGTTTACTATAAAATTATCAGAACGATAAACCGGCAACCTTTAAACCTAAATTTCCTCTGAGATTTACATTGATACGTACTGCTCCGGGAACCAGATCCAAACCGGTAACATTAAGTGTATTAAGTATTCCATTAAGTGTCACGCCTTCATACACTTTATAATTCGCCAGCGATTTATTGGCTTCAACTTTCAGTTTATCCAGCTCCTCTTTGACAGGATAGGTCAGGTAGGGAGTTATTTTTTTGATAATGATCCCGTTGAGTAACCAGTTAGCCGATTTCACCAACGCATCTTTAGTTTTGATATCAAACTCAGGGTTCTGTACCTCCAAAGCTATTTTTTCCTTATTATATACCATATTGCCTGTAAAATAAATCCGGCCTTTCAGAGAGCCTGTAACATCGGCAACAAACACCGCCTTTCCTCCACTACCGAAAACCGACAAGCCGGTAATCGTTATACTCCGTTTTCCTTCCGTAAAAGTCTTATTCAGCAATTGTTGACGTGCCAGTTCCGATATTTTCTCAAAAGTGGCATCTGCAGCAACATTAAGATTAAATTCACCCGGCTGTTGTTTCGACATTTTAAATGCGGGCAAGGCCACTGGTTTGGCAGCATCAGGTTTAACTCCCAGGTACGATTCGATCAGAGCCTGTAAAGATAAAGTCACTGCGAGTTTCTGACCTTTTGTTTCAAACGGTGACAGCAAGATATCTTTCGGTGTAACCCGCAACCACAGATTGTTTTCCTGACTCAGGAGTACAGGCTTCTGCATCTCACTCCAGGCCATCCCGGCATATTTTTTCAATTCCACCATTTGTCCGAGCGTTTGATCAATTTGATCTGTGACTATTTGCTGACTTTCTTTCAATGCATAATCAGCAATCATTTTGACCGGAACGGTAATGCCCATTACATTGATTTTAGGCGTTTCGATCCACTGGTATCCTTTTGATACGGTTTTGGCGACCAATTTCCAGTTCTTATCTATATCAACTGTTGTGGCAAAATTCAGTACTATACTTCCATTTGCTTCATAATGATCACCTACAGCAAAGCCAAATTTTTCCACTGTCCACGCAAAACGTGACCATACTTTCAATGGAACCCGATATTCAATCACATTATTTTTTACGGTAAATGAAAAATTCTGTGCCTTCCATACCTTTACGCTTAAATCCTGATTATTCAGTTTATCCTGTTGAAAAAGTAAGCCAGTCATCTGTTTATTCAGAGCATTTTCCAGTTGCTTCACATCAATTTCAACCTGAAGAGGAAGCTCTGATAAAGCAGGTTGCAGATTTGAAGGCAAATACGATTCAGTGGGTTTTTCTATCTGAAGAGTTTTACAAGAAGCCAGCATGAAAAGTAAAGCTACCGGCACCAAAAGATGGGACTTAATTTTACGCATATTTTTTTAGTTAAAAACAGATGCAAAATTAAGAAAGATTTTAGGGATAGAAAACAGGTAACCAATAAATAATAATTCTTTTTTTATAACAAATTAAACCTCCATACCAAAATCACGTCTAAAAATTACATTGTTAATTTTATATCCATCTATACATGCAACACACAGATTTTGTAAAAATATCCCGATTAAACACTAAACTTTCATTTGAAAAAAAAATTGAATCACTGCTGAACGACATAAGAAATAAAGAAAATGTACTAAGTCTGACGTTTTACGGAAACTCTACTGATGAAAAATATGATGAAGAATATCAAGAAATCCGCTTAATTGCCGGAGAAATTTTCAGAGAAAATATCCCGTTAATTACATACATCATTCAGACTCCCGGGACATGGAATGAAATCGCACTTGAAACCTTATATAAACCCTCATTTATTATTTCGGCAACGTTTTGTGATGCATACGGGATACGATATGTGTTGATGGAGACAGCCAAAACCCGGATATTGATGACTGAAGGAATACAATCTGATTTTTCAAAGACTGATGTCGGTACACAAGCATTTGACATCTTCACAAAAGCTACCTGCGTCCTGAATAAACATCAAATGCAAATAAATGACATTGTCCGCCAATGGAATTATATAGGGCATATTACGGGAATAAACGGAGAAATACAACACTATCAAAAATTTAATGATATCAGAGCCGATTTCTATCAGAAATGCGACTGGGGATCCAGGGGATATCCTGCGGCAACAGGTATAGGCATGATGACAAATCGCCTGATTGTAAACTTTATCGCCCTACATTCATTCGATAATCATATTTACATTCATTCATTGGATAATCCATTACAAACTGCTGCACATGCTTATTCTGAAAAGGTACTTGTAGGTTTATCCAAAAATGAACGACATGCCACTCCTAAGTTTGAGCGTGCAAAAATCATCAGCAATGAATCATTTGGTATTTGTTTCATTTCCGGAACAGCAGCCATACGTGGCGAACAAAGTATGAACAATCAAAACGTAACTTTGCAGACGCGGAACACACTTGAAAATATCAAGTATCTTATTTCTGATATTAATTTGTCAGAAAACGGTATCAGAGGAAAAATATCAACACCTTCTTTGCTACGGGTGTACGTAAAACACAAAAAAGATTTCACCACAGTAGAAGCTGAAATCCTCAAATTATGGCCGGAAACGCCTGCAATCTATCTTGAAGCCGATATATGCCGGGAAGAATTACTTGTTGAAATTGAAGGGATAGCAATGCTACACGAAAATGCAAACATGTGTTGAGAATACTTATTAAGTCAGAAATATGAAACGAAGCACTTTTTTATTAGTATTTTCTTTTATGATAGGGTTAACAGCTTATTCGGGAAAAATTGAAAGTCAAATCATTTATCCTGAAAAAGCAACTAAAGGCAGTTGTTCGGATAACGTGTTCCTACGCCGCACTTACCTTATTATGACAGGTCAGTTACCAACTGCCTTACAAGCAGAAGTTTTCTTAAAATCAAAAGTGACTGATAAACGTTCACTACTGATTAACGAGCTTCTAGAATCTGAAGCTTATGTAAAATATATGGTTATGCGTTGGGGCGACATCCTGCGTATCAAATCGGAGTTTCCAAGTAATTTGTGGCCCAATGGAGTGCAGGCATATAACCGTTGGCTTTACGAAAAAATAAGTGCCAACACATCTTATGATATATTCGTTCGCGAATTGTTACTTTCCCAGGGAAGTAATTTTCGTTCGCCTGCAGTAAATTTTTATCGTGCATTTCTCAAGAGAACTCCGGAGAATATCTATCAGAATATCTCACTCCTTTTTCTCGGCAGCAGGAAAAACAAAGATAAGGGCTACCTGTGTTTTTCACAAATCAAATACAAAGCGACAAAAGAATGGAAAGAAGAAATTATCTACATTGACAACCAACTACATCTAAAAACACAATTAATACAAACAGATAAGGACAGCTACATTTCACTTATCCCCGGAGAGGATTGGAGAAAGGCATATGTCAATTGGCTTACCGGAAAACAAAACCGCAGGTTTGCCGCCGTGATGGTCAACAGAATGTGGTTTTGGATTTTCGGGAAAGGAATTGTACAAGAGCCGGATGACTGGGGAGAGCACAACCCTCCTTCTGATTCGGTTTTGCTGAATCTTCTTACTGATCGCTTCATTGACTCAGGATATGATATAAAAGCAATGTTCAAACTAATACTGAATTCAGATGCTTATCAGAATTGTTCGTCAAAGGAGAATATGTTTGTAACCCGTCGTATGCCGGCCGAAGTTTTAGTGGATGCTTTGGCTGATATGACCGGGATTTCGGATGAATACAGGAGTCGCGTTCCGGAACCTTTCACCATTTATCCAAAAGGAACCCGTGCTGTTGACCTGGGTGATGCTACAGTTTCCAGTACAGTTTTAGAGTTATTCGGAAGAGTTTCAAGGGATATCTCATTGGAGAGTCAACGCTCCGACATGCTTACATCCCGTCAACTACTGTATCTGATGAACTCATCGGAACTGGAGGAGCGAATTCGCAAAAGTCCTGTATTGAATGATATCTGCAAAAGAGAAAGAGATATTCCTGCAGTTTGTCGTGAAATTACACTCAGGACATTCTCCCGTTTTCCTACTCCTGAAGAAATAGAAATCTACCGTAAATATGCTCAAACCAACCGATTATCACTCCGTAATTTGGCATCGGAAATTTTATGGACACAAATCAACAGCACTGAATTCTTATTTATCTATTAACAAAACTCAAACTCATGAAACGACTTTGCTTATTTATTATTATAATCATAAATCTTTCATATTCACAATCATTTTCCCAACAGGCAAAATCTGTGATCTTAATCTATCTTGACGGAGGACCTTCCCAAACCGACACTTTCGATCCAAAACCCGATGCAACACGGGATATCTATGGAAATCTTAAAGCTTTTTGTCAAACTAACATCCCTGGCATCATCCTCGGAGAAAAACTACCTTTGTTAGCTCAAGTTGCTGATAAATATAGTCTTATTCGCAGCATGACACATGGAGTCAACGGTCATGAAACAGGTCATTATGCTATGATTACCGGTGATCTGAGTGGAGGTTCTGTGGTATATCCTTCTTATGGGGCAGTCATTTCGTATATGAAAAAGGACAGCTATAAAGGTATCCTTCCCCCCTATATTTCTCTCACAGCTGCGAACAATCGTTTCAATGAAGGAGGGTTTCTTGGGAACACCTATAAATCATTTGATACAGGAGGTGCCCCTGAAAAGGAAATTTTTGAAGTAGAAGGCATTGTAAATCCTTTTGTAGAATCTGATAAATTCAAAAAACGGATGCAATTACTTAAAGACACAGAACTTCAAAGCCCGGTTTCAAAAACCTCTGGTTATGAACTTTTAGTAGATTCGTTCCGCAGGATTAATACGGAATTTATTTTTGGAGAGTCGCGTCAGACATTTGATCTAAGCAACGAGAGCAAAGAAGTCAGGGAACGTTATGGTATGCACCGTCTGGGACAATCCTGTTTAGCCGCCCGGAAACTTGTAGAAGCAGGTGTGCCTTTTATCAATGTCCGAACAACCGGTTGGGATACTCACAAAAAACATTTTCAACGAATGAACGAAATGTTGCCGCAATTGGATCAGGCATTATCAGCCTTGATCATCGACCTGGACAAGAGAGGTCTGCTGGATAGCACAATCGTTTTATGTGGAGGGGAATTTGGACGCACTCCAAGGGTGTTATGGGAAGCGCCATGGAACGGCGGAAGAGCACATTTCGGAAAAGCTTTCTCCTATTTAGTAGCAGGAGGAGGTTTTATCCCGGGAAAAGTACTGGGAAAAACAGATAAAACAGGAGAAGAAATTCTGGAAAGAAAAGTATACCCGGCCGACCTTATAGGAACCATTTATCTGTTGATGGGAATTAATCCTGCAGGAAGATTACCTCATATATCAGAAGGAACATTACCCATACTGCCATCCCTGGGAAAAGAAGGACAAAGCAATGGATTGCTGTATGAAATCATCAAGAAATAATATTAAATCATGAAGAAACGTCTCATTATATTTTGTTTATATCTGTACATGGTTGGTTTCATATCTGCACAGAAAATGTCAATTGGATTCATTTATCCTGCCGGAGGAGAGAAAGGTACAACCGTAACCATTGAAATCGGTGGTTTAAATATTCAAAACGCTACGGAAGTATTAATCAGTGGAGACGGTATTAATAAAGCGGAGATCGTTCCATTGAAAGAAAAAAAAGAAAACAAAAAAAGAACAAACAAGCTAAAACTGAATGACCAGAGCAGTCCGCAACTGGAAGACAGAGTTAACGTACAAATTACAATTGATAAAAATGCCACACCTGGACTGCGTGATTTACGGTTAAAATCAGCAGGTGGCATATCCAATAAACTACCCTTTGAAATCGGACAATATCCCAATATCTTAGAAGGCTCTGCATCCAGCATATCACAACCGAACGTAGTAAAAACACTTCCGGCTACTTTATGCGGACAAATCATGCCGGGAGAAATTGATTATTACAGATTCAATGCTACAAAAGGAATGCAATTAGTTGCTGCCACAAAAGGAAGAACTCTTGTTCCATACATTGCCGATGCTGTACCAGGATGGTTTCAACCGGTAATTCGGATCATCGACAGTAAGGGCAAAGAAGTTGGCTTCTGTGATGATTACAGGAATAATGTCGACCCGGTAATAATTGCCAGGATCCCTGAAACAGACAGTTATACCTTAACCATTCATGATGCCATCTTTCGCGGACGTGAAGATTTTAATTACCGGATTGAGTTAGGAGAAATACCTTTTCTGGAATATGCTTACCCTGTGGTTGGAAAGATAGGAAAAAAAACAAAAGTGAACCTTGTGGGAGTTAATCTACAACAGAACAGCTTAACTTTCAAGCCTTCCCGCGAAGGTAACAATGAGTTAAGAGCATCAGGAAAAATAAATTACATCTCAAATCCGGTTACTTATTGGGGAGTGGAAAAAAATTGTCAACTGAACACTTCTCCAAAAGAAAAAACAGAGCTCAACAATGGCACCATATTGTTCGACTCAGTGTGTAGTCTCCATGAAATCAATACCTACCCTATTTATGCTCTCAAAAATGAGAATGTTATCGTTGAAGTGAAGGCCCGCCGACTTGGCTCGCTTATGGATCCAATAATCCGGCTCAAAGATGCTTCCGGAAATATTCTGACAGAAGCCGACGATGTAGAGGATGCTATGCAGGGTTTAATGACCCATCATGCAGATCCTTTAATACAGTTCAGGACAAAGAAAGAAGGTTATTATTATGTTGAAGTAGAAGATCTTACCGGCAATTCAGGTCTGGATTATTTCTACATGATTGAAAGGAAAGAGAATCATCCAACTTTTGAAGTATTTGTTTCACCAGCCAGTTTGACTCTGCCCAAGGGTGGAACAAGTATTTTTCATCTTGATATAATCAGCAAGGAAAAATTCATCCCAGAACTTATATTCTTGGTAAAAGGACTACCCAAGGGATATACACTAAGCAATTTACGGTCGCACGCTGGAAGCAAATCATGGGATATTTCTGTAACAGCTCCTGAGGATGCAAAAGAAAAACAACTTTCGTTGGAAGTAATTGCCTCCGCAAAATTAAAAGGGAAAAATTCAGGTACAATTTTGCAACCGGCAGTTGCCGCAGATAACATGATGCAGGCATTTTATTATACTCATCACATACCAGCAGCAGCATTTGTGGCCGGTCTGACCGAATCTGCCCCTTTCAGTTTAGAACTGTCATATTCAGGGGAAAAACATCCTGAACAATCCATCATGGTCTATCCTTCAGACAGTGTCATCCCAATTCAATTAAAGTTATTCAGAAAAGAAGGATTCACAGAACCGGTAGAAATTTCATTGAATAAAAAACTCAAACAACTCATCTTTGACCCTGTGAATTTTCTACCCGGCGAAACACTAAAGACAGTCTATCTGAAAATTAACACAAATGAAGCCAACGTACGACGTAAATTTCGTACCCCGCTCTATTTTGTGGGAACGGTGAAAGGCGAAATTGAGAAAAGCGGAAAAAGAACTTTTCAAAATGCTTTATACCGGGAATACTCTCCGGTGTTTGTACTGGAAATGCATTAAGAGTATTGATTTATACTTTCGTCACCAGTATTTTATCAATGCGCTGTCCGTCCTTATCAACAATTTCCAGTTTATATGAGTCAATGATCAGTGTATCACCGATATCAGGCAGAATTTCCAGTTTATGAATAAAGTATCCAGCTATGGTAACAAAATCGCCGGAGTATTCTTCATCGGGTTCAATATCGAAATAATGCAGAAACTCCATGAAAGAATATTGTCCATCGACAAACCAACTATTCTCATCACGTGGTGTAATCTGATATTCATCCTGATTGTGTTCTGTCACATCACCAATAATCGCATCGACAACATCATCCATCGTAACGATTCCCTGTGTTGAACCATATTCATCCACGATAATACCATAATGCATCCTTTCATTTTTAAATTTTTCGAGTAGCTTATAAGCATAAGTACTTTCAGTAAGATACAGAGGTTCTTTCACATAATCCTTCAAATCAAAATCTTCTTCAATTGATGCCGCAAACAAATCCTTCAGCAGCACAATTCCTGTAATTTTATCGATATCGTTCTCTTTACAAACAGGGTATGCCGAATGTTTTTCCGCTGAAATCTTTTGGCGAACCGTAAAAAGATCATCTGTTTCATCCAGGAACACGATATCGTTTTTATGAGTATACAATGAATTTACTTTCCTGTCGCCGAATTCAAACACCCTCTCCACAATGTCCTGCTCGATATCCTGAATTTCTCCTCCTTCAGCACTTTCTTTGATGATGGATTTAATTTCTTCTTCCGACACCCTGCTCTCAACCGAATTCTTGATTCCGAATACCTTCAGGATTAAATCATTGGATACCGTCAACAACCATACAAAAGGAGATGTCAGAAGCGACAACAACTTCATGGGACGCGACATAAAGATGGCGATTGATTCGGGGAAGGTCATACCCAGTCGTTTGGGAAATAACTCACCTAACACAATTGATAAATAGGTAATTACGATGACGATAAAAGCTACAGCGATATCGTGGGAGTAAGGAGCCAATATCTCAATATGAGATAACACCAGTTCCACATTGTTAGTGAGATTTTCACCACTGTACACCCCAAGCAAAATGCCTATCAGCGTAATGCCAATCTGCACTGTCGACAGAAATTTTGTAGGATTTTCAGAAAGCTCCAAAGCTGTTTTTGCTCCTTTGTTTCCTTTCTTCTTTGCACTTTCAAGTTTAAACTTGCGGGAGGACACCAACGACATCTCTACCATAGAGAAAATGCCATTGAGAACGATAAGAACTATGATGATGATTAATATTTTCAAAGCAAAGCAATAAATATAATGTTAAACCATTTAAAACTTCATTTCCAAATTGAATACTGAAAACTATGTTTAAAAGAGGGTTCAAATATACTAACATTTATGGAGACTTCCTACAATGAAATCTATGCAAGTTTATTATTTATGCGAATCAGGGTTTGAAAATTATTTAACGATTTAACTTCAGCCATTCAGCATTTCAATCCTGCTTATAAAATCCATTACCGGATCATAACTTCTCTCTTACAGGTTGTTTCCAGCTAAACGGAATTTTTTTATTCAGCATTTTTTTTGCCATACCTGTAAGCCACAAATAATGATCAGTTTCTAATTCAGAATCTACAGGTACAAACTTACTTTCTCCAACAGGGACTTCGTGTGCTATTTTGAAGATTGCAGTCGCTTCGTCAATTTCATCAAACATAGCTACATATATCATTTCTGCACCGGAATGTATTGCTCCTGCAAACTGTTTCCACATAAAATTGCCTTTATTTCGGGGAATCTGATTTAATACTGCACCTTCTTTCATATTATACCAACTGAAACCCGGGAAAACGGTCGGCACATAATCAAGACCATTTTTTTTACACCATTTCATATCTTCTGATATCAGAGGTAGATATTCATCATAAGTCTGCTCATTGAAACGACCGACAAACCATGGATGAACTATATCAGCTTTTTTGATAATTTTATGTAATTGCACGTCATTTAAAGCGTCCACGGCAAGGGATCTCCATTGGGTAGGCACACCTAATAATACAGAACAATTGTTTTCTTCGTTTTTAAGAAAATCAATGATTTTATTTGCAGCACCAAATCCATATTTTCTGTTGTCGTTAAAACCGACACCCCATACCGCAACCAGGGGTTTATTATTATGAAATAAATAATTAGGATATTGTGACCTTTTGTGTACGTTGAATTCCTTTTGAATATTCTCCCAGTCATTCATCAGAACAGGAAAGTCTTTTTCTTCCATGCCTGACAAATCATACATGACAGCTAAAACACGATCATATTTTTTTGCAGCTTTTAATGCAGCTTTGAGAACCTGATGTGAATGCAACCTTCCACTTTCTGTCTTCAATGTTACAATAAAACGTTGCAGAAAAACACCATCAATATTGTAATCCTTCATCCATTTAAAATGAAGATCAATTGTCGATTCATCATAAGAGCTAAAAACATAAGCTGTAGATCCGTCAGCAAATTTAAAATCAGTTGTATATTTCTTCGTATATTCACGCATATCCGGCCACATGTCAATAGTACACGCCCCCGGTTTAAAAATATGATTTTTCTGGTAATGAAACCATCCTCTTCCTGCTCCATCAGAAGGTGTATTGAACCATCCCTGATATCCTGCCATCACTAATCCTTTATAAGAATCATATTTTGACGCATAAATGGCAAACAAAGGAATAAGAAAAAATAAGCATAAATAGAATAATCTTTTCATCTGAAAATCTGTTTTAAATTAATAACACTAACGGTTTAACTCAAAACAAAGATAGGATGAGCATAAAAATAAAAAATTAATTTTTGATTAATAAACTGGTTCGTCTGAGAATATTAATAACAAATTCAGACTAATTTGGAAAAAGGCACAGGAAACTCATCATTAAGAATAAGTTTGTAGTTTCGGCAGAAGTTATTATAAAATGACAATGCAGTACTTTTCTTTCCGAGAGCTATTAAAGATTTGCATTTAAATACAAGGGCATCTTCATCGATGGAATCTTGTATCAACATTGCATCTGACAATTTAAGTAATGTTTTATAATCCTCTTCCTTTTCAGCCTGCTTGGCAAGTATCTGTAAAGTATCGATCACCAATGAAGTAAACTCAGCTTTAAAAGTATCCACCCATTCAGTCTGAATATTGGGCAATAGTAATCCTTGTGAAACTAGTGACACAAACAAATCTAATTCATCCGGCAATGTATCGGTTTTTTGACTTGCAATCTTTCTGGCAAAATCCAGAACCAATATATAGTCGCAAAAAAACGGGGGATTTACAATCGCGTGCCAATATGAATTATCGTTATTTATTTCAAAACCGTCAAATTCTTCAAGTATTGATCGCAACTTATTAATATTCACATTTCTGTTGTTTCTGGCGCTTGTTTCTGACTTATCAAACCATAAAATTTCATCAAGCATTGCCGATGATATGCCTTTATTGCTTTTATAGGTATGAAGAATAATGAGCAGAACCAAATATCTTATTGTTGGTGTAAACTGGGCAGTTATATCAACACCATTTTTGTTGATCGCCTGGAAGCCCCCAATGAGTGAAATGGACGATGAAATTATGCTGGGAGCACTTTTTATTTCATATAGTTTATCCTCAGTATTAAGATAATCAAAACCATGAGCCGATTTAATGTCATTAATCTGATTTCTTTTATTTCTCTTCTTTCTTGATGAAATTACAAAAACTCCTATTGCTACTCCCAACAAAAGGAACACAGCCAAAATCAACATTGCCTGAATCACACCGATATTCTTTATTGTAAACTCATCAGCATAATCTTTTGGTTGAATGATATCTTCGACGGGGAGAGCAGGATAGTTCAAACGGTAAAGCTTGATATGGTATTTGTTCTGAATATTTCTGTGGACTGTTGCTGCGACAAAGCTATTATTTTCAGGAATAAAATATAAATCACAAAAAGATTCTGTATCGCTGAATTGATAAGGAATAGAATCTCCAAGAGCAAGCATACCCGGTTTATCTTTGCGAAGTTTATAGAGTTGAATCCAGGTGTTAAATCTCATACCATAATAACCTAAGACATAAAAATCCGTCTCATTGCGGTCGATTATAAGTGATTGTGAATAAACCATTCCCTCAAATATGTTATTCAACTCCCATTTTTTTGTAACATGTAGATCCGGAAGTGAAATAGCGTATAAATCGCAAAACGAATGGGGGGACAATTGCTGTTCTCCTGTTTTATTTCCAAATCCTCCAAAAACATACATTTCATTACCATAGATTGTGGCAGCCGACAGATATCTGGGTTGAATCTGGTTTATCAGTGATTTCTTTTCCCATTTTAATAAATCCCGACGATATCTTTGAATAATGCTATGATAAGTATAATAACCGTATCCTCCAAAACAAATCAATGTTGAATCAACCGGAGAAATAACTGAATTATGATGCCAGTAACTCGGCTCTATTGGCTTTTTCCCATTTATACTCCAGGTGTTATTCGAAAAATTATATTTTGAAAGGCCTGTTCCATCTAAATCATAAGACCAAAGTTCATTAAAAAATTTATTATATATCAATTGATTGGCAAGCGTTTCAAAAGGTTTTCCGGCTTTAAACTCAATTGTGTCTCTGTTATTTTGATTGTGCAATAAATCAAACACATACATTCTTGATGTATTCACAATGTAAAGATGTGACTGAGTTTCATTAAATGCCAGAAGCGGTTTTGTATTTATAGTAATAGAATCAAATAACTCCCAGTGTATATGTTCGTCAGCCAACCAATATGGGTTTTCTACTTTTGCCTCTGATTTTCTGATTATATCCACCACATTTCCCGCGCCATGCTCACGTAATGTCCAATGGAATAAATTTTTACCGGTATGATCACTTATTACAACATCTTTTATAATTATCGGAGCTGCATCTGAAGTAAAAAAGCGGGGATGATTGTTGACACCAAAATAGATTTCAAATTTATTATAATTGAGTGATTTATCGCTTAACTTTATTTTTGACACAACTGAATTGAGCGACATTTCAATTGTTTTAGAAAGAGGAAGATAACTCAGACAAACCTTTACCCACTTTCCTTTCTTAAAATCCGGAACATCTTTAAGCAATATGAGTTGTTTCTTTTCATTTCCAAAAACAAGCCAGAGGGCATCTTCTCCCTCAAAATTGCTGGACAGGATATCAATATTCATAGTATCATTAGCAACCACACGACACACATATCCGAATACAGACCTTTCATCCCTGAGATTCAAATAAAACTCAAGATTAAGTCCCTTGTTGACAATAACCGGTTCCTTATTACCTATTTTAAGACTGGTTCGTTTGTCTTTTATTACCTGATGGGAATGAAAATACAAGCCTCCGATTGATTCGGATGCTGGTTGATTTTCAGCTACAGTAGATATACTGCATCTGAAAATAAAGAATACCAAAATAACAGTTTTTATAACTATACTGACCAACCGGAATATCTTCATCTAAAAAATACAATTAAGCGCAAAATTAGTTTTTTTTCCAAATAAAAACTAAATTATGAAAAGATTATGACCTAAAAGAATAAATTATATCATGCATCCTGCAACAAGTAAAATACTTCTTACAGGACACATAATATAATCTTTGTAAAAATAGCACTTTTATACTAGTACCACAAATAACAGCTATTCAACAGTCAATGCAGAAATATCAACCGTATCATATGGATCACAACTGAAGCCACCATAATACTTCAATTCTATTTTCCCATCTGCTTCATTAATATTTAACAAACCAAATCCCTGAAATGATGTTTGTTTATAATAAGTTACATAAGGTTGTTCTGCTGTCAGATAAGCAACCCGGGCCTCCAATGTAGACGGCTCATAGCTAGAATTGGTGGCAATTGATGGTCCATAAGTGGTTATTATTGAGGAAGGTCTGTAAGCATTTCTGTCGCTAATAACACTACTACACATAATCTGCACAATAGGTCCCCATTCGGTTGTTCTTCTTACAACGGAATAACGATGCAAATGACCAACCAGTGCAATCAGCTTATTACTTGCAACCACCCGCAACAACCTTTGTCTGTTTGTATCATCAGTACGGTACATATGCCAACAGCGTTCAGTAACAGGTATCACCGGTTCGTGAAAAACGACAAATTTGATTTTTGCATCAGAAGATTTTGCCGCATTATCCAGCCAGTCAATCGGGTCAACATTGCTTCTCTCATAATAATCGCAGACAAAAAATTCTACATCACCTGTGCGATATCTGTAATTTGCAGAATTGATGTCAGCATTTCCGGTTTGCTTTCTGAACATTGGAATATAATGATTATTGAATGCATCTTTGGCCGGAGTTCCTGAAGTTACGTCATGATTTCCTTTTGCTATTATCCAGGGTAGTCCGACACCTGAATTATCAACGGCACTCATAACATTCCTGGCCATTTGATCAGCTTTACTATCTCCTGCAAGTCCTTCCGACAAATCTCCACATTGAATTACAGCTTTAATTTGTGGAATATTCGTTTTTGCAAAAAATCTAAGATGTTTCATAAAATCATCCCAGTTATTTTTTGTATTGGCAGTATAACCTTCAATCTGACTCAGATCACCCGCCTTTTCTCTTTTTATCCATTCAAAATCATGGTCTTCCATCCTGTCGTGATGCATGTCGCCTAAAACGATAAAACTACTTTGCTGAGCATTTAAAGGCACAATAATAAAAAGACTTATACACAATAATATAAAATAATTGATTGTTTTCATTGGAGCTCTATTTTTAATTTTAATGTATTGATATTTATTATTTTATTGTAAGTGGCATAGTTATGCTATAACCTGAATTACTGAACATCTTACAAAGATATATTCCTTTTTGAATATCATCGACAGTAATTGAACTACCCGGATGTAACACTCTTTTAATTAAAACACCGGTGGTAGAAAAAATAACCAATTCTTTTAATTCATCTGACGATTCAATATTGAAAAATGTATTTGCCGGATTCGGAAAAATTTTAAACTTTGTATCTTGTTTTATATTGTTAACTGCAGAAAAATCACCTCCAAGAAGGATATTATTTACATTGATTTTTTGTCTGTCATTTTGACAATCATAGACAAAACGAACGTATCTGACTCCTTCATTTAACTCAGTTGAATAAGAACTTGTTATTGAAGGAACAGGATTACAACTATTGAAGTGGTATAAATAATCCCATTTTATTCCATCAGATGAAGTCTCTACAGAAAACATTCCCTTAAATGAAGTTGTTTCCACCTTGTTAATGTCAAATGCAAGCGACCTCTTTGCCTGTTGAGTTGCAATCACAAAAGCAGCATCTTCTTTGTCAAATTGTATAGTTGTATTTTCCGCAGATGAAACATTTCCATCCACCCACCCAACAGTGTTTTTATCCCATTGATGAAAAGTATTTGTATTATCAAACTTTAAATCCACTTCAGATGAAGCAGCATTAATTTTTTTTACATTGATAACCACTTTACGGGTACCCCAGGAAGATTGTAGCACGACAGTATGTTTCGATACTGATGAAAAATCAGACGGAATTGGAGCTTGCAGTGTTGTGCCTTTGGGAAGATGATAATTGAATTTTACTTCTGCCAGATTAACATCATTATTAACAATAAACATATAACTTAGAGGCATACCCGACATATCATAAATATATGGAGAGGTAAGCTGGCCTTCAGCTTCAATCTTAAAAAATGAAAGTGGATTTACATAATCCTGGAGAACTTCAGTATAGGTCGGGTCAAGCGGACCGATAATTTCCTCGGGATCAACGCCGGACGGGATTGTTGCACCAATAAGAGAAACACGGCGTTGCATCCAGCTTTGCGATGCATCATACAGGTCTTTTGCGTAAAGTTTAAACGTAACCGGCGATTTGGTAAGAATCTTCAAATTATCTGCATAAAACCAGGCGGTCGGATTTATAGTTGTACCTGTACCGAAAACATATTCTTTATCTTCATATTGAACAACACATTTAAAGTTAACAGTATTACCGGGATTGGGATTACTGCCACTTCGTTTATGACTCATGCTAAACTTTTTAATATATAATGTTGCATCGTTTTGAGGAGTTACTGTAAAAGTATGATACTTACCTTCATCGTAATCAGCGCCTCCAAAAGGAAAACCTTTTGACACAAAAAAACCAGATCCGGAAGAAGGGGTTACGCCAACACGGGTATAGTCCGTAAAAACAGCGTCACTTGCATACACATACGCAGATTTAACAGAGGGATCCCCCCCGCCATCCGTTAAATAATAAACTCCAACGGTGTCTATCTGAGCATTCAATGTGGTAAAAAAAGTCCCGAGCAGACACAATAGTAATAATGTTTGTTTTTTCATTTGTATTATAATTATTTAAAAATTGAACTTTTAATTTCTTTCTGGTAATTTCGTAGTAAGAGCTTTCTCTTTCCGAAGCATTTTCCCGGCTTCACCTGTTAACCAAAGATAATGATCTGTTGGCACTCCATCAATCCCGATAAATTTAGCAACGGGACTGATAGGCGGATTATCTGAGCATTTAAAAATTGCTGTTCCTTCATTTACCTCATCGAACATAGCAACATAAAGCATATCAGCACCGGCGATCAAAGCACATGAAATAAGTTGCCAGTAAAATTTACCACCTAAACGCGGGATAGATCCGGTAGGTTTAATGTCATCAGGAAATTCAAAACGACTCAGGTTATGCCAGCTAAAACCTGGATAAACACAGGGCACATAATCTACTCCATTGTCTTTACACCATTCCATATCTGCCAACATAATATCGCGATAACGATCAGTATCATTATGCAACAGAGGACTAAAACGCTGAACCGTCCACGGCATCACAATGTCGGCCTTTTTAATAATCGAATGCAAATAGGGATCATTCAGACAATCGGCATTCAAATCCCGCCAGAATGTCGGCACCCCTAACATAACGGAACACCCACCATATACAGGATCGTTCTTTAAGAAGTCAATCAAGCGTTCAATGCCTATATTACGGATATTATAAGGACGATCGGGAAAACCGATACCCCAAATGGCAACAAGTGGTTTCTCTCGATGAAACAGGTAAGTTTTTGATCCTTTTTGATTTGTTACTTTGAGAGAATCCACAAGATATTTCCAATCTTCAATAACAGAAGAACAATCTTCTCCTGAAGCTTTTAAACCTGACAGATCATACATTACAGCCAGGGCCCGTTCATACTTTGAAGCAGCTTCAATTGCATGTCGCAACACAACGGTTGCAGGATGATTCCTGTCACGGCTTCGTGCCACATTAAAAAAGCGTTGCATAAACACACCATCGACTCCGTATTCTTTCATCCATTTAAAATGAAGATCAACGGTACTTTTATCCGCAGAATTAAAAAAGCGCGCAGTAGTACCGTCAGCATATTTTAAGCCTGTCGGATATGTTTTTTCGTATTCTGACAGATCAGGCCACATATCCAATTTGACCGTGGTTTCGTCAGGATACATTGTTCCGTCTTTCTCCAACCGGAACCACCCCTGATAACCTGACATTACCAATCCTTTGTATGATGGATATTTCGTTACAGATGCATGTTTTTTCTGAGCAGGCAACGATACACTACATACAAATATTATTATTACTGTTAATAATGTTTTTTTCATTTGTATTGATTTTTTCAGGGATTAAAATAAAACTCACAAGGAACGTCCGGCTTTATCTCATTCATCACAGATATTTTAAAACAATCGACATTTTTTATTTTGCGACAAATTTAAAAGCCTGCTATTAATAAGAAATTAAAAAAGAATTAATTTATTTTTTTTCATGTAATATGTTCGGATTAATTTTTTATTAAGGAATAATTAATCACAGCAGCTTAGTTTTGCCGGCAAATTGAAAATTATTGTATTGAAAAGTCTATTATTTGAATTTATGAAAAAAATTGTTGTTATCCTTTTAACATTGCCGATGTTGATATTTGGAATTTCATGCAAACAGCCAGAAGTTTCCGGTCAGAACGAAAAACTTCCTGTAGATTATGTAAATCCATTGATCGGGAACATAAGCCATCTGTTAGTGCCCACTTTCCCCACGATCCATCTTCCCAACAGCATGCTTCGGGCTTATCCCGAGCGTTCTGACTACACAGGCAATCAGTTATACGGATTACCAATTGTCATGACAAGCCACAGAGGAAGTTCTGCGTTTAATCTGAGTATTACACGAAACGGAGAAGTTGAATCTGTAAATTCTCCGGTAATTTCATACAGTTACGATAATGAAGTAATAAAACCTTATTATTATTCGGTATACCTCGATGAGTTAGGAGCTGATGTGAAATTCGCTCCTTCGCATCAATCTGCGATTTACGAAATTACTTTGAATGAGAACGATGATTTCAGGTTGCTTCTGAATTCAAAGAATGGAGAACTGAAGTTTGAAGGCAATGCAGTTTCCGGTTATCAGCAAATAGACAATTATGACACCAATATTTATATTTATTTAGAAACAAATCTTACACCTATAAAAAAGAGCGTATTAGGAGGTAGCGGGCTGAATTCAGGAGTTGCATCCGGTAAAAATGCCTGTGTGGTACTTGCATTTGACGACAAAGCAACACAAATTAAAATCAGATATGGAATATCGTTTATAAGCACCGAGCAGGCAAAGAAAAATCTTTATCGTGAAATTTTTGATTACAATCTCGATAAGATTGCTCAGAATGGAAAAAACATCTGGAACAATACACTTTCAAAAATTAAAATTAAGGGTAGTGACGAAAATTACAAAACAGTATTTTACACTTCACTATACAGAACATATGAACGTATGATTTCTATATCAGAAGATGGTAAATACTATAGTTCATTCGATGGTAAGATTCATGATGATAACGGTTCGCCTTTTTATACTGACGACTGGATATGGGATACATACAGAGCAACACATCCATTACGTGTCATTATAGAACCTGAAATGGAAGTTGACATGATCAATTCTTTTCTGTCGATGGCCGAACAAATGCCTAATTTCTGGATGCCTACTTTTCCTGAAGTAACAGGTGATAGTCGCCGGATGAATAGCAACCATGGCGTCGCAACTATTATAGATGCATACAACAAAGGATTGAGGGGTTTTGATTTGGAAAAGGCATATATGGCATGTAAAAATGCCATTACAGAAAAGACTCTTGCTCCGTGGTCGGGAGCTAAAGCAGGAAGACTGGATGATTTCTACAAAAAACATGGTTATTTCCCGGCGTTGAATTATGAAAAAAAAGAAACAGTACCTGAAGTACACCACTTTGAACGTCGCCAACCGGTAGCAGTTACACTTGGAACAGTTTACGATGAGTGGTGTCTGGCCCAAATTGCCAAACAACTTGATTTAAAAGATGATTATGAATACTTTATTAACAGGAGTACAAATTACCGGAAGATATTCAATCCCAAAACACTGTTTTTTCATCCGCGTGACGAGCAGGGAAATTTTCTATCTCCATTCAGTTATGAATACGGAGGAGGTATAGGTGCCAGAAATGCTTATGGTGAAAATAACGGATGGATATATCGTTGGGACGTACCACATAACATTGCGGATTTAATTAAACTGAATGGAGGAAGTGATAATTTCGTTAATGAGCTTGAGAAAATGTATAACACTCCATTAGGTAAAAGTAAATTCGAGTTCTACTCACAACTACCCGACCACACCGGCAACGTAGGGCAATTCTCCATGGCGAATGAACCCAGTTTGCACATTCCATATTTATATAATTATGCAGCACAGCCCTGGCGTACCCAGAAACGAATCAGGACGTTAATCGATCAATGGTTCAGAAATGACCTGATGGGAATGCCCGGAGATGAAGACGGAGGCGGTATGTCGGCATTTGTTGTATTTTCGATGATGGGATTTTATCCCGTTACTCCGGGATTACCCATTTATGTAATAGGTTCCCCATTTTTCGAACATGTTACTATTGAATTAGGTGACGACAAAAAGTTCGAGATCGTATGCGAAAACTACAGTAAAGAAAACAAGTATATCCAGTCAGCTACTTTAAATGGAAAGGAATGGAACAAATCATGGTTTTCACATGATGAGTTAATGATGGGAGGCCAACTTAAATTTGTAATGGGCAATAAGGCAAATAAAAAATGGGCTGGTTCGCTCACGTCTGTACCACCCTCATTTGAATTGAAATAGAAACAGCTATTAAAGAATCATTAAAGATGTGTTGACAGAAAGGCAAAAAATCACTTGATTGTTTACCTTTGCGGCCGTTAAATTTCATCAATTTTTATACTGAAAATGAAGCAACATTATATTATATTCCTGTTATTTGTTCTTTGTCCTGCTATTTATGCTCAGGATAGTATTCGTATTTCATTAGCAGAATGGACATTCGACAGTTGGTATGGTGGAGGAATTTTACCTCCGGGACTGGCTGTAAACAAACCCGTACCTGCCGACAGAGGAACTTTAGCTACGACAGCACAGATAGGAACAGAACAAATGTTTCAGAGCGGAACAGTTTCACGCGTATGGAATGTGGCAACAACAGGTGGATATGTTCGCTGTTCTACTGGTTGGTCGGGGTCAGCTGAAAGATATTATATGATGTCGGGGGTCAATACATTAAATGCATCTTCAGTTTCCCTGACTTCGAGTCATGCAACAAGTAGTAGCAGTCAGGTATATTCATTAAAAGTACAATACAGATTAAGTTCCTCCGGACCCTGGAAAGATTTATACGGACCATTTCAGGTTACAGATGTTACAGAATCAGGTATTGGCAGAAAACAGGTAAATAATGTAAAGCTTCCGGGAGAGTGTAACAATAAATCCTACCTTGACATACGTTGGTTATGCACAACTTTTCCGTCATCATCCTCAACGCAATTCAGGCTTGATAATATCTATTTAAAGGCAAACATAAAAAACCCTGATCCAGATGCTGACAAAACAGCTTTGATACAGGCACAAGCTTTAAATGAGGATGACTGGGCAGTTCCAAGCTGGACATTATTATTGAGCGCCAGAAAAAAAGCTACTGATGCTCCGGTTACTGAAAACATGGTCGCTTTACAGGCAACTATGAATTCAATGTTACCAAAAGAAGCTCCCTATGCCATCAATACTTCATTTAATGGCGATCCATGTACCAATATGGGTTTTGCCTGGTACACCAATGCCGGAACAACAGAAGGAAAAGTACAGTTAATTGAAAAAACAAATGCAACTGTTGAGGATTTTTATACTCCACAAATGATTCTTGACGCATCGGCAACAACTTTAAACAATGTCAATTACCTTGTCGCGTCAAATGACCCAACTTCTACAGCAGATTTACCGGTGAATACCAAAAGAAGCTATGTCGTTCACAAAGCACTGGCAACAGGTCTGAACCCGAATAAGGTATATTCTTACAGAGTTGGAAAAGACGGAGCATGGAGTTCTATCCGTAATTTCCAGACCGCTAAAAACAATAAAGATGATTTCTCATTTATTTACATCACTGACACTCAGGCAAACTCAAACGACAACTTTGATTGTTCAGCCGAAGCATTAAGAGAAGCCTTCAGGATGGCTGACAACCCATTATTTGCTTTGGTAATGGGAGACCTTGTTGAGACACAGGGTAGCTCAAACAGTGAATGGGAATATGAACAGTTTTTTGAAAAAATGCAGGATGTATGGAGCAAACTGCCTATAGTATCAACAATTGGCAATCATGACAACAGCTCTAACTTTAATTTTTTTCATCATATCAACAATGATATATCATACAATAAAACTGCTACAGTAAAATCATCCATGGATGGCACTGTATATTCATTCGTAGTAGGGAATGCTTTATTTATGGTTGTTAACCACGAAGACGCTTCCAAATCAGGTTATCTTACATCATTAGGCAACTGGATGACTGAACAGGTTAATGCACATCCCGAAGTTCTCTGGCGCATCGTTTGTGTTCACTCCGGATTGTTCTCAGGCGGAAGTCACCAGGGTAATTCAGAATACGCTGCTATAAGAAATGCAATGCTCCCCTATTATCACAGTTTAAAAATTGATTTGTCAATCCAGGGACATGATCACGTATATAACGCTATTGGCCCAGTTGATAATCTTACAAAAACTGTTGTTCCCGGTTCAGTTCAAAATGTAAGAAATGCTCCTGTAGTTGTTCAGTCGAACATGAACGGTAAATCAGGAGGCACGTTTGATGTAAGTTCTGGCACGTTTTACTTTATTAACAATTCAGCATCGAGAAAAAAATATTCTCCAACCACACAATCGTCCATGAATTCAAGTTCCTCTACAACAGGAGTACCAAACTACTGGAGTTTATTTACCGGACGATTCGGACAAACCGGTGAACCGACTTTCAGCAATATAAAAGTTACTACTGACACGATATTTATATCCACCTATGCTATTAATAACATAACCGGAAACACTTACTTATTTGATCAGATAAAAATCACAAAGCAAAAGCCAACATCTGTAAATAACGTCATTAACAACGAATTAAAAATATCGTTTGAACAAGATAATCACCAAATTAAAGTTTCCGGAATGGATGTGCAACATATACATCTGTATGACCTTAGAGGAAGTTTAGTCGCAAAAAACAATTATTCAAACAAACTATCCGTCAGCAATATAAGTGATGGAATCTATCTCGTCCGGGTTTTTGGTAAAGATGGTATTGTAAATAAAAAGATACTGATTTAATACAAAAAAATATGCACTATGGTTTTAAGAAAATTTACTTTTTGCTTTGTTTTTGTTCTTACAAGCATTATTTTGTCTTTCTCTCAGGCCAGAATTGATCTGGCAACATGGGATTTTTCTGACCTGACGACAGGAGGCCAGCTACCTGTAGGTCAGTTAAACAATGTTCCATATCCTGCCAATTCCGGTGTTTCAAAATCAACTGCACTTTTAGGCACTGAGCAAATGTTTAACGGTACCGATCCGGTTACCCGCACATGGTCGGCACCCTCGGCAACAAACTATGTTTATTGTAATAAGTCATGGGCAAGCGATGGAACAACATGGTATCAGATGAACGGTATAAATACCATCGGTCAGACCAAACTGCAATTTTCATCCGGTCATGCTACGTCATCATCTTCTGCGGCATTTACTTTTCAATTACAATACCGCATTAACGAAACAAGTGACTGGACACCGGTTGGCAATCCCATAACAGTAACATCAACCACGACTACCAACGGTCTGACAATCGGTTACGACAAACAAGCCCTGCCAGTAGAGTGCGAAGGAACGAGCAACTTACAGCTTCGTTTACTTTGTACTAATGCCGGTAGTCCCTCAGGTCAGGCACGTATCGACAATATCACACTTACTGCTGAAGGTGAACCCGGCACTGGTGGTGGCGACATCAATGACCCTATTCCTTATGCAGAAGCATTAAACGAAGTCGACTGGAGTGTTCCTGACTGGACAAAGATGCTTGTAGCTTTAAAAAAAGCAAAAAATAATGCTTCATCATCAAATCTGGAAGCATTGAAATCAATACTAGTAACTATGCAGCGCAAAGATGTACCGTATAGTGTAAATGCCGCTATTAACGGAGATCCTGCAACTCAAATCGGTTTGGCTTGGTACACAAACGCTAATATCTACGGAGGTAAAGCACAGATTGTACAAAAGTCAAATGCAATTGAAGCTGATTTCGATAATCCACTGATAACTGTAAATTCGACTACCCTTGATATCCTCAACACCAACTATCTGGGTTCAGGAAATTCGGCAGTATCAAGTGCATCTGGTTTGCCATCAGGTACAAAACGCTCTTATACTTCCAACAAAGCCCTTATTAATGATCTGACACCTAACACGGTTTATTCTTATCGTGTCGGAAAAGAGGGAGCATGGAGTGATATTCGCACATTCAAAACTGCAAAAACCGGGAAAGACGATTTCTCTTTCATATACATCACTGACACACAGGCAAATACAGAAGATAATTTTAATATCTCAAAAACTACTCTTGAATCTGCCTATGAAAAAGTACAAAATCCGGAATTTGTTTTAGTCAATGGAGACCTGGTTGAAACAAAAGGTACAGAAAACAGTGAGTGGGAATATGAACAATGGTTTGATAAAATGAGTAATGTCATTAGCAAGTTACCTTTGGTACTAACAACAGGGAACCACGACATCAGCCCAAATCAGAATTTACATCGTCATGTAAACACCAGTTTAGAATTTGATCAGAATTATTTAAGTGCTACTTCTACCATGCCGGGTATGACATACTCATTTGTTATGGGAGATGCTCTGATTTTTGTTGTTAACTTCGAGGATTACGGTTCAAAGCTATATATGGCATTGGATCAATATATGACAAGTAAAATCAATGCTTATCCTGATAAAAAATGGAGAATTATGTTTTATCATAACTCGTTGTACACAGGTGGAAATCAGCATCACGACAGTTCAACCTCAAGAGATATCCGCAATGCCTTTTCCTATTACATGAATAAACACCGGATTGATCTTGCATTACACGGTCATTCTCATGTTTATGAGGTTATCGGGCCGGTAAAACACGCCGACAAAACTTTAATCGCGTCGGGAGTATCCATGGTAGAGAATGTTCCTGTATCTAATCCATCAAACATGACCGGCAAACAGGGTGGTGTGTTTGATGTTAACGGCGGCACTTTGTTTGTCTTAAACAATTCGGCAGGAAAAAAGAAATATACACCTCTCACCAAAGCCGAAATGGACTCTAAAGCATCAGCAACGGGTATTCCAAATTACTGGAATCTTTTTTCAGGAAAATACGGTCAGACAGGTGAACCTACTTTCAGCGATGTAAAAATTACTACCGACACCATTTTTATTGCAACTTATACTGTAAATGATACCGGGCAATCATCTCTATATGATAATATAAAAGTGGTGAGAAACACAGAACCGGAAACCGGTATAAATCATCCTTCATATGACGTGAATAAACTCTTTTTTGATCAGATAGGGAAAGAAATCAAACTGAATGATCTCAGAGCTGACCGCATTGAAGTTTACAACGCCGAAGCACAAATGGTTGCATCTGCATCAAACGCAGAGATTCTTCCTGTACCATTACTTGCCAGAGGGATATATATTGTCCGTGTGAGATCATTGCACGAAACTTTCTCAGTTAAATTATTCATTCCATAACAATAGAAGATGAACAACAATATGATGATTAGTCTTAAAAACACAATTTTATTATTCTCTTTAATTTTAACGCTTAACATGTCGGGAAACACCCGGCATGGGGCAACATCTGCCCATACAACACTGAACGGAAAGATACTAACAGGTTATCAGGGATGGTTTGCCACACCTACCGATGGAGCAAGTCAAAGTTGGAAACATTACTCAATAAGTACTCAAAGATTAGGACAGGCATTTGAACCCGGAGCCTGCAGCATTGACATGTGGCCCGACATGAGAGAATATCCTGCAAATGAACAATATACAACAGCTTTCACAAATCCTGATGGCACCAAAGCCACTGTTTTTTCTTCTTATAATATGAATACTTCTTTGTTACATTTCAGATGGATGGAAGAATATGGAATCGATGGCGTTATTTTGCAACGTTTTGTCACAAATGTGCGTAACAGCGGTTCACTCAGAAATTTTAACGACACGGTACTTGTACATACATTAAAAGCTGCAAAAAAATACAACAGGGCTATGTGTGTCATGTACGATATGACGAGTATGAAATCATCCGACACGACTGTTGTAAAAAATGACTGGAAAAGAATTGTTGATAATTTCAAGATAACTAGTAATGGTGATGACCAACCTTATCTGTATCATAAAGGAAAACCTTTGGTATGCCTTTGGGGCGTAGGTTTTAATGATGGCCGTCATGATACGGTTACTTCGCCAACAACAGCCTATTCCATGGATGCCATACGCAGATTGGTCAGATTTTTCAAAGATGATCCGGAATATGGAGGATGCACAGTTCTGCTGGGAGTAAACTACACCTGGAGAAGTAAAACCAATCAACCTTTTATTGATGATTTTTTGTTCGACATCATTCGGATGGCTGATGTTGTAAACCCTTGGTTAGTCGGCCGTATCAGCTCAGTTAACAGCATGACATCGTTTGGCTCTCAAATCCAGGGAGATTTATTTTGGTGTCAGAATAACGGAGTAGAATATATGCCCTGTGCTTTTCCGGGATTTTCGTGGATCAATATGGCCTACAGAGATTCGGGCAAGAGTACAAACATCATCTCTCGCGACAAGGGA
The DNA here is from genome assembly GCA_034927265.1 of Paludibacter sp. Taxonomy (GTDB): domain Bacteria; phylum Bacteroidota; class Bacteroidia; order Bacteroidales; family Paludibacteraceae; genus Paludibacter. Next base: position 207,598 of record JAYFQH010000008.1, read on the forward strand.
AACTTCATATGGAGACAATTCGAAACAGCTGTTAGTCGCGGTGTTGATCAAATTTACGCTACCATGTTTGATGAAATTGATGAAGCAACAGCGCTGTTTAAAGTCACAAACAATCCTCCGAATAATATTAATGGAAACAATGAACCTAACACTACCCGCGTTGGTGATTATCCGGCCAGTGTATTTCAAACTTTAGACGGATTATCTTCCGACTTCTATCTCTGGTTGACCGGAGAAGCAGCCAGGATGCTCAGAAAAGAAATAACAACAACCCAATCTATTCCGGTTAGATCCGACAGATTCTCGCTGGGGGGAGCTACAATTGTGAGCGAATATCTATCAGAAGGTAAGTATAAAATATCATACACCGGAAGTATTTCCGGCAGACTTTTCTGCAGCAACCCATATGTAGTTGCATATGGTGCCCCATCATATGGTAAAATACTTGATGAAAGATATTTCGGCACCGAACTGACACCCGAAGGCGTAATCGTCGATGGAATATCAGGACAGGTTGTTACAATAATCCGTACCGACGCCGACCGCAAAGCAATGGGTGCCGGCTCCATCGTATTACAACCAGCAACAGGAATAACAGAATTGAAAGATTTGCCCGCTTTGATATATTATGACAATTTAAACAACAAGCTGGTACTTCAATCGCGTCTTGAGACATTACAGTCAGGAAAAATATCAGTTTTCACTCTTACCGGCAAAGAAATATTCAACTATCAGGTTCAAATGAATGATAACAGGATCTATATTCCATTATCCTTATCTAAGGGGATGTATATTCTTCATTATACCGGATCTGAGACAAGTTTCTCACAAAAATTTTTAATAAAATGATTTATCAACAAAAAATAAATATCAATTAATTTCCAGACTTTTAAACTATAGCCATATGAAACAAATCAAACTCTTACTGCTCTTACTGGCTCCCATCATACTATTGGAATTGTCAGCCCAAAACAGGATTCGTTTTGTGGTAGTCCCCGACACACAAAACAATGCAAATTTGTATCCCGAAGTATTAGAATCTCAATTTGACTGGATAGCAGCAAACGCGCCTCAATTCGACTTTTTACTACACGTGGGAGATGTTGTGGAAAGCAGTAGCAATACTTCACAGTGGGCACTTGCAAAAAAGAATTTCGACAAATTAACGGTTGCCGGTCTGCCTTACACATTTTGCTTAGGCAACCATGACATGAGGATATCTTTAAACACCGCAATTAATGCCACTGCCGATTCGCGCGTATCCACTGCATGCAATGCCGCCTTTCCTCTTTCTTCATTTACAGGTTTAGCCGGAACATTTGAACCCGACAAAATTGATAACAGCTACCATTTTTTTCAAGCTAGTGGAAAAGAATTTATGGTTGTATGTCTCGAACATTGTCCAAATGATCTGATTGTTGCATGGGCAAATAATGTCATTGCAGCGAATCCTGAAAAACTGGTTATTATTCTGACACATAATTACATGAATTACGGTACAGTAGCCGAAGACTGTACGCAGGATGCGATTATGAATACCATCAATTGGCGAAGTTTTGCTCCGGCGCCTTATGATAGTCTGGCCAATGATCCTGCTCACCCCGAATCAGTTATCAACACAGGAGCTATGTTATGGGAAAAACTGGTAAGAAAACACAAAAACATTTTTGCCACTTTTTCCGGTCATGTACTTGGGACAGGAACTGCCAAACTGGTGAATTACGGCGATCATGGCAACAAAGTTTACAACATACTCCAAAACTATCAGAATCAGGTAAATGTCCTTACAGATGGAGGTAAGAATGGCTATCTGCGGTTAATTGACATCAACCTCGATGAAAAAACCATGGAAGTATTAACTTATTCGCCCTATCTCAAACAATATTTCCCAACAAACATCAAACAGAATTACATTTTGGGAGGAGTAGATTTAAATGAGGGATACAAATAATCAAAAAAAATGAAAAACTAACATGAAAGCTAATAAATATATATTCGCATACTTACTGGCCGGTTTTACATACTTATCGATGGCACAAACAGCTGAAGATCTTGTTTTATGGGATTTTCGATCGACGGTTGGTATTACAACCTCATACGATTATGCCACTGCTCCTGTTTTGCCTGATGGAAGTAACGAGACCAACAAAACTGCAACTTTTTTCACTGAAGGCCGTAAAATCACAGGGCAAAATGGTTATGTTTTTTCCACAGGATGGCTGTTTGATCAAACACCTAAATACTGGACGGTAGACAATGTTAATACCGCAGGCTATTACAGCCTTGCATTTATGTTTGATATGGGTGCTTCGTCTGGCAATGCACCACGTGATTTCGAAGTGGAATATCATTTAAAAAATGCCGAAACATGGGTAAGCCTGGGAACATTGATGTCGCCTCAGGGATTTGCAACCAAAACATACCCGTTGCCCCGCGAATGCGAAGATACAATCATTTCACTCCGGATTCGGTTGACAAGTAACTATAAAATCAATGGTGTCAATGAAGCACAAACGAATACACAGAACCGGTTAAAAAATGTTCGTGTAACAGGTTACCCAGAGCCTACTCAGCCCTCACTTGTTACATCACTTTCCACATATTCAATTTGCAATGTAAAAAAACACACGCCAACATCCATCCTCGTTGACATTACAGGAAAAAAACTATCCGGCCCGTTGACTTTATCTGTGGCACAGCCTTTTACCCTTAACAAAACGATACTAACTCCCGATAAAGAATCGGTTGTGGAAACAGTTGAAATTAGCTTCACACCAACGGTTGGAGGAGAATATAATGAACGATTGACTATCAGCGGAGGAGGTGTGGAAACGAAAATCATCAATCTTCGTGTGGTTGCAGAAGGATATCAATTACCAACCGGTATTCAGACAATCAACAACACCAAACAAGATTATCAGATAAAACCAGTGAAAAGTGGAATCACCGTAAGTGACACCGAAGGTTTATATATTGATATTTACAGTGTTACAGGAGTAAAGTTAAAATCAGTGATAGGTAAGGCTCATGTACAGGTAATTCCATTAGAAACAAAAGGTATTTATCTTATACAAATAGGAAATTATGTAGCGAAAGTTATTGTAAATAATTAACAAACAGAATCTAAAATGATAACTATCAGATTAAATACTATATTATATTAAATTCAATAAATCAATTAAATTTTTACTATCATGAAAAAAATTACACTTATTTTGGCAAGTACATTTATTTGCAGCATTTCATTGTTGGCAAATAGCCAGGCAGAACGTATTTCATTAGCTGAATGGACCTTTGATTGGTGTACACCTGCTGCTGCTTCTACAACCAGTAAAACAACTGCAGTTGCTCCAGACAGAGGTATTTTAGCCAGTACGACATTATTTGCTACTGAAAATATATCAGGGAGCGGCAGAGGATTTTCATGGCCAACTTCTACTGGTTATTACGTTTATTCTACCAACTGGAACACAGCCTCTCCTGAAAAATATTGGTGGGTATATGGATTGAATACTAAAGGTTATACCAACATTCAACTCTCATCGAAACATTCTAACTCCACAACCACACCAGGATATACACTTGAAATTCAATATAAAATCGGAGAGAGTGGTGCCTGGACAAAGTTTTATGGTCCATTCGATGTCACTAAAACTGTAACTTTAAACAATCCTACAGCAATAGGTGACGGCCCAACTCCTGAATCTCCTGCAACACTTCCTGAAGAGTGTAGCGATCAAGATAAGATAGAAATTCGATACTTAATGACAGTTCCCACACAAGCCGCTGGAGTTCAGGTTCGCATTGACGCCATCATTCTTTCTGGAATTGAAAAAGAAACGGGTCCGGTATCTGGTTTGAATGATCGTGAAAATAATTCAATAAAAGTTTTCACAACCGATAATAAAATCAATATCCGCGGAGCAGAGGGCTTAAATGCTGTAATATATTCAACCTCTGGATCAAAAATAAAAGAAATAAATTCATTACCCTCCAGTTATGAAGTTGAACTTTCCGGTGCCGGAGTTTATATTGTAAACATAAATGGAAAAGCTTTTAAAGTAATATTTTAGAAATTCTTTTAAAAAGATCGGATATTAATCTTATATTAATAGATTTTTAATTCCGTTTATCTTATTTTGCATCATTAACAAACTATTAAATTGCTTGTATCATGAGAAAACTATTATTTATTTTTGTAACTGGTCTGTTTACCTTACAGGTTTCAGCACAGGATCAGCAGACAATTGCTGCATGGACATTTGACAAATGGTTGGGTGGTGGAGCCACCGGAGTGCCCGAAGGGCAATTTGTAGATGCTTTCATCTTACCTGATGATGGACTGCAAAAGGAAACTGCAAAATTTGGTACAGAACAGATGTTTGATCCTGAAGTCTTAACTGTAAGCCGTAAATGGTCAACTCCGTCAAAAGCAGGTTATGTACGTTGTAATTCAGGCTGGAACAATCTGGAAGGACTTGACCGGTATTTTCAGGCATCTTTCTCCACAACAGGCTTGTTTAACATATCTATCACATCAAGTCATGCAACAAGTGGAACTTCATCAAGCTACCAATTTTCGTTTACACTTCAATACAGAATTGGAGATGGCCCATGGACTAATATAACTCCAAAAAAGATTTTTGATGTAACCCACGTTAGCGAAACAGAAATTAACACTGAACAGGTAAAAGATATTAAATTACCTGCCGAAGCAAATGGAAAAGTAAACATTGATGTACGTTGGTTGTTCGGCCCTCCGACTTTTGTTTTGGATGATCCGGATCCAAATGCACTTACCAACTGGCAGACGGCATGGAATACCGGAACTCAGATCAGGGTCGACAACATCTTCATTAAGGGATACAAGGTTGCAACGGGTCCTACTATCTTTAACAGCTACAGCGATATAGATTTTGGTGAAGTACCTATTGGTGGAAGTAAAACAGAAACAATCCAAATACTCGCCAGCAAAGTTACAGGAACGCTTAGCGCAGCAACTTCTGCTCCATTTTCATTAAGCAAAACTTCAATTTCCGGTGTTTTTAATGAATTCAACACAACTGTTGATGTTACTTTTTCACCAACAGAAGAAGGTGTATTTGAGAAAGATTTTACATTAACTGGAACAGGGGTTTCAAAAACAGTCAAATTAAAAGGAATGTCGGGAGCCACCGGAATCAAATCTCCTAAAAACGACTTAAATTATGTTTCTGTTCAAAACGGATTTATTAAGATTGATTCTCCCGAATCACAAAGAATAATAATTTCAGATGTTACAGGAAAAATCTACGTAAAAGAAAATATTGAGAAAGGAGTATCAACTTTTAGACTTGAGAAAGGACAATTATATATCGTCAGTATAGGTGGTAAGTATAAAAAAATAATCCTATAATTTTTCAACATCAGCGGTTCCGGCTTATCACCGGACCGCTCTCTATTCTGTTTTGAAAAACACACATCAATAAATTATTTCTTTACATGAAGAACATTAAAATTATGCTAATCGCACTTTTAAGTGTGTTTACTGTTTCAATGGTAGTTGCGCAAAGTGCATATGTCGTTCAGGGGTCGGTTATTGAAGCTTCGGACAAGTCTCCATTACCCGGAGTTAATGTCATAATAAAAGGGACAAACCAAGGTGTTGTTACTGATATTTCCGGACATTTTACAATCCGGATCACGAAGCAAGGTAAGACTACTCTCGTTTTTTCCATGGTGGGTTATGAATCAAAGGAAGTTGAAGTTTCGCAGGGAACAACCCTCAACATTACATTAAACGAAACCTCCACTATGATTAACGAAGTTGTAGTAACTGCGCTAGGTATTAACCGTGAATCCAAATCGCTCGGATATGCACGCCAAAGTGTGGAAGTCGAATCAATGACTCAAACAAGAAGTGCTAACCTAACTAATATGCTGGCAGGGAAAGTTGCCGGTGTAAACGTTATCGCAGGTGCCTCAGCAACAGGTTCTACGCGCATCGAGATCCGCGGCAGCAAATCGTTAACAGGCAATAATCAACCTTTATTCGTTGTCGATGGTGTAATTATTCAAAACGATATGGGACAACAAGGTGACCTCGACTATGGAAACATTGCTTCTAACATCAACCCTGACGATATTGAAAGCATGGAAGTCCTGAAAGGTGCCAATGCTGCTGCTTTGTATGGATCTGATGCTGCAAATGGCGTAATCTTAATTACAACAAAAAAAGCAAAAATAAGCAAAGAACTGGGCGTTAGCTATGGTTTAAATATGATGTGGAACACGATATATCAATATCCCGAGTTCCAGAATATATACGGAGGTGGCCAGTCGTTCAGGCTTGGTGAAAACAACACATACCGTGACCTGACCCAACCAAATGTATCACTTATGCTTCCTTATCGTGGAAAATCATGGGGTATTCCAATGATAGGAACTTTTAAAGTTAAGGGACGTAATGGAGAGATGAAATGGTATGAACCAAATCCGAATAACGTTATAGATTTTTATCAAACAGCTTTACAAACCACTAATAACATTTCTATCAGTAAATCCAATGAAGTGTCCGGTTTCAGGTTTTCGTATACCAATACATCAAGTACTGATGTATTAAAAGATGCAAATCTTCGTAGCCGTCACAACTTTTCACTCAGAAGCAACTACACTATCAACAAATATATACAAGCAGATGCCACTGTAAGATATACCATCGATAATATCAAAGACAGACCATACGGCGGATGGAGTGACCGAAATCCAATGCGGGCCTATCTTTTTTTCCCTCGCGACATGTCCTTATCTGAATTAATTCCATGGAAGGACGCTAATGGCGATGCATTACGCTATACGACATCAGATGCCGGATTTATTAATCCTTATTGGTCGATGTACGAATGTTGGAATGCCGATGAAAAAGAATGGTTATTGGCTAACCTGAACGTTGTTTTCAACATCAACAAGGAACTCCAGTTTATCCTGCGTGGATCAATTGACTCTCAGGGAAGTAATGGCTTCGATTTCACCAACAAAGGTTCTTTGTGGGCTCCTTATGGAAGATATACAAATTTTAGTCGTAATATCGACAACTATCAATATGAAGGATTGTTAACCTACAATAAAACTTTCTTTAACAATTATTCGGTTAATGCTAATTTTGGTGGAAGCTGGCGCGACAATTCTATGTACCAGATAAATGCTTCGGTTGATAAACTGATTGTTCACAATATGGCCAGCCTGGCAAATGCAGCCGAAGCTCCCAACGTAAGGGAATCACTTGAAAGAAGTCGCCGTGAAAGTCTTTACGGCCAGGTAAGTTTAGGATATAAAAGCTGGCTGTTTTTTGACGTTACGGGCCGTAATGACTGGAACTCAACTCTTCCTGTCGAAAATGCTTCGTTCTTCTATCCCTCTGTAAGTGGCAGCTTTATCGTCAGCGACGCGTTCCATTTGCCGGAAAACGTCTTTACTTTTGCCAAATTACGTGCATCATGGGCAAAAGTCGGCAATGGAACCGGTTTTAATCAGTTGGTAAATAATTTCAATCAGGATATATTATTCAATGGAGTTCCGCTTTTCACTGTCGGCACCAAATTAAAAAATCCATATCTACGGCCTGAAACAACATATTCTACCGAAGTCGGTGCTGATATTCGCCTTTTCAAAAGCCGGATATCAATCGATGCTTCCTATTATTTCACAAGATCGATTGACCAGATCGTTAGTGCAAAAGTTTCGACCAGTACAGGATTTACTGACAGGATGTATAACACAGGAGAAATTCAGAACAAAGGGGTTGAGATCGCTTTAACTGCCCGCCCCATTCAGGTTAAAAACATCTTCTCCTGGGACGTTGCATTAAACTGGGCACATAACAAAAACTTAGTTGTATCCATTATGGACGGTGTATCTTCGCTTCAGTTAGGTGGATGGGGATCTGTCACAATAAATGCTGAAGAAGGACATCCATACGGTGTCATAAGAGGTACCGACGTTCGCCGCGACGCTGATGGCGTACAAATGATTGGCATGGATGGAAGACCTATCAGTACCAACAATCAATATCTGGGAAATATTCAACCGAAGTTCACTGGCTCATTAGCAAATAATTTCCGTTTGAAAAATTTTGATATCAATGTCATGATGGACTTCAAATACGGAGGAATGCTTTTCTCTGCCTCTGATTACACTGGCGTTGATCAGGGGAATTCTCTTCGTTCTTTACAATTCAGGGATGAATATTCATTCAGTTATTTAGTTCTTAAAGAAGATGCAAACGAACTAAACGGCATCAATACAATAACAGGTCTTCCCTATTCTGACACAGAACGTGTAAAAGGGGGTATTTTCCCGGGCAGACTTTATGCATTGAATACCGAAACAGGTGAATATGAATACAGAGGTGAAAACACTCAGTATTTGTCAGCACAAACATATTGGGAGCAAGCCTCCAGAAGAACCGGTGCATTTCTTTATGACGCCTCTTTTATTAAAATACGTGAAGTTTCAATCGGATATAAACTGCCGACGAAAATGTTACTTAACACTCCGGTTAAAAGCATTAATATTGCTTTTGTCGCAAGGAACTTATGGACATTATATCAAAACACACCTTTTGGTATCGACCCACAAGCAACTGCTTCAACCGGAAATGATCAGGGCATTGAATCAGCTTTCGCCCTCCCGGCAGCCTATTACGGATTTGATTTTAAAATCTCATTCTAATCATTTTAAGTCGTAAGAAATGAAAACTATATATAATAAAACAATCAAGAATATTATTCTGGCGGCATTCACAATTGCATTACTAACAGGCTGTACAGATGGATTTGAAGACATAAATACCAATCCCCATGAGTTCACCAAAGTGCAACCTGAAAATCTGATGGCAACCGCCGTAAAACGTAGTATGTCACTAATGGTTGATTTAAACCGTAAGATGTATTGGCCTTATACTCATCAGGTAGCCATGGGCAGTGGCGATATGGCACGTTATGGCTCGAGTTCATCTGATGTCAACGGAATTTGGAGAGATTTTTATGCTACAATGTATTTTCTGAAGACTATTCAAAATACCTATTCGAACACTCCGGGTTATGAAAACCGCGTCCTGATTGCTCAAATATGGGAATGTTACATGTTTTTTATCGGTGCTTCCACTTTTGGAGGGATGCCTTATACCGACGCATGCCGGATGGATATCACAAGTTTAAAATACGACAGCGAAGATTTCATCTACCGTGATATTTTGCGTAGACTGACAGATTCTTTTAACGGACTCGATCCAACAAAAGACAAGTTCGGACAGGATCTTGTTTTTGCAGATGGTAGTATCGAAAAATGGAAGAAATTTGCAAACACTCTTCGTCTTAAAATTGCCCTTGAGGTTCAACATGCAGTGCCTGAAGAAGCAGAGTTGCACGGAAAAGAGGCAATCAAAAATGAATCATATCTGGTTTCATCAAATACTGAAAATATCTATTTAAAATGGAAAGGATCATCAATTACCGAATACTCTGATTATTATAACAGGTTCGTATATACTCTATCCGATCCTTCCTCAAAACCAGCCTATTCGCATATGATGTTTGTGTATCAACGTTCATATAAAGATCCCCGAATGACCAAATATGCTGCACCCACTGAAGCGGAGTTTTCATTTATTGATACCGTTTATTGGGATGAAAGTTTTACGGTACGGGCGGCAGTGAGATATTCAATACCTTACAACGGTCGGCCGGTATCATCAGCCAACACTTTTGCCGGACTCGAAGAAAGCAGTTTACAATCAAGCCAGGCCAATCCCCTGCGTATGCTATCATCAACACAGTTTTCACTGGTTAACAGTTCTTTTCTGAAAGCAGATGGAGCAATCAATGCAATATGGTATGCCGATGTTTGTTTTATGCAGGCTGAAGCAAAACTGATAGGTTGGGGAGGTTCCAAAACCATCGAGGAATATTATAATGCCGGAATTGATGCGTCTTTTCAGCAATATGAATTAACTCAGGCTGATGCGTTGAAATACCGCTCTCAAAAAGGAGTAAAATGGGGCGTTGGACGCACGGATGCTTTCCCCGATTTTATATCAATGTCCGATGCTAATATCAGTAGTGATCCTCTTCATCAAATTATTGCACAACGATGGGTTGCCGGTTATTTCCATGGCGGACACGATGCCTGGTGTTATATCCGTCGTACCCGTCTGTTAAATTTACCAGTGCACATGAATCCGGGAAACCTTATCACCGGTGGTCAGGGAAAAATTGCCAACATGCCTGAACGAATGCAATATCCGCCGGATGAAATTTTATACAACAATGATGCATACCTCGATGCAGTTCAGAAACTGGGAACTAGTGGGGACATTTTGCCTACTTATCTGAAAATGGCTACACCATACAACAGAAAAACCATAGACGAATTATTACAACTGAAAATAGTATTTAACAATACCGCTTTTAAAAACTGGTATGCCCGCGAAGGTAAAGAATATACGACCATAGTTGACGATTTGGATCCGAAAGGAATTCCATGGTTGTTTATTGAAGTAATTAATTAATTTTGAAACTCAAAAAGAACACACATGAAACACATTAAATATTTATTATCCGGAATCGGTGTACTCCTTTTCTTTACAGCCTGTCAGCCTGAAGGACCGACAATCGATGATCATTTCCTGAATTATCCGATCCCTGAGTTTCAAACAGTGACCAAAAATTATGCGGTAGGAGTAGAATACCTTTATAGTGTCAGCAGCTATGGTTCGAATGAAAACGTAATAGAACTCTTCAGTTCACCTCCGGTGGCAGGAAAATACAGCAGCGTATTCAATTTAAACGCTGATAGTACTGAAAGAATTCTGGATATGCATTTACGCTGGATGAATCAGGCCAAAATCGATTATGTTCTTTTATCATGCCGTCCAAAATACATGAGTTCAACTCCTCCAAGCGTGGGATTAGCAAATGACACAAATTTCGTTTCATCATTTACTTCCGACTCAATCAATATTGAAAAGGTAAAAGCATCACCCGAAATCGGAGAATTAAAATTTGCTCTTAAATATGATTTTGGCACCACTTTGCTTGGGGCAGAAGCTCCAAGCAAAAGAGACAGTAGCATGATAGTTGAGAAGAAAATGGCTGGCAGCATTACTGCTGCGGATGCTATGATCAAAGATTTTGTTGAATGTCTTTCTTCATTTTATAATGATAGCAGAATCATGAAAGTGGATGGAAAACCTTTGATTTATATCCCGAATGCCTACAGACTTTACAGCGGTAACGCAGTGGCCTTTTTTGCCCGACTTCGTAAAGAAGTGAAAGATGCCACAGGATATGAATTGTTCATTGTAGGACAACAGGAAAGGTGGTCACCACCGGCACGATATGAGTATTTACTTAAAAAGACAGTAGACGCTGTATATCATGCGAGATATGTGGAAATTGATGTAAACGACTTTAACAGAGTTTATTCTTTTCATCCTCTGGTAGATCAGAACTGGAAGTATTCCAAAAACTGGTTCAACCAATGGGGAACTCAATATGTACCTAATATCAGTCCTGCATGGAACGCAAATCTGGGTAATGCAAATGCAATTTCACCTTATTACATGCCCTATTTACCAAGGACAGAAGAATTCTTTAATAAATTTTGTACAATAGCGAAATGGAATGCCGACGTGAGCAATCTGATATTGATTTCATCCTGGAACTTCTGGCAGTACGACAGTCAGATTGAACCATCTGAAAAATATGGAACGGCTTATCTCGACATTATCAAGAAGCAATTCAAAATTAACCCATAAAATTATTATTAATTTTACATGACCACCACCGGAAAAGAAAACATCCGGTGGTGTTTCATACTATATAACATACATACTATGGACAAAATACTCAAATTATTAGTGTGTGTAACTTTGTTAAGCTTCACTCAATTGAGTTTAGGCAAATCAAAACAAAAGCCTTTCTTCTTTGTGCAGTTAACCGACATGCAGATGGGTTTTATAAGTGCGAATCAAAATTGTGATGACGAGATAGCACTTTATACCAAAACTGTTCGTTTCATCAACAAAATAAAACCGGATTTTGTCGTGATTACAGGTGACTTCGTTAATAATCGTTCAGACACTTTTCAAATTAATGTTTATAAAAGAATTACCTCATCGATAAACAAAAACATCCCTGTGTACATGATTCCGGGAAACCACGATATGGGCCAAAAACCAACTGAAAAAAATATTGAATTTTATTTCCGGCATTATGAAAACGACAAGTTCAACTTCATCCATAAAAACATACAGTTTATTGGTATCAATAGTTGTTATATCAATTCTGAAAATGAAAATGAAGATATTCAGTTTCACTGGCTAAAAAAGAACTTAGAATCGAATCCGCAAAACCTTCGTCGGATTGTATTTACACATCATCCATTCTTTATACGGGATATAGATGAAAAAGACAACTATTCAAATATACCATTGCAAAAAAGAAAATTATATATGGATTTATTCGTTGATAATAATGTCAAAGCCATCTTCTCAGGTCATTATCACAACAACGCCGAAAGTTCTTATAAAAGTGTGGATATGATTACTACTTCTGCTGTCGGAAAGCAGTTAGGACAGGCAAAATCCGGCTTCAGGATAGTAAAAGTATATTCGGATAGTCTGTCTCACGAATACATCGAAATATCCAATCTGCCAAAAAAAATTAAACTATAATCCTATTCTCTTATTTAACGAATATGATAAGACATTTCTTCATCACACTCATATGTAGTCTGTTAACTGTAATAACAATTGTAGCACAGACTCCTGTTTCAAAAAATCCAATGAAATTGGTTATTGCAGGAATGTCACATGGTCATATTGTGTTTATATTAAACCGGGAACCTAAAAAAGATTTCATATTGGCAGGTGTTTATGAACCCAACAAAGAACTTGCCCTTAGTCTCTCAAAAAAATTCGGGTTCAGCAAAGATCTGATTTATGATAATATGGAAAAAATGTTTGACAAAGTTAAGCCTGAAGCTGTTGTTGCTTTTGGTTCTGTGTACGATCACCTGAAAGTTATAGAAGCTGCAGCACCTAGAGGAATCCATGTTATGGTGGAGAAGCCTTTAGCTACAACTGTTGCTCAGGCCGAAAGAATGAAATATCTTGCAAACAAACACAACATTAAGCTCCTTACAGATTATGAGACTTCATGGTATCCCTCTATTGCCAGCGCATTTAATATGATAAGGGAACAGAAGTATGTGGGTAATATAAAGAAAATTATTGTAAACGCCGGTCATCAGGGGCCAAAAGAAATAGGATGCGATCCATATTTTCTTGAATGGCTCACTGATCCCAAAAAAAATGGCGCAGGTGCTTTATTTGATTTCGGTTGTTATGGTGCCAATCTGGCAACAGCTATAATGAAGAATCACGAACCTCTTTCCGTTACTGCAATCACCAGACAGTATAAACCACAAAATTACCCATTGGTTGATGATGATGCTACAATTATTATCAATTATCCGGGTACCAACTGCATTATCCAGGCGTCATGGAACTGGACATTTAACCGTAAAGATATTGAAATTTATGGTGATTCAGGATATATTATTGCCGCTGATAATTACAATATGCGTATGAAAAACAACAGAAACACACCTGAAAAGCACATTATAACAAATGCTGCAGAAAGCGGTGTATATGAAGATCCTTTCTCTTATTTTCACGATGTAATCTGTGGTGTTATTAGCCCTTCTCCATATAGCCTTTATTCTCTTGAGAATAATGTTTTGACAGTAAAAATCCTGGAGGCAGCGTTAAAATCTGCCCGGGAACAAAAAACTGTAGTTTTTCCAAATAACCTTCAATAAATTTTCATAGAATCTCACATAATTAAACCACCCTGAGTCATTCTATATTCACCTGAAAATCAACAAACAATCAGTTTCTGTTTCTTCTCTGCCATTAGTCTAAATGATAATTAGTATCCGCCATAATGCTAATATTTATTTTATCTTTGTGAAAAAATAATTTCATGGAAGATATCATTTTAAACGATGCAAAGAAAGATTACCATCGACCTATGCATTCGGCAGAACATATACTTAATCAAACGATGGTACGCATTTTTGGCTGCGGAAGGTCAGCTAACGCTCATATAGAAAAGAAAAAATCAAAATGCGATTACTACCTGCCAGAAGCTCCTTCGGAAGAGCAGGTGATTGAAATTCAAAAGATGGTGAACGAGGTAATTGATCGTCACCTTCCGGTTTACGAAGAACTTATGCCCCGTGAAGAAGCTGCTAAAATTGTCGATTTGTCAAAATTATCAGCAGAAGCCTCTGACACTCTCCGCATTATCCGCATCGGCGATTATGATGCCTGCGCCTGCATCGGTCAGCATGTCGAAAACACTTCTGAAATAGGGAAGTTTGAGATTATCAGCCATGATTATGAAAATGGGAGATGGAGGGTAAGATTTAAATTACAATAATTGCCATAATAAGACATCTTGTAATAATTACAATTTATTAACACAATAAAAGTATTAAATTACTTTTATTATCCGGATATTCATTATCTTTGTCGCAATATTAATCAAATTAAACAATCAAGATGATGAATACAAAAACAGAAAACATACTGGATGCCACGCTATTACATCCATCTGAAAAGCATGCGACTATTTTCGGTCAGTTCAATGCTTTGGACAAAGGGGCAAGTTTCATACTACTCAACGATCACGATCCTCTCCCATTAAGGAGTCAGTTTATAAGTGAATTTGGTGATACTTTCGGTTGGGAGTATCTTGAAAAAGGGCCGGAATGGTACAAAATCAGAATCTCAAAAAAAGAGAGTAATATTCAGGACGAAACTTTGGGAGAGATAGCTGTAAAAGATTTACGAAAAGCGCTGGTCTTTAAGAAATTCGGATTAGACTTCTGCTGCGGCGGAAAGAAAACGGTAAAACAGGCCTGTTCAGAAAAAGGACTGAACCCTGCGCTTGTTGAAAAAGAATTGTTGGAAACAGGCAGTGCATCAACAGCTCGTCCGCTACCCTATGATGAATGGAGCCTTGATTTTCTGGCAGATTATATTGTGAATACACACCATAGTTTTGTAAGGAAAAGATTACCGGACCTGAAGTTCTACGCTGAGAAAGTATACAGAAGGCACGGACATCAGCATGCTGAACTGGAACGGATTTATCAGTTGGTGCTCGACATTGATGCTGAATTATCGGCTCACATGATAAAGGAAGAAAATGTGTTATTTCCTTACGTGAAGAAATTGATATCACTGAGCAACAGCGGAGGCAAACCGGACGCTAATGCCGGAACCGTGCTTGATCCTATCAATGTGATGACTGCCGAACACGAAAAGGTGGGAGAATATTTTAGTGAGATTGAGGTGTTAAGCTCAGGATACACATTGCCGGAGGACGCCTGTGGAAGTTATAATCTATACTACAGGTTACTTGAAGAATTTGAAGATGATTTACATTTGCATATACATTTAGAAAACAATATACTCTTTCCAAAAGCGTTAGCACTGGAGGAAGAATTAAGATAACAGAAGCATATGAAAAGACGAATATTACCCGACGAAACAGACTGGATAGAAAGTGCCGTAAAAAATGTTTCGAGCAAAGAACTGATATTGATGGATAACGGGGGCTTCAAAATGGTACGTCTGGCACCTTATGCGTCCTATCCTGAACATTCACATCCGGATAAAACCGAATATGCCTACGTATTGGCAGGAAATCCGGATATAAAAATCGGACCCGAATTATTTTCAACAAATCCTGATGAGTTTTATATCTTCCCAAAAAATGAAAAGCATGCCATCATGAACAACTCGGATATGGAAAGCATCTTACTTATCGGAGCAATAAAAAGTTAATTAAGATTGATCAAAAATGCTTAGTTTAAGTTGTAAAGCCTCCATCAAAGCAGTTGTATATCTGGGATCTAAATCAGAATCCGGAGAAAAACCCGGCATTCATGAGATTGCAAAATTTATCAATGAGAATGAACATACCGTGGGAAAACTCCTGCAGAAACTGGTAAAAAATGATGTGATAAAAAGTGCGAAAGGACCCGGAGGAGGATTTTACATTACCACTGAGCAAACATCTCAACCTATCATTACAATCGTTGAAGCGATAGATGGAAAGGAAGTATTTAATCACTGTGGATTAGGGCTGAGCAAGTGTTCGGAAACACATCCCTGCCCTATCCACAATGATTTTAAGAATGTAAGAGAATCATTCAGACAAATGTGTGAGAATAACCAGATCAAGGTGTTGTATGAAAATGTAAACAACGGACTGGCTTATTTAATCGGCTAGCAGATATACTTATTTCATTAACTCTTCAACTTTTTCCCAGTTCACCACGCTCCAGAAAGCTTTTGTATAATCAGCACGTTTCGACTGATACTTCAGGTAATAAGCGTGTTCCCAAACATCTAAAGCCAGTAAGGGCGTACCCTTTTCCTCAGCAAAAGACATCAGCGGATTATCCTGATTAGCCGTTGAAGTAATCTTCAGATTACCTTTAGCATCTTTGATGAGCCAGGCCCAACCTGAACCAAAGCGCGTCATAGCTGCTTTCTCAAAAGCTTCCTTGAATTTATCCACGGAACCGAAGTTTTTTGTCAGTGCCTTTTCAACCGCCGGAGTCATTTTACTTTTTGTCGCAGGAGTCAACATCGACCAGAATAACAGATGGTTATAATAACCTCCTCCATTATTACGAACGGCTGTTTGAATATCTGCAGGAATTTCATTGAAATTCTGAAATACCTCCACAATATCTTTTTTAAATAACTCCGGGTATTTCTGCAAAGTAGCATTCAGATTATTGGTATAAGCTGCATGATGGTTGTTGTAATGAATCCGCATAGTCGTGCTGTCAATATAAGGCTCCAGATCGGCGTAACCATAATTGAGTTTCGGAAGTTTGTATTGCGCCAATAATGAGCTACTTGCAACAAGTATCATTAAAAACAGGAAGAATGATAGTTTTTTCATAAATTGTTGTTTTACTATTTGTTAATAAGCTTACTTTAATATCATGGAAACAATACACGACTGACTATGTTCTGTAATCTCATAGTTTTTTAACATAAATTTTAAGTTATTTGACTGTCATATTGTACTTTTTATTGTTTTTAACCGTTATTGAGACTAAACAAAACTCCGTTAAGATGATTAAGAATGGCGCATTACGAGGGCGAAAGACTGGTTTTCATGAGCCGATTATTTTTTTTACTTTTGTGAGTTTATATTTTCAAAAAAGAAGAATAACATGATTGATTACATAAAAGGTGAAATTACAGAATTAAATCCTACTTATGCTGTTCTCGAAACTGGTGGTATCGGATATTTTATCAACATATCACTCCCGGCATATTCTACTTTGAACGGTCAAAAAAATGCAAAATTATTTGTATATGAGGTGATACGGGAAGATGCACATAGTTTATTCGGATTTCTTCAACCTGCCGACCGTCAGTTATTTCTGATGCTTATTTCAGTTTCGGGGATCGGAGCAAATACGGCACGAATGATTATGTCGTCCTATTCCGCACCTGAAATTCAACAGATGATTGCGACAGAGAATGCTGTGGCACTCAGTTCTATTAAAGGAATCGGAGCAAAAACCGCCCAGCGTATCATTGTTGATCTGAAAGATAAAATCCTTAAACTGAACATTGCTACTACCGGAACTGAGAATTTACTTCTACAGGTATCAAATGAAACCCGTGATGAGGCCGTTTCTGCATTGATCATGCTGGGTTTTGCCGCAAATATTTCTCAAAAAGCAGTGGATAGTATTTTGAAAGCTCAACCCGAAATTAAAGTTGAACAACTGATCAAACTTGCCCTGAAAAGTATTTAACCTACGTACGGAAATTTATCAAGAAAGTATGGTTATTCATCGAAAAACATTTTTCCTTACCCTCTTTTTCCTTGTTGTACTGGGTTCTGTATTTGGAATCCTAAACTCGGCATTCGAACCTGCCATGCTTACGCAGGAACCTAGCCGAGCTGCATTGCCCGAGGAAGAAAAGACGGAAACTCCTGTTTTCGATATAAAAAAAACTTCTCTGAATGATTATGAAGAAATCAACCGGAAGTATCCTATGGATGCTCCCATGCCCGAAAATGTAAAATCGACAGTAGAATATGATGTCAACTCGGGCAACTATGTGATGCGCACAAAAGTGGGCGACAACGAAATTACCACTCCCTTCACCCTTAATGGAAAGGAATATATTGATTATTCAGCAAAAAATGAATTGAATCAGTATTGGAAAGAATTGAACGCTAAAGCTGAAAAAAACAATGAAGAGAAATTTTCCATCACCGATATTAAATTCGACATAGGCAAGGCAGACAAAATATTCGGACCAGGCGGTGTTCAGATAAAAACACAGGGTTCAGCAGAACTGATTTTCGGAGTAAAAACCAACAAACTGGATAATCCGGCCCTGACGGAACGGATGCGCACGAATACCATGTTCGATTTCGATGAAAAAATACAGATGAATGTTACCGGATCGGTAGGCGACAAGGTCAATTTCAACATGAACTACAACACGGAGTCGACTTTTGATTTTGACCAAAAGATGGTGAAGCTCAACTATAAAGGTAATGAAGATGACATCATCAGGAGCATCCAGGCTGGTAACGTCAGTATGCAACTGAACAGTTCACTGATCTCCGGAAGTACTGCTTTATTCGGATTGCGTACTGATTTACAATTTGGTAAACTCAGCGTTTCGGCAATCGCTTCACAGCAGGAATCTGAGACACAAACTGTAAGTTCAAAAGGTGGAGCACAAACCACCAAGTTTGAGGTTGGCATTGACAACTATGATGCTAACAGACATTTCTTCATCGGACATTATTTCAGGAATAATTATGAAACGGCAATGAGCCGGTTACCTTTTATCTCGTCAGGCATTACCGTCAATCGTATTGAAGTGTGGATCACCAATAAAAGAGCCAATTATGATGAAGCACGCAATATTGTAGCTTTTATGGATTTAGGTGAAAATGAAAGAATTGACAATCCTCATTGGCAGCCTACCAGCACTAATACAATTCCCTATAACGATGCCAATACACTCTATGAGCAGGTAAAAAATATCGACGGAGTCCGCGACATCAAACAAACCAATGCCGTACTTTCACAAGCTTTCTCCGGATTGGGAATCAACGGTGGTGAAGATTATGAAAAAATTGAGAGTGCCCGTCGCCTGCAACCTTCTGAATATACATTCAATGCTGCCTTAGGAATACTTTCGTTACGGAACACCCTGAACCCAGATGAGGTATTGGGTATAGCCTATGAATATACTCAGGGAGGAAAAGTTTATCAGGTTGGTGAATTCTCAACTGACCAGGTGCAGGCACCGGAAGCGCTAATTGTAAAATTAATCAAGGGAACCGCACAATCACCACAACTGGCTATCTGGGATTTGATGATGAAGAACGTTTACTATTTGGGTGCCATGCAGATACAGAAAGAAAAGTTTGATTTGAACATCGTCTACAGAAACGATTCAATAGGAACTAATCTGCGTTACCTGACCGAAGGAAATATCAAAAATCAACTGTTGCTTCGCGTAATGAACCTCGACCGGTTGGATTTAAAACAGGACAATAATCCCGATGGAAAATTCGACTATGTGGAAGGTTATACAGCGTTTTCTTCTTCAGGAAGAATCATGTTCCCTGTGTTGGAGCCTTTTGGTTCGCACCTGAAAAAGATGATAGGGAATGATCAACTGGCAGAGAAATATATTTTTCAGGAATTGTATGATTCTACTCAGGTCGTTGCTCAGGAACTCAGTGAAAAGAACAAATTCCTGATTGAGGGTGAATATAAAGCCAGCAGCGGTTCAGAAATCCGGTTGAATGCGATGAATGTACCGAGAGGTTCAGTGACAGTAACAGCCGGAGGTGCCACCCTAACCGAAAATGTGGATTATATTGTAGACTACACGATGGGAACTGTAAGCATCATCAACCAATCCATCATTGAATCGGGAACACAGGTTGATGTGAAACTCGAGAACCAGTCGATGTTTAGTCTCCAACGTAAAACCATGCTGGGAACCCACATGGAATATCAGTTCAGCAAAGATTTCAGCCTTGGTGGTACCATCATGCATCTCTCCGAAATGCCGCTAACCACGAAAGTAAATACCGGTAACGAACCTATTTCCAACACGATATGGGGAATGAATACTTCGTGGAGAGGGCAATCGCAATGGCTTACCAATATGCTCGACAAATTACCTTTCGTTGACGCGACAGCTCCTTCAACTTTGGCGGTAAATGCTGAATTTGCACAATTATTACCCGGACATCACAAAGTTGTAGGTGCTTCAGGATATGCTTATTTAGATGATTTTGAATCCACAAAAACCAGTTTCGACATCCATTATCCTGTAAACTGGTATTTAGCGAGTACACCGTCTAAATTCACCGAGTCGACCAGTAATCAAATTGACTACGGGAAAAACAGGGCATTGATATCCTGGTATTATGTGGATCCAGTGCTCAATCAGAACATACCTTCCACGCCCCCTAACCTGAGAAACAATCTCGAATCTCAGTCCAATCATTATACCCGTACGGTATTGATACCAGAACTTTTCCCCAACCGGGAAACGCCATCGACACTCACCACCCGTTTGACGGTCATGAACCTGTCCTACTATCCTACCGAACGGGGCCCGTATAACCTTGATGTAGATGGAATTGATCCCGCAACAGGTCATCTGACTTCTCCTGAAAGCCGTTGGGGCGGCATCATGCGACGACTTGATGTTACCGACTTCGAGACCTCAAACATTGAATACATTGAGTTTTGGGTGATGGATCCGTTTATTTACAGTGATGGAACAGATAAAGGAGGAGATTTATATTTCAACCTTGGAGACATCAGTGAAGATATTTTGAAAGATGGAAAAAAGTTCTTTGAACATGGGCTTCCCATTGATGACGATCCTACAAAAACCGAAACAACCATTTGGGGAGTTGTTCCCCGTTCGCAATCAACTGTCACTGCTTTCGACAACACTGCTGGTGCCCGGGCAAAACAGGACGTTGGACTCAATGGTTTATCCACTGAAAAAGAGTTTCTTTTTCCCACCTATAAAAATTATGTGGACGCACTTAAAGCAAAGCTCAGCTCTGGCGTACAACAGGCAATGGAGGCTGACCCATTCTCTCCTCTGAATGATCCGGCGGGTGACAATTACCGTTTTTACAGAGACCCGGATTATGATCAGCAATCGGCAGATATTTTAACCCGATATAAAAGGTATAACGGAACCGAAGGTAATTCTCCCGACGCTGTCAACACTAATCAGACTTACACTACCACTGCCACATCATTGCCTGATATTGAAGATATCAACAATGACAATACTCTCAATGAGTATGAAAGATATTTTCAGTACCATGTTCAGATTCGCCCGGAACAAATGGAGGTTGGGAAAAACTATATTACCGATAAAATAACTTCTAATGTAAAACTGGAAAATAATAAAATTGAACCTGTTACCTGGTATCAGTTTAAAATCCCATTAAGACAGTACGATGATAGAGTAGGTAATATCCGCAACTTTAAATCCATTAGGTTTATCCGTATGTTTCTGACAAATTTCGAGAAGGAAAAACATTTACGTTTTGCCACACTTGATCTGGTAAGAGGTGAATGGCGCAACTATACGAAGGAACTCTACGAAACCGGGAAAACGCCTATTTCAAACGGGAAAATGGATGTTCAGGCTGTAAATATTGAAGAAAACTCGGAAAAAAAACCGGTCAATTACATCCTACCTCCGGGGGTAACACGGCAAACTGATCCCGGCCAACCGCAGGTATTGCAGCAAAACGAACAATCCATGCTGATGAAGCTGACTGATCTGGCTCCGGGCGACGCACGGGCAGTCTACAAAAACACTTCCTACGACATGCGGCAATATAAACGCATGCAAATGTTTGTTCATGCCGAACAAATCATAGGAGATCCTACAGATCTGAAAGATAATGAGCTGACCTGTTTTATCCGGCTCGGATCCGATATGGTAAACAATTATTACGAATACGAAGTTCCCTTGAAGCTTACCCCTCATGGAGTTTACAGTTCAAGCAGCATCGCCGACCGCGAAACAGTGTGGCATCCCGACAATTTATTTGATTTTTCTTTTGAAGCACTTACTGATGTGAAACTGAAAAGAAATAAGGCCAAAGGTAGTTCACAAAACGTTTCGAACCTATTCCCTTATACCGATTTCGATCCGAAAAACCCAAGAAACAGGATTACTGTAGTTGGAAATCCAACTATTGCCGAGGTAGAAAATATCATGATCGGCGTTCGCAACAGAAGTAATAACATTAAATCAGGGGAAATATGGGTCAATGAGTTACGCATGTCGGAGTTCAATGAAGAAAGCGGTTGGGCAGCCATGGCTAATGTTGCGCTCGGACTGTCGGACATCGGAAGCATCAATTTTGCAGGAAGAATGGAAACCGCAGGATATGGTAGTCTGGAAAGCAATGTATTGGAAAGAAGGAATGACGACCTTTATCAGATGAATTTCTCCACTTCGCTTGAATTAGGCCGCTTCCTGCCTAAAAAAGCAATGGTTCAATTGCCGGCATATTTCTCCTATTCCAACGAAACGCTGAGTCCAAAATATAATCCTCTTGATCAGGATGTTGAGCTTGACCGTACATTGGCAAACCTTGACACAGAAGCACAACGTGATTCTCTTTTGATGATTTTCCAAACAGTTCAAACAGCTAAAAACTTTACTGTTTCATCCGCCAAAATCAATATAAAAAGTAAGAAACCACAGTTCTACGATCCGGCAAATGTTGCCTTCTCCTATTCCTATTCAGAAACAAATCAACACAACGCTGAAGTTGAACAAAACCTTATTAAACAGGAAAGAGGCTCCATCAATTATAGTTACTCTTTCACGAACACACCCTTTGAGCCTTTTAAAACAGTAAAAGCGTTTGACAAACCAGCTTTCAAAATTTTAAAAGAGTTCAACATTAATTACCTGCCCAGTTCAATTAGTTTTAACACTAATATGAACCGCCAGTATTCACAGATTAAACTACGTGATTTCAATGGTGAGAATTCGTCCGGGACTAATGCACTGGATGTTACTTTCAGCAAGGATTTCATGTGGAACCGTCAGTTTGACTTTAAATGGGATCTGACTAAAACATTAAGATTCAGCATACAAACTGCAACCAATGCCAATATTGAAGAACCT
Organism: Paludibacter sp.; assembly: GCA_034927265.1. Classification (GTDB taxonomy): domain Bacteria; phylum Bacteroidota; class Bacteroidia; order Bacteroidales; family Paludibacteraceae; genus Paludibacter. Next base: position 230,906 of record JAYFQH010000008.1, read on the forward strand.
TATTATACGCCTGAATTCGGTAAAGAATATTACGAAAAATGGCGCGATACGGTTTGGTCGAATATCCGGAAACTGGGAACGCCCTACACTTACCAACAAGTATTTAATGCTTCATGGAATATTCCTGTCAACAAAATTCCTTTGCTCGACTGGATCACTTCCCTGAATACTTCCTACAACGGAAATTACAACTGGAATCGCACAGCACGCCTGAAAGATATGCCGGATGTGGGTAATATTGCCACCAGTATGCGATCGTGGCAGCTCGACGGACAGTTAAATTTTGAAACTCTGTACAACAAACTCCCTTATCTCAAAGAAGTAAATACCCGGTTTACAGGAACAAAGAAATTGCCCAATCCTAAGTTCCAACCTAAAACCTATAATGGTATCATCAAACTTGAAAAAGGCAAAACTATCCCCGTAAAACATATGTTAGGCAGTCAGGATTTTAATCTGAGCGCTATAGATAAAACCGGAAAGAAGCTTAACCTTAAATATAAAGTGGTTGATGCAAGCAGTATTACCGTATCCGCTCCGTTTGATGCCGATAGTATTTCTCTGACGCTCATTACCCGCGATCCGAATGTTCGCTCTGCAAGTCAGCAAGTTACTGACATGGCAACGCGCATACTCATGTCGATACGAAGAGCCTCTCTGACATACAGAGCAACAAACAGCCTTGTTTTGCCAGGCTTCCTGCCGAATGCAGTCATGTTTGGTCAGCAATCATTTGGGAACGGGGTATACGCTCCCGGGATCGATTTTGCTTTTGGTTTATATAATGATAAAACGATTGACAATGCCATCAGTAATGACTGGCTGTACATGAGCGATTCTATCATCAATCCTGCAACTACTGCCGTCACCTCCGATTTCGACTTCAAAGCTACGCTGGAACCAATACCCGGACTTAAAATCGACCTGAATGCAAAACGTTATATTGCATCCAACACAACGATTCAGTATATGTTTGAAGGAATGCCTACAACTTTTAACGGAAGCTACAACATCACACAGGTGGCACTACTGACTGCTTTCAGGCCAATTGCCAATGCCAAAAACAACTATGCTTCGGAGACATTCGACAACTTCATGTCGAACCGGCAATATTTTGCAGATAAGTTAAATGCAAGATATACAGGAACCAGATATCCTTCAACGGGATTCATGAGTGAAAACCCACTTGCCGGTAAAACCTTTGACCCTGCAAATGGTGCTTTCAGCAAAAATTCAGTGGAAGTTTTAATTCCTGCATTTCTCTCGGCATATACCGGCAGAGACCCGTCTAAGACCGAAACAACACCATTTCTTTCATTATTGAATATTTTACCAAACTGGAGAATGAGCTACGACGGACTTTCACGGATACAATGGGTAAAAGACAATTTCAAATCAGTGAGTATTTCGCATGCTTATACCTGTCGTTATAGCATAGGCTCGTACACCTCCTACTCCACCTGGGTAGCTTTGGGTGATAATGAAAGTGGCTTGGGATATATCCGGGATGTACAATCAAACACCCCGATTCCATCATCTCCCTATGAAATATCATCCATTTCGCTAAACGAGCAATTCGCTCCGCTGATTGGAATTAATGCCGCTTTGAAAAACAGCATGACAACTAAACTCGAATATAAAAAACAGCGAAGTCTGGCATTGAATCTTTCTAGCACACAACTGATCGATGCTATGACGGATGAATTTGTTATTGGGGCAGGTTATGTGATCAAAGACTTTGATGTCATTCTGAAATTAAAGAATAACTCACAGTCGAGGATTAAAAACGATTTGAAAATCAATGCTGATCTCTCATATAAAGACATCAAATCCCTGCTCCGGAAAATCGATCAGAATCTTACTCAGGCTTCCAGCGGAAATAAACTGCTGACTCTTAAGATTATGGCGGATTATGTATTCAGTTCGAAAGTTAATATCCAGATGTTCTTCGATCGACAGGTAAGTACTCCACTTATTTCCTCTACCTTCCCGGTTTCCTCGACGAACTTCGGAGTGAGCTTTAAGTTTATGCTGACAAGGTAAAGACGTTGCATGTTAATTATGTAGAGACGTTGCATGCAACGTCTCTACATAATTAAATAAAAACAATTATCTTTACTTCCTTTAAAAGTCATCCTTTACCTGTTAAGAAATACAAAATACATATGAAAGATTATTCATACATTCATTTAAATTCATTAGATTTGCCAAAAATTTAAAGATTATGATAAAAAGATATCCTTTTGTACTACTCCTTATTCTGCTGACAAACTTGCTTACAGGGCAGATATTTGAACCCGTCACATGGTCGCACGAACTAAAAATTACGGGTAAAAACAGTGGTGAAATTATCCATAAAGCAACAATTGAGGATAAATGGCATTTGTACGGCATGGACATTCCCGAAAATGGTCCACGGCCGACAAAAATTGTGTATGAAACATTCTCAAATGCTCAAAAATCAGGAGATATCATTGCAAAATCAAAATTAATTCAGGTATACGATCCGAGTTTCGAAATGAATTTAACATGGTATGCCAAAGAAGCCGTTTTTGTTCAAAAAATAACTTTTAAGGATGCCGCTAAGATAAAGATTGCCGGATTCGTAGAGTTTATGGCCTGTGATGATGAACGTTGTCTGCCACCGGCAAAGGATGAATTTTCGTTGGGGAATGCCGGTGTCTCAAACCAAACCGGTAAGAATACCGGAAATGAAACGCCGAAAATTGAAGAAATCAGTATTGCTGGGGTATCTCCATCTGAAGACAGTATCTCACAATTAACCGTTGAGGATAAAGAATTAGTAAATTCATCTGAAGTAACCGATTATTGGCGACCAGTCATTGAAGAGTTGAGGTCATTTGGAGATCAGATAGGAAATTCAAGAGACATTTCATTATGGTTGATATTTTTAGCCGGCTTGGCCGGAGGATTTCTGGCATTGTTCACCCCCTGCGTATGGCCTATCATTCCCATGACGGTTAGTTTCTTCTTAAAAAGATCTGAGAACAAATCACGCGGAAGAAGAGATGCTATATTGTATGGTATCGCTATCATTTTCATCTATGTCGTATTAGGGATACTGATCACTGCTATATTTGGAGCAAGTGCGCTGAACAGCATGTCGACCAATGCCGTTTTTAACCTGATATTTTTTGCTTTACTGGTACTATTTGCGGTCTCATTCTTCGGTGCCTTCGAGATCACACTTCCAGCTTCATGGTCGACTAAACTCGATGCCAAAGCTGATTCTACAGCAGGATTTATCAGTATTTTATTCATGGCCTTCACCCTTGTATTAGTATCTTTCTCATGTACCGGACCAATCATCGGAACATTATTGGTAGAGGTTGCTTCGTCGGGGAGTTTGCTTGCCCCTGCGATTGGCATGCTAGGATTTGCAGTAGCTCTGGCCATACCATTCACTTTCTTTGCCTTTTTCCCGTCTTTGCTGAAATCGATGCCCCGTTCCGGTGGTTGGCTCAACAAAGTAAAAGTGGTACTGGCATTTCTCGAGCTGGCATTAGCATTAAAATTCTTATCTGTTGCCGACCTTGCCTACGGTTGGCGGATACTCGATCGTGAAGTCTTCATTTCTCTGTGGATCGTAATATTTGCCCTACTGGGAGTATATTTATTGGGCAAACTGAAATTTGCTCACGACAGTGAGAGTAAAAACACTTCTGTACTGGGAACTTTTCTAGCCATTATATCATTCTCTTTTGCTTTGTACATGGTTCCCGGTTTATGGGGTGCACCTTTGAAATCCATCAGTGCCTTTGCCCCTCCTCTCACCACACAGGATTTCAATTTGTATGATGCTGAAGTACACGCCCAATTCACCGACTACGATCTTGGAATGAAATATGCGGCAGAACAGGGTAAACCAGTAGTAGTTGACTTTTCCGGTTATGGCTGCGTTAACTGTCGTAAAATGGAGGCTTCTGTATGGACACACCCTAAAGTAAAAGGACTTCTTGAAAACGATTATGTACTGATTACCTTATTTGTTGATGATAAAACACTATTAAAGAACCCTTATACAGTAGAGGAAAACGGTAAGACACGTACTATAAAAACTATCGGAGATAAATGGAGCTACCTGCAAAGAGTAAAATTTGGAGCCAATGCGCAACCTTTTTACGTTATGCTTAACAATCAGGGATTACCTCTTAATAGCCCCTTTACCTTTGATGAGAATCCTGACAACTTCATAAAATGGCTCGAAACAAAACATTAACAAGGTTCTGACAAAATTTCAGCATTATACTGCCAAAACAAGCCACAATTTGTTTTGGCAGTATTCTTGTTTACCGACAACCTGGCATATTCCAGGGTATTCAAAACATAAAACAGTGCATTTTATCAACTCTCCCGGTTAGGCTGAACAATAAGATATCGATAGTATTATCCATATAAAAGGATAGAAATTAATATCAATAGTCCCCGGTTTTAACCAGGGAGATCAGGTTAGAATAAAAACAAACAAGATATGAAAAAAGCAAACGTTGAAGAAACACCAGAGCAGAAGGAAGTAAAGACCGGTCAGCAGGAAGTAACAAACGAGATGAGTACTGATGATACTGCTCAGCAAATAGCAGCAGACATTGAAAGTCTGAATCAGGAGGTGTCGGATCTGAAAGACAAGAACCTTCGATTGATGGCTGAGTTTGACAATTTCCGCAAAAGAAGTATTAAAGAACGTTCAGATTTGATAAAATACGCAGGGGAAGAAGTCTTAAAAAAAGTCCTTCCGCTGATTGATGATTTTGAACGTGCATTACAGGCAATGGAAACTGCAGAAGATGTAAAAGCAGTAAAAGAAGGTGTTGATTTAATCTATTCAAAATTCATGTCATTTCTCAATGAGAACGGAGTAACAGTTATCCCGACTGAGAATGAAGAATTCAGCACCGATCTGCATGAAGCTGTCACAACCTTTCCGGCACCGTCAGAAGAACTGAAAGGAAAAATTATTGATTGTGTTTCAAAAGGCTATACATTGAATGAAAAAGTAATCCGCTACGCCAAAGTAGTAGTGGGAGAATAAGAACAAAAAAACAGTTGAAAGTGTCCAAAAGAGATTATTACGAAATATTATGTGTAAGTAAGACTGCCACAACGGATGAAATAAAAAAAGCATACCGCAAAAAAGCCATTGAATACCATCCGGATAAGAATCCAGGAGATAAAGTATCCGAGGAGAAATTTAAAGAGGCAGCAGAGGCCTATGAGGTTTTAAGCGATCCGCAAAAAAGACAGCGTTATGACCAGTATGGACATGCCGGTGTAGGTGGAGCAGCAGGTAACGGAGGTGGATTTGGCGGAAGCATGAGCATGGACGACATATTCTCTCATTTTGGAGACATCTTTGGCGGTCATTTCGGATTTGGTGGATTTGGCGGAGGAAGCAGCCGGGGAGGTACCAGAGTCCGCAGAGGATCTGACCTGAGAGTAAAAGTGAAGTTAACTCTTGCTGAGATTGCCACAGGCGTTGAAAAGAAAATCAAGGTTAAAAAATTCGTTCCTTGCCAGCACTGTAACTCAACCGGAGCTGCGCATGGCTCAGAGTCAACCACTTGCAGCACATGTCATGGAAGCGGTCGGGTAACACGTATTCAAAACACGATTCTCGGACAAATGCAGACACAATCGGAATGTCCAACCTGCAATGGAGAAGGAAAAATCATCAAGGACAAATGTACCTACTGCAACGGTGAAGGCATCGTTCGTGAGGACGAGGTAATCAATATTAACATCCCGGCCGGAGTGATGGAAGGAATGCAACTCTCCATGAACGGAAAGGGAAATGCCGCCCGGCGTGGTGGTGTAAACGGTGATTTGTTGGTTCTAGTAGAAGAAGAAACTCATCCCGAACTTATCAGAGACGAGAATGATCTGATTTATAATTTATTGATTACCGTCCCAATGGCCACACTGGGAGGATCAGTGGAAGTGCCTACTGTGGATGGGAAGGTAAAGGTTAATATAAGTGCCGGAACACAACCCGGGAAAGTGCTAAGACTTCGGGGTAAGGGATTACCCAGTGTAAACCGTTATGGTACAGGTGACCTTCTTATCAATATCGGAGTGTACATCCCTGAGAATTTGAACAAAGAAGAGAAAGCTCTAATGGAAAAACTGCAAAATTCAAGCAATGTAAAACCAAATGCATCTGCTTCCAGAGATTTCTTCTCACGATTCAGAAATATGTTTGAGTAATTATGCCCGGGGATTCCGGTAATGATGCAAATCATATAAATCATGAAAACAGCCTGAACATGGCTGTTTTTTTTATATTTTACATGGGAATGTTAGATCAAAAAGATTAACTTTGCCAAAAATTAACTGATTAAAAACAACACCACTTGAAAAAGAACTTGCTCTTACTGCTTTTATATATTTTTGTCTCGGATGTTTTTGGGCAAAGCTTAGATCAAAACTATATTGCTTATATAGAAAAGTTTCATCCTATAGCTATCAGGCAACAAAAAATCCACAGAATCCCGGCCAGCATCATTTTAGCCCAGGGATTATTGGAATCCAGTGCAGGGAGAAGCAAATTAACCGTTGAAGGAAACAATCATTTCGGTATTAAATGCCATGATTGGGACGGAGATAAAATCTATCATGATGACGATGAAAAGAATGAATGCTTCAGGAAATACAAACATGCACAGGATTCCTATGAGGATCACTCTAAGTTTTTAGTTAGTCGCCCCAGATATCAGTCTTTGTTCCGGTTAGAAACTTCAGATTATGTTGGCTGGGCATACGGATTAAAAGCAGCTGGCTATGCAACCGATCCCGGTTATGCACAAAAACTGATCAGCATCATTGAAAGATATAACCTTCATCAATACGATGCAACACATAAAGGACTTTTCTCGTCAAATGAAGAAGAATGTCAAAAAGACAAACAACATCAACCAGTGTCACAAAGGTTCCACGAAATCTATAAATCAAATTATATAAAAATGGTTGTGGCAACCGACACTGATTCATATGCATCCATTGCAGCAGAATTTAAGTTATCGGAAAAAAATCTGCGAAAATACAATGATGTAGGAGAAGATGCCCAATTGCAGAAAGGTAATATCGTTTACCTCTCAAAGAAAAAGAAAAGAGCTTCCCTGGCCAACACCATACACGTTGTTCAACCCGGTGAAACTCTGTATGGTATTTCTCAGGTATATGGTATTCAGCTGATCAGCTTGTATAAACTCAATAATTTAGCATTTACAGAAGGGGCACGTATAGGTCAGATCATTAAGCTCCGTTAAAACCAATGCGTAAAAGAAACACGGAAATAATCAGTGATGTCATTCATCAGTTTCTTAAACAAAAGAAGCTGGAGAAGCCTTTGTATGAGAAAAGAATCATTGATGCATGGCCGGAGGTATTGGGAAAAAACATTGTTGCTTATACCTCTGAAATGAGCATTAAAAATAAAATACTTTACGTCCGTTTATCTTCCTCAGTCTTAAGACATGATTTATTTATCTCACGTGAAAACATTGTAAAATCATTAAATAACCATGTGGGATACAATGTCATTGAAGACATAGTATTCAGATAATAATCTGTTTTTGAAAAAACTACTTACCAAAGACCTGTAAATAACTCTTATCTGTAAAAAATCAATCAAATGAAACAGATCATTTCTATCATATTTTTCATAACTACTGCTTTTTTTGCTTCAGCCCAACATTATACCATCAGTGGTCATATTACTGACGAAGCCAGTGGAGAAACCATGATTAATGCGTCTGTTTACGAATTTAACTCAAAAAAAGGAACAGTCACAAATGCTTATGGATTCTACTCACTTACCATTCCCAAAGGGCTGACCAATCTGCAATTTTCTTACGTAGGTTATCTCACTCAAAGCAAAATCTTTAACCTCACAAAAGATACAGTTATCAATATCAAATTCAAACCTTCTGTCCAATTACAGGAAGTTACAGTAATCGGTCATCAAAAAATTTCCGGAGTTGAATCAGTACAAATGAGTGCCATAGAAGTGCCAATCAGCCAGATTAAGACTATCCCCACACTATTCGGAGAAGCCGATTTGGTAAAAGCTTTGCAATTACTTCCCGGCGTACAGGCAGGGTCAGAAGGGTCTACAGGCATTTATGTCAGAGGTGGCGGACCGGATGAAAATCTTTTTTTGCTGGATGGCATACCGGTTTACAACGTAAACCATATGGCAGGTTTCTTTTCGGTATTTAATCCTGATGCAGTTAAAACAGTCACCCTGTATAAAGGAAGTTTTCCAGCACGCTTTGGAGGCAGGCTTTCTTCTGTAATTGATGTAAGGATGAATGATGGAAATGATAAAAAAATACATGGTAATGTGAGCGTAGGACTAATTTCTTCAAAAATTAATATCGAAGGTCCTATCATTAAAGAAAAAACCACTTTTAACATCTCGGCACGCAGAACTTATTCCGATCTGCTCCTTCAGCCAGTTTTATATTTAGGTATGCGTGAGGAAATGCAAAAAGGGGAAGAAGGAAAAATGTCAGCCGGCTATTATTTTTATGATTTAAATGTTAAACTCAGTCATAAAATATCAGATGAAGATCGTTTGTATGCCAGTTTATATAGTGGAGACGACATCATATACACCAATTTCAGAAACAGCTATACAAGTGGATATAATGAAGAGGAGAATATCAGTTATAACAATACTTCAAGAATGAAGATGGACTGGAACTGGGGAAACATCGTCAGCTCACTCCGATGGAACCACATTGTAAACAATCAGCTTTTTATGAATGCTACGGCAGCGTATACCCGCTATCGTTTTGATATGGGAGTTGGGACCTCTTTGAAGAATATTATTACCTACCCTGACTCCGTTACCACTCAGTTATTTGAAACAAATCTGGGATATAAATCCGGCATTGAGGATTATACCCTAAAAGTCGATTATGATTACGCTCCGCATCCAAATCATGATGTTAAATTCGGAGCCAATTATACCTATCATACTTTTCGTCCGGGAGTTTCTGTTGCAAGAATTGCAGAGGTCAATAATCAAAGTACCATCCAGGTAGATACGGTTATCGGCGATAAAAATGTTTACTCTCACGAAGGCATGTTTTACGCTGAAGATAATATTTCAGTTGCATATTTCTTAAAACTCAATCTGGGATTACATTATTCAATATTCAATGTTCAGAAGAAAAATTATCATGCCCTTCAACCCAGGGTAAGTATGCGCATGCTGGCAAGCGACAATTTGTCGTTCAAAGCCGGTTATGCGGCAATGACACAGTATGTGCACCTTCTATCCAATTCATATGTTAGCCTCCCCACCGATTTATGGGTACCGGTAACAAAGAGGATAGATCCTATGCGCTCTCATCAGTATTCCGCCGGCGTTTTCTATAACTATAAAGACGTCATTGACTTTTCTGTTGAAGGATATTACAAAAGTATGCATAATCTGATTGAATATAAGGATGGAGCAACATTCCTGGGTTCAAGTACAGGATGGGAAGATAAAGTGGTTATGGGTGATGGATGGTCCTACGGTGTAGAGTTTTTAGCACAAAAGTCAGTGGGAAAAACGACAGGATGGATCGGATACACCTGGTCAAAATCGGAAAGATTGTTCAACCGTCCCGGACAGGAACTTAACTATGGCAGGATATTTCCTGCCAAATACGACCGCAGACACGATGTGAGTATTGTTGTATCACATAAATTCAGTAATAAATTTGATTTGGCAGCCACCTGGGTTTTCAGTACCGGAAATACCGGAACGTTGGCTATGCAGCAATACGCAGCCGGAATACTCCCAGAACAAAACAATTCCAGCGGAGATTATGGAGTATATGTACCTGTCACCAGCGAGTTGGATTTTATTAGCAGCAGAAATAATTATCGTTTTAATCCCTATCACCGGCTTGATTTGGGAGTAAATTTTCACAAAAAGAAAAAGTACGGTACCCGAACATGGAATATAAGTGTCTATAATGCTTATTGCAATAATAATCCGTTTTTGGTTTATCCGAAAGAAACCGGAACATGGAATTCTGTAACACAGACATATAACACAAAAAAGTCATTGGTACAAATATCTGTATTCCCAATCATTCCATCGTTCAGCTACAGCTATAAATGGTAGTTTTAAGTTGAAAGTTGAGAATTAAAAATTATAAATATGAAAACAATGATAAAAACTATATTTCTTACACTGGGTCTACTTTTATTTGTATCCTGTGAAAAAGAAATTGAGTTCAACGGTGAAATCTCAGAACCTATGGTTGTTTTGAATAGTTATATCTCGCCTGATTCCATCATCTATGCACATTTAACCAAAAGCAGATTCTTTTTAAACAACAATCGAGGTTTCGAATTCATCAATAATGCCGACATATTGGTATATGTGAACCATGTATTCCGCGAAAAACTGAATTTTACCGAAAACGGGATATACAGAGGAACCTTTAAACCAACTGCAGGTGATACTGTCAGACTGCTTGTAAAAGTTACCGGATATGACGATGTGGAAAGCACGACAACTGTACTGTCTCCATCCAATATTCTTTCAACAGAAGCCAAAATGGTAGAAAAGTCCCGTGACGAATATACAATTAACGGTGAGGTATCAGCACATTATCTTTCAGGGAATTGCGAGTTTAATGTCAAGATCAGGGACAATGTCAGCGAACAAAATTACTACAGATTGGTTGTAAAAAAACGAAATCTAAATATTTACAGTAACGATACAATTATCTCCGAATACTTTATAAACTTTTCTTTGGAGGGATTTGACAGTCAAAGCGGTGATCTGATCGGATTATTTGATGATGGAGAAAACAGAAATGATCAACATTTAATCACCGACGAATTATTCAATGGAAAAGAATTCGTTCTTAAATTTACAACAGATTATGCTTATCTCGAAGTAGTACCCGGCTACGAAGAGTACTATAACTATAAGAACCCGGGGGGTAGCGAATCAGTAATTATTAATCTTCAGGCAATTACCAAAGATATGTACTTATATTTGAAATCGAAAGAAAGTGCCAATGGGATTTTCGAAGGATTCTTTACCGAGCCCGTACAGATATACAACAACATCTCAAACGGTATCGGAATATTTGGTGCTTATACTAATAATGAATTCACATACAAACTGTATTAACCTATTTCTTTTTATTCCACAAATCAGTGCGGTATTTATTATCTGCTAAAAGATTGATTTGTTCTTCTGATTGTGAATCAAACAAGTATGATTCTTTTAAATCCAGTATTAATTTAAATTCCCTGATGATTCCCTTATAGAAATCAGTAGTAGAATATTCCGGAAGATCGTATTCTTTTATGTAGGCCAAGATATTCTTTACAGGGCTCGGAACTGAAGCAATTCCTTTCGTCTTTTGCTCCTTTTTTACCGGATTTAAGGCATTTGCCAAATGGTCAAGATTAGTATCGTATAACAAAGTTCCATGATGCATCTCTCTTTTCGCCGCAATATGTGATGCGGTGCCGGATATTTTATATCCATCGGGTAACCACAGATCCTTTCTTTTTCCGACAACAGATTGAAAGCCGAAACCTGTTAAAGCAATCACCACAGGCTTGAGGAATTCTGAACTTAAGCTTGTCCTTTCACCGGATTGATTTGTAATAAAACAGTAGTTCAAATTACCAAAATCATGATATACAGCTCCTCCACCAGACATACGTCTTAGAACAGGAATATTATTCAGTTTACAAAAGTCAGCATCAACTTCATTCTCCCACACCTGATTGCATCCAATGATCACACTGGGAGAATTGATATATAATAATGTAAATTCATCTTTTTCATGATAAAAAAGATACTCCTCAAGGGCAAGATGGTATGCAGGATCGTGACGATCAGATACAATTAATTTCATAGCACTTATTTTAGCTGTTTTGCATATATCAGTTGATGTCCGGGTAATAATCCCGGATGCAGAATCGAGATCACATCCATCAACAATAAATCAGGACGCGCAACGGCACTCTCCCAAAAATCATTGGCTCCCGACGGTAGCATTCTTTTATTAAAATTATAAACTCTTCTGTTCTTAACCGGTTGAAATAAGGCATGTTTTTTATCGGTCTGTAATAACTCATCAATAGTTGAGAAATTACAATTCAGCCAAATATCAGTATTTGAAAATACCTTTAACACAGACTCAACATTCAGAGGTAAACTGCCTTTGGTGGTGTCGTTAGCATAATAGTAGTCTCCTCCAGCATCAGCAAACAGCTGTGCCATAAAACTTCTTCCTCCGGGCATGTACCATGTTCCTCTGAAGTTCGATCCGGACATGATAGCAGGATGTTGAGCGCCTGCTTGAGCAATAGATTTAACCGATTGATAGTTCTCTTCTATACTTTTAAAAATACTGTCAGCCTTAACTTCTTTATCAAAAAATACTGCAACAAACTTTATCCATTCTGCCCTTGCCAACAGAGAGTTTTCCATCCATTCATTGTTGTACACGACAGGTATACCCGCCTGAATTACACGTTTTGCATAGGGATCGTCCTGTTTATATCCACTCATTATCAACATCTCAGGTTGAAGTTTCAGCGTTTTCTCCACATTTATGTTAAACGCATCACCTAAATTTTCAATTTTACCATCGATATACCGTTCACGAATAAATGCGTTATAGATTAGATCAGGAGAACATACACCTTTCACCTTATCAAGTTCATTCAACAAATGCAAGAATTCAAAGTGGGTGGAAGACGTTACTGCTGTCGTTTTTACAGGAATGATGATTCTATCGCCATCAGTAGGAGTTCTTACCGTATCATTTTTAATCAGATAATACTTTGAAAATACGACAGCCTTGTCCCATGGGTTTTTCACCACGACTTCTTTGAAATCATTAAAATAACGGATATAAAAACCGGATGCATAAGATGGAACAAGGGAATCAACAGGAGTGACTGATAGCTTATCGGCCGGTTTATTATGACAGGAAGTTAAACTGAAAAAAAGTGAAATAAAAAATACTGACAATATATTTCGCACCATCTGAATATAGATTTTCCTTGAGATGCAAAGATAAGCAGAATTTCACTACTTCTGAAATCAATTTAATCAAAGGAAGGTCAACAATCCAGCTTATTTATCTGTCTTTATGTATGATTTATCATTTTTGACAAAGATCCACAGAATTCCGGATATCGTGAGTGTTAGCGCAGCAATAACAAAAACAATTGATTTATTTTCAGCTACATTGATGATTTCTCCCATCTTAAAACTAGCCACTAGCTGAGGAAGAACAACAGCAAGATTAAAAATCCCCATGTACAATCCCATTTTTTTCTGATCCACTTTTTCGCTCATGATTGCAAATGGTAATGAAACCACAGACGCCCATCCTATGCCGACAATAGCAATCATTACATAATATAAAATAACAGAACTACCAAAGAACAGCACTCCCGCATAACCCAGGGCCATAATAAAAACACATATCAAATGGGTTCTTACCATTCCAATTCTTTTTGCAAATCCATTCAACACCAACACAGGTAGTACTGCACTCACCAAACTTAATATAAAAAATGCGATTGAATTTATTTTACCAGCCTCTTCTCCCAACAACAACACATTGGTCAGATAAAAATAGGCATAAATAAACATTGTTTGCACACCTATCCAGGTGAAAGCATGTGCCAGTAACACCTTTTGAAACTCATTACTTTTGGGGGCAGCTTTCGTTAAATTCAATAATACCGACAAGCCACTCGCAATGAGTAAGATTACAGAAATGAATTCGACTACACCTAATTGATAACCAAACATGGATACGGTAGCATCAATATGAATACCAAAAAGTTTAGAGAAAATCACATAAAATCCGTACAATAGGAACCCGGATAATGGGAACAAGGCTTCAACAATATCTTTAAAAGATGTCTTTGATTGTGTTACTGTCTTTTCAACTTCCACATTATTCAATTCGCGCGGTTCCTGGATCAGCATGGCAGGTATGATGGACGCCAGCAACGCGACACCCACTCCGAAATAAATCAGAAAGATGTTTCCGAGTGTACCCCCGATCAAATAAGCCAGCACACCAAATGTGCCTGAAACCGTTTGCATCCAGGTATAACCTTTGCTCCGTTCATCATAAGAAGTGCAATCAGCAACCAACGATCGCGTAGGATTAAAGCTCACATTAATTGACAAGTCAAAAGTCAAAGCCACAATAACAGCTATTGAGAGTAAACCCGCCTGCGGATCATCTCCACCTATAAGGATTTTCTGTATGATTTCGAGGTTGGGTAATGCCAGCATCATTATTGCGGCCAATATTCCACCAATGATAATCCATGGACGACGACGTCCACCCATAAACCACATTTTATCCGACAACGCTCCAACAATAGGCTGGGCAATAATACCTGCAATAGGACCTGCAGCCCACACAATACCAATTTCATGAATATCCAGTCCGTACTTTGTGGATAAAATCCAACTTAATGCCGAAATCTGTACTGAAAGCGCAAATCCCATAGCAGTGGCAGGCAAACTCAACAATGCAAAAAAAGTATTGCTCATTTTTTTCTGAATGTTCAACATGGTGGTATTTTTTATGAATTGTCTCCGGTTTTATCCGGGATTAAATGATTTTGTTTACCCAATTATATTTACACGGATTGGACTTTTTTGTCTCATTCAGCCGCCCCGTTGCAATAACATGATTTTCAAAAAAACAAAATGCAATGATAAATAAATTTTACAATTTTAATCGGATATAAAAAAATATAATCATTTATTACCACCGCAAACGTTTGAAATCAATTTAACGAAAACCCCCGGTTAAAACCGGGGGCTATTGATTTTTTCGCTATTACCTATTACCTATTACCTATTACCTATTACCTATTACCTATTACCTATTACCTATTACCTATTACCTATTACCTATTACCTATTACCTATTACCTATTACCTATTACCTATTACCTATT
>JAYFQH010000037.1:0-61678 GCA_034927265.1 Paludibacter sp.
GACCAAATGCATCTACAACGTGAAGTGAAAATAAAAACTTATAAAAAAAACAACCGTATCAAGGCTAGCCTTGATACGGTTGAATAAATTGTCTATTTTTGTCGAATAAAAACCTGTAACGGTTATTTAGGACTAGTCAAAGATTTTTTTATTTTTTACTGTAACGTTTGTTCAATTCTTCTGTTACCTCTTTGGTAATATCATATGCCTCATTTGCAATCAAGATATTATCACTTGAGGTATTGCTCAAAATTAATTCAAATTTTTTGTCTTTATTATATTCTTTCAGAAAGATATTTATTGAATCACGTAATTGCTCGCTAACTTTTTGCTGAACATCCATGAGTTCCTGCGATAGTTTTGCGTTCAATTGCTGTAAATCCTGCTCTTTTCTCATCAAACGGTTCTGCTCCTGTTCTGCTCTTTCACGACTAAGGAAGGCATTATTCTGAAGTTTTTTTTGAAAATCAGCCATTTCAGCTTGTAACTGACGGGCTTTTAGATTTAAATCCAGACGCGAATCTTCTTGTCTTTTCATCAGGCTTTCATTGGACTCTTTTGCAAACTGATAGTTCAAAAGTAATGAATCAATGTTTATGTAGGCAATAGGCAATCTGTCGGAGTAGGTAGAGTCATTTCCTCTTATTTCTCCTCTGGCGGTGGTGTTTTTCTTATTTCCTAACACCAGAATAAAAAGGATAATTACCGCCAGAATCAGAACAGCATTTAATACGAGTGAGATGTTTTTCATATAAAACTTTTTAAATTAAAAATTATTAATCATATTATCAACCATTTGAGTGGCAGACTGAGTTTTTGATTTTTTTTGTGCATCTCTGTCCTGAGATGTGGCGCATTCTACTCCTTTCTCTTTGAGAGCCTTATTTCCTCCTATATGAATGTTCGGAAAAGTACCTCCCTTTATGAAGAAAATTCTGAATCCTAATATCAGAATTCCTAACAGCAGTAATACAGATGAAACAATAAATGCTTGAAACATACAAAATGAATTAGTATGCAAAGATAATTTTAATTCATGCACTTCAATGAAAACGACAACTCAATTTTATATATTTGAATGTTTTGATACAATATTTAACAGTTAATAGCTCCAGTCAGTTGTGGGAGGGCAACTACAGATTAGATTTCTGTCGCCATATGCATTATCAATCCTTGCCACATTCACCCAAAACTTATTTTCAGCAACCCAGTTTGTGGGATAAGCAGCTTTTTCCCTTGAATAAGTGTGTTCCCAATTGTCAGAAACCATAATATACTCAGGGTGAGGAGCGTTAATCAGAACATTATCGGCAGGATCAGCTTCTCCGTTTTCAATTTCTTTTATTTCGCTGTAAATCTGAGACATGGCCTGAGAGAACTTATCTAGTTCAACCTTCGACTCACTCTCAGTGGGTTCAATCATCAGGGTGCCATGAACCGGAAATGAAAGGGTAGGGGCATGGAAGCCATAATCAATCAGCCTTTTTGCAATATCAGTTTCCGTAATCCCTGAAGTGTTCTTCAGATTTCGACAATCAAGAATGAGTTCATGTCCCACAAAGCCATTACTCCCTTTGTAGAGGATGCCGTAACTTTTATCCAGTTTAGTTGCCAGATAATTGGCATTAAGAATGGCAATTTTTGTAGCCTTACTCAACCCTGCTTCACCAAGCATGCATATGTATCCGTATGTTATTGGTAAAATACCAGCACTTCCGTAAGGAGCAGCAGCAACCGTGTTTTTGCCGAAATGAAGGTCAGGAAGAAAGGGTGTTAAATGTGAGGCTACGCAAATCGGACCCACACCCGGACCTCCGCCGCCGTGAGGAATCGCAAAAGTTTTATGCAGGTTCAGATGACATACGTCGGCTCCGATTTTACCCGGATTTGTCAAACCAACCTGTGCGTTCATATTAGCTCCATCCATGTAAACCTGACCACCATTTTTATGGATAATGTTACACATTTTGCGGATGTTGGTTTCAAAAATGCCATGTGTAGAAGGATAGGTAATCATACATCCTAAAAGTACGTCTTTCAGGTTTTCGGCTTTATTCTTCCAATCGGATAAATCAACATTGCCATTTTCATCACATTTCACAACCACGATATCCAAACCTGCTTGACTTGCGCTGGCCGGATTGGTTCCATGTGCTGAGGCAGGAATCAGTACTGTTTTTCGCTGTTTTTCACCCTTCGAAAGAAAATATTCGCGAATGGTAATCAAGCCTGTAAATTCTCCGGCAGCACCTGAATTTGGTTGCAGACTGCATGCTGCCATGCCTGTAATTGTTGAAAGAAATCCCGAAAGGTTTTCGATTAATTCATTGTATCCTTCAGTTTGGTCTTTGGGAGCCAATGGATGTATACTGTTGAAGGCAGGATTACTCAGAGCAAGCATTTCGCTGGCTGCATTTAGTTTCATTGTGCATGAACCGAGCGATATCATTGAATGTGTAAGCGAAATATCACGTCTTTCGAGTTTCTTTATATAACGCATCATTTCGGTTTCACTATGATACAGTTGAAAGATTTCCTGTGTAAGGAATGAAGATTCTCTCTCCAATGTCTCGTCAAATGCAATGTAGTAGTTAATCTGTTCTTCTGTAGCATATACAGGTAAATTGTCTGCTGCTGAAGCCAGAATGTCAATCAGGGTGTTAATCGCATCTATGTCTGTAGTTTCATCAATACTTAAACCGATTTCTCCCGTACTAAAATAGTGGAAATTGACCTTGTAATTCAGTGCTGTTTCTTTAAAATTTTCAACCGTAAGGTCTTCTGGTAAAACAATTTTCAAGGTGTCGAAATAGTTGTCGTTCAGTTGCAGATAACCATATACAGGCAGAATTTCGTTGATATAGGTGGTATAAGCATGGATTCTTTTGGCGATATTTTTGATTCCCTCAGCTCCGTGATATACAGTGTACATACCGGCCATTGATGCCAGTAATGCCTGTGCAGTACAAATGTTGGAAGTTGCCTTTTCCCTTTTTATATGTTGTTCCCTTGTCTGGAGAGCCATTCGCAAAGCAGGTTTACTGTTTGCGTCTTTACTAATACCGATAATTCTTCCGGGTATATCCCGTTTATATTCTTCACGGCAGGCAAAATAAGCTGCTGAAGGTCCACCATAATTCATGGGAATTCCCCATCTTTGAGTTGAACCGAAAACAATATCAGCTCCCCATTCACCCGGAGGCGATAAAAGAGAAAGACTTAAGATATCTGCTGCTACAGCTGTTTTTATATTGTTTTTTTGCGCATTAATAATAAAGTCACTGTAATCGCAGATGTTTCCATCTGCATTTGGAAATTGAACAATTGCTCCAAAATAATCTGTTGAAAAATTAAAACTTTCATAATCACCAATGACAAGAGTAATGCCCTGTGCCTTCGTTCTGGTTTTTAATACTGCAAGCGTTTGTGGAAAAACATGCAGATCGACAAAAAGTTTCTTAACGTCCTGCTTTACTTGATCTCTGCTACGCAAATTGTACATCATGGTAGCTGCTTCTGCCGCTGCCGTAGCTTCATCGAGTAATGAAGCATTCGCAATAGGCATGGATGTCAGTTCACAAACCGCTGTTTGGAAATTCAACAAAGCCTCGAGTCTTCCCTGCGATATTTCAGCCTGATAAGGTGTATAAGAGGTGTACCATGAAGGGTTCTCAAAAATGTTTCTTTGTATAACAGGAGGTAATACAGTGTCGTACCATCCCTGGCCTATATAATTGGTAAAAATCTGATTTTTTTCTCCTAGTTCATGTATGTGATTCAGATACTGCTTTTCGGTCATGGGTTCCGGGAGGTCAAGTGCATTATCTAAAAGAATGTCTTCGGGGATGGTTCGGGTAATTAACTCGTCTAATGTTTTAACTCCAATGGTCTGAAGCATAATGGCTTCATCATTTTGTGATATGCCGATGTGACGGTCTTGAAACAGTTCGTTCATCACTTAAGAATTTAATTTTTTTGATGCACAAAGTTAACTCAAACTTTTTGAATTGACAGGCGTAAAATTAAAAAGATATCAACAGTCTTTTTTTGTTAAGTGTATAGAATTTTTCGATTATCTTTGTATGAAATTCAATCAAAATGACATTTTTAGATTTTAATTTAACAACTCCGCTTTTGAAGGCGCTGGATGATTTAGGCATAACAACACCCACAACAATTCAGGAAAAAGCATATCCGGTAATACTTTCAGGTCGGGATATTGTAGGAATAGCACAAACCGGAACAGGCAAAACTATTGCTTTTTTATTGCCATGTCTCCGTCAATGGAAATACTCTAAAGAAAAAAATCCTACAATTGTTATCGTAGTGCCGACCCGGGAATTGGTAATGCAAATTGTGGATGAAGTAAGCAAACTGACGAAATATATGCAGGTCAGAGTGGCCGGAGTCTACGGAGGTGTAAATATGATTCAGCAATCTCCTTTACTTATCAATGGGCTGGACGTGCTGGTGGGAACACCAGGCAGAATGCTTGATTTTCTGTTGAATGGTACACTGAAATTCAGGTCCGTAAAGAAATTTATTGTTGATGAAGTTGATGAGATGTTGAACCTAGGTTTCAGACCACAATTGATTCGATTAATAGATTTTCTTCCTGCAAAACGTCAGAATTTGATGTTTTCAGCTACCATGACCTCCGAAATAAGAAATTTCATTGCAGATTTTTTTGTTGATCCTCTGGAAATAGAAGCTGCCAAAACAGGCACTCCTCTGGAAAATATCAAACAAGCGGCAATTAAAGTACCCAATTTCAATACAAAAATAAATTTATTGATTCATTTGTTAAATACACATAAAGAATTCTCAAAAGTATTGTTGTTTGTCTCTACAAAACAGATGGCAGATGACCTATATGAAAAAATAGCTCCAGTATATCCTGATAAAATCGGTATTATTCATTCCAATAAATCACAAAATAACAGATTTGAAAATTTGAAACAATTTAATGACGGAAATTATCGTTTATTAATTGCAACTGATATTGTAGCGCGTGGCCTGGATTTTGATGATGTAACACATGTGGTGAATTTTGATGTACCTGTCGAAGCTGAAAATTATATGCACCGAATCGGTCGAACTGGGCGCATCGATAAAAAAGGTGTGTCGGTTACATTTCTAACAAAGGCAGACATCGACAGCAGAGTTCGGATTGAAACACTGATGGGTAAAAAAATATCACTGATGACAATGCCTGAAGATGTAGAGGTTTCAGATGAGTTGACATCCTATGAAATTCCTCAGGTGAGTATGAAAAATATACTGGTGAAAGTTACCAAACCTGAAGATGGGGGAGGAGCATTTCATGAGAAAATAGGAAAGAATAAAAAGGTAAATCAAAAAATCCGTCGTGCTGAAGCAATGCGTCTCAAATATGGCAAACCCAAAACCAGAGGGAGCAAATCATAGTTAATGTTGAATGTCGAAGGATGTTTATGAATAGCCTCCGGTTTCAACCGGAGGAAAAAAAATATTTTTTAAAAAATCATGATTTGATGATATTTAATAGTTTCAGAATTTATCAGAAGATAAAAAATGAAGATAAAAAATCAATAATATGAAAATACAATTCCTCGGAGCTGCCCGTGAAGTAACCGGCAGCAAGCATTTAATCACTACTGATGATGGTAAAAAGATTTTGTTGGATTGCGGTATGTATCAGGGTAAGGGATTGGAAACCGACTCGATGAACCGTAATCTGGGTTTTGATCCTGAAACAATTAATTACCTGATCCTCTCACATGCTCATATTGATCATTCTGGATTGATTCCGTATCTTTATAAAAATGGCTTCAGGGGATCCATCATTTCTACGAGCGCAACCCGCGATCTTTGTTCAATTATGTTGCCTGATAGTGGTCATATTCAGGAGCTTGATGTGAAGTGGTTTAATAAAAAACGGATGCGTCAGGGACTGCCCACTGTCACACCTATATATAGTGTAGAAGATGCGGAAGAATCACTTAAACTATTTATCAGTGTGGAATATAACCGCCGGTTTTATATCAATGATAAAATCAATGTAAAATTTACAAATTCCGGTCATATGTTGGGAAGTGCTGTGGTTAATCTGGAAATAACCGAGAATAGACAGAAAAAACACGTTGCTTTTACCGGCGACATTGGCCGTGCTCATAGTAAATTATTACAGAATCCTGCTGTTTTTCCTCAATGTGATTATCTGATTACAGAATCAACCTATGGAAACCGGCTTCATGCTGCTGAAAAGGAAACTGAAGAGGCTTTGTTGAAAGTTGTTAATGAAACTTGTGTGAATAAAAAAGGGAAGCTGATCATTCCTTCTTTCTCGGTGGGACGAACTCAGGAAGTCGTTTTTATGTTGAATAACTTTTATAATGAGGGTAAGTTACCTAAGATAGAGGTTTTTGTGGATAGTCCCTTGTCGGTAAATGCTACACATATTTTTCGAATGCATACTGATTGTATGAATGATGCTGTTAAGTCTGTTATGAAGTATGATGAAGATCCTTTTGGGTTTAACTCCCTGAAATATATTAAAAATGTTGAAGAATCAAAAGCCCTGAATGACTACGATAAACCTTGTATCATCATTTCAGCTTCGGGTATGGCAGAAGCCGGCCGCATAAAGCATCATATTGCTAATAATATATCCAACCCCGCCAATACGATTCTAATAATTGGTTATTGCTCTCCAACTTCCCTGGGCGCCAGAATTCAGGAACCAGGTCTAAAGGAAATTTCAATTTTGGGAGAAATTCGCCCTGTAAAAGCCAATGTTGAGCGAATTGAAGCTTTTTCGGGCCATGGTGATTACAGCGAAATGATTGATTTTTTGAATTGTCAGGACCCGGAAGAAATACGTAATGTATTTCTGGTTCATGGAGAGTATGAAGTTCAGCAGTTTTACCGGGAACAGCTTGAAATTGAAGGTTTCAGAAATATAGAAATTCCTTCATTGGGACAGGAGTTTGAATTGTAGAATGGCAGGGATTGCTGATTGTAATAAAATGCAGAGACACAGCTTGCAATGTCTCTTAATAAAAATTAATGTGTCATATGGAGTTTCATTGTCTATACCATTAGTTCGGTGAAACAATAATTGCGTCCGTCGAACAGTCCTTTATCAGTAAGTTTTAATTTAGGAATCACTAAAAGTGACATGAAAGCTACGGTCATGAATGGAGCTTTCAACCGGGAACCCAGCTCTTTTACCATCTTGTCGGCTTCTTCGTAACGACTGGCAATGATATGACCTTCTTCTTCTGACATTAAACCGGCGATTGGCAGTGGAAGAATAACAGTTCTATTGTCACTACAGACTAAAATACCTCCTTTGCTGTCAATGATCTGATTGATAGCTGAAACAATCTCTTCGTCTGATGTTCCAACAGCAATGATATTATGACTGTCGTGCGATACGGTCGAAGCAAGAGCTCCCTCTTTTATTCCGATGTTCTTGATGAATCCTATAGCAGGTTTTGATGGCTGATAACGGTTATATACAACTAATTTCAATACATCATTATCGACATCAGACACCAGATTACCATTCTCTATTTTGGGAGTTACCAAAGCGCTGTGAGTGAATAGTTGTCCATCGTCCACCATGATTACTTTTAATTGATCTCCTTTGGGTGTGACTTTCAATTGCGAAAGAGTAATTTTATCTGCATTGAAATTGTTAATGAGAGTTTTTGTGGATTGTTGTTCAAAAAGTACTTTTCCATTTTCAGCTACTTTTTGTCCGTTGATGTAAGTCGCTTTAATGTTGAAGTCAGAAAGATTATCAACGATCACAAAATCTGCCGGATCGTTTTTTTGTAGTAGTCCGACATTCATTTTATAATGTTTTACCGGATTTAATGAGCAAATACGCAATACTTCAATCGGGTCGTAACCTGCCTTTACTGCACGGAGTGCAAGGGAGTTTATATGTCCGTTACGTATCAGATCATCAGGATGTTTGTCGTCGGAACAAAACATGATTTTATCAGCATGTTTGTCCAATAGCGGCAGGAGATCATCAAAGTTTTTGGCTGCACTTCCTTCTCTGATCAGAATTTTCATTCCTAAAGCAATCTTTTCTTCAGCTTCAGAGACAGACATACTTTCGTGATCGGTGGAAATGCCGCTTGAGGCATATTTTTCAAGTCCGTTTCCTCTTAATTCGGGAGCATGACCGTCGATAGGTTTATGATGCTTATGAGCTGCCGCAATTTTTTTTATAACTTCTTCATCATCATTAATTACACCTGTATAATCCATCATTTCCGCAAGAAAATGAATGTCGTCTCGCGACAGAAGTTCATCAACAACATTGGCATCTAAAGTGGCTCCAGCGGAATCAAATACTGTTGCCGGAACACATGAGGGCGCACCGAAATAATATTTCATCGGAGATTTAAGTCCGTTTTGTATCATGTAATCTATACCGGCAACACCACATACATTCGCTATTTCGTGAGGGTCACATATACAGGCCACAGTGCCGTGAACTACGCTGTGACGTGCAAATTCTGATGGTAACATCATGGAACTCTCTATATGGATGTGAGCATCCACAAACCCGGGAATAATATACTGATTGTCAGTATTGTCACTTTCATCAATGGAAACAATTCTGTCACCTTCTATAGTGACAACTCCACGAATGATCTTACGATTCACCACATCTGCAATGTAACCTGAAATTTTAGCCATAGTTTGCGGATTAAAAATAAGTGCAGTCTTTTTTACCGGAAATTATCTTCCGGTGATTTGCAAAAATAAAGATATTCTCTGAATACACAAGAGTGAGTGACTTGGTTTATCTTTTGATTAGTTGGCAAATAGTTTAATTCGTTTTTTTTACTGGATCAACTGAACTGGTTTTGTTTTTGGGCACTGTTGCCTGAAATTCTTTGAGGTAAAAAGGCTCAAAATAGGCAACATCTTCAAAATTGTTTTCTTTGTACTTTTTAATGGCTGGTTGAATCATATTCTCAGCCAGAGGATGGATGTTGTCAATAAAATAAGCATTAGACGATTTCAGTAGCGTTTTACATTTTGCTGACCCGTTTCCGAAAATATATACACGGTTTTCTTTAAGATAATTTATGAATGAATCCTCAGTGATAATATCTGCTGTGACCGGACGTAGCAAGTTCATTCCGGCATCAAATACAGCATCATAAACTTCCATTCTTCTGGCATCAATCATCGGAATGAAATAATGATCCTCTGCTTCAGTTGATAATCTCTTCAAAGCTTCAATAGTCATTATTTCCAGGGTACTTACACTGATAAGAGGGATGTTCAATCCGTAACAAATACCTTTTGCAGTTGAAACTCCTATACGCAATCCTGTATATGACCCGGGGCCACTGCTAACAGCAACAGCATTAAGTTGCCTGTCTGACGATTTGAGCATGTCAAGTGCCTGCTGAATAAATGAACTCAGAAGTGCTGCATGATTCATGCCTTCATCATTTGAAATAAAGAAAATACAGTTGCTGTCTTCACTTAATGCTACGGAACATATCTGTGTGGAAGTCTCAATATGCAGAATTATCATCAGATGAATTAATTATTTTTATACAATAATGCGGCACAAAATTACAATAATTTAGTTTATTAATTTTACCTTTGCAGGAATTTGATATGTTTAAAGGATTTTTATATGGATAAATTGCGTTTTCAGAGTTTTGCCAGTGGAAGTAGTGGTAATTGTTATTTTATTGGTAATACTTCCAACGGAATTCTGATTGACGCAGGAATAGGAGTAAGAACCATTCGTAAGAATCTCAGATCGATAGGTCTCGATTTTGAACATATATGGGGGATTTTTGTTACCCATGATCATGCCGACCATATCCGTGCAGTGGGCTCGTTGGGAGAAATTCATCATATTCCTGTTTATACAACAAGAAAAGTTCATGAAGGCATCAATAATAGCTATTGTGTGACTGAAAAATTAAATGGTAGCAGAAGGTATATTGAAAAAAACGAATCGGTTGAAATCAATGATTTCCGGATTACCTCATTTCCTGTTTCTCATGATGCTACCGATAGTGTCGGTTATACGGTTGAATATAAAGGTAAAAGATTTACCTTTGCTACCGACCTTGGTTATGTTTGTGAAAATGCTTCGCGACACTTAAAAATGGCGAATTACATAGTTTTTGAAGCGAATTATGATGATACGATGCTTTCAAATGGTCACTATCCGGCAGATCTAAAAAGACGTATTAAATCGGACAGAGGGCATTTAAGTAATGTTCAGGCTGCTGAATTCTTATCTGAAAATTTTCAGAAACATCTGGAGTTCGTGTTTTTGTGTCATCTTAGCAAAGAAAACAATCATCCGGATATTGCTTTTAATACAGTGAAAAGATTTATGGAAAACAAAAATATAAGGGTAGGTGAAGATGTTCAATTGATTACACTTGATCGTTTTACACCCACTCAGTTATTTATTTTAAATTAACTCATCACTTAACACTTAACCCCATGTCCAAAAACCTTGTCATCATTCCTACTTACAACGAGAAGGAGAATATTGAAAATATTATCCGTGCAGTTTTTTCACTAAAAGTTGCTTTTCATGTTCTGATTATAGATGATGGCTCTCCTGACGGAACAGCACAAATTGTAAAAGGACTTCAGCAGGAAATGTTCGATAAACTTTTTATGATTGAAAGACAGGGAAAACTTGGTTTGGGCACTGCTTATATTGCCGGTTTTAAATGGGCCCTGCAACATGATTATGAGTATATCTTTGAAATGGATGCCGATTTTTCACATAATCCGAAAGATTTGGTAAAGTTACATGAAGCGTGTCATGATGATGGTGCTGATGTTGCCATCGGTTCGCGTTATGTGAGTGGGGTAAATGTTGTTAACTGGCCGATTAGCCGGGTGCTTATGTCTTATTTTGCTTCGAGATATGTACGCTTTGTGTTGGGACTGAATATCGCTGATACTACTGCCGGATTTAAATGTTATAGACGGGAAGTGCTGGAAACGATCGAGTTGGATAAGATTCGTTTTAAAGGATATGGCTTTCAGATCGAAATGAAATTTACAGCCTATAAATGTGGTTTTAAACTGGTTGAAGTACCGATAATTTTCATTAACAGGGTTTTGGGGAGTTCAAAAATGAGTGGTGGAATTTTCGGCGAAGCTTTCTTTGGCGTTTTGCAATTAAAAATGGAAAGCTGGGGGCGTAAATATCCAAAGAAGAAATTGAAAGTATAAACTTTTATTAAATTAAGCAAAAGGTAAATTGGGTATGCAACTAATCAAAAATGCCACTATTATTAATGAGAACGAACGTTTTACCGGTAGTGTGCTGATCGACGGTGAATTTATCAGTTCCGTGATTCGTGGTAATGTAGCTCCTGCTGATGTAAAGATAGATCAGGTCATTGATGCTACGGGTTTATTACTACTGCCCGGTGTAATTGATGATCAGGTGCACTTTAGAGAACCAGGGCTTACCCATAAGGGTGAAATTGCCACAGAATCAGCTGCTGCAGTAGCGGGAGGAGTAACCTCCTTTATGGATATGCCCAATACCATGCCTTTAACAACTACCGTGCATACCCTTGAAGAAAAATATCAGTTGGGTGCCGAAAGATCGCTGGCAAATTATTCTTTTTATATGGGAGCGACCAATCAGAATATTGAAGAACTCAGAAAAGTTAACCCACATAATGTATGTGGAGTCAAAGTCTTTATGGGATCTTCGACAGGAAATATGCTGGTAGATAATAAAGAAACCCTTAGCCGTATTTTTTCTGAAGTACCTTTATTAATTGCTACTCATTGCGAAGATGAAAATACAATTCAGGCGAACAAAGCCCGTTACAAACAGGAATACGGCGATGACCTCCCCGTGAAATTTCATCCATTGATTCGTGATGCGGAAGCATGTTATAAATCATCTTCTTTTGCTGTTGAGTTGGCTGCGAAATTTGGTGCCAGGTTGCATGTTCTGCATCTGTCGACAGCCAGGGAAATGTCATTATTTAATAATGAACTTCCGCTGAAAGATAAGAAAATTACAGCGGAAGTCTGCGTTCATCATTTGTGGTTTTCTGATGAAGATTATGAAAAATATGGTAATAAAATTAAATGGAATCCGGCCATAAAATCTTCATCCGACAGAGAAGCTCTGATTTGTGCATTGAATGAAAACCGTATTGATGTGGTGGCTACTGATCATGCCCCGCATTTGTTAAGAGAGAAAGAAGGTAATTGCCTGAAAGCAGCTTCTGGAGGTCCTCTCGTGCAATATTCCCTGATATTAATGTTGCAAATGGCAAATATGGGAAAATTCTCCGTGGAGCAGGTGGTAAATAAAATGTGCCATGCCCCGGCGGAACTTTTCAGAGTTCATAAAAGAGGTTATATTAGGGAAGGCTATTATGCTGATATGGTTTTAGTTAATCCAAATAAAATATGTAAGGTTGAGAAAGAAACTATTTTATCTAAATGTGCCTGGTCTCCTTTCGAAGGAATGAGCTTCAATCATTCGGTCGAAAAAACATGGGTTAATGGCCAACTCGCTTATAATGAAGGGGAAGTGAATTTAAACGTCAGAGGGAAGAGATTGATTTTTGATTAAAGAGAGTTTAATTAAGGTATGAAACAACTATTTTATTCTGTATTCTTCGTATTGATTCTGTCGTCGTGTACGAAATCACCTCAGCAGGAGATCGCCTATGTTAAAAACAGTGGTAAAATCCATGGGACTTTTTATCATGCAACTTATCAGCATCCTGAAGGAAAAGATCTTCAACCGGAGATAGAAAAGAAAATGAAGGAATTCGAACTTTCATTGTCTACTTTTAATCCTAATTCTGTCATTTCCAGAATCAATAGAAATGATGAATCGGTAAGAACCGACGAGTATTTTGAGTCGATGTACAAGGAAGCTAGGAAAGTATCTGAAAATTCAGAAGGAGCTTTTGATATTACCGTTGCACCTCTGGTCAATGCATGGGGGTTTGGCTTTGGAGATCAGAAAAGGAAGGCAATTCCCGATGTAAAAAAGATGCTCGATTATATTGGTTATGAGAAAATTAAACTTGAGAATAACAAGATAATCAAATCAGATAAAAGAATCATGCTGGATGCCAGTGCTATTGCCAAGGGACAGTCCTCGGATGTAATAGGAAAACTTCTTGAGTCAAACGGTTGTGAGAATTATATGATAGAGATTGGAGGAGAAGTGGCCTGCAAAGGGGTAAATCCTTCCGGCAAAAAATGGCAAATAGGTATAGATAAACCGATTGATAGTCCCTTTGATAATGATGATGAGTTGCAGACTATTGTGGCAATCAGTGGGGTAGGACTGGCAACTTCGGGGAATTACCGTCAGTTTTATTATAAAGACGGGAAAAAATATGCACATACGATCAATCCAAAAACCGGTTATCCGGTAGATCATAATTTATTAAGTGCCACTGTTATTGCTCCTACATGTATGCAGGCCGATGCATATGCAACAGCTTTTATGGTATTGGGTGTCAAAAATAGTCTGGCTTTATGTAAAAAGATTCCCGGTATGGAATGTTATCTGATATATGTTGACGATAAAGGAAACAATAAGGTGGCTTATTCAGATGGTTTCAAAAAATACCTGGCTGAATGACGGTTTAAATTTTATTATTAGAGATTATTTAATTACTTTTGCAGTCCAATTTTCTTATGAAGAAATACTTAGCAGTTTTAATCATCATACTTGTATCGGTATCCTGTAGTGAATATCAGAATATTCTAAAAAGCACAGATCCGGAGCTTAAGTACACAAAGGCGGTGGAATATTTTGAAAAAAATGATTTCATGCGTGCTTCAACATTGTTTGATGAAATCTCAAAATATTTCAGGGGAACAGAACGTTCTGAAACTATCCTGAATTATTTGGCGAAATCCTACATGGGGCAGAAGGATTATTTTACTGCAAGTGAGTATTATAAAACTTACGTAAAGACTTATCCAAAAGGGAAATACCTTGTTGAGTCACGTTTTATGATAGGTTATTGTTCCTATCTTGATTCACCGGATGCTCGTCTTGACCAGACGGCCACACACGATGCAATTCGGTCGTTTCAGGAATTTCTGGATATTCATCCCGATAGTGAAAGGGTTCCCGAAGTTAATAAATTACTGGAAGAATTAAAGAGTAAATTAGCATATAAGGAGTTACTGAGTGCCCGATTATATTACAATTTGGGAAATTATCTTGGTAACAACTATCTTTCGGCGATTGTAGTAGCACAGAATGCTCTGAAAAATTACCCGACAAGTGAATACCGGGAAGAATTATCATTCATTATTTTACAATCGAAATATCAACAAGCTTTTCAGAGTATTGAGGAAAAAAAGATAGAACGTTACCAAAATACAGTAGATGAGTATTATAATTATATAAACGAATTTCCTGATGGTAAAAATCGCAGGGAAGCAGACAAAATATATAATGAATCAAAAAAGGTTGTAAAAGATTAAATAAAGAACATATGGATTTCAAAAAAACAAACACCCCAACAAACACGATTTCCCGTGATATGAATGCCATCAGCGAGGAAGTTGGAAATGTGTATGAAACTGTAAAGATCATTGCCAAAAGAGCTAACCAAATCAGTGTTGAAGTTAAAGCTGAAATTGATAAAAAGTTGCAGGACTTTGGAAATTCTTCAGAAAATATCGAAGAAGTATTTGAAAACCGGGAACAAATTGAAATTTCCCGTTATTTCGAGAAACTTCCAAAACCAACATTGATGGCTACTCAGGAATTTATTGAAGATAAAATTTATTACAGAAATCCTGTGAAAGAAAAATTGAAATAATTTTTTTTTGTATTTAAGAATAATTTAAGTCACAAAGCTTGTCCTATTGCTGGATAAACTTTGTGACTTTTGATTTTTGAAGATATTATATCAAAATTCTTTTTGTATTTTTGTGTGTTTGAATGTAGTGGCATTTAACCTTCAAAATCGCAAAAAGTAAATAAAGTTGTTTTTCTTTGAAAAAACACAGATGTGATCTAAGTATTTAATCGATAAAATTCTAATTTGTAAGGAAATGATAAAGGGGAAAAAAATAATATTGGGGGTCACCGGTGGAATTGCTGCATATAAATCCGCTCATCTTGTTCGTTCTCTGGTACAAAAGGGAGCTGAAGTGAAGGTTGTGATGACGCCGTTGGCAAAAGAATTCATAACACCACTTACGATGGCAACCTTGTCGAAAAGCCCTGTTTTAGTCGATTTTTTTGATCCGACCAATGGCAACTGGAACAGTCACGTGAACCTGGGTTTGTGGGCTGATGCCATGCTTATCGCTCCTGCTACGGCAAATACACTGGCTAAAATGGCAACAGGGGTCGCCGATAATCTTTTACTAACCACCTATCTTTCAGCTAAGTGTCCGGTATTCGTAGCTCCCTCTATGGATCTGGATATGTTTGCTCATCCCACAACCAAACAGAACCTGAAAACGCTTAAATCGTTTGGTAATATTATCATTGAGCCTGCAGTGGGGGAACTTGCAAGCGGATTAGAGGGAAAAGGCAGGATGGAAGAACCAGCAAATATTGTACATGTGCTGAGTGATTATTTCGTTAATAAGGATATGCTCGGAAAGAAAATTCTGATTACGGCCGGACCAACATACGAAAAAATAGACCCGGTACGTTATATAGGCAATTATTCTTCGGGTAAAATGGGTTTTGCTTTGGCTGAAGCCTGTGCTCAAAGAGGGGCTGTTGTGACTTTGGTAACGGGTCCCGTAGCAATTTCCACTTACAACAAAAGCATTGAACGAATCAATGTTGAGTCAGCCGAAGAAATGCATAAAATTGTTACCAGTAGATTTCCAGAAGTAGACGGGGCAATTCTTTGTGCTGCGGTGGCAGATTTTACTCCTGTAAGCAGTGCTGATTCTAAAATAAAAAGAGAGAAAGAGAATCTTTTGCTTGAATTGAAGCCAACCAAAGATATTGCTGCTGCTGTGGGAGCAATAAAAAAACCGGAACAATTTATCGTTGGATTTGCACTCGAAACGGATAATGAAGAAAGGAACGCAGTTGAAAAAATGGAAAGAAAAAACTTTGATTTCATTGTGCTGAACTCACTGCATGATCCAAATTCCTGTTTTGGTTTTGATACCAATAAAGTAACAATTATTCATCGTTCAGGGCTGAAAAAAGCTTTTGAGTTGAAGACCAAGCTGGATGTGGCAGATGATATCCTGAAAGAAATTAATACTCTGATCTTTTAGGTGAATATCTTATGTAAACTTATGTTTATATAAAAATTTGAATTGAACTAATATTAAATGTAATGGTGCTGAAATTAAACGTCCGGTTTGTTTTTATTGTCATGTTCTGTGCAGGAACCTTGCTGCCATCTGCTCAGGAACTGAATTGCAATCTGCGTATTAATTCAGATCAGATTCAGGGGTCGAACAAATCAATCTTTACAACGCTCGAGAAATCGGCTTCAGAGTTTGTTAATAACAGGAGATGGTCCGACCTGAACTATTCAGAGGCCGAAAGGATTGAATGTAATATGAATATAATTGTCAGTAAGGTTGACGAAGATAAGTTTACTGCTGAGATTCAGATTCAATCAAGGAGACCCGTTTTTAATTCAAGTTATAATACAACTTTATTTAACTTCAGAGACAATAGTTTTGTTTTTTCCTATAAAGAATTTGAGGTATTGGAATTTAATGAAAATACCATCACATCTAATCTTACAGCCGTACTTGCTTATTATGCGTACATTATTCTGGGCTATGATATGGATTCTTATTCAAGATTGGGTGGAACACCTTACTTTCAGATAGCGGAAAGAATCGTAAATGCAGCTCAATCAATTGACTTGCCGGGTTGGAGGGCGTTTGAAAGTTCCAGAAACCGTTATGCACTTGTTAATAATCTCACTGATGAAGCTTTTAAGAAGTTCAGAAACTATTATTATGAATATCATCGTCTTGGCCTTGATGAAATGACTATTAATATGGTCAATGCCCGTGCCAGAATACTTTCAGGATTGCCTGTCCTCAGGGAAACCAATCGTTCCCGGCCGTCTGCAATTGCTATTACCTCTTTTTTAGACGCCAAAACCGATGAGATGATTAATATCTTCAAAAAAGCCTCTGATCAGGAAAAAAGAAATGCCATTGAGGTACTTACCGATCTAAATCCTACACAGTCGGAAAAATTTGAATCAATCATGAAATAGATGACCGTTTATGCTAAAGTCAATTTATATTTCCAACTATGCTTTAATTTCGTCTCTTCATATTGACTTCGAGAATGGACTGACTGTCCTGACCGGTGAAACTGGTGCCGGAAAATCAATTATTCTGGGAGCATTATCGCTTATTTTGGGTCAAAGAGCAGACAATAAATCTATAAAAGCACAGGAAGAAAAATGTATTGTTGAAGCACTCTTTGATATTTCCGGCTATAAACACTTACATACTTTTTTTGAAGAAAATGATTTGGATGATGATGGCCAAAGTTGCCTTATAAGAAGAGAGTTAACATCAACAGGCAAGTCAAGAGCATTTATCAATGATACTCCTGTTGCACTCAATCTGTTGCGCGATTTATCCAACCGGCTTATTGATATTCATTCCCAGCATGAAAATCTTCTGTTGTCGAATGCAGCCTATCAACTTGATGTGGTGGACACTGTTGCCGGAAATGCAACTGAACTGATCGATTATCAGAGTAGCTATCGCTTATGGTTGTCTGAGGCCAAAGCCTTGGAACAACTGAAGAAACAGGCGGCAAAAGAAGCATCTGAACTGGATTTTATACGTTTTCAGTGTGATCAGCTTCAAAATGCAAATCTGATTGAAGATGAACAGGAATTGTTGGAAACTGAACTGGAGGCGTTGAATCATGTTGAAGAAATTAAAACAGAATTAAATCGCTCGGTTGGATTCCTCGAAGGCGAAGAGCTTGGTGTGTTGATTACTTTGAAAGACGCAATGTCTGCATTCTCAAAAGTATTTAAATATGTACCTGAAGGTGCTCTGAAATTCGAAAGAATGCAAAGTGCCTATATTGAGCTCAAAGATATAAACAGCGAACTGAGCAGTTTTCAGGATAAGCTGGAACTTGATCCTGAGAGACTTTTACAGATTCAAAGTCGTTTAAATGATTTATATGCCCTGCAACAAAAATTTAAAGTGAAGACGGTGGCAGAATTAATTGCTCTGCGTGATGATTTTACAGCTCAGTTAACTCATATTGAGTCTTACGATGATGAAATTATACTACATCAGCAACAGTTTGAGAAAGCTTTCTTGTTTATGGAGCAAAAGGCAGCAGAGTTGACTGCAAGCAGAAAAAAACAGGTACAGGTCATTGAGAAATTTATGGTGGAACAATTATCACTATTGGGAATGCCAAATGTCCGGTTTAAGGTGCAACTTTCCAGATCGGATACTTATGCGGAGAATGGTGTTGACGTTGTTACCTTTCTTTTCTCTGCTAATAAAAACCGTGAAATGCAGGCGGTAGAACAAATAGCTTCAGGAGGTGAAATGTCCAGGCTGATGCTTACTATTAAAACCTTAATTGCAAATAAGTCAGATTTACCCACCATAATATTTGACGAAATCGATACCGGTGTCTCCGGTGAGATTGCTCATCGTATGGGCGAAATTATGTTAAAAATGGGCCAATCCATGCAGGTGATTAGTATTACCCATTTGCCGCAAATTGCCGCAAAAGGAGAACATCATTTCAAGGTTTATAAGGACGATTCAGGAGTACAAACAGAAACATATATTGAAAAACTCAATGATGAACAGCGTATTTATGAAATTGCCAGCATGCTCAGCGGTAAACAGAGGGGAGAAGCGGCAATTCAAAATGCGAGGGAGCTCCTGGATAAGTGATGAGTGATAAGTAAAATACATAAATATTATTCACTTAACTCATCATTTATCACTATTTCCATTATTTGTTGCGTTTCATCTGTAACTTTATACCGGTCATCCATTCTTAATCCAATCACCCACACAATCTGACCTTCTGAAGTTAGTACCTGAACATTTTCTTTTTCAAAACGATCAATTTTTTCATCTATCAAAAAATCACTTATTTTTTTCTTTCGTTTCATTCCTAAGGGGAAGAAATAATCTGCGGCCTGCCATTTTCTTTGGGTAAGGGGCAAGATTACCTTATCTGCGTCCAAATGAACTAGCTGATGATTTCTTGAAAATTCAAAGTTTTTTTCTTTCTGAAAGGTGCGTATTTCAAGATAAGTCACAGGTTCATGACCAAATGATGGATCAGATTTCATTATTGTTTTATCAAGAGGTTGAATGATCAGATCATTTCTGTCTCTCAATAAAGCATAACGTGACGAAAAAAATAATTTTCCGGATGTGCTGTTCAAACTGTCCGAAATTTGTATGATTTGATCGGGATGGAACTGGTATTCTTTAAGAATCTCAAACAGAAGTGTCTCTTTATCAGGATGTTGTTTTATTGTATTGATATTTATTCTAATCTTATTGTCTGATAATGATATGATTTCATTTTTCAAACGTTTTATTTCTGTTTGAAAAATATTGTAGGCTCCCTCAAGATTTATTCTGGTCTGCATCATGCTTGATCTGAATGCAGGATTGATTTCTTCCATTAATGGGATTAATTGGTGCCGGATCTTATTACGGATAATGTCGGTGGAAGCATTTGTGCTATCCTCTACAAAAATTAACCTGTTTTCTTTAATGTAATGTTTGATTTCCCTGCGCGAAGAGGATAGTAATGGGCGTATTACATTTCCGTTTCGCAAGGGCATGCCAATAAGCCCTTTAATACCTGTTCCTCTGGATAAATTAAGTAAAATGGTTTCAATATTATCATCAGCATGATGACCCACTGCAATTGCCTGCGCGTCGTGCTCAACCAACAATTTTTCGAACCAGGAATACCTGAGTTCTCGTGCAGCCATTTCTATGGAAATGTTATTTTTTTCAGCATGTTCAATTGTTTTAAAATCAATTGTTTGTACTGGTAGTTGATACCTGGATGAGAGTGTGAGAACAAACTTGTTGTCACGTTCAGATTCTTCCATTCGCAAATGAAAGTTACAATGAGCAATGATGCACTTATATCCTGATTTATGTAAAATATCAAGCAGTACAACTGAATCGCTTCCGCCGCTTACCCCCACAATAACAGGTTTGTTATTATTGATTAGTAAGTGATTTTCATCAATAAATTTTTGTACTTTTTCAAGCATTTTTCTGCTGTAACTGAAATGAAGATTTTTCACAAAGATAATCATTCGGTTTTTGATAAGCAAAACCAAATTTGGTCTATTTATATTATCTTTGTGATATAAATGTTCTAATATATTCAGGAATAAAAAACACTTATCACATACAAAATACTTGTGCAATGAAAAACTTTCTTGATTTAGTCAAAAAGAGGCAGAGTGATCGGGCATATCTCGATAAGCCGGTGAATAAAGATGTCCTCGAAAAAATTCTCGAAGCAGGCCGACTGGCGCCGTCAGCCTGTAATGCGCAGCCATGGAAGTTTATTGTTGTTACCGATCGTGAAAAGCGCATGAAGATTGCCGACGCATGTTCGAGCAGGGCATTAGGTATGAACCATTTCAGCAAACAGGCTCCTGTACAATTGGTATTGGTAGAAGAAAAGGCCAATTTTACCTCGAAATTCGGAGGGTTTGTTAAACAAATTCATTATCCTCACATTGATTTGGGGATAGTAGCCTCTCATATTTGTCTGGCTGCTGCCGATGAAGGTCTTGGTAGTTGTATGATGGGGTGGTTAAACGAAAAGAAAATTCGTTCGATATTGTGTATCCCGGGAGACAAAAAAGTGGTGTTGGTGATTTTGCTTGGTTATTCAGATCAAAGCCTGCGTGAAAAGAAACGTAAATCATTAAATGATATCGTAGGGTGGGATAGTTATTGATTTTTTTCTTCAGTCAGTCAGTTGCAGCGTATATGTAGCTTTTTCTAAATAATTTCCAACATCCTCGTGAGTTGCCCACAGGATGATGGGTTTGTAAGAAGCTGTCCAGTTTTCAATTGTCCTGATGGTTTTTATTTTCAGTTCCATTCCAAGGCCATTAAGGGGTTCGTCCAGCAATAAAATATCAGAAGTAAGAATTAGTGCCCGTGCTAATGCGACACGTTGTTGTTCTCCTCCGCTTAGTTCAGTGGGTAATTTGTGTTTTTTGTCAGAGAGCTCAAGTAAACTAATAATATCATTTATTTTAGCATCAATTTGCCGTGTTATTGCCGGATAGGAAGGAAGAGCAAAGGCAATATTTTCTACAACATTTAACCAGGGAATTAACCGCAGATCCTGAAATGAGTACGAAATGATATATTTTTTATTCAGGTTCACGAACCCATTTTCATAAGGACAAATGCCCGCGATTATTTTCATCAGAGTTGTTTTTCCAGAGCCGGAGGCTGATTTCATGAGATAGATCGCTTCGTTTGAGAATTGGGCTGAGAATCCATTGATCAGAGGTAGATTGTTGAATTTCTTAGTGAGATCTGATATTTCAAATCCTTTCAGGTTAGATGCTGAATGATTGTCAACCTGAATTGTTTTTGTAATTATTAGTTTGCGTTTAAGAATTTTTGTTGACTGAGCTTTCATCAGCAGGTCAAAAACAAAACTGACCAAAACAGCTACTACCGTCCAGGCCAGAAGTTCACGCATGTCGATGAAAACCTGTGCTTGTTTCATACTGGTCCCTATACCATGCACGGGACCTGCCATAACCTCACCAATAATCACAGCTCTCCAGCCAAATCCCATTGCTGTCGACATCCCTGAAAAAATTAAGGTAAGTGCCGAAGGTAGGTAGATGTGTAAGAAACGCTGGAGAGTTTTTTTTCTGAATACTATGGCCATTTCAATCAATTTATCATCGGTATGTTCAAGTCCGCTAAGGATGGCCTGATAGAGAATAGGAAACATAGTAAAGAAAGCAATATACACCGGAAGTCCCTGAGGAGAGATCCATAATAAAGCAATTAATACAAGAGATATCACCGGGATAGATCGTATGGTTACGATCAAAGGATGAAAGAAGTTTTTCCAGAAATCATGATGCAAAGCTATCAAAGCCAATGTGAAAGCTAAGATCATTGCAAGCACAAAGCCGGTGATCCCTCTCGCAATTGTAATCAAAAGGGCAACATAAAATCTTGATGTACTCAGTAAATGCAATAATTCAATAATCAGATCGGTTACAGAAGGAAACAGTTCCGGCATTCCAACCCATATTGCAATTCCCTGCCACAGCAAAATTAAAAACAATATGCCGAAAAAAGTTGCTTTATGAAAAGGATTGCGCATTTTTAATGGTTGTCAGGTTATTTATATGATCATGTCAAATGGACATTGAAAGCATGCTTATAAATCAGGCAGTATCAAAGCGTTTTCAGCACTAATAATAAAATTTTCATCAGGGATTTTTCCCCCTACACTTTTCGGTTGTGCTTTATAGAAAATGTCGAGATACCGATACACCTTATCTTTTATTTCAATTGCCGGTACATAGTGAATATTGCATAAAGGAATCGAGCGGAAAGCTGTGATCAGATCAGGGTAGTACCCATGTTTTAATAAAAGTTTTGCAGCTTCGTCGGTATGATGTGAGGTGAAATTACAACTTTCGGCATATGCCAGAGAAACAGCTTCAACAAGTTTTCTGTTCTTAACAAATAATCTGTTATTAACTAAAAAAGCTGTTTGAGTAAAGATGTTTTTATTAAAAGGAACATCTTTTTCTTCACAGGTTATTTCTGTAAGTATTTGAATGTTACTGTCTTTTGAAAGCAGAATACTCATCTGAGGTTCCGAAATAACGGCAAACTTTATTTTTTTATGCAATAGAGCCATGGCAATCTCCTGATTTGAGTTGTAGCGATAATCAATTTTTACCTTCTGCATGGAATTGTTTTGCAGATATTTCTGCAGTAGAATATCAGCAGTAGCACCCTGACCAAAGATATGAACTGTTTGTTTGTGAAGTTGTTCAGTATTGTTGATTGTTGAATCATTAGTGGCAAGATAAAGTGTCCCCCAGATTGGAATAGCCACAAGGCGATAATCTACTCTTTTATTATATAAATTTGCAGCCATAACAGTAGGTAAAACAGCAAAATCAAGTTTGTTTTGCATCATCATTGTCTCAATTTGTGATGGATCTGACTTTATGATGAATTTTACCTCACATCCATCAATGACTGGCGGTTGATTGATCATTTTTATAAAACTAACTGTTGAAGGACCGTCGGGGATGCCTATTGTAATTGTTCTGTTATGTTTATCAGCGCATGAAATAAAAACAAACACAATTACGAACAGAAAAATTCGCAGCAAAAGATATAAAGGTTTTTGTTTCATGTGAGTAGTAATTTTTTTATCAGTTTTATGGTTTTCTTCGTAAAATTATCACGGTAACGTCCGGTCGTGCGACTCCAACTCTCACAGGAATGCCAATAAATCCCAATCCACGGTTTACATAAAGGTATTGATTATCTGATTCGTAGAGTCCATCCCACTCATCATAAATCAGAGAAGAAGGAGATATGAGTTTGCCGTACATATTAAACGAGATTTGTGCCGAATGCGTATGTCCGGATAAAGTTAAAAAAATCTGAGGATAATTTTGAACTTCACTTTTCCAGTGAGAAGGGTCGTGCGATAACAAAATTTTAAGCGAAACAGAATCGGTTCCGGATAGTGCCTGTTTTAAATTGCCATATTTTGGAAAGGGCGGTTTTCCCCAGTTTTCAACTCCTATTAAAC
Source organism: Paludibacter sp. (assembly GCA_034927265.1). Taxonomy (GTDB): domain Bacteria; phylum Bacteroidota; class Bacteroidia; order Bacteroidales; family Paludibacteraceae; genus Paludibacter. The sequence goes on from JAYFQH010000037.1 coordinate 23,825, forward strand.
AAAGAGAGTCGGTATCTTGTCTGAGGTTGACATGTTCATTCAGAAGTAATCTGAATCCGAAATTACGGATATTTTGCTTGATACTTTCAAGGTTGTTTTCTTTATCTTTTGGTTGTTTCCATTCAGAATAGTCACCATAATCGTGATTGCCAAGTATGGCAAATTTACCATCTTTCGCTTTGAGTTGCTTAAATAAAGGCTGCCAACCATTCATTTCCTGAGTATAATTATTAACGATATCACCTGTGAATACAATGATATCAACGTTTTGCACGTTGATACTGTCAATAACAGGTTTCAGATAACTGTGATTTTCACCCCAGCTACCAAGATGTATGTCTGAAATTTGCGCTATTTTATATCCTTCAAATGCAGCAGGTAAATTTTCAACTTCAACCTGTACAGTTCTTACCTGTATGTTTCTGGGGTTCACAAATGCTCCATGACACAACAGAATAATTACAAACATGCCAACCAGAACTCCGGCATACCTAATCAGAAAAATTTTTTCTTTCAGAAATAGATTGATGATAAAATTCAGAAAATGAAAAATCAGATACACTAATTTTGGAAGATAAATTATCATGAAGACAAAGTTCATCCACATAAAAAAATGTAATGTTTCTTCATTATGACTTGTGGAGTCTGAAAATTTCATGATCCCGATTACCGTAAGAAAAAACACTGATGGAAGAAAGTTCAGAACATGTAAAAACCACTTTGCCTTATGTTTTCTTAATTTAATGAAAAAAAAGACATCCGGAAGGATGACCATTAATATTAGTAAAACAAATACAAAAGTGTATATACGCATATAAATATTGTTTCAAAAATTATAATTTCACAAAGATACTTTTTAATGATAAATTATCAAAAAATTTCTACAATTTGCACATTTTTTATATATTTGTGTCGCAAAATCTAAAAAGTAAAAAATCAGTTAATCAGTATTCAATGGTAGCAGCGCTATTTATTCTCATTATTACCATTTTAGTCCTTGAATTCGGTTTTGACCGGTTTTTAGCTATCCTCAACATTAAGAACTCCCGCAAACAACTTCCCGAAATTTTGTCCGGCATTTACGATGAAGTTAAATATGCCCGGCAACAGGACTATTTTCGAACCAACGCACGTTTTGGTATGCTGACAAGCACATTTAGTTTTGTCATTGTTTTGTTGATGTATGTTTTAGGTGGTTTCGGCTGGCTCGACCACATGGTGCAGGGGTGGACCGATAATGTCATTCTTCAATCCCTGTGTTTCTTCGGAATAATCTTTATTATAAACGATATTATAGGTATTCCATTCGATTGGTATCATACTTTTGTTGTCGAAGAAAAATTTCAGTTCAATAAAGTGACTCCCCGTATATTTGTTACTGACAGACTTAAATCTTGGGGAATAAGCATCGTACTTGGAGGTGGGATTTTATCACTTATCATATGGTTATACAGTTTAACCCCTGAATATTTCTGGTTGCTGGCTTTTGCTACAACAACACTTTTCAGCCTCATAATGAGTATGTTTTATTCAGAGTTGATCGTTCCTCTTTTCAATAAGCAAACACCTTTGCCAGAAGGAGAATTAAGAAATAGCATTGAAAAGTTTGCCTCTGAAGTAAATTTTAAACTCAAGAATATTTTTGTGATTGATGGATCAAAGCGTTCAACAAAAGCAAATGCCTATTTTTCAGGATTAGGTCCTAAAAAACGTATTGTACTTTATGATACGCTGATGGAGCAAATGACAAAAGAAGAGATTGTAGCCGTGCTTGCCCATGAGATAGGACATTACAAGCATAAACATGTGCTTAAAAACTATCTGTTTTCATTACCTTTCAGTCTTTTGTTGTTTTACTTACTTGGCTGGATGTTGAACAGTGATTTACTGGCGCAGGCTTTAGGAGGCGAAAAAGCTGTGTTTCATCTGAATGCCATTGCTTTCTTTACCCTTTATACACCGGTATCTACTTTGTTGGATCTAACCGGAAATATATTATCCCGAAAATACGAATATCAGGCAGATGCCTACGCTAAAAAATACGGATACGGACAAGAACTGGTTTCAGGCTTAAAAAAACTGTCGGCCAAGTCGCTCAGCAACCTGATGCCTCATCCTTTGTATGTGTTTTTTAATTATTCGCATCCAACATTGTATCAGCGTATTACTAAAATATTATAAAAATGCTACTGGGAATTATCGGTGCCATGCCCGAAGAAATGGATCAAATCATTGCTGCGATCGAACAAAAGGAAATCATTGAACATGGCAGCCGGGTATTTTATAAAGGAATACTCTACGGACAACCAGTGGTGGCCGCTTTTTCCCGTTGGGGAAAAGTAGCGGCGGCGACCACGGCCACCAGCATGATCATTGAATTCAAAGTTACACGCATTGTATTCACTGGTGTTGCCGGGGGGATAGCTCCTGATATTCATGTAGGCGACATTGTTATTGCACAGCGGCTCTTTCAACACGATATGGATGCCCGTCCTTTGATGCGTAGATTCGAAATTCCTTTAACCGGAAAAACTTCTTTAGAGATTGCTCAAAAGAATCAGGAAATAATGATACAGGCTGTACATCAATTTCTTAAACATGATAAAGAATTTAGAAAAGTACTTGCCGAACATAGTATTATTAATCCAAAACTGGTTGTTGGTGATATTGCCAGTGGTGATTTATTCATCTCTTCGAAAACGATGAAAGATACCTTGCTGAAGAACCTTCCATCAGTGGTATGTGCTGAAATGGAGGGCGCGGCAGTGGCTCAGGTTTGTGATGATTTTGAGGTGCCTCTGGCTGTAATACGGGTCATTTCCGATACAGCTGATGAAAGTTCACATGTATCCTACAGTGGTTTTATTAATCAACATGCAGGAAATTATTCTTTGTCAATACTCAGGGAATACATTAAATTAACGAATAGTTAATAGCGAATAGTTAATATCAATTGCCCCCGGTTTTAACCGGGGGAATAAATAAAGATGATGCACAAGGAGATATAATATAATCAATTGCCCCCGGATTTAACCGGGGAAATAAAATAAAAAAAGTCTGTATAATAACAGACATCAAACAGAGATATCTTACAATCAATTAAATAATCATCAAAACAACAATTTTTTAAACATGGAAAACAACATTATTTATCTCGTTCCGCTTGCCTCCATTGTGGCGTTAGGGTTCGCGTTCTACTTCTTCAAACAGATGATGAAGGCCGACGAAGGAACCGATACAATGAAAAAAATTGCTCTTCACGTTCGTAAAGGCGCAATGGCTTATCTTAAACAGCAGTACAAAGTAGTAACAATCGTTTTTGTTATTCTTGCACTTATTTTTGCTGTGATGGCTTATTTCAATCTGCAAAATGCGTGGGTACCTTTTGCTTTCCTTACAGGTGGTTTTTTCTCTGGTCTTGCTGGATTCTTCGGAATGAAAACCGCTACATATGCATCTGCACGTACCGCCAATGCTGCAAAAAATTCGTTGAACAGTGGTCTTAAAATTGCTTTCCGTTCGGGAGCTGTAATGGGCTTAACAGTAGTTGGGCTGGCATTGCTTGATATTTCAGCATGGTATATTATCCTTGATAATTTTGTTGAGGAAGCCGATGCTGCACATAAAATGATTTTCATCACCACTACCATGCTTACTTTCGGTATGGGTGCTTCTACTCAGGCATTGTTTGCCCGTGTGGGTGGTGGTATTTATACCAAGGCTGCCGACGTAGGCGCCGACCTGGTGGGTAAGGTTGAAGCAGGTATTCCTGAAGATGATCCACGTAACCCTGCAACCATTGCCGACAATGTGGGTGATAATGTAGGCGACGTGGCAGGTATGGGTGCCGACTTATATGAATCATATGCAGGATCTATCCTTGCTACAGCTGCTTTGGGAGCTTCGGCATTTATGCTCAATCCTGCCATGCAGTTGAAAGCTGTTCTTGCTCCGATGCTGATTGCCGCTGCAGGTGTTGTACTGTCAATCATCGGTATCTTTTTGGTTAAAACCAAAGAAGGTGCTAAAATGAAACAACTCTTATCTGCGCTGGGCAGGGGAGTAAATGTAAGTTCCGTTTTAATTGCATTGTCTACTTTCGGTATCTTATATGCATTGCAAATTCAAAACTGGTTAGGTGTTTCATTCTCTGTAATAGTCGGACTGGTTGCTGGTATCATTATAGGCCAGGCTACTGAATATTACACTTCACATACTTACAAACCAACACAAAAAGTAGCTGAAAGTTCTAAAACCGGTCCTGCAACTGTTATTATTTCAGGTTTGGGATTAGGAATGATTTCTACTGCTATTCCTGTGGTGACCATCGGATTTGCCATTGTACTGGCTTATCTTAGTGCCATTAATTTCGATATGGCTAATTTCCTTTCTGCTCAAAACCTGAGTTTAGGCTTGTACGGAATTGGTATCGCTGCTGTGGGTATGCTTTCAACACTGGGCATCACACTGGCTACCGATGCTTATGGCCCTATTGCCGACAATGCTGGCGGTAATGCCGAAATGAGCGGTTTGGGAAAAGAAGTTCGTCAACGTACTGATGCTCTCGATGCCTTGGGTAATACTACTGCTGCTACAGGTAAGGGTTTTGCTATCGGTTCAGCTGCTCTTACTGCGTTGGCTTTATTGGCTTCCTATATTGAAGAAATCAAAATTGCCCTGGTACGTGTTGCTGATAGTGCAGCCGATGGTCTTGTAAAAGTTGGAAGTGAAATGATGAATGCCGAAGCAATTAAAATTTCTTCTTTCACTGATTTCATGGAGTACTACAATGTTACATTGATGAATCCGATTGTATTGGTGGGCGTTTTCCTGGGTGCTATGATGGCATTCCTGTTCTGCGGTTTGACTATGAATGCTGTAGGGCGTGCTGCTCAGAGCATGGTGAACGAAGTTCGTCGTCAGTTCCGCGAAATAGCAGGAATTATGGAAGGCAAGGCTGAACCTGATTATGCTCGTTGCGTTGCTATCTCTACTAAAGGTGCTCAGAGAGAAATGTTGTTCCCGTCAATTTTAGCCATTGTAATTCCTGTTGTTACGGGTATTGTTTTTGGTGTTGGTGGTGTGCTGGGACTCCTTATCGGTGGTTTGAGTACAGGTTTTGTATTGGCAATTTTCATGGCGAACTCGGGTGGTGCCTGGGATAATGCTAAAAAATACGTAGAAGAAGGTAATCTTGGCGGAAAAGGCTCTGATAATCATAAAGCTACTGTAGTAGGTGATACTGTAGGTGATCCTTTCAAAGATACTTCAGGTCCTTCTTTGAACATCCTGATTAAACTGATGAGCATGGTTTCTATCGTAATGGCTGGTTTGACAGTTGCTTACAGCCTGTTCTAAACCTGTCAGCAGATTAGATCATAGTAAATTGTTATAATGGCACGAAGTGGTTGCATGGCATCCGCTTCGTGTTTTTTTATAAAAAAATATAATATCCTACTTATTTGGTAGTATTTGGTGAACATTTCATGTGTTTTTGCCGTTCAACCGGTAATTGTTAAACTGAGAAAAAAACTAAAAAATGAAACAGCGATTATTTCTTTTGGTATTCTTTATTAATTCTTTGACTTTATTTTCGCAGATCAACATTAGTGGAAAAGTAGTGGATGCCATTACCAATGAGCCTTTAATCGGTGCAACGATATTTGCTCTGGATACCAAACAAGGGACCCTGAGTGGTGTCGATGGTTCTTTCCGTCTTGAGGTACTTCCCGAAAACAGGCATTTAAAAATCAGCTATGTTGGATACACTGAAAAGATTGTAACGGCAAATGCACAAGGCAACCAAAATATATCACTGAACATTGTCTCCCTGGCTCCCTTGGCTATAGGACTCGAAGAAGTGCTGGTAAAAGCCAATGTACAGACTTCTTCTCAGAAAATTGATCGCCTCACCTATCGAGCTTCAGATTTTAAAACAGCAGAAGGTGGTTCGGCGACAGATCTGTTAAGTAAATTGCCTTCGGTGTCGGTCGATCCTGATGGTACGGTGTCGGTACGTGGTACTTCCGATTTTATGGTGTACCTCAATGGTAAACCCACTCAAATAGATCCGACGGTATTGTTGGGACAAATATCCAGCAATCAGATTGATAATGTGGAAGTAATTTCTATCCCCACTTCTAATTTTGATGCCCAGGGAAAAGGGGGCATTATTAATATTGTCACGAAGAAAAAAGGGGCTGAAGGTTTGACGATGACTACCAATGGACTGATCGGAGGGGGACCCTGGAATCATCTGACAGACAGATTCAGCGGGTTTAAGCAAAATGATAACCGTTACGGAGGTGGCGTAAATGTCATGTATTTCAAAGATCGTTTGTCGCTTTATGGCGGATTGAATTTTAACCGGCGAAATGTGAACGGGAGTCGCACCGGCGATGCCCGCATTCTGGTGGAGGATAATGTGTACCGTCATATGGTGGCCAGCGGCGAACGCCCTGAATGGTTTCAGAGCGCAACGGCCAATATAGGAGCAGAATTTGCGTTGTCGGACAAATCGGTGTTGTCGGGCTCTTACTTCTATGGAACAAGAAGAGAAGGTCGTTCGGCTTTCTATCTTTACAATAATTTCTTTGCTGATAAAAATAAACAAACCATTGCCGGTGTGGATCGTGATGACCGCTGGATTTATAATCCGAATACCGATGACAGGCTGGGACAGTTTCAGAGCGCCAACATCGACTTTGTCCATAATTTCAATAAGCAATCAGATATTAAAATCTCTGCCTTGTACGAACATTCGGGGCTGGAACGCCGCTTGATCAACGAAAACTATCACTACGACCAACTTACGGCTGCTGTTGGGGCAAAAGAGCTGGAATTCCGTCAGTCCGACGATTCACCACTGGATGGTGTGCGTCTATCTGTGGATTATTCCAATCAGTTTGCCGATGGTTCACGATTGTCGGTAGGGTTGCAACCCCAATACATGAGCATCAGCGGAGCGTTTAATTACGATACACTGAATGTTGCCAACGGGAATCTGCTGCCATATACCGCGCTGGAAAATGAAGTAGCACTTACCCGTGGTATTTATGCCGCCTATGCAAGTTATGCCGGCAAAATCAATCAACTGAGTTATATTGCGGGTTTGCGTATGGAATATACAGATCAGAATGTCGACATCCTTTCAGCCGATTATTTTTCATTATTTGATGGTGCAAAACAATCGAATTATAAAACCAATAAATTCGATTTGTTCCATACCCTGCACCTGAACTGGGAGCCTACCGAAAAGGATAAATTTACTTTTGCCACCAGCAGAAGGGTAAGCCGTCCGCCTCTGAAAAATATGACACCATTCCTTTATCGTCGTCATCTTGAGGTGTACGAAGTGGGCGATCCGGAACTTCAACCGGAGTACATGCTGAACTTCGAACTTTCCTATGGCCGCAGAATTGGTAAGCAAAATATATCATTAACCGGTTTTTACCGTGGAGTCGACAATGCAGTATTCCGTGTAAATACCGTTACCAACGAAATTCAGAAGGTGTATGATGTGATTGGTGAGGATGTGCTCATCAGGAGTTATACCAATGCCGGTAATTCTAAATCACTTGGTGCTGAATTGAATGCCAATATCGACGCGGGCAAATATGCTAAATTCTTCGTGGGTGGTTCTTTATACAATTACACAGTGCAGGGAGATATCTTTGGATATCAGGTCGATAATCAAAGTTTGAACTGGAGTCTGAAAGCCAATATGAATATTCTTTTCTCCGACGAACTGAAGTTCAATCTCGATTTTAATCTGAAATCGGCTACCATTACCGCTCAGGGACAAAATGACCTGCTCTACCTAACCAATGCGGCGCTGAATTATACCCCGAAAAAACTGAAAGGCTGGGATTTCTCGCTGCGCGTGCTCGACTTGTTAGGATCCAATGTTGAAGGACTCGATACCAGGGCTTTCAACAAACAAGGAGAAGAAATCTTCTATCAGGTGACTGATTATTACAGAAAAGGTGGTATTGTAGAGCTTGGTGTAAGTTATGCGTTTAACAATAAGGGCAAAAGCGCGAAAAAGTCGGATAGTACTTTCGGGAAAGAACAATTTTAATTACAATTATAGACCCCGGGATAAGTTTTCCGGGGTTATTCAAAATACTCTTCCAGCGTTTTAAGTTCTTTGTTTTTTTTCTGTTTTACAAAAGCATCATAATCGGTCGGCCGCACCCAATTGGTCATTTTCCAGGGTTGGCTGATTTCGCCGCTCACCACCTTTTCCCAGAAGTTCCAGGCATGCTGCAGGTCTTTATCGTAAGGATACTGGTCGAAGACATCTCCGTTGCCGGTCATGCGGGGATCGTTCTGAGAGATTAATGCCTCCGTCATTTGTTTCCTGAGTGCCTCTTTTACTTTGGTATAGACCGGATTTTCGGCCAGATTATTAACACAGAACTTATCTTTACTCAAATCATATAACTCTTCGGCATTTCTTTTCCCAAATGACAATTCCCAGTATTTTAGTTCTTTGCCTTCACGTTTCATGTCGATGATAAAACTTTTAGTGGGAGAGCCGTCGATATCGAGGTAACCCGTTTCGGGACTCCCGGCTGCTGATAGCTCCGGTTTCAGGTTGTTGAGATACAGCAGATTTTCTTTTATAATTCCTCTGATAGGATAACCCTGATTTCCGGGACGACCGTAATCGTGCCGTTCACGACCCAGCAGGGTATAGTTTCTCTCCGGATCGATACGACCGTTTGTCGAGCTTTTAAACAAAGGGAGCAGCGAACGTCCCGGAAAATCTTTCATGCCCGATTTTTTTATATTCACCTTAGCCAATTCAAGAAAAGTAGGAGCAAAGTCGACAAAATTGACAAAGTCGCTGATCTCTCTTCCCGGTTTTATGATACCATTTTTCCACATGATGGCCAGTGGCATATGACTGGAGTATTCGTAGTTATTGGCTTTACAGCGGGGGAAAGGCATACCATTGTCGGAGGTAATGACGATGATGGTATTGTCGAGCAGCTTTCTTTTCTCCAGTTCCGATACGATTTTTGCCAGTTGCTGATCGAAATACTCGATTTCGAAAGCATAATCGAGCATGTCGGTGCGAATAGCCGGGTCATCCGGCCAAAAGGCAGGGAAATCGTTGATCATCGCACGTGTTTTTCCAGCCAGTTTTTCCCCCGAACCATATTCATATCCCCGGTGAGGCTCAGTAGCGCCGAACCAGAACATCCAGGGTTGATCGCCCTTATTCTCTTCCAGAAAATCGGCAAAATTTCCCGCATAATCATTTACATTGATGCCTTTGGTCGGAGGGGTCAGTTTTCTTTTCTGATAAGGTTTCCCTGTCAATAATCTTTTGCTGCCGTCGGCAAGTGTTCCGGGATCACCGGGAGCCCAACCTTTGCCTGTAAATGCTATTGCATATCCATTGTCCGATAAAACTTCAGTAAAAACTTTCAGGTCTGCCGGAAAATTCGGAATATGGTTGCCCGCTTCTCCCGCCTGCCACGAATATAATCCAGTGAGCACGCTGGCTCTCGACGGAGCCGATTTCGCGTTGGAGGTATAACAATTGGTAAAAAGGATCCCGTTTTTCGCCACTTTGTCAAAAGCAGGAGTGTTCACCCACTTACTTCCGTTGGCACTGAAGTGGGCAAAGGAGGCATCATCGGCGATGCAAAAAAGTATATTAGGTCGTTTATTGTCTTGTTGTTTGTTGTCCTGTTTTGCATGGGCAGGTGCAACAGCTCCGGCAACAAGCAGGGTGGTAAGGGCATAGTGTGTTTTCATGAAGCAAAAATGATAAAAGATGATTTATTTCGTAGGATGGACAAAATTAGTTAAATTAATGATACGTGATGTTAATTGTTTTTCATACTTTTGAAAAATAATTGGGATTATTTTTTCCTGACATTACCCTACGTTATTGCTAAGTAGTAGAAAAGAATAAAACCTTGTAAGATAAAGTGAAAATACTCTATCAATAAAAAATCATAATATATTTGTTTGTTATAAAAAATGTGATAACTTTGTGATTACATTATTAGAGAAAAGATTATGGAAGTATCAATAGTAAAAATAGGAAATTCAAGAGGTTTTAGATTAAGCAAAACCTTATTGGAAAAATATCAAATTAAGGATAAAGTAGAATTAATTCTTGAAAAGAATCAAATCGTAATCAAGCCAGTGGCAGAGCCTCGAAAGGGTTGGGATTTGAAGTTTAAAAAGATGCATGAAAATGGAGACGATAAGTTGTTGATTGGCGATGTTTTCGAAGACGAAAATATGGAGGACTGGTAATGAATCAGTATGACATTGTTTTAGTTAATCTGGATCCGACGGGAGGAAGTGAGATTCAAAAGACCCGACCTTGTGTAATTGTCTCACCAAATGAAATAAATCATAATCTTCAAACATTAGTTGTTACTCCCATGACAACATCTTCCCGAAAATATCCAACCAGAGTTGAGGTGAGACATAATGGAAAAACGGGTTGGATTGCCATAGATCAAATCAGAACAATAGATAAAGTTAGAATTATCAAAACTCTTGGCACTTTGACAAAAAGCGAGATTCAAGAGCTTAAATCCGTAATAAAAGAAACATTTGTCGACTGACAAATAAACAATCAAGCGATTAAAAATCACCTCCCATGATCCGAAACACCCTTCTTTTCTTCCTGATTATCTTCGTTTCTATTCAGGATTTAATTGCCAAAGCGCTGGACAAAAAGCAACCCAACATTATTGTTTTTATTGCTGATGATGCCAGTCGTGATTTCGGCTGTTATGGTAATCCCTATGTGAAAACCCCCAATATCGACCAACTGGCAGCGAAAGGGGTACAGTTCAACAATGCTTTTGTCACAGCCCCGCAAAGCAGTCCTTCGCGTATCTCTATGATGACCGGTGTGTTTGCTCATACACTCGGGGTAGAGGACTTGCATACGCCTATTGACGATAAAACAAGGATGATTCCTTCCTACCTGAAAGAGGCCGGATATTATACTGGTTGTCTGTTGAAGACCCATTGGGGCGATTTTGGAACGAAGCAGTTCGATTTTTCGTTTTCCAACAATAAGGATTTGTATTACGAAAGTTACATGACCTCCACCAATAAATTCTTTCTTCAGTATCGTAAATTTCTTGATCAGGCAGGTAGCAAGCCCTTTTTCATGTGGGTAGGCTTTATCGATCCGCACCGGCCGTATAAGGAACCACAGACCAAAAATGTACATCAGCCTGATCAGGTAGTCCTTCCCCCGACTTTTGTCGACGGACCGGGTAGCAGGGAGGATCTGGTGGATTATTATAATGAGATCCACCGGCTCGATCAGCATGTAGGTTTTATGTTGTCCGAACTGGAGAGGAGAGGAGTGAGGGACAATACGGTGGTGATCTTTCTGAGCGACAATGGCATGCCTTTTCAGCGGGCTAAAGGATTTTTGTATGATTCCGGTACAAGAATTCCTTTGATCGTTTCATGGTCCGGGGTAACAAAGGAGGGGGCAAAACACAACAACGGTCTTGTCAGCGGAGTCGATATGGCGCCTACCATCCTCGATATTGCCGGGGTTCCGGTACCCGAAACGATGTATGGAAAAAGTTTTCTGTCCCTGATTAAGGATCCTGCTGCGCGGGGTAACGAGGCCATCTTTACCGAGCGCAACTGGCACAACACCGAAGAATACTGCCGTAGCATCCGTACCGAAAAGTATAAACTGATTTATAATGGTTTCCCGAATACCTTATCTGCCATTATTGCCGACATGCGTCAATCCCCTGCCTGGTACGAGTTGCTTGATGGCAAACGTGCCGGTACGCTTAATTCCGCGCAAAGCCTGCTTTTCCAGTTCCCGCGTCCTGCGGTGGAACTCTACGATGTAGTGAACGATCCTTACGAGCTCAATAATCTGGCGGGGAAAGCCGAATACCTCAAAACGGCCATGTCGCTGATGAAACAATTGCTCGACTGGCAGAAGGCCACCAAAGATACTAAACCCGGCGACAGGATGAAGGAGGACGACACCGATCGAATGTCGGGATTCCCAATTGGGTCGGCGTTGTTGAAGAATGTGGAATAAATAATGTTATGATTTTGTTAAGATGTTGCTTCACGGAATTTATATATTTATAATTAATTAAAATAATCGGATTTTGGTTGACAAATACAAATAAATTTATTACATTTGTCAACCAAAACAATATTTACATGGAAGCAATAGTAGGACAAAGAATAAGAAATTCCAGGATACAACGTGGTTACTCATTGCAGGAACTGGCGGATTTGTTGGGAGTAAGTAAGCAAATGATATGCAAATACGAGCAAGGTCAGTCTATGCCTACCAGCGAAAAATTGATTGCTTTTTCCAAATTATTCGGAGAAAAGGTTGATTATTTCTTCAGACAACCAGAAGTGGAAATTGGTGAAATAAATTTTCGCAAGAAAAGTAATTTCAGCAGCAAGAAAATAAATGCACTAAAAGAGGAAGTTCGCATAAAGATTGAAAATTACCTGTATGTTGAGAATAGCTGTAATCTTAATATGAATTTTGTCAATCCGTTGGAAGATTTAATTGTAAGAACAAAAGAAGATGTCATTTCTGCAGTTGACAGGTTGCGTGAATCCTGGAACATTGGTAATGATCCTATTCATAATATAATACAATTACTCGAAGATAAGGAAATTAAGGTAATTGAAATTGAAGATGAATTTGCTAAGTTTGATGGATTATCAACTATTGTAGATAATCGTTTCTATGTGTTGGTCATAAACAAGAACATGCCTGTTGAACGTAAGCGTTTTACCATATTACTCGAGTTAGGTCATTTGTTAATTAATCTCAGTGCACTTGAAGAAAAAGATAAAGAAAAATATTGTCATGCTTTTGCTTCAGAAATGCTGTTGGCACAGAAGAAATTATACGAAGAATTCGGTAACCGTCGTTCGGGTATCAGTCTGGAAGAACTAAAAAATATACAGAAGAAATATGGTATCAGCATAACGGCCATTGTGTATAAACTTTCAGAAATGAAAGTCATTTCCAAAGAGCAAATGACTAAATTTTTTAAAGATTTAAACTTTAATCCGACGCTAAAGCAAGTGGTCGAAACTTCACGTTTTGATGGTGTTGAAAAATCCGATCGCTATTATAATTTGATTTACAGAGCTGTAGCCGAAGAGTATATTACACTTAGCAAAGCGTCGGCTCTATTGCAATTGCCTTTGGAGGATTTAAAAGCATCGGTTACCTTGAATTTGCAATGACATGAAGGTATTAATCAACGATGCAAACATACTTATTGACATAGTGAAGCTGGGGATTGAGGAAGCTTTTCTGTCGTTGCATTTTGATTTATATACAACCGATTTCGTTTTTGCTGAGCTTGCCGACGAACAGCAGAAGCGCATTACTTCTGAAAAATTAAAGGTGATTGTAACAGAAACGCCTGAAGACTTTAGTGGCATTGTATCTTTACACAGTAATAATAAAGGAGTAAGTTTTGAAGATTGCTCGGTTTGGTATTATGCCGGAAAAATGGCAGGTACTATGATAACAGGTGATGCTACTTTGCGAAAGAAAGTAGAGCAATCGGGTTTAGAAGTCAAAGGAATAATTTTTATCATTGAAGAAATAAAAAAAACAGGAAAAATTATTTGTAGCAGATTGTATAGCCCGATTTGAGGAACTTAAGCTTTTAAATAAAAGATTGCCATTCGTCGAGATTGATAAGATAATTCAGAAATGGAAAAACGAACAATAGGCTGCAAAGTGAGTAAATATATTTAACTTTATTCTTTAAATCTCAGCTCAAAAACCACCACCTCCGGGCGGTTCCCCAATCGTACGGCCGGTCCCCAGGTGCCGTAACCCGAGGAAACATAAAAATGAGTGGCTCCCTTTTTTAAGTATCCCCAGCTCAGTTCAAATATTGCTTTGGTGATGTAGTTGAAAGGCCACAACTGTCCGTGATGGGTATGTCCCGAGAGATGCAGATCGACTCCTGTGTCGGAAGCTTCACTGAGATTGTAAGGCTGATGATTCATTACAATCACCGGTTTGCTATGATCAATACCTGTAAGTAATTCTGCCAGTGGTTTCTGACCCTTTGCACCATGTCCCGCCGCCCTGTCGTTGCGTCCCACCACCTGCACGCCATTGGGCAGGGTAACAATGGAGTCGATCAGCATTTTTACGTGGATGCTTTTCAGGTAGGCCAGCGATTGCTCAATCCCTCCGATGTATTCATGATTGCCCGTGACCGCATACACGCCATAAGGTGTTTTTATTTCCTGAATGTGTTTTCCGAGTTTCTTTCTGATCACCGGAGCTATTTCGCTATCAACCAAATCGCCGCATATCAGCACCAAATCGGGCTTTTGGTCATTGATAATGTGGAGTAAGCGTTGTTCGTGGCGTTCGCGAATCAATGCCCCGAGATGAATGTCGGAAACCATCAATACTTTCATCTCGGTTTTTCCTTCTACCTTTTTATGAATAGTAAGTGGGATGGTTTTCACTTTTATCACCATGGCATTGATGTAGCCAATTATTACCACCACGGTGACCAACGAAAGGGTAATGATTCCGACAGTTTGTTTCAGCCCCGGAGTGATGACCGGCAGGAAGTGAAAGAAATGATTGAAAATCCTGACAATGTCGATGAGCATCACTGCCATCAGCAGGTACAGCATGAAAGGCAGCCACATGGTCCCCACGCGCACCACCAGTTCACTGAAAGCCGATGAAGCAACCCTCTCGAGTATCATCCCAATAAAAAACGAGGAGCCAAACAGCACAAACGCCGCTATGTACCATTTTTTTAAAGGCTGGGTAATGGAGAATGCTTGTAAACCTCTGATGTATAGATAATAATTTACTAAGGAAAAAATGAGCAGAATGATGATAAAGACGACAAGAAATATATATGATTTCATAAATGATGAGTTAAAATTTTATGTGACAGTATCCCATAAAGTTTGTAAACAGGATTTTGTCAATATTAATTTATTTGCTCGTCAAATATAATCAAAAATTGATATAAAATCATCTCCCAATTACGGATTGGTACAGTTTCAGATTTGATGTATAACGCATAAGAAAACGCTAAAATCAATGTCAATACATCAATTTTTAATGTCGATAGATTGATTTTTAATGTTGATAGATTGATTTTCAATGTCCTGAGATTGATTTTTAGTGTCGGAAGATTAATTTTCAATGTCCGGAGATCGTTATTCAATATCTGTACATTATTTTTCTATGTAGGTACATCATTATTCAATGTCTGAAGATTATTCCCCAAAAACAATGGATTAGCAACCTTTCTTTGGTAAGTTGTAGCAACGTAATTATTATGAACACATTGTACGGGATGAACAATCATACGATGCTATTTGTGAATATATACGTAAGAATCCGTCAAAATAGAAGGAAGATTAGTTGTGGAATTAAATATTTAACTAAATTTGAATTTTATTTATTGAAGATTAAATTTCTGTAATGTGCTGAAAATAAGTAGTGATTAATGACAAAGCAATATATTCATCTCTAAAACAACAAAAATCTTATGACAACTGAAAATCGGAAATTAATGCAAATGGCAAGGGAATCCCTTGATCAGAAATGGGGACTATGTATTGGAACTTATTTGGTGTACTTACTTATTATGGGAGGACTTGGGACTATTCCTGTGGCGCCATTGATTGTAGGTGGACCATTCGCTCTCGGTGTTGCCATGTTTACTCTGTCGGTTTCGCGAAAAGAAGAGTCACGTATCGAACAGATTTTCCATGGCTTTGAATATTTCGGAAATTCTCTGGTGGCCTATCTGTTGATGACCCTGTTTATTTTGCTGTGGTCGTTGTTGCTGATTGTTCCGGGCATTATTGCGGCATTTTCATACTCAATGACATTTTTCATTATGGCCGATGATCCTACCATAGGACCGGTAGCGGCACTCGAGAAAAGTAAAAAAATGATGAATGGCTACAAATGGAAATTGTTCTGTCTGAACCTGAGATTCATCGGATGGTTTATTCTTTGTCTCTTAACACTCGGATTGGGCTTTCTGTTTCTTACTCCTTATGTGTATGTGAGCCATGCCAAATTCTATGAAGATTTGAAAGCTAACGAACAAACTAGTGAACCGGTAGCTTAAAATATCTGACCATTTTCATTAATAAATGCTATCAATTTTTGTGTTGAAGTTTTCTTTAATCATTACACACAAAAAGTCAACATAATGTGACCCGATGAGAATGCCTAATTAAATAAGGCAGTTCCTTATTGGGTTATTTTATATGCGGCTTTCATGTCGGAATCAATAAATCTATAAACGATCAAAAGCATTAATAGTTATATATATTTAAAGAATATGCAATAAATTAACACTCTATTACTTATATTTAACATAAATACGCCTGAATTTAATACTCGGGAATTATTTTAATCCAATTTTTTGTAGTTCCTTTGTGCCGATTTTTTGAGCGTTATTTTCAAAAAGAAATATGAGTAGTCTTTCGTTGTTTTTAGTTGTATTCCTGGCCGGAATTTTATTAGTGGTAGCCGGTCTCGGAATGGCGATTTTGTTATCTCCAAAATCGTTTAATCTCCAAAAAGGTGAACCATACGAGTGCGGAATTCCTACACACGGCACTTCGTGGATGCAATTCAAAGCCGGTTATTATCTTTACGCAATTCTTTATCTGATGTTTGATGTGGAAGCAGTTTTCCTGTTTCCCTGGGCAACCATTGTGAGGGAATTAGGATTGCCGGGTCTTGCTAGTATCCTGTTTTTCTTATTGATACTTTGGTTGGGATTAGCGTATGCATGGAGGAAAGGAGTTTTAAAATGGAAATGAAAAATATTAGTATAAAAGGCATTCCTAACGAGGAATTTAATGATAACGAATACCTTGAGAATTATATTGAAGAATTGAAGGCCAATGGGGTGAACATTGTGTTGAGTAATCTTGACGACATGATCAACTGGGGACGTTCAAATTCAATCTGGCCTTTGATTTTTGCCACCAGTTGTTGTGGTATCGAGTTTATGTCGGCAGCTGCCGCTCATCACGATATTTCCCGTTTCGGAATGGAAGTAACACGCAATAGTCCGCGTCAGGCTGATTTAATGCTTGTGGCCGGTACTATCGTACATAAAATGGCACCCCTGCTGAAACGTGTATACGATCAGATGGCTGAACCAAAATATGTACTTGCCATGGGTGGTTGTGCCATATCCGGCGGACCGTTTGTGAATTCCTATCATGTTGTGAAAGGTGTCGATGAGATTATTCCGGTGGATGTATATGTTCCCGGATGTCCTCCGCGTCCCGAAGCTTTGTTTTACGGTTTATTACAACTGCAACGTAAAATTAAGGTAGAACAATTCCTGAAACAGCCCAAGAAAAAAAGGACTAAAACGTCCAAATGATCAATTGCTATTCAATTTCCGTCAAAATAAATGGAAGAAATAAAACAAATCATTGTTGATTTACTCCCTGAAGCTATCTTTGAAGAAAAAGAAAAGCTTACAGTAACTGTAGAACCCTCGGATTTACGCAGGTTAATAAAGATACTTTACGATAATAAAGATTTACCGTTCGATTATCTTGTGTACCTTATTGGTATGGATTGGGGCGAAAAACTGGGTGTTGTGTATCTGCTTTCTTCGTCGAAAGATACCACAAAAGAAATCGTTATTAAAACAGGAACTGCCGACAGAGAGAATCCTTTACTATACACAGTGACCGATTTTTACGAGACAGCCCAGTTGAACGAGCGGGAAGTATATGCCATGTATGGCATCCGTTTTATAAATAATCCAGATATGCGTCGTTTTCTGATCAACGACGATTGGGTGGGTTTCCCCATGCGAAAGGATTATAACGGCGATCCTGCCATCAATCCGGTTTCGGTGGAAAGTAAGGAGATCATTGATACTGCCCCGAGGATCATGGAAACCCCTGAAGGATTAAAAGAAGAAATTGTCAATATCTTTGAACCGGATGACTACCTGATCAATATCGGTCCGCAGCATCCTTCCACCCATGGTGTGATGCATTTCCGCACAGCCCTGGATGGTGAAATTGTAAAGAAAATAGATATTCATAGTGGTTATATCCACCGTGGGATAGAGAAACTCAGCGAGAGTCTTACTTATCCCCAGATACTGCATTTTACCGATCGTCTCGATTATCTGTCGGCAAACATCAACCGTCACGCCCTGTGTATGTGTGTGGAGAAAGCTGCCGGCATTGAAGTTCCACTACGGGCACAATATATAAGAACGATTATGGATGAACTGAACCGTATCAGTTCGCACCTTCTTGCCTGGTCGGCTCAGACCAACGACCTGGGAGCTACTACCGCCTTTATATATGGTATGCGCGAACGGGAAATTATTCTTGATATTTTTGATAAAACCTGTGGAGGCCGGCTCATCATCAACCAGAATGTGATCGGTGGGGTGATGTTCGATATTTACGCCGACTTTCAGAAAGATGTGAAAGCATTCATTCCCTACATGAGAGGCAAACTGAAAGAATATGATCGCTTCTTTTCTCATAATGTGATTGCTCTCGGCCGTATGCAGAACATCGGTATCCTGACGAAAAAGGATGCAATAAGTTATGCCGTTACAGGTCCTGCCGGACGTGCTTCGGGATGGTCGTGCGATGTTCGTAAATATCAGCCTTACGCACTTTATGATCAGGTGGAGTTTAAGGAAATCATCCGTAATGAAAGCGATTCATATGCCAGATATCTTAACCGGCTCGATGAAATTGAAGAGTCGCTGAAAATTATCGAACAACTGATTGATAATATTCCCGAAGGCGATCATCTTGCCAAAACAAAAGCCATTATCCGTCTTCCCGAAGGAGAATATTATCAGGGAGTTGAAGCCGGTAAAGGGCTGTTCGGAGTGTACATTGAAAGCAGAGGCGACAAAACTCCTTACCGTCTGAAATTCCGATCTCCTTCCATGGCGCTGGTATCAGTGATGCCGCTCATTTGTAAAAATGAAAAAATATCGGACTTTATCGGTATCGGTGGTTCAATGGATTATGTTATTCCGGATATTGACCGATAAACTTATGTCTGCTTATATGCCTTTATATGGTCAATATATTTGCATATTCGTTTTTTATAGCTTATTTTAATTTGTGAAATTCTTATTCAATATATGCTGTTAAATTATTCTCAACCTTTGGAATTTACCAGGCTAACCCAATGGATAAATACCACCCTGACAGATAATCTGCCTTCATTTTGGGCTATCTTTATTGAGATGGTGCTTGTAGGTATATTGCTGTTGGCTTTATATGCGGTACTTGCCATGATACTGATTTATGTGGAACGTAAAATAACCGCATTTTTTCAGGCGCGTATTGGTCCTAACAGAGTAGGGAAGTACGGTATCTTCCAGTCCGTGGCCGACGTATTAAAGATCCTCATTAAAGAAATCATCCACATCAACAGGGTGGATAAATTCCTTTTTTATGCCGCACCTTTTTTCATGATTGTGGCTTCAATGCTTACCTTCGGAGCTATTCCCTTTGCAAAGGATCTGTACTCGGTTGATTTCAACATAGGTGTATTTTATGTTACAGCAGTGTCGTCGCTGGGCATTATCGGTGTATTGCTTGCCGGTTGGTCAAGTAATAATAAGTATTCGATGATCGGTGCCATGCGAAGCGGAGCGCAGTTTGTGAGCTACGAATTGTCGGCAGGATTTGCCCTGATGACCATGGTGGTACTTTCAGGAACCATGCAGTTCAGCGAAATGATTGAAAGTCAGCGTTACTGTTGGAATATCTTCAATGGACACATCGCCTCGCTGGTGGCATTTGTTATTTATCTTATCTCCGGTCATGCAGAAACCAACCGCGGACCTTTCGATTTACCCGAGGCAGAATCGGAACTTACTGCCGGTTATCATACAGAATACTCTGGTTTACAATTCGGCTTTTTCTATCTCGCCGAATACTTAAACATGTTTATCATCGCTGCCATTGCCACCACCGTATTTTTAGGAGGATGGATGCCGTTTCAGGTTAGCGGTTGGGACGGATTCAACCAAATAATGTGGTATATCCCGTCGTACGTATGGTTCTTTGGTAAAACAGGGGTGTTAATTTTCTTGAGTTTATGGGTTCGCTGGTCATTCCCACGTTTGCGTATCGACCAGCTACTCAACCTGGAATGGAAATACCTGTTACCAATCAATATGGTGAATATACTGTTGATGGTACTGCTTGTGCTTGCAGGCTGGACTTTGACAGACCTTTTTTAATTAATTGATAACGATTTTTATGCTATTGAAATGAGAAGAACATTTTCGCAATATATTTCCGGTATATTTTCAGGAATACGGTCGCTTTTGTCAGGACTTGGTGTTACCTGGAAAGAACTTTGGACCAAAAAGGTAACACAGCAATATCCTGAAAACAGGGATACGCTTGTGATCTCGGATCGTTTCCGCGCTGAGCTTACCATGCCTCACGATGAAAATAATGAGCATGCCTGTACGGCTTGTGGTATTTGTGAAATGAACTGTCCGAACGGCACCATACAGGTAATATCAAAAGTAACCGAAACAGAAGATGGTAAAAAGAAAAAAGAACTTGACAGGTATGTATACGACCTGGGCATGTGTACTTTCTGTAACCTCTGTGTAATAACTTGTCCTTCGGATGCCATTAAATTCACCAATCAGTTCGAGAATGCAGCTTTTACACGCAATAAATTAGTGAAACAACTCAATCAAGAAGGATCGAAACTCAGGGCAAAGAAAGCGGTTAAAAGCGAATAGGGAATAACAAAAACGAATAACCAATAACCAATCATGTAGAGACGTTGCATGCAACGTCTCTACATGATAATCGATTATCATTTTTATTTTGGTTCATAAAATAAATTATACAGAGATTCCAAATATTATGGCTCAACAAATTATATTCTACATTTTAGCATTGATTATTGCTGTGTTTTCAATCATGGCGGTAACCTCAAAACGATTGATCCGTTCGGCAACCTATTTATTGTTTGTGCTGCTTGCTACAGCAGGTTTGTTCCTGATTATGGGATACCATTACTTGTTTGCTGTGCAGACTACCGTTTATGCGGGAGGTATCATGGTGTTATATATCTTTGCAGTGCTGCTAACCCAGAAGCCCGGTGAAAAAATTACTCCGGAACCATTGAAACAACGCGTGCTGGCAATCGTTTTGTCGGTTGTGGGAGTTGTGTTTTGCGGATACATTATCATTAACAACATCACTAAAGTATATACTTATGTTGCATTGGAAGAAATAAATACCAAATCCATCGGCGAAACCCTTATGGGAACCGGAAAATTTCAGTATATATTACCTTTCGAGGCAGTCAGCTTGTTATTATTGGCCTGTATTGTCGGTGCCATTATGATTGCACGTAAACGTTCGTAACAATTACCATTGAAGTGTGAGTCTTCTGAATTATATTATTTATTCATTTTTATATAAGAATGGCTGATTTATTTACAAATTTCTTTTCGGGTACCATCCCTATGGAAGCATACATTATCATAAGCCTGATCATGTTCTTTTCGGGGGTTTATGGTTTTTTATCCCGTAAAAACCTGTTAATGATCCTGATCTCAGTGGAATTGATATTGAATGCTGCCGATATCAACTTCGTGGTTTTTAACCGGTATTTATATCCGGGACAGATGGAAGGTTTCTTCTTTGCCCTGTTTACCATAGCCATATCGGCTTGTGAAACGGCAGTTGCCATAGCTATTGTGATCAATATCTATCGTAACCTGAATAATGTGGATGTCGACAGTCTCAAAGAACTGAAAGAAGACGCAACTGAACAATCGGAATCGTGATAAATAAAGAATTATGCAATATACCTTGTTAATTTTAATTTTACCCTTGCTGAGTTTTGTAATACTTGGCCTGGTCGACTCAAAATGGAAGCCCCGTGTTGCCGGAACCATCGGAACTGCGGTACTGTCCATAGTTACCCTGCTTTCGTATTACACAGCATGGATTTATTTCACTACGGCAGGTGCCAGTGGCGTTTATGAGAAGATCATTGCGTTCCAGACTACCTGGGTACGTTTTACTGAGAATCTGCATATCGATTTGGGGATATTACTCGATCCTATTTCGGTAATGATGTTGGTGGTAATTTCGACCGTTTCGCTGATGGTACATATATATAGTCTCGGCTATATGAAAGGTGAAAAAGGATTTGAACGTTATTATGCTTTCCTGTCGCTGTTTACTTTCTCAATGCTCGGACTGGTAGTGGCTACCAATATCTTCCAAATGTATATTTTCTGGGAGCTGGTGGGAGTTTCATCCTATTTACTTATCGGTTTTTATTACACCAAACCCGAAGCAGTGGCTGCCTCGAAAAAAGCATTTATTGTTACCCGCTTTGCCGACCTTGGTTTCCTGATCGGTATTCTGGTCTTATCCTTCTATACAAAAACATTTGGTTTCGGTGTGCTCACTTCGGGTGATGCGAGTGTTTTTGCTTCCACAGCAGGTGTTTCATTTATGGGAATTTCAGTATTGAGCTGGGCGATGGCGCTGATCTTTATCGGAGGTGCCGGTAAATCGGCCATGTTCCCTTTACACATTTGGTTGCCCGATGCGATGGAAGGTCCTACTCCTGTTTCGGCATTGATCCATGCTGCTACCATGGTGGTGGCTGGGGTGTATTTGGTGGCCCGCTTATTCCCGGTTTACCTGCTTTACACACCCGACGTGCTGCATGGTATCGCTTATGTGGGAGCATTCACCTCATTATTCGCAGCTGTAATCGCTTGTGTGCAGACTGATATCAAACGTGTACTGGCATTCTCAACCATATCGCAAATCGGCTTTATGATGGTAGGCCTGGGTGTTTCGGGTATGGGCGGACATCATGGACTGGGCTATATGGCTTCCATGTTCCACCTGTTCACACATGCCATGTTCAAAGCCTTGTTGTTCCTCGGAGCCGGTTCGATTATCCATGCGGTTCATAGCAATGAAATGAGTAATATGGGCGGACTTCGCAAGTATATGCCGGTAACGCATATCACTTTCCTTATTGCCTGTCTGGCCATCGCCGGGATTCCTCCTTTCTCGGGCTTCTTCAGTAAAGATGAGATTCTTTCGGCTACCTTTGAATTCAGTCCGTATCTCGGTGCGACAATGAGTCTGATTGCCGGTTTAACAGCCTTTTATATGTTCCGTTTATATTACGGGATCTTCTGGGGAAAAGAACACAAACAACATCATACGCCTCACGAATCACCTTTCGCCATGACTTTGCCACTGGCATTTCTCGCTCTGGTAACCGTGGTGGCCGGATTTATTCCTTTCGGTAAGTTTGTTACCAGTGATGGTGCACTCTACGAAATTCATCTCAACTGGAGCGTGGCAACCTTAAGTGTTGTTGTTGCCGTAGTGGCAATTTTGCTGGCAACGATAATGTATCGTAAGGAAAGCACCGTTCCTGTAAAACTGGCAAAAACCTTCAGTGGATTACACAAGGCTGCCGGCCGCCGTTTCTATATCGATGAAGTGTATCTCTTTATCACAAAGAAAATTATATTTAAAAATGTATCAACTCCCATTGCCTGGTTCGATCGTCACGTGATTGACGCCACCATGAATGGTTGTGCGGAACTTACTCAGTGGGTATCCCTCAGAATCAAAGGATTTCAATCGGGCAGGGTACAACAGTATGCTTACGTTATTTTACTGGGAACATTATTAATTGCTGCTTTAGTCATCTTTTTATAATTAAGTATAAGATTTATGAACTTCTTATCCATATTCGTTCTTGTTCCGTTGCTGATGATGATGGCTTTGTTTTTTGCAAAGAACCGTGGTCAGATCAACTTTATTGCAGCTACCGGGGCAACTGTGCTGTTGATACTTTCAGGAGTACTCACGTATTTTTATCTTGCTGAACGCGCTGCCGGCAATATCGCTGAAATGCTTTTCACTGCTGATACTGTTTGGTACGCTCCATTCAATATCCATTATTCGGTCGGAGTCGACGGAGTGTCGGTAGCCATGCTTATGCTGACTTCAATCATTGTTTTTACAGGAGTATTTGCTTCCTGGAAAATTGATCCGCTTCCGAAAGAATTCTTCTTGTGGTATTGCCTGCTGTCAATCGGAGTTTACGGATTCTTTATTTCTGTGGATCTGTTTACCATGTTCATGTACTACGAAATAGCGCTTATCCCGATGTACCTTTTGATAGGCATCTGGGGAACAGGCAAAAAAGAATATGCCGCCATGAAACTGACCCTGATGTTGATGGGTGGTTCGGCATTATTGCTGGTGGGAATTTTAGGTATCTATTATTTCTCAGGGGCTGAAACAATGAATATCCTTGAGATTGCACAAAAATCTATTCCGCTTTCGGCACAGTATTATCTTTTCCCTCTTACTTTCATGGGATTCGGTGTATTGGGAGCCTTATTTCCTTTCCACACATGGTCGCCTGATGGTCATGCTTCGGCGCCAACGGCAGTGTCGATGCTTCATGCAGGCGTGTTGATGAAACTCGGAGGTTATGGTGCTTTCCGCGTGGCAATGTACCTGATGCCTGAAGCTGCTCACGAAATGGCCTGGATATTCCTGATTCTGACAGGTATCAGTGTGGTTTACGGAGCTTTCTCGGCGGTTGTACAAACCGACCTGAAATATATCAATGCTTATTCGTCCGTGAGTCACTGCGGATTGGTGCTTTTTGCTATCCTGATGATGAACGAAACCGCAATGACTGGAGCGGTAATGCAAATGCTTTCACATGGCCTTATGACAGCCCTTTTCTTTGCCCTGATAGGGATGATCTATGGCAGAACTCATACACGACTGATTACTCAAATGGGCGGATTGATGAAAGTGCTTCCTTTCCTTGGAGTAAGTTATGTGATTGCCGGTTTGGCTTCTCTGGGTTTGCCGGGATTAAGCGGCTTCGTTGCTGAGATGACCATTTTCGTAGGAGCTTTTCAGGAAACCGATACTTTCCACCGCGTGCTTACCATTGTGGCTGCTTCATCTATCGTGATTACGGCAGTATACATTCTGAGAGTAGTAGGAAAGATATTGTATGGAAAAGTGCAGGATGCTCATCACGAAGAACTGACCGATGCTACCTGGTGGGAACGTATTTCAGTGGTTACGCTTATTATTGCCATTGTTGCACTGGGTTCGGTGCCATTGTGGATTTCGGATATGATTCACGATAGTTTGATTCCTGTGGTAGGTCAGTTGATGAAATAATAAATCAAATTAATAATAAATAAAAAAATTTCCGGGTAACGGGGTTGAAACAATATGAATTACTTAGATTTTTTGCAATTACACGATGAGATATCGCTGCTTGCGGTAATCGTTATTCTTTTGATTTACGATATATTTGCAGGTGAAAAAGCGCAACGTTATTTTCAACCTGTAGCTATCGTGCTGTTTGCAATCCACACCATACTGAACTGTGTGCCGCGCGATGCATTTGAAATAACAGGAGGAATGTACAAATATGTACCCATGCTCACTTATGTGAAAACCATACTCAACGTTGGCACCATCATTATCTTCCTGCAGGCACATCACTGGCTCAATGGTGAGGAAAGCATCATCCGCAGAGGTGAGTTCTATTTCCTTACCCTTTCAACCTTGCTTGGTATGTATTTCATGATGTCGGCAGGTCATTTTCTGCTTTTCTTCATAGGAATAGAAACTGCTGCCATCCCAATGGCTACATTGGTTGCATTTAACAAATACAATCATAAATCGGCCGAGGCAGGAGCAAAATATATTTTATCATCGGTTTTTGCTTCGGGTATTTCGCTGTTCGGGATGTCGATGATTTATGGAACTACAGGCACCCTGTATTTCGATGATCTGTCGACAATGATGACGGGCGACCCATTGCAATTGATGGCCATGGTATTCTTTGCTATCGGATTGTTCTTCAAAATATCGCTGGTTCCTTTTCATTTGTGGACTCCGGATGTTTATGAAGGAGCGCCGACAAATATTACTGCCTATCTTTCGGTTATTTCCAAAGGATCAGCTGTCTTCGTATTGTTCACCATCTTTGTGAAGGTTTTTGGTAACATGATCGATCAGTGGCAGGCAATTCTCTATGGCCTGATCGTTATAAGCATTACCCTGGCGAATGTCTTTGCCATCCGTCAGCAAAACCTGAAACGTTTTCTTGCTTATTCTTCTATTTCACAGGCAGGTTATATCATGCTGGGTGTGATCAGTGGTACTGCTGTGGGTATGAGTTCACTCGTATATTATATTTTGGTGTACATGTTTTCCAACCTGGCAGTTTTCGGCGTTGTTTCGGTTATTGAGAACCGTTCGGGAAAAGTGACGCTTAAAGATTATAATGGTTTGTATCAGACCAACCCTAAATTAAGTGTTGTGATGATGCTTGCCCTGTTTTCTCTGGCCGGGATTCCTCCTTTTGCAGGATTCTTCAGCAAATTCTTTATTTTTTCAGCGGCTGTTCAACAAGGATTCTATGTGCTTGTCTTTATTGCGTTAGTCAATACAATTATATCTTTGTATTACTATCTGCTGGTAGTAAAAGCGATGTTCCTTACGAAAAGCGAAAACCCTGTTGAGAGAATTAGCAGCGATGTTCCTGTAAAAATCAGTTTGGTGGTTTGTACTTTGGCGATTGTAATCACCGGGTTGATCAGTGCCGTTTACGATAACATTGCCCTGCTGGGTTTCGGCATCTGATTCTGATTCATTAAAAATTTAATACTGCATTTCCGGTAGTATATCTCGCCGGCAGTCTGCGGTCAACAGTAAATTGAATAAATTTATTTCTGACGACAGACTGCCGGTTTTGTATTATGAACCACCCAATAACAGAAGAATCCTATGTGAATTTTTTCAGAAAATAGTGTCGCCGATTCTTCACGGAAGATAGTGACTGATGTGAATTATGATAAATAAGCTATGTTTTTTAATCTATATACTTATTTAATGAAATGATCATTTTATTGAATAAAAATAAAGATTATCTTTGTCACACCTAAAATAACAGACTAATTTTGTCGGTTTCAATTATCAACAGCCTTCTTCTCATTTATTGAAGGTTGTTTGTTATTATCCAAAAAAATCACATTCAGTCTTACTTGAATTCAAATGTATAGAATAAACGATCTTTTTGCAGGCACCGATCCTGAACGTGCATTCAGATTGCTGGTTCATGCCTATCAGGATAAGGTGTATCGTTTTATTTCATTATTTGTATTTAATGAGCAGGAATGTGAAGAATTAGCTTCGGATGTTTTTCTTTCACTGTGGAATAACAGGGATAAACTGGCTGAAGTGGAAAACCTCGACAGCTATATCTTTATTATAGCCAAAAACAGAGCCCTCAATCATTTACGAAAAGAAAAGACTGATTTGATTGATCTTGATAAAATCCAACTGGACGTTTTCCATCATACTCAATCGACACCGGAATCGATCTTTATTGATAAAGAAACGGTTGATGAGCTGAATGCTGTTATTAATCAATTACCTCACAAAACTAAACTGGCATTTCATTTAGTACGCGAGGATAAAATGAAATACAAGGATGCCGCTGAAATTCTCGGCGTTTCTATTAAAACAGTTGAAAAACAGGTAGCCTCGGCAGTAGCAAAACTGAGAGAAAAGTTGGGCAGGTAATATTGCTTGTTTATGTGTTGATTTTCATAGTTATACGGTTTAATGTGATAAATTTCGAAAAATACTTCCAAATTAAATGGGGGTATTTTTTGAGATAGGTGTCTTTATTGATGTACGCAGCTGCTGGATTTTTTTCTTATATCACATTAATACTAACAAAAAATCATTATGAAAATTCAACTCAATTTTTCTCAACTCAGGGCAATTGGTTTTGTAATATTCTTTTCGACAGCACTACACGCCAATGCATTCAATTATTCAGTTTCATTTATTGGTCACGGATCAAGTACCGAAGTGACAAGTGTCGTGGTACAGAACATCACTAAGGGGACTTCAACGACTGTCGCCGCAGGACAGATTTTGAATCTGACCGACGGAATGACTTCTACACCGGCTGTAATAGCAGGAAATAAAGAAAATATTTATTTTAGTAATGATGCCAATGGCAATGCATTCATCCAGTTTGAAGCGCCCAGGGCCGGTAATGCAGTAATCAGCGCTTACACGCTTGATGGAAGAAAAGTAAGCGGAATCTCCGGCGAAATAAGTGAAGGCAACTGCCGTTATAAAATGTCCTTACCCAGAGGTCATTATTTGGTTCAGGTCAATGGGAACGGATTTAACTACAATGCAAAATTTGTTAACCGGTATGACGGAAACAATGGTGTACAAATTGTTGCCGATGGTGTATCGGGAAAAGAACAATCACTGGCCAGCCGGGTAATAAATGCCGGTGTTACAATGGAATATGCTGAGGGCGACCGTATTATCTTCAGAGGATATTCAAATAATATGTGCACCCTTGTTTCGGATGTAATTACTGCAGACAAAACAATTGATTTTAACTTTGTTCCATGTCAGGATGCCAGTGGAAATCACTATGCTACGATTACTATCGGGAATCAGGTATGGATGGCCGAAAATCTGAAAACCACTAAATATGCCGACGGTACCGATATTATTCTCAGAGCATCGAAAGCCGAATACCTTGCAGATCCGAATAGTAACACTACTCCGATTTGCCGTTATTTCAATGACGATGTCAATACAAAGGATGTTGCAGGGCTGGCATACAAATATCAGACTATTCAGAAAGATTTATGTCCTGTAGGCTGGCATATTCCAAGCCATTTTGAATGGAGAACATTGAGAGATGCCATTTCTCCGAACGCAGTGGACCGCTATAATGCAATCAGAAAAACCGGACCTTACTGGAATAATGCCGGAGCAACCAATGCAAGTGGATTTTCGGCAGTTGCCGGAGGAACTTTCTGGGCTGAATGGCCTATTCATTACGGAACATGGTCAATCTGGCTGGCCAGTGACCTGTGGAACAATGATCCAAATAATTGCTGGTTCTTTCATGCTGCAACCGATGACAACCTTACTCCGGGAAGCATCGTATGTGATGAGATTGCTTCTGACGCTTTTGCAATGTTCGGTGCAATCCGCTGTTTGAAAAATAATTAATCAGAATACGTCATATCCGGTATTTTAATTACCGGATATGATGCCCATTGAAACTGTTTTTTTCGTTTGAAATTTATTCAGAGAATCAGTACTAATGCAGATGAAAAGTCCCGGAATATCTTTGCACAAAGAAATTGCCAGAGTGGTTTTTATGCTATTTCTCTTTTCTTTCGCCTCATGCCATCATGATGGCAATAAAAAGCATATAAACAAAATCGACGCTTTCTGGACTGATTATGATTTTAATGATAAAAAACTGATCGACAATCCTGAATTCATTCAACAACAGGTATTATCATTTATCAATCAGCTTAACGGGTACTCGCCCCGAAATAGTAAACAAGCCATTGGATTGTTTATGGACAAATTGCTGGCAGCTGATACCTCAATTGTTAAATACACTGTTGATGAAGTGCTTGAGAAATTTCTGTACCGTGCTGATTCTCCCATCAGAAATGAATATTATTATCTTAACGTGATTGATTGTATCATTAAAAATGAGAAGATAAGTACAATAGATAAGCAAAGATTTATATCTCAGAGGGAACTGATCACATCCAACCAAATTGGAAATGTAGCCAACAATTTTAATTATGTTACAAAAGACGGTCGTAACGGAACCCTGGCGGACATAAAAGCGGAATACCTGCTGATATACTTTAATAACCCGGACTGCGATGAGTGTAAAAGGGTGAAGGCTTTGATGGAAAATTCTCCGGAAATAGCTTCAAGCCTGCAAACAGGGAAATTAGTGGTATTATCGGTATATATTGATAAGGATCTGGCTATCTGGCGAAAGGCAAGATATCCGAAGGAATGGATCAATAGCTATAATATAGGTCAGGACATTATGAACAGGAGTTTATATGATCTACGTGCGATTCCCAGCCTTTACCTGCTGGATAAGGATAAGCATGTAATTATAAAAGATGGGGTTCTGGAAGATATTGTTAGTTTTCTGAACTAAAGATCAAATCAGTGAATTAAGACACAAGGAATATATTTTTCTCAAATATTATCAACTAAATAATCTTTAAATTTATAAGACGTATGAAAATCAGATTTAAATGGCTTTTATTAGCCGGAATTATGTTTGCAGCAGTAGGTTGCAATAAGGAAGAAGAACCTGCACTGGATTTACAGGTGACAACAAAACCGGTTACCAACTTAACCGCCTTCAGTGCGATGGGTGGAGGAAGTGTTTCCGGAACAGAACCTATCAGTGAAAGAGGTATTTGTTGGGGAAAAAGTGAAAATCCAACTGTAGATGATGCTTCTGCTTCGGATATCGATCCGGTTGAAGGCGATTACAGTTCAAAAATAGTAAAACTTGACCCTGCAACAAAATACTATGTAAGGGCTTATGCTGTATCTACTTCCGGAAAAACTATTTACGGAAATAGTCTTAACTTTACTACTCCTGATGTTGTAGCTTTGTCGGAATCGAACAGTTATCTGGCAAATCCTGATGATGCCATTATAATTCCGGTATCAAGGGCTAATAAATCATCACTGGGAGAACAGATAAGCTCCAATGATGTTTTGGTTGCTGAATTGCTCTGGATGGATAACATGGATGTTATCGATACTGTTTTTGTTAATGGAACCGGTTCTACAGGTAAAGTGGTTGTGTTGACGGGTAATGTCAGCGGAAATGCAGTGGTTACAGTAAAAGTGAACAACAGCATTAAATGGTCATGGCATATCTGGGTTACCCAGGGAGCAAATACTATCAGTACCATCACAATGCCATCAGGCGCGAAACTGATGGACAGAAACCTGGGAGCTGTTTCAAAAACTATCAGCGAAATCGGGGCAGTGGGTGTACAATTCCAGTTCGGACGTAAAGATCCGTTCACTGCTTCTGCTTCGTTCGGAACCCCTTCGGAAGTATTGCTGTATGATCTTGCCGGAAATAATCCTTCAATAGCTACAGAGACGGGACCTAAGAATCTTGCTTTTATTACGGCAAATCCCCTTACGTTCGTAAAATCTCAGTGGGTCGACTGGTGTGATCAGGATATAAAAACATGGTGGAAAAATGAAGATGGTACCAAAACAGTGTATGATCCATGTCCCCAGGGATGGAGAGTGCCTGCCATTGAAGATTATGCCAGTCTGGCTGATGAGCATTTTGATAAAACAGTTCAGGGAGGTCATAATTTCATCTATAACAGTCAGTCGAACTATTTCCCCTACACAGGATACCGCGAGGTGGGAGGTGCAATGGATGCTACTGCCAACTATGGTACTTTTTGGGTAAACTCCGTAATACCAGGTGCATCAGGTACTGCATCGGCACTTTCACCATCCTATGGGCAGGGAGGAACTGCTGCTGTTAATGGTGCGCCAAGGGCAAGAGCTTTGTCAATAAGGTGTATTAAAGAGTAAGTGTTGTTATACTGAGAGCCGGCAGATGAAGAAATTCGTCTGTCGGCTTAACTGACTGTGAAACATAAAAATGATTTATAATGGTATAAACATATATTTTATTAATATTTAATTTATATTTGTCGGATAAAAAATACTTGCCGAACCTATGGGGGTATTTTCAAATTAGTGTGTCTTTATCATTGTAATCAAATTCCCCAAACATTCATGAAAGATCAGTTTTCAACATTAGTATCCAGAGTTCTTGCCGGAGAGGCGGGTGATGATGAAAAGAAAATGTTGCAGCAAATGCTTCAGGAGAGTGAGGAGCATGCTTCCACCTACAATAAAATTAAAGAATATTGGAATGCAGATGTTGTGCTCACTGCTAAGAGGGATAATGTGAAGTTTGTAAATGATCTGATGTCAAAATTGGGTTCAGAGTCGGAAAAAAGTACTTCAAAGTTCAGGAAATTGTATCTGAGAGTGGCCAGTGTTGCTGCTATCCTTTTCTTTGCAACTACCTGCTCACTATTTTATCTGTATAAAACCTCCGATTCGAATCATTTCTATACCTATTCAGCCCAGTCCATTCCAACAGATTATACGCTGGCAGATGGTACTTCGGTGAAATTAAATAAAAACAGTTCGATCACTTTTCGTTCCGATTTTGGAAAAGACCGGCGTGATGTACAATTGACTGGTGAAGCGTTTTTTAAGGTGACAAAAGATGCTTCAAAACCTTTCACGGTGGAAGCATATGGAACAAAAACGGAGGTATTGGGTACAAGTTTTAATGTTAAAGCCAATCCCGGAAATGTTATTACGACTTTGGTAGAAGGCGTTGTTCGTTTTAAATCCGACAAGTGTGAAGAAGTGTTGAGCCCGGGTGAAGAAATATGTTATAATACTTCAACCCGTAAATATGACAGATATGCTACAGATACACAGTTTAATACAGCTTGGGTTTCCGGCAGATTCAATTATAATAACGTAACTTTTGCCGAATTGTCGGAAAAACTGGAACAAATATATCAATTGAACATCGAAATTGCGGATAATAAAATTGCTGATCATATTGTTTCCGCTTCATTCTTAAATGAAGAGCCTATTGAAGAGATATTAAGTGCTCTGGAAAATGAACTGGGATTCAGTTATATAATCAATAATGCTACTCAAATAAATATTGTAAGCAAGAAATAAGCAACCACCTGCCAAAAGCAGGAGCAACGTGAGAAAACACACACACTTTCATAAAATATGGACTCATCCCGGGGAATAATGTTGAGTCTGTTTGTGCCAATCTTTTTATAATCATACATTTAGCGTCTTAAAATAAAGTCGTTCCGGTAGCTTTTTGTATTAATGCCGGTAAGATAAAAACAATAATAATATGAAGAATAAAACTCAGGAAAGATTCAGTTTTGCGGGAATCATTTTTTTACTGCTGATCATAATGGTTTCGGCCAGTTCAGTTCCTGTACATGCTCAGACCAATACAAGTCAAACCAGAAAGAGCATCAAAATGACCAATGTTACGGTACAACAACTTGTCGACAATCTCGGTACCGATTTCAAATACTCTTTTTTTATCGTTGATGAGCAGGTGGGTAAAACAATTGTTTCAGTAGAAAAGAAAAACGCCACAATCAGGGAAATTCTCGATGATGCATTTCAGGGAAAGGACATCACCTATAGTATAAAGGATAAGAATATTACAATTTCATTAAAAAAAAGTCCTCTAAAACAGGAAAAAACCAGAAAAGTAATCTCCGGAACCATTACTGATGAAAACTTACAACCTATTATTGGTGCTTCCATAAAGTTGCAGGATTCAAATACAGGGACTGTTTCCGATTTGGATGGTAAGTTTAATCTCGAAGTTTCAGATCGCGGAAAAATTATTATTTCCTACATCGGCTACAATACACAGGTTATAAATGTCTCTGATCAAACAAATTACAGAATAACTCTTAATGAAAATACGCGGGCTTTAGAGGAGATAATTGTAGTAGGTTATGGAACGCAAAGAAAAGGTAATCTTACCGGTTCTATTTCCTCGGTTAAATCTGATAAACTGACTACTGCTCCTATAACCAACGTTACCAATGCATTAGGAGGACAACTCCCTGGGTTAAAAACCAAACAGTCTTCCGGAATTCCGGGAGCCGACGCTTCTAAACTGAGTATCCGCGGATTTAACAGCCCCTTAATCATTGTCGATGGTGTAGAAACCAACTTTAATAATATAGATGCTTCGCAGATAGAGTCAATTTCAGTTCTGAAAGATGGTGCGGCATCGATTTATGGCGCCCGTGCAGGAAATGGAGTGGTGTTGGTGACCCTGAAACGGGGAAGTAGCTCAAAGGTGTCAGTTTCAGCAAACGGCTCTGTAACACTACAAAACTCAACTAATCTGATCAGTTCAGGGAGTTCTGGACAAAGAGCTGAATGGGAACGTGAGGCCCATATCAATGCCAATCTTCCGGCATCACAAATTCCATGGACACTGTCGCAAATCCAAAAATTTTATAATGGTAATGATCCTGAATTTCTCAATACAGATTGGTTCACAGCGGAAATTCGTCCATGGGCACCTCAGCAGAACCATAATGTGTCGGTAACAGGGGGAAGTGAAAAGGTGAAATTTTATACCTATCTCGGTTATAACAATCAGGAAACTATTTCACGTAATGATGGTGGAGGCTATAACCGTATTAACCTCCAGACAACCATGGATGCTGCTATCTTTGACGGCCTTACTTTGTCCTCAAGTTTTAATTACATCAAAGAAAATCGTGATTTTACTGCCATGAATCTGGCAAGTTCGAACTACTATTATGCCCTGTACGACAGTGATCCAAGATATGCATTGTCGTTACCCGACAAAACGATGCTTTCTTATGCCGGCAGTTCTTATGGAAATGCTGTGTTCGTCTCCAGCCGAAATCTGGCGGGATATAGCCGGAGCGACAATCACAATTTACGCATTAATGGGTCGTTGACTTATGATTTTAAAGAAATTAAAGGGCTGAAATTAAAGGCCTTTGTAAACTACAACGGTTACTTTGGATTAAGTAAGGTATTTAGAAAACAACCGGGCTTTTATTCATATAAAGCCGATACTGATGAATATGTATTTGAAAGAAAATCGCAGGACCCCACTATGCTGGCACATGGAACTTCTTACAGTGAAGACATGACACAGCAATACTCAATTTCCTATGAAAACACATTGAATGAAGATCATCAGCTTTCTGTTTTAGCTTTGCACGAAAGAATTAATTATAAGAATGAAGGCTTTGATACCCAAAGGGGTAATCTGACAACGAGTGTGATCGATCAATTGTTTGCCGGCGACCCTACAACTGCCTCCAATGGTAGTTATGCTTCAGAAATGGGTCGTTCGAGTTTTGTAGGACGTGTTAATTATGGATACAAAAGCCGTTATTTGATCGAAACAATTTTCAGAGCTGATGCTTCTGCTAAATTTCCCAAAGACGGACGATGGGGATATTTTCCAAGTGTTTCATTGGGATGGGTGGTTTCACAGGAAGATTTTCTGATTAATTCAAAAATAATTGATAATTTGAAAATAAGGGGAAGTTTAGGTCAATCGGGCGATGATGGCATCGGAAATTATCAGTATTATGCCGGTTATGCTTATGATATGTCTTACATTCTCGGCGATAAAATTTATCAGGGACTTTTTTCTACCGGTTTAGCCAATTCTCGCTTATCCTGGGAAAGGTTAAGTATCTACAATGGCGGGATTGATTTTTCTTTTTTGAAAAGAAAACTTTACGGAACGGTTGAAGCATTTTATCGTTTAAGAGAAGGGATTCCTGGTTACAGAACTGAATCATTGCCTTCATCTTTCGGAGCTTCGTTACCTCTTGAGAATCTGAACAGCATGGATAGCCGTGGTTTTGAACTGGAGGTTGGAACATCAGGAAAATACGGAGACTTTAATTATGATATTTCAGCCAATATATCATGGGCAAGAAGTAAATGGGTGAGTTTTGATGAACCGGTATACACTGATCCCGATCAGAAAAGAATCTATGGCTATAGTGGAAAATGGACAGATGAACGGTACGGATATGTGTCGGACGGACTTTTTACATCTATGGATGAAATTGCGGCACTGGATTATACCTATGTCGATCTGGGGGGAAATGAAGCGCTTAAAACAGGAGATGTAAAATATCTCGACATGAATGATGATAAAAAACTGGACTGGAGAGATCAGGTTAAAATAGGGCAGGGGACTATGCCCAACTGGATGTATGGATTGAATATGAATTTTAAGTACAAAAACTTCGATCTGGGAATGTTGTTTCAGGGAGCTTTCGGCTATACTACCTATATTGATCTGGAATCGGCCCCTACCACATTGAAATATGAAAACCGCTGGACAGAAAAGGAAAATAGTAAATATTCACTTGTACCACGTCCCGGAAGTAAAAACGTTGCCAACTGGTGGTACTCCGACTACCGTAATCATAATGCTTCGTATGTGCGATTGAAGAATCTGGCGCTGGGTTATGAATTGGGCAAGAAGACCCTTGAAACAATCAAATTAAGCAAACTGAGAATTTATGTTGCCGGTACTAATTTGCTTACATTGAGCAGTCTTGCTAAATACGGAGTGGATCCGGAAGCTCCGGAAGGCACACCGGCATATTATTATCCTCAGCAGAGAACTGTTAGTTTAGGAGTATCTTTAAATTATTAATCAACATTTAGACACAGAAATATGAAAAGAATATTTTATATATTGCCGGTTGTTTTTGGAATGATTGCCTTTTCCTGCACGGATGACCTGTTGGAAAAACAGCCGCTCGACCGGTACACTGATGCGGTGGTGTGGGAAGACCCGGCCCTGATTGATGCATTTCTTCTTACACAGTACGCTTATACTCCAGTAATGATTAATGATGCAACTACCATGTTCTCAAGTTGGGATGGATCTCCAATGAACAGAGATCCACGCGCCGACAGCAATTTACGCTACTGGTTTGGTAACAGTGCGCAAACTTTCGGCCCCGGACTTACGATTGAAATTAGTGACGAAGCAAAATACACTTCAGGTGCCTGGGCAAATGTGGTATCGGAGAAAGCATGGGGAATTCCTGCTGACGGTGGAATGATGGAATGGTGGGAAAATGCCTATTATACAATTCGTAACCTCAACGAGTTTATTGCTAAAGTACCTTCTTCTCCGCTTAGTAACGAAATAAAGGCAACCAGACTGGCCGAAGCCATATTTTTAAGTGACTACTGCTACTTTGCCATGGTAAAACGTTATGGTGGAGTACCTCTTCTGACCGTAGTTCCGCAATTGGATTCTCCCAAAGTACTGCTTTACCCTGCAAGAAATACGGAACAGGAAGTTTGGGACTTTGTGTTGAATGAGACAAAAGAAATTGCGGAGATTCTACCTTCTGTGCAGGATGAATATGGCCGTGCCACCCGTTGGGCTGCTCTTTCATTGTACGGTCGTGCCGCTTTATATGCCGGTAGTATAGCTAAATATGGTGAACTAAATGAAAATAAACTGACCGGAATTCCGGCTGATCTGGCTGACGATTATTTTGATAAAGCTTATAAAGCTACAGAAGAGATCATTAAGGATGGTCCGTTTGATCTCTATAAGGCTGATATAAAACCAAATGATGTTAATTCCAGAATCCAAAACTTCAAAAATGTATTCCTTGTAAAACGAAATGTTGAAACCATCATGGCTAAACAACATGGCGGACAGAGTTTCGATCCCGGTGGAGGAACCACTACCTGGTCGTGGGATATTTGTCACGCTCCGCGTCCTTCGGTGTGGGGA
Source organism: Paludibacter sp. (assembly GCA_034927265.1). GTDB lineage: Bacteria > Bacteroidota > Bacteroidia > Bacteroidales > Paludibacteraceae > Paludibacter. The sequence goes on from JAYFQH010000037.1 coordinate 61,197, forward strand.
CAGGGAAATTATCAGGCTCCTTATCTGGAACTTGTTGAGGAATTTGAATACATTGATGGCAGGTCGGGAAAACTTGACCGGGATTATGTGCAGTCACGTTTATGGACAATGAAAGAACTCTGGGCCGACCGGGATCCGAGATTTTATGCCTCTATCTGGACAAACGGAACTCCCTGGCGGGATGCAGTGGCCAGCAATTTTGGAAAAGATACCATCAACTTTCACCGGGGATTAATAAAACCTGATGGAACCATGCTGACTTCTTTCAGTAATTCCTATAATGGCATGCCTGCTGTGGGTGATCAGTCTTATTTCCATGCCTCTACAGGGATTGTCAATACTGGATTTGGTATTATGAAGTATCTTGATCCTTCTGCCAATAATATGATTTGGTTAATGGAATCAAGAACTGATTATTCAATTTTCAGATTTGCCGAAACATTACTGAATTATGCTGAAGCTGCTTACGAACTCGGAAAAAC
>JAYFQH010000080.1:0-2358 GCA_034927265.1 Paludibacter sp.
GGCACATCGCTATGAGTTGAAAGGGGAATCAATGAGAAAGAGAAATATCAAATAATTTATTTACATTTGTTGCAAATTTACCATATCTTAACAAGTGGCTCACTTTGCCGGAATGCTGGCTCACTTTTATCGGAATAATCAATTGAATGCCCGCATTATGTTTTGACGGTTAATCACTTGCTCAATCAATTCCATTTTGGTCTTGTTTACTCATTTAAACATCCTGTTCTACTCTGTTTGTCTTGCTACAGGCTATTTCATTACTGAGACTCCATGTCGCATTTCAAACTTCTTAACGTTCAGTCCTTCGCCACTTGCTAATGCTTCGGGCACGACCCCGCGCATAAGGGACTTATACCCTCTGGAAAAATACACCTGCTAAAAAACATTGTTTAACCAAAAATAATTGTATTTTTGCATTTTTTCACTTGCTTTGCAGTAGGTGCGCACTGCCCATGCAGGGCGCACACATCGAGCAAAACCGCAGCCGCACCATGCTGCGGCCGCAGGTTTGCTCGTGTCCGTTATGCCCCATTCTAAAAAAAAAGCGAATTCTATAACAAAACATGATAAAACAATGAAAAAAGAAATAAATGTAATCAAGAGACAGATTGAAAATTTAGACTCTGAGGACTTCAATATGAATTCATGGATTCTAACTACAGACAACTTCTTAAAAAATATATGGGGTAAAGACACCGAAAAATCAAAACAACTTTACGTCGTATGTAATACTATGGAAACAAGTATGTTCGGTTGTGATGAAGAAGACATTTTGAAATTCAAAAAACAATGGAAAGATTTATTGAATGGATATGTTTTAGAACTTGAACTATTGGAAAAGCCTGAGAATCACCGAAAACAAGTATATGGTGGAATAAACTTAACTGTAAATCAAAATCAATCGCAAGAGCAGATACAAATGATAGAGTTAAAGTTAATAGTTGACATTATAAAAGATGAACTTACAGGAAAACAACTTAACGAATTAAAATCTATAATTCAAGACACTAAAATCGAGAAGAAAAATGAAAAAATAGCCGAAAAATTCATTAGCTTTGGTTCTAACGTAGCTTCAGGTATCTTAGGAAATATTCTATCTAATCCACAATTGTATGGTCTTTTATAGAGTTGTTGTGATTGTTAACTTTAAATATCCAATTTGATAATTACTACATAAAAACACGCATAAAATTGAATTTATATGAAAAAGAGTTTATCACAATCAAGTTATTTGAAGAGACATTCAAATACATTCTTATTATTTGTCATTATTTTTATTTTTGTATCTTGTAATTTAAATCAGAGCAGTAACAATGGTATTGTTTTTCAATCAAAAGAACAAAATAGATTTAAACAATTTATTCTTCAAAATAATGAACAAAATGCATATTTAGGCAATGATATTAAAAAAGAAGAACACTATAAAAAGTATCTTGTAGAATTAGCTAGTTTATCTGACTCAATTGGAGTTTTTAAAAACTGGGAGGGTCAAATTACTAAAATAGAAGTGGAAGAACCAAGTATTTTCAACGGACTGAAAGATAACTACAGATTGTTGAATTTAGAAATAAAAATTCAACTTGAACCAAAATATCAATATGTTACACTCTGCTGCAAAAAAATATATAAATTAGACGAAGCAGACTCGTTACTTTTATATAGGCAGGCTAAGAATACTTCAGTAAATGCTGAAATTTATTTTGATGGCTTTATATCAAAGAACTCTGAAAACAAGGTGAATTTTATGACTTCCATTATGCCTAGTGATACATATTATATGGGCGAGTTATCTTACCCAAACATTAAATTTCATATTATTTCTCTAAGTTCTACTGCATTGAAATATAACAATAATTCTAATGTAAATCTATTAATGGATAAAAATTCTTTAATATGGAAATCTATGAATGACTTTTCGAAAGGGAAAATCTCAAGAAAAAAGCTAAAATCAATTATGACAGGCAACAAGGCGGAAATCGAATTTCTCATGTCGAAATTGACTTATGAAGAGCAGAATTATATTAAAAGCTATACAGATTGTTTGAGTTTGGAATTTCAAGACTATAACAAATTGTTTGACTAATATATGTAGAAAAAAAGAACGAGGGCATAATACTTAGGCTTCCTGCGGTCGGTACGACCCAGCAAGGAAGCGTAGGTTGAGCCGTATTCCCTCTTTGCAGGGAGTCTGATCAATGAGCGTTGATAAAAGTGAGTATTATGGGAAAAGCGTCAGTATTTGGGATTCCACGTTCAGTTTAAAAGGTTAGAACGTAAATCTGAGAAGCTTTTTTGGAAAAGCAAATTCGCAAAATGCAGTAATTATATCATTACAAAACAGCAGAAACCGCGGTT
>JAYFQH010000009.1:0-102202 GCA_034927265.1 Paludibacter sp.
ACTTATCGGAATCGGCGTAGGTTATCTTTCACTCGAACGTCCGGTGAGCACGCTCTCAGGAGGTGAGTCGCAACGGGTAAAGATGGCCAAACAACTCGACTGTAATCTCGTCGACATGCTGTATGTCCTCGACGAGCCTTCTATTGGTCTGCATCCCCGCGATACGGAGAAGCTATTGACCGTTTTGTTCAGTCTTCGCGATAAAGGCAACAGTGTGTTTGTAGTGGAGCACGACCCCGACATTATAAAAGCCGCCGAGTGGATAGTGGATATTGGTCCTGCAGCCGGCAAATACGGCGGAAATGTAATCTATAACGGTGAGCCGGAAGGAATTACTACGACCGAAAGTATTACGGGTAAATATCTGTACGCCAATCCACCCAAAAGCTTCCAAAGGAAAGTGTCCGGTTCGTTTTACGAAATAAGGAACGCCACTGCCAATAACTTAAAGAATGTGAGCGTCAGCATCCCCAAAGGAGTACTGACCTGCGTGACCGGTGTGGCCGGAAGCGGAAAAAGCAGCCTGATACACGAATGTTTTGCCAAAAAGCATCCCGAAGCCATTATCATTGATCAGTCGCCCATCGGCAAAACCTCGAGGGCAAATGCTGCCACCTTTATAGGCGTATTCGATCTGATCAGAAAAGAGTTTGCACAGGCAACGAATGTTGATGCTTCCTATTTCAGTTTCAACTCAAAAGGTGCCTGTCCGAAATGCAATGGACAGGGTGTGCTGACTTTTGAACTTCATTTCCTCGACTCGGTAAAAACGCAATGTGATGAATGTGAGGGCAAACGCTATCATGCTGAAGTACTTGACCTGAAATATCAGGAGAAAAATATTGCGGATGTACTCGATATGACCATCGATCAGGCATTTGATTTCTTTAAACCGGCTAAAATCAGAAAGCATTTGCAACTTCTTAAGCAAGTGGGGCTTGGCTACCTGAAGCTGGGTCAGTCGCTTACCACCCTTTCGGGAGGCGAATCGCAACGTCTGAAAATAGCCACCGAACTCAATAAAGAAAGTAACATTTATATCATGGACGAACCCACAACGGGTCTTCACATGTCGGACATCGATAATTTTTATCGCATTGTAAAATCATTGGTGGATAAGAATAATACAGTAATCATCATCGAACACAATCTCGACATTATCAGGTATGCCGATTGGATCATCGACATGGGACCTGAAGGTGGAAAGAAAGGAGGCGAACTTATTTTTCAGGGCACTCCCGAAGAGCTTGTTCAATGCGGGGCTTCCTATACCGGTAAATATCTTAAAAAGCTCATTTAAACAATCGTCCCGCTTAGTTATTGAGCTAAGCGGGACGATCATTGTCAATTAAATAAGAGAGCATTAATTTTCTGTCTGCTGTTCTTTTTTCATTCTTTCCTGGTGCATTTTTCTCATTTTTTCCATCATCATGCGTTGCTGTTCAGTTCCGGGACGTGCCTGCTGCATCATTTTCATTCTGTGCATTCTGTTTTCCTTTTCCAGACGGGCGATGCGATTTGATTGTAACTGACGGAATTTGTCGTTGCCAATGATTTTAATCAATTCATCTTCCTGAGCTTTACGGTTGGCTTCAAATTTTGCCTTCTGTTCTTCTTTCAGTTTTTTAACTTCTTCCATCTGCTGTTTGATTTTTGCGTCCTGTTTTTCGAACAATGCCTGAACTTTTGCTTTTTCCATATCCGACAATTGCAGTTGTTTGGCCATATATTCAGCCCTTTTCTCCGGAGTAATTTTTTCCTTTACTTCCTGTCTCATTTCTTTTTTATCACCTTTGTTGTGCCTTGGTTGTCCCTGACCCTGAGCCACAACAGCAGTACTTAGCATAAAAGCCGCTGCTAATACCAATAATACATACTTTCTCATAATGTCCTTGTTTTTAAAATAATAGATGTTTAAAACTTTCTGTCACTATTGACTGTTCAGCAGGCAAAAAGTTTAATTATACCTTATTTTTAACAGGAATCTCCAGAGATCAAAATCCGGCCTATAGGTTTTATCAATATGTATATATAAATTTTCTACAAAACAAAAATTATTCAGTATGCGTTAGGGTTCATAAACAAAGATATTAATCATTTTAAACAATAATAATCATGAAATTTGAATTACCAAAACTGCCTTACGAGGTATCAGCACTTGAACCGGTAATCGGCCGGCAGACAGTAGAATTGCATTATGGCAAACACTTCCAGACTTACATTACCAATCTGAACAACCTGATTGCAGGAACGAAGTATGAGAATATGGAATTGGTGGACATTGTAAAAGATAGTGATGGTCCCCTGTTCAACAATGCGGGTCAGGCGCTGAATCACAATATCTATTTCCTTTCTTTCTCTCCCGATGGTGGAGGCGAGCCTTCCGGAAAACTGGCAGAAGCTATTAAAAAGGATTTTGGGGATTTCGAGAATTTCAAGAAGGAATTCAACGCTGCTGCTGTTTCGGTTTTCGGTTCAGGATGGGCATGGCTTGCTAAAGATGCTTCAGGCAAACTTTCGATCGTAAAAGAACCTAACGGTGGCAATCCGGTGACCAAAGGTCTGGTTCCCCTATTGGGATTTGATGTATGGGAGCATGCTTATTATCTCGATTACCAGAATCGCAGACCCGATCATGTGAATGCTTTGTGGAATATCATCGATTGGAGAGCAGTAGAAAGCCGTTATTAATGCTTCTGAATGATGTAAATAAAAGGGTTGACAATTTGTCGTCAGCCCTTTTTATTTTCAAATTATTATATTAAAAATCAAAGCTATTGGGCATCGCAACAGATAAATAATTTGTCAAACTTTATAATTATTGACAACTTGGCATATTGAAACAGATATATTTGCTTCGAATTAACTTTAAAAACAAGATAATATGAGAACAACAAAATTAACCCTATGTTTACTTTTTACCGGTATCCTATTCGTTTCGGCCGGAGATTTCAAACCACAATTCGGACTTTCGCTGAAAGGATCAACTTACGGATTGGGTGCTGATGTGTATTTTCGTCCATTCAAGGTATTGGCCGTCAAGGCAGGCTATGAAGGACTTGCAACGCAGCTGACCGCCGACATGGTGCAACCCATTGCCGGAGATGCCGTGTCAGTAAAAATTCCGATGCCCTCCGGAAGTGACATGATTTTTAATCCTGAAGCAAGGTATAATACAGGATCTTTGTCGGTACAATTAGGATTTCAACCCATAGGATTGTTTTATCTGACTGCCGGCTTGGGAACATTCAACCTCGATATGCAGGTGCTTGGAGTTCCGGCTACAGATTTAAGTTTCGGTTCACAGGAAGTTCCGAATGTGGGTACTGTAACGCCCATCATTAAAAAAGAAGATCTTGGTAATTTCAAAATACAGTTTAATCCATCGAAAAAGCTGGCGCCCTATTTCGGTATAGGCCTCGGTAGCTTTGTTCCCCGCAATAACAGACTATCGTTTGCCCTGGAGTTAGGTGCTTATTATATGGGATCACCCATCCTTTCAGCCACGCTTCCCGAAGGATTAAAGTCGGAAAATATCGATTATGGAGCTCAAATAACCGAATCGCAGAAACAACAATACTTCGGATCGATAGAGTCTGAGATCGATGGATTTATCAATGATATGCAGACTCAGATCAATACGAAGGTCGACGACATTAATACACAAATTGAGCCGTTTAAATTTTATCCGGTGCTGAAATTGACGATAGGAATAAAAGTGTTGTAATCCTGCAACACACATTACTAACACAATGAAAAGTCCCGCTTACAGTCCATGTAAGCAGGACTTTTTTTGTTAGCAGCTAATCAACTTTGGCCTTCCACTTTTTCTTTATAAAATCTTTATACTCTAACCTGTTTTTTTGATTTTCTCCTTATAACTTCCGGTATATTTTTGCATCGGTGAAACAACAAGTGAAAACAGACAGTATATATGACACCATCGCTGATAAATATTTAAACAAATTCAATATGGAAACAACACTTTTAATGGTAACAACCGAAACAGGCACAACACAGGGCTACATCATCGGAGCAATAATAGCCATTGCAATACTGGGCTATTTAATATATTCACTTCTCAAGCCTGAGAAATTTTAAATCGATTACGGTTCAATTAATACAACGCATGATATGTTCACAAGCAATGACTTTCTTCAGATAATTATTTTCCTTGGATTATTGATAGGTTTGACACCTGTCCTTGGAAATTATATGTATAAGGTATTTACAGGAAGTAAACATCTTATGCTGCCTGTTTTCGGGTGGCTCGAAAAATTGATTTATAAACTGGTGGGGGTTGATTCAGAAAAAGAAACAAACTGGAAGACTTATGCTTTCGGGCTGCTGACCTTTAACTTAATCGGTTTTCTGTTTGTGTTTATTATTCAGCTGACACAAGCGTATTTACCATTAAATCCCGCTCATCTGCCGAATGTTTCGTGGCATTCAGCATTCAATACGGCAGTCAGTTTTATGACCAATACCAACTGGCAGGGCTATGGAGGAGAAACCACCCTGAGTTATTTTGTACAAATGATGGGACTCACTGTTCAGAATTTTGTAAGTGCAGCCACAGGAATTGCCGTATTGCTGGCGCTTATCAAAGGACTGACACGTAAAACAACCGACCGTTTAGGAAATTTCTGGGTAGATTTGACCCGTTCAACCCTGTACGTACTTATACCGCTTTCTGTTGTGTTTGCAATTTTTCTGGTTGGACAGGGTGTTGTACAAACCTTTGATTCCTATCAGACTGTCCACACCCTTCAGGGTACCGAACAGGTGATTCCGATGGGTCCGGCGGCATCACAAATAGCCATCAAGCAACTCGGCACCAATGGTGGCGGTTTTTTCAATGCCAATAGCGCTCATCCTTTCGAAAACCCGACGCCACTGAGTAACCTGCTTGAAATGCTGGCGATTTTACTGATTCCGGCAGGATTGACTTATACCTATGGCAAAATGACCGGTTCAGTACGGCATGGCTGGACGATTTTCGCGGCAATGTTCATTTTAATGGTAACGGGATTGACTATTTCGTTGTATTCGGAATTTGCATCTAATCCTGTTTTTGGGCATATCCCATTGATGGAAGGAAAAGAAACCCGGTTCGGTATAACCAACAGCATTCTTTGGTCGACTTCCACAACTGCGGCGTCAAACGGTTCGGTGAACGCCATGCACGATAGTTTATCCCCATTGTCAGGAATGATTGCCATGATCAATTTAATGCTTGGCGAAATTATTTTCGGAGGTGTGGGTGCCGGCATGTACGGCATGGTCATATTTATCATCCTTACGGTATTCATTGCCGGATTAATGGTCGGTCGGTCGCCTGAATATCTGGGAAAGAAAGTTGAGGCTTTTGAAGTAAAAATGGCTATAATGGCTATTCTGGCTCCCTCCACTGTTATTCTCCTGTTTTCAGCATGGGCATCGGTCAGCAATGCTGGTTTATCAAGTCTTAACAATGCCGGACCACACGGTTTGTCCGAAATTTTATATGCCTTTAGTTCTGCTGCGGGAAACAACGGAAGTGCTTTTGCAGGACTGAATGCCAATACCATATTTTATAATCTGCTGACGGGAATTGGTATGTTGATCGGACGGTTCGGAGTGATCATCCCTATATTGGCCATTGCCGGAAATATGGCAAAGAAGAAAATAACACCCGCATCTACAGGAACTTTTCAAACGGATAACTGGATGTTTATCGGATTGTTAATCGGGGTTATTCTGATTGTCGGTGGACTTACCTTCTTCCCTGCCCTGTCGTTCGGACCGATTGTGGAACATTTGTTAATGAATAACGGAATTACTTTTTAATCATAGAGAATTTATGACAACAACATCAAATAAAAGTATCTTCAATAAAAGATTACTTGCAAGGGCTGCAAAAGACAGTGTAAAGAAACTAAATCCGGTGTTACTGATGAAAAATCCGGTGATATGCATTGTCGGCATAGGAGCATTGCTTACCACCATCATTGTATTTATCGGAATTTTTCGGGGAACGTACTCGTCTTTTAATTTACAAATAGCCATTTGGCTTTGGTTCACAGTGCTTTTTGCCAATTTCTCAGAAGCCGTTGCCGAAGGTCGGGGCAAAGCACAGGCTGAAAGTCTGAGAAAGAACCGCATACAAACCAAAGCGCGCAAAATGGAAGCCAACAGAGAAATATCTGTATACGCAACTGATTTGAGAAAAGGCGATATAGTGGTTTGTGAAGCCGGAGATATTATTCCATCTGACGGAGAAGTGGTGGAAGGGATTGCCAGTGTTGATGAATCGGCCATTACAGGAGAGTCGGCTCCTGTTATCCGCGAAAGTGGTGGCGACCGTTCGGCGGTGACAGGCGGGACAAAAGTACTTAGCGATAGAATACTGGTACGCATTTCGGCAGAGCCTGGTAATACTTTCATCGACAGAATGATTTCTCTGGTTGAAGGAGCCAAACGTCAGAAGACTCCCAACGAAATTGCCCTGACCATTTTACTTTCAGGCTTGTCAATTGTATTTCTTTTAGCTGTAGCTACTCTTCCGGCATTTTTCGGATACAGTTTAACGGCTTCGGGCATATCCCTGTCGCATAATCTGTCTATTCCTGTATTAATAGCCCTTTTGGTATGCCTTATTCCCACCACCATCGGTGGACTGCTGAGCGCCATCGGCATCAGCGGAATGGACAGACTGATTCAGCGTAATGTAATTGCCACCAGCGGACGCGCTGTGGAAGCCGCTGGAGATGTGGATGTGCTTTTGCTTGATAAAACAGGAACTATTACTCTGGGAAACCGTATGGCCACCAACTTTATTCCTGCCGAAAATGTATCGGTAGAGGAACTGGCAGATGCAGCCCAGTTGTCGTCGCTATCCGACGAAACGCCTGAAGGTCGTTCCATTGTTGTGTTGGCAAAAGAAAAATTCAATATCCGCTGGCGCGACATCACCCATTTACATGCTACGTTTATTCCTTTTACAGCACAGTCGAGAATGAGTGGTGTGGATTTAAAAAGTCAGGAAGGAAAGGTTCACAGGATCAGGAAAGGTTCATCGGAGGCAATCCGTAAGTTTATTGAAGCAAATAACGGCGTTTTTCCTGTTCAGGTACTGGATATTGTATCCCAACTGGCACGACAGGGGGCAACGCCTTTGGTGGTGGCCGAAGATAATAAAGTACTGGGGGTGGTACACTTAAAGGACATTGTAAAAGGAGGGATTAAACAACGGTTTGCCGAATTGCGGAGAATGGGAATCCGTACGATCATGATCACCGGAGATAACTCACTTACAGCAGCGGCCATCGCTGCCGAAGCCGGTGTGGACGATTTTATGCCGGAAGCCAAACCCGAAGATAAATTACGCAGAATACGCGAAGAACAGGAAAAAGGACATTTGGTGGGAATGATTGGTGATGGAACAAACGATGCCCCTGCCCTGGCGCAGGCCGATGTGGGAATTGCTATGAACTCCGGCACACAGGCGGCACGTGAAGCCGGCAATATGGTTGACCTTGATAGCAATCCGACAAAGCTGATTGAAGTGGTGGAAGTTGGTAAACAGTTGCTGATGACCCGCGGCGCCCTCACGACCTTTAGTATTGCCAACGACGTGGCCAAATATTTTGCCATCATTCCGGCAATTTCCATCGCACTCTATGCAGGAAGCAACGGACAGGGACCGCTGTCAGCTCTCAATATCATGCACCTGGCTTCACCTGAAAGCGCTATTCTGAGTGCCATCATTTTCAATGCACTCATTATTATCCTGCTTATTCCACTGGCTTTAAGAGGCGTGGCTTACCATCCTGTTTCGGCAAATAAAGCACTGACCCGCAATTTATTGATTTTTGGTCTGGGGGGCATTCTCGCACCATTTGCCGGTATCAAACTGATTGACGTGTTAATTAACTTATTATTTTAGTAATCATGGAATTATTAATTATAGATCTGAAAGAGAAACTACTGATCAGAAGAAAAAACGAATATGAGAAAATGCAGCAATATTCTACAAATGAAGCACATGAACTCCTTTTAATTTCTTCAGGAAAAATCATCGAGCTTGATTTTATAATTAACTCAATGAGTGAAATGATAAGCTATTATGAATATTCAAAAGAAATTACAAAATGAAAACAGTTAATATCGCAATAAGAATTTTTCTTATATTTACAGTTCTTACAGGGATAATATATCCGCTTTTCGTAACCGGAATTGCACAGCTTGTATTTCCACATCAGGCCAAAGGCAGTTTAATTATTAAAGATAATAAGCTGATTGGCAGCGAACTGATAGGACAAAACTTCGATAGCACCATTTATTTTTCCTCACGGCCATCGGCAACCGGTTATTCTTCATTGCCTTCAGGAGGAACTAATTATGGTCCAACAAATGAGAAACTAAGGAAGCTGGTTGATGAGCGAAGAAACCGGTTTAAAATATTTTATGGGCTTGAAAGCAATACGGAAGTTCCCTCTGAAATGCTTTTTGCTTCAGCAAGCGGCCTGGATCCTCATATTTCGCCGGAGGCAGCGACCTTACAAATCAACAGGATTGCAGAAGCAAGAAATTTTAATGCGGAGCAAAAACAAAAGCTTGAAGAACTTGTTAAAAAAATAACTCAGTCACCTCAACTGACCTGTCTGGGTAAAAGCCGGGTAAATGTATTATTACTTAATATCGAATTAGATAAGATAAAATGAACGATCCTGATATTGACAGGCCTAATCCGGATGAACTTCTGGCGGCATTAGCACAGGAAGAAGAAAAGAGTAATCGGGGAAAACTGAAGATTTTCTTCGGAATGTGTGCTGGTGTAGGAAAAACCTACACCATGTTGCAGGCGGCACACGAGGAAAAAAAGAAAGGTAAAGATGTTGTCATAGGATATGTGGAAACCCATAACCGGAAAGAAACTGCTGATCTGGTAAGAGGATTTGATATCATCCCCCGTAAATCGATTGCCTATAAATCCACTTTCGTAGAAGAGATGGATCTGGATGCTATTTTATCCCGCAAACCGCAGATCGTACTGGTGGATGAACTGGCACATACCAATGCGCCAGGAAGCCGTCATAACAAGCGTTATCAGGATGTCCTTGAACTACTTGAGAATGGCATTCATGTTTTCACCACATTAAACGTACAACACCTTGAAAGTCGCAATGATACGGTGGCTCAAATCACAGGTGTCGTCATTCGGGAAACCCTTCCCGATTCCATTTTTGAGAATTCCGATGATGTGGAACTGGTTGACCTAACCCCAGATGAGCTTTTGCGCAGGCTTTCTGAAGGAAAAGTATATACACCTGAACGATCAAAAGAGGCCATCAGCAATTTCTTTCGCAAAGGAAATATAACAGCCCTTCGCGAGATGTCGTTGCGTATTGTGGCCGACAGGGTAGATAGTCAGTTGCATGATTACATGCAAAATAAAAGGATAAAAGGTCCGTGGAAATCCGGTTTACGATTCTTGGTGGCGATCGGTCCAAGTCCCTTTTCAGCAGGATTGCTAAGATGGGCAAAAAACCTGTCGTATACCATGGGAGCCAGCGTTCAGGCACTATATGTTGAAACCACAGATAGAATGACTTCCGGTGACCAGAAACAACTTGACATCAATATCGATCTCGCCAAACAATTGGGATTCAAGGTGCGCATAGTCACCAATGATGATATAGTCAAAGCAATTATAAACTTTGCTCACAAAGAAAACATCACACACATTATTGTCGGTAAGCCGGGTATTCGAAGCCCACGATCGCTGTTTAGACTGGGAAATTTTGTGAACAGGCTAATAAAATACAGTGGAAACATCGATGTTTATATTTTAGGCTCCGATGCTCCGGTTGAGAATAAGGATAAATTAAAAGCTTCCATTCCACCTTTTACTTCGACCGGTAAGCAATATTTAATTGTTTCGTCCATCGTTATTTTGATTTCAGTTATCTGCTATCTATTTAAAGATATTATTGGTTATCAGGCAGTTTCATTTATATTGTTGTTTTTGGTTTCTGCTTTGGCCCTGTTCTTCGGAATAGGTCCTGTTCTGTTGGCAGCAGCTTCAAGTGCCCTGATCTGGGATTATCTTTTTATCCCTCCGCAGTTTACATTAAGTATACAGAAGCCACTGGATATATTACTGCTTGTGATGTTCTTTATCATAGCCCTGTTGAACGGGATACTGACCACCAGGGTACGCCGGCAGGAGAAAAAAATCAGAATACGTGAAGAGCGCACAAATGCTTTGTATCAGCTTACAAAAGATTTAAATTCAATCTCAGGCTACGAAGAAGTAATACAGGTCGCAACCGATTATATCAAACGGTATTTTAAAATTGATTGCTGTTTCTTTGTAAAGAACGATTTAAACGAAATGGAGAGCCATTGTAATGTTCATACAAATATCGTGTTGACTGAAAATGAAAAAAGTGTCATCGACTGGGTACAGAAAAACTCGGTAAAGGCCGGAAAATTTACCAACACCCTTCCTTCAGGAAAATACACCTATTACCCACTGACAGGAAGTAATGGAAACATCGGTGTGATTGTAACAGAGCAAACAACAGTTTTTACTTATGGCGAAGAACAATTCTGGGAGTCGTCGCTTTCACAGATTACAGGAAAATATGAAAGGGAACTCCTTCGCAACGCAGCCAAGAGAACCTATATATTAAGTGAATCGGAAAAATTGTACAAAACCCTTTTTAATTCCATTTCGCACGAGTTACGTATTCCCATAGCTACTATTTTAGGGTCGTCGGACACCTTGTTAGAACAAAAACTCCCCACACCAATTCAGGAAGAATTATACACCGGAATAAAGATAGCTTCCATCCGGCTCAACAGATTGGTAGAGAATTTATTGAACATGTCGCGGCTTGAATCCGGCAGAATCAGCGTACATCCCGACTGGTGCGATGCCCATGATTTGGTGAACGCCGTATCGGAGGAGTTAAAGTTTGAGTTAGAGTCGTTTATTTTTAACATAAGCATTCCTGAAGAGATGCCATTGATATTTGTCGATTTCGGCCTTATGGAGCAGGTTTTGCACAATCTCGTATTAAATGCCACCCAGCATGCCCCGAAAGGAAGTGAAATTGATGTTAAAATTGAAATTGCCGACGGGTTTCTGATAATAAATATAATAGATGAAGGGCCGGGATTCCCTGAATCGGAATTATCGCTGGTTTTCGATAAGTTTTACCGTGGAAAAGATGCCAAAACAGGCGGAACCGGACTTGGTCTGTCAATAGCAAAAGGTTTTGTTGAAGCCCATCAAGGGATGATTGATGCCTCTAATGCGAAAAAAGGAGGAGCCGTGTTTACAATAAAAATTCCGTATAATGCAATGAATAGTTCGTATTAAACTTGTTAGCTGAATTTTGTTGCGTTTCAATTGTTAATCGTGTGAAACAGCATTTTTCTAAAGGTTAAGGATACTCCGGTCTGAAAAGATTGGAGTATCTTTTTTAGAATATTTACCCCGATTCCGGAAAAAACCACTGATAGTTGTTGAATAACAACAAATAATAGCGCAATTACAACTATAAGTATCTGTATTTTTGTTGATTCAGGAAATAAGTCAGTATATCTTTGCATGGTCGAAAATAAACAAAAACACAAAATCATTCACTATGTTAACTACTAAAATGATTGGCAATAAAATTGCCGAAGCCCGAAAGAAAATGGATATTTCCCAGGCCGGGCTTGCACAGCGTCTGTTCATCAGTTCGCAGGCTGTCGGGAAATGGGAACGCGGAGAATCAATGCCTGATATAACGACTTTAATTCGTCTGGCCGATATATTAGGGGTTGACCTGAACTATTTCTCAGAGAATTTTCAATCAACAGCTACCGGAATTGTACCCGTTGAGTCTGAGGCTACTCCGTCCGATGAGTTACCTTCAGGAAAAAAAATGAAAAAGCTTAAATGGGATATGTCGCAGAGCAACTGGGTCGATGCTGACTTTTCAGGACTGAAAAACCTGCATGAGAAATTCAGTTCCTCCAACATGCAGCGTTGTAAATTCATCGGTTCTGATCTTTCAGGACTGATTTTGAGAAACAATAATGTAGACAGTTGCGATTTTTCGGATTCAGAAATTAGCAACAGTCATATCCGGGGCTCCAACTTACTCAGCAATATTTACAGGGACAGTACGCTGAAGGAAACCAAATTTTCAGGAAGCTATATCAACAGTTGCAATTTTAACGGCGTCGATTTTACCGGAACTGAATTCTCGACAAGCTTCATCTATAGTTGTAATCTCAACGGCGCCAACTTTACAGAGGTGGTGATTAAATCCGGAGGTTTTACCGGAGTAAAAGTAAAAGATGATGAGTCCGAAAGAAATTTAATTGCAAATGCTGTGTGGAAGCACACCTCTTTTATTGATACGCAGATTGCCGACATCGTTTTTACAGGTACATTGGAGGACTGCTATTTTGAAAACTGTGCTTTTACCAGAGTAACCTTCCGGAACGCAACGCTGATAAATACTTTCTTTAAAAATAACAGAAAACTGAAACACATCCGGTTTATTGACTGTAAGGCAGACAGGATGACCTACGAATTTCTGAAACAGGGGAAAGCTGATTTAAGCGGCATCACTTTATTAACAGAATAAATCATCAATATGAAACAATATGATATCTCCATATCCGTTGAAGGGTTAGATCACTTTTAACGGATTCTACCTTCTTACACAACCGCTTCATGTACATCAATTCATGATTATGACAGGACAATTTGCAGCACTCTAAAAAAATCATAGAGTGCTGTTTCTTTTTTACAAATTCTTACTAAATTTGTCCCCCGAATCCCTAATTATTGAAAATTATGTCGAAAGATCACCAGCGCATAAAGGCGCTGCTCTACCCCAACCCCATGAAAAATGCCTGCGGAACCTTTATGGCACGCACCAGTGCTTATGGTACTATAGGTATCAAAGAAATCTGTCAATCGAAAGGAAGCAAGCACGGATCATTGAATAATCCTGAAAACATGGAGTACTATGTCAATCTCTTTTTCGAGGAGATGGCTGAATTATTAGCGTCGGGTTACAACATCAACACCGGTTATTTTAAGGCAGCAGTCAGAATTAACGGAACATTCAATTCCTCAAACGATGAATTCGACAGTGAAAGGCATAAAGTTAACTTTAAGTTCAGTCAGGGTAATACCATGCGTAAGATTGCCACTGAAACCAAAGCTGAAATTATGCATATAATACCCTTCAACTTTGTCATCGGAGAGGTAACAGACTGTTTTACAGGCTCAGTATGCAAATTACTTACCCCGGGAAGAAATTTGATCATCAATGGTGTGAAAATCAAGTTAATCGGCAGTGATCCCACCATCGGCGCATATTTCATCAACGAATCAACCGGGGAGCGAACGAAAGTACCTGCGAATGAAGTGGCTTTGAATCAAAACAATAAGCTGATTATTACCATTCCCCATATAGAGAAAGGAGAATATCGCTTAGAAGTTGTGACTCAATACTCAGGTGGTGGCACTCCACTTACCAAACCACGCTCCTGTTCACTCCTTCAAACACTGAAGGTCGTATAACTAATATGAGATGGTTTGTTACGATCGTATCTAACTCTTTGTTACGGCCGTAACGAACTATTTGATACGTACGTAACAAATACCTTGATACGGCCGTAACAAACCGACATAGCTTATAAATAAAGGACGCTATTGCTTCTGATAGTGACAGATCTGTACAGGCAATAACGAAGAGATAATATCTATAACGAAATACATCTGTTATTTGAAGCATTAATGATTGACATTTCAATTTCGGATTGTTAAAATTGTTGTTAAGAAAACAAATTTTATTACTTTTGAGGCGGTGACTACCAAAATCTTAATTAAATAACAGGCAACATTGATACTTAAAGTTAACTATCATCTTAAAAACTATAAAATATGAAACGTTTATTTATTTTTTTGTGTGTATTAGCTACGTTAACCGGTTGTGTCTACGAAATATCGCTTGACAAGAACAAAAACCTTTATGTAAACCGCTGGATTCATGATAATATGTCGGCTCTCTATTACTGGAATGATGAGTTGCCTGCTTACAAAAGTTCCTATGCAAATCCTGAAATTTATTTTGAAACCCTGATAAATAAGGAAGATCGCTTTTCGGCTATCTTCAGTGATTATAAGGAGATAATAAACAAGTTAAACGGAGTCACAGCCTCAGATGTCGGTTTTGAATTTGAATTATTCAGGGAAAGCAGTGCCAACAGCAATATAGTAGGGATTGTTGTGTATGTAAAACCCGGCACTACTGCTTCTATCATGGGGATTAAACGGGGCAATATGTTCAGAAAAATCAACGGAAAACAGATTACTATTGATAACTACAGCGGTCTGATTAATACTTTCTACGATGCTACCACCAAGGTAGCTGTTACTTTCTCGGATTTCAATGGGAACACTTTTGTCGATCGCAGTGCGACATCCATTACCAAAGTTCTTAATTACAAGGAAGATCCTGTTTATCTCGATACAGTTTACACTATACAGGACAAGAAAATTGGCTATCTTGTCTACAATTTCTTCACCACTGATTCGGGAGATGAAACGATGTATTATGATCTGAAAATGAACAATACCTTCGGAGCATTCAAACAGGCAAATATCACCGATCTTGTGATTGATCTGAGATATAATAGTGGTGGAATGGCAACCTCGGCTATACATCTGGCCAGTATGTTGGTGCCCAACCTTACTGCTAACAAGGTGCTGACCTATACTGATTATAACCAGAACTACACCGACTATTTCAACAGCGAGGAGTTTAAACAGCAATACGACGTGAACCCGTTTATTGATAATTTTGCAACTGCGATTGAGGTGGAAAAACCTTCGAAACACAGTTATCCGGTGCAAAATATAGGCGACGGGCTGCAACGTATCTATTTCCTTACAGGACGAAGCACAGCATCGGCGAGCGAAATGGTAATCAATGGCTTGAAACCTTATATCAACTGTGTACTGATCGGCGATACTACCGTAGGTAAAAACGTCGGATCAACGCTGGTGTATGATGAGGAAAACACTAAAAAGAACAGATGGGCCATGATGCCGATTATTCTGAAATACTTCAACAAAGATCATCAGAGTGACTTCACCAATGGCTTTGTGCCTGATTATCTCATACAGGACGATTATGCCCATTCGCTTGGCGATACACGTGAAGCGTTGCTGGCAAAGGCTATTTCGCAAATTACCGGGGTTCAGCAAGCTGCTCAGCGAATAAAGCGGCTGCCCATCACAGCTACTCCTTTCTCCGGTGTAAAGATTTTAAATAAACAACGGGGGTTGGTTGTGGAAAAGTTCCTGAATAAATAAGCATCACGAGACAAGCTTTTCTCTTCCTGCTTCCGTAAGAAGCAAAGTTTTGTAACCAGTAAGCTTGCTTACTGAAAAGAACAAATCCTCACAACCCTCTGCTGCCGTAGGCAGCGAACACATAGCGTCACAAGTTTGCTTCCTATGGAAGCAGAGAGATAAGAAGTTGAGTATTGATAATAATCTTTCTACTACTGATTCGTATTATTAACAAAAAATAAAAACATTGCAACGATGCTCTGTGTCTGAACAATTTGTTTTAATTTTGTGCCATGTATAAAAGGATTGCAGCTTATATATTTATTTTACTTGCCAACACCATAGTGTTGGCACATACTGTTGTCCCTCATCATCACCATCATAATGTAATTTGTTTTGAAAGCTCGCATTGTAATAACGAGACATCACATCCCAACAATAATTCATCCTCATCAGATCATCAGCACGATAATAAGAACAATCCCGACACCTGTTTTCTGATCGATTATTTTGTCAGCCAGTCAGAGCAAATTAACAAAATATGCAGTTGTCTGCATTTATCAAACGATCATTCTCATGATCAGTTATTTACATTAGGATTTTCATTGCCTGACATTTCAGCACCGTTAACCTGTGTGTTGGTGCGCCCGGTCAGTCAGGTCATACTACCCACATTATTCCATCAATCTTCTCAATCATTAAGGGCACCCCCTGTTGCTTAATTTTTATATGCGTTCTTAACGCGACAGATAAAAATTATTTACAAATTTCATAAAGGACATATGGTTTAATGCAGTATTCAGAATACTGCATTAACAGATGTTCCCTATCATTCTAAAATAAAAAAAATGAAATCACAATTATATATCATTGCCCTGATGATAGGGTTATTTTCGTGCAAAGGTGCTTCGGAAAAAGCAGGACATGAGGAGCATGAGGAAGCCAAATTTCAATATACCATCTATACTAATGAACTCGAGCTTTTTGCTGAGACAGCTGCTTTTGAAGCGGGTGAAGAAGGGAATGTCCTGGCTCATTTCAGCACACTGCCTAATTTCAGAGCATTGGAAAACGCTAAAGTTACCATGGTGATGCAGGTCGGCGGACAAAAGCTGGAACAAACCGTGGATAAGCCTGTGCGAAAGGGGATTTATAGTTTCAATGTAAAACCCGAAAAGGCAGGCAAAGGCTCAATCCGTTTCGACATAACAAGTTCTAAAGGCAATTACGAAGTAGCCATTCCTGAAATCACTGTTTTTAATAATCATGAAGCAGCTCACGAATCTGCAGAAAGTCAGGAAGTACATGTTCCCAACAGCACTCCTTTTACAAAAGAACAAAGCTGGAAAGTAGATTTTGCGACAGGATTTGCTCAAAACGAGGCTTTTGGCCAGATGATCAAGACAACAGCGCATGTAGAGGCCAGTCAGGGCGAAGAGCAGGTGGTGACTGCCGGAACATCGGGAGTGGTGCATTTTGCGGCAGATAATATACTGGAAGGAAAAGACGTTCGTGCAGGTCAGGTTCTATGTTCCATATCGGGAAACGGAATAACCGAAAACAATATCAATGTAAGATATTCAGAAGCCAAAAGTAATTACGACAAAGCTTCTGCTGATTATGAAAGAGCCAAAATGCTTATACAGGATAAAATTGTTTCTGAAAAGGATTTTGCAGCTATAAGAAATCAATATGAAAATGCCAGAGCAATATTCGAGAATATGAACCGCAGTGCCGGAAAGTCGGGACAATCAACGGCAAGTCCTATCAGCGGTTTTATACGGCAGGTAATGGTCAGAAACGGCGCCTATGTGGAAGCCGGACAGCCCTTGTTTGTTGTGTCGCAAAACCGCACTTTACTACTCACAGCCGAAGTACCACAGCGTTTTGCATCAGTTTTAAGCACCATAAAATCAGCTAATATTCACAATACGGTGGACAATACTACCTATACCCTTGAAGAACTTGGAGGGAAGGTGCTTTCATATGGTAAATCGACCAACGAAGATAATTTTCTGCTTCCGGTACATTTGCAGATTGCCAACAAAGGCAATTTTGTTCCGGGCTCGTTTGTAGAGATTTACCTGAAAACTATTTCGGATGGACAGGCACTTACCCTACCGCTGACAGCCTTGCTCGAAGAACAGGGAAGTTATTTTGTATGGGTACAGATCACTCCTGAGTTATTCGAAAAAAGAGAAGTAACTCCCGGCGGTAATGACGGAATACGTGTGGCGATCAAAAAAGGATTGGCTGCCGGCGAGCGCATTATTCTTCGTGGTGCCATGTCGGTTAAACTGGCGCAGTCGACCGGAGCGCTGGATGCTCATGCTGGCCATGTACATTAAAGGAGGAAAAGCATGCTGAATAAAATTATCTTATTCTCACTGAACAACAAATACCTTATTTTGCTGGCTTCAGTGGTGTTGGTGGTTTTCGGGACGAGAACTGCCATGAACATGGATGTGGATGTGTTTCCCGACCTCACTGCTCCTACAGTGGTGGTGATGACTGATGCACATGGTATGGCTTCGGAAGAAGTAGAACGCCTGGTTACTTTTCCTATCGAAACGGCAGTAAACGGGGCAACGGATGTTCGTCGCGTACGATCGGCCTCCTCACAGGGATATTCATTTGTATGGGTGGAATTCGACTGGGGAACCGATATTTTCAAGGCCCGGCAGATCGTAAGCGAGAAACTGATTGCCATTGCGTCACAAATGCCACTGGGGGTTGGACAACCTACACTGGCTCCTCAATCGAGTGTGATGGGCGAAATATTCTTTGTCGGAATGCAGGCCGACAGCACGAGTATGATGGATCTGCGTACGATTGCCGAGTGGAATGTAAAACCACTTATTCTGGCTACAGGAGGGGTTTCGCAGGTAACTATTATCGGTGGTGATTATAAGCAATATCAGGTATTGGCCGACCCGGTGAAAATGAAATATTACCGGGTGAGCATGAATGAGTTGGCAGCAGCCTGTAAGGGAATCAGTCAGAACTCTACCGGTGGTGTGGTGCGACAATACGGCAATGAATATGTGGTGCGTGGCATTGCCCGGACTTCTGATCCTGAGGTATTGGGAAACACCTATATCCGCTCAGTGGAAGGAAAGCCCGTTCGCATTAATGATGTGGCAACCGTACAAATTGGCAGTGCGCCCAAAATGGGTTATGCTTCCGAAAATGCAAAGCCGGCCATCATTCTTTCAATATCCAAACAGCCCAATGCGAACACGCTTGATGTAACAAATGCCATTGAGAAAAATCTGGAAGATTTAACGAAAACGATGCCCAAAGATGTAAAATTAGATACCCATATATTCCGTCAGGCTGATTTTATCGAAACTTCAGTGAACAATGTGCAATCGGCTCTTATTGAAGGAGGTATCTTTGTAATTATCATTCTCTTTTTGTTCCTTGGTAGCTTCCGAACCACTTTAATTTCCCTGTTGGCAATACCACTCTCTTTACTGGGTGCCATACTGGTGTTGAAAGGTTTGGGCATGAACATCAATACCATGAGTCTGGGGGGCATGGCGATTGCCATAGGCTCGCTGGTCGACGATGCCATCATTGATGTGGAGAATGTGTACAAGCGCCTGCGACAAAACAGGCTTCTACCTGCTGCAGAACGACAGTCGGCCTTTACGATTGTATTTGAGGCCTCGAAAGAAATCA
Source organism: Paludibacter sp. (assembly GCA_034927265.1). GTDB lineage: Bacteria > Bacteroidota > Bacteroidia > Bacteroidales > Paludibacteraceae > Paludibacter. Next base: position 19,040 of record JAYFQH010000009.1, read on the forward strand.
GAGCATCCATCTTTAATGCAACACTTATTATTATTGTGGCATTCCTGCCTTTGTTTTTCCTTTCGGGAATGGAAGGACGTATGTTGAGACCTTTAGGGATCTCATTTATTGTATCGTTGTTTGTGTCGCTGGTAGTTGCTATGACACTTACTCCCTTACTATCGAAGATGTTACTTTCAGGTAATAAATATCTGGATAAGAATGAGAAGGAAAAATGGTTGGTACGTAAGCTTACACATCATTACGAAAACTCGCTGAAATGGTCATTGAACCATAAAAAAACAATTTTGTACAGTATTTTAGGCGTTTTTATCTTTTCTGTAGTGATTTTCTCTGGTTTCGGACGGAGTTTCCTTCCTGAATTCAACGAAGGAGCGCTTACACTATCGGTAGTAACCAAGCCGGGCACTTCACTCGAAGAAAGCAATCGTCTGGGTAATCTGGTGGAAAAAGAGTTGTTGGCCATCCCTGAAGTAAGCAGTACAGCACGACGGAGTGGTCGTGGAGAACTCGATGAACATTCTCAGACCACCAATAGTGCCGAGATCGACGTAAATTTCAAATTGGATAAACGCAGTCAGGCCGATTTTCTTGCGAATGTACGGTCCACCCTCTCCTCGATACCCGGTATCGCGTTTACAGTGGGGCAACCGCTCGGACACCGTATCGATCATATGCTGTCGGGTACACGCGCTAACATTGCCATCAAGTTGTTTGGTACCGACCTGAACCGGCTTTTTGCTACCGGCAATCAGATTAAGGCGGCTATTTCAGGTATAGAAGGATTGGTGGATGTCAATGTTGATCAGCAGGTAGAGATCCCTCAGATACAGATACGCGCCAAAAGAGATATGCTGGCGCAGTACGGAATCACGCTGGACGACTTTAATGCTTTTGTCGACATTGCTTTCGGAGGAGAAAAGATGGCGGATATTTACGAAGGTCAGCGGAGCTTCGACCTTATTCTGCGGTTGAATGGCGACTATACACAACGCATTGAGGACATCCGCTCGGCACTGATTGATACACAGGATGGACGAAAGGTACCGCTCGATCAGGTAGCCGATATCGTTTCAGTTTCCGGTCCAAGTTCGATCAGTCGTGAGAACGTACAACGTAAACTGGTGATATCGGCCAATGTAGCCGGACGCGATTTGCGGAGTGTCGTAAAGGATATTCAACAGCAGGTCAGTACAAAAATTGCTTTGCCGGAAGGATATCGGGTAGAATATGGCGGTCAGTTTGAAAGCGAAGCCAAAGCTTCGAGAACACTCATGATAACTTCGGCAGTGGCCATCTTTGTCATCTTCCTTCTACTTTATCAGGAGTTTAAGAATTTCAAACTTGCGGGGATTATTCTTATCAATCTGCCATTGGCACTTATCGGCGGAGTATTCGCCATTTGGTTCTCGTCGGGGGTACTCAGTATTCCGGCCATCATCGGTTTTATCACTTTGTTCGGTATTGCCACACGTAACGGTATCCTGCTGATTTCGAATTACGAACGACTTCAGAATCAGGGACTCAGCGTGTATGAAACCGTAACGAAGGGATCGTCCGACCGACTGAATGCCATTCTGATGACAGCGCTAACCGCTGCTTTGGCATTGATACCCTTAGCATTGCGTGGGAGTCTACCGGGCAATGAAATTCAAAGTCCGATGGCAAAGGTGATATTAGGAGGACTTCTTAGTTCCACCATTCTGAATATCTATATAGTGCCTATCGTTTACAGTATTTTATACAATAAAGGAATTCTAAAAAAACATAAGGATGCGACCGAATAATAACAGATACAGTACAACAGTATTAGCCTTTATTCTTATTTTTTCCTCCCATATAGCTGCACAGCAGCGTTTTGAAAAGGTATGGAGCGAAATAGGAAAAAACAATACTACCCTGGCAGCATACCGCAGTGCTGCTGCTGCTGAGAAGACCGGTAATAAAACCGGAATCTATCTGCAAAATCCCGAACTTGAGTTCAGTTATCTCTGGGGAAGTCCCTCAGCGATTGGCAACCGGACAGATTTTAGTGTACGCCAGTCGTTCGATTTCCCAACGGCTTATGCCTATCGTAAGCAGATGTCTGAATTGAAAAATAAGCAGGTTGATTTAAGCTACAAAAAGCAACTCATTGAAACAAAGTACGAAGTGCAACTGCTGTGTGCGCGTTTGACCTATGTCAATGCGCTGGGTGCTGAACTAGGAAAACGAGTCAGAAATGCTTCCGAAATAGCCAGAATATGGAAACTGAGGTTCGAAAAAGGAGATGTAAATGTGTTGGAATACAACAAATCGCAGGTGAATCTGCTTACTTTAACTAAAAGTATGGAGATGAACAGAATAGAACAGAAGACACTGCAGAATGAACTGAAAATGCTGAATGGCGGAATCGATATTGCATTCAACGATAGTATATTTGAAGTACCGGTGATCCAGTCTGATTTTGAGCAATGGTATGCCGGTGTTGAAGCCGGCAATCCGGTTCTACAATGGATAAAGCAGGAAATAAGTATCAACCGGAAGCAAAAGCAACTAAATACCGCATTGACCCTGCCGGGATTCAATGCCGGATATATGAGTGAAAAAGTGGTAGGACAACAATACAGTGGTATCTCTGTAGGAATTACCATTCCATTGTGGGAAAACAAAAACACGATCCGTTATGCCAGCGAAAAGACCCGTGCAGCTGAGGATATGGAGAAAGATGCCCGCATGCAGTTCTATCAGACAATGAATAATCTTCACACTAAAGCTATAGGTATTCAGCAGAGTGTGTTTGATTATGAGCAAGAGCTTAAAACATATTCGAATGATGGTTTATTATCCAAAGCACTGGATAAAGGAGAAATCTCCCTTTCGGAATACTTCTTTGAGCTTTCGCTATACTACGAATCAGTGGATAAATTACTTGAACTGAAAATGAATTTAGCTGAGACAGTTGCCGGACTCAATCGCTATTATTAAATTAACGTGAGTTCGATTTAAGCAAACAGTTGCTGTCTAACGGATATTTTTCGTGGGACAGCGACTGTTTTATAAATAATACTAAATATGTCCGGGTTATTAATATCAGATAAAAAAATTATCTATTTTTGCAAAACAATTCATGTCTTTACCTCGTTATAGGGTTAATGAAAAAAGTACTATCCATATTATTTTCTGCAGTTGTACTGCTGTCGGGCTTGCATCTCTCGGTAGCAGCACATTTTTGCGGAGAAGAAATGACAAGATGGAAAGTTTCTTTTGACGAGGAAAAAGCAACTTGCGACATGTGCAATCACGAATCAACTCCCGTCTCTATTGATGTGACAAGTTGCTGTAAAGATGCCCTGACGGTTTTGAATGTAGACAAAAACTACCACCCTTCGCAATTTCAGTTACCAGCAGTTGTACCACACATAATTCAGTTTTTTATTATTCCTCAATATATCGGATGGTTGCAGGCACATGCAGCAACCACACTTTACGCAAATATCCATCCCCCGGGAAACTATCTTCCTATGGATGTAAACCTCACTGATATTTGCGTGTTTCGTATTTGATTTTTGTTTGAATCCTGTTTACGCTGAAAACATAAAGTTTCCGGTGGGCATTGCTACGTCAATAAACTGACCCCGGTAATGCGATTTAATCATTTAAATTATAACTTGTATTGATTTCTTCAGATCAATACATAAACAAAAAACAATATGAAAACTATCAAATTTATTTTTGCAGCTATAATAGCAATTTCTGTAAGTGTCAGCTCCTTCGCACAAACAAACAAGAAAACAGAAACAACTGCAACCAGGACAGAAACCATCAAAGTTTCAGGTAACTGTGAGAGTTGTAAGGCTCGTATCGAAAAAGCAGCCAAAGTTCCCGGAGTAACAAAAACCGACTGGAGCATCAAAACAAAATTACTTACCGTAACTTACGATCCGAAAAAAGTAACTAACGATGTAATTCAGAAGAACATTGCTGCTGTGGGACATGACACTCCCAAATACAAAGCCACAGATAAAGTGTACAATGCATTGCCCTCCTGCTGCAAATACAAATAAATACTTGAGATTATGTTCAACAGATTAGTTAAATATTTTCTTGAACATCGACTGGTAACATTTATTTTTCTGATATCTTTCATTGTATTGGGGCTTGTGTATTCTCCTTTCCGTAAGGGAGGTTCAATTTTACCTCACGATCCGGTAGCTGTAGATGCTATTCCCGATATAGGTGATAACCAGCAAATTGTGTCCACCGAATGGATGGGACGCTCGCCTAAAGATATTCAGGACCAGATAACATATCCGCTGACAACGGCTTTACTCGGTATTCCCGGAGTAAAGACCATTCGCAGTACGTCGATGTTTGGAATGTCGTTTATCTACATCATCTTTAAAGATAATGTGGAATTTTACTGGAGCCGTTCACGTATTCTCGAAAAGTTGAATTCGTTACCGGCAGGAACCTTGCCTCAGGGCGTACAACCCTCTTTGGGGCCTGATGCTACAGCCTTAGGACAGATATTCTGGTATACCCTGGAAGGGCGCGATCCCAAAACAGGGAAACCAAACGGAGGTTGGAGCCCGCAGGAATTACGCACGATACAGGATTTTTATGTCAGATACAGTCTGTCGGCAGCCGAAGGTGTTTCGGAGGTAGCATCAGCAGGAGGATTCACCAAAGAATATCAGGTGGATATTCATCCTGAAGCTATGAAAGCTTATGGAGTTACGGTGATGGACATAATGAATGCCGTCAGAAAAAGCAATCTGGATATCGGTGCTGAAACCATTGAATTCAATAGTGTGGAGTATATTATCCGCGGCTTGGGTTATGTAAAGAGTCTTGAAGATTTGGAAAACTCAGTAGTAACGGCACGAAATAACGTACCGGTACGTATCCGCGATGTTGCGCAGGTAAGTTTTGGTCCTGCCACCCGCAGGGGCGGATTAGATAAGGCTGGCAGCGAAGCGGTAGGTGCCGTGGTAGTGGCACGTTACGGATCCAATCCGATGGAAGTAATCGGGAATGTGAAAGCCAAAATTAAAGAGATAGAAGCCGGTCTGCCTCAAAAAAAGCTGAGCGACGGAAGCATCTCGAAAGTAACGGTGGTACCATTTTACGACCGCACAGGATTGATCAATGAAACCATTGGTACACTGGAATCAGCACTGACGCACGAAATTCTTATCAGCATTATTGTCATTATCATTCTGGTATTGAATCTCAGGGCTTCGGTTATTGTTTCGGGCTTATTACCCATTGGAGTATTGATGACATTCATCCTGATGAAAGCTTTCAACGTTGAGGCAAATATTGTTGCCTTGTCGGGGATAGCCATTGCCATCGGGGTGATGGTGGATATTGGTGTGGTGGATGTGGAGAATATTCTGCGTCATCTTGAAATGCCTGAGAACAAAGGAATTCGTGGTAAAAAACTTATGAATGTGATTTATCAGGCGACAACAGAAGTGCGCGATGCGGTGGTAACTTCCATTGCAACTACGATTGTCAGCTTTATTCCTGTTTTTGCCATGGAGTCGGCCGAAGGAAAATTGTTTCACCCGCTGGCATTCACCAAGACATTTGCCCTGCTTTCTGCTTTTGTACTGGGTATTGTAGTGTTGCCTACACTGGTACATATTTTATTTGATATAAGGATTAACAGACGGAAAATCCGCCGTATACTTAATTATGTATTAGTAGCTGCCGGAGTGGTTGTTGTCGTCGTATGGCAAATCTGGCCTGCACTGGCGTTAACGGCAGTAGGAATCAATAATCTGATGGCCGGAAAATGGCGGGAAGCACGCAAAGAATTTCCGAATTATATCAATATCGGTATCACAGTACTTGTGGCAGTTTTTTATCTGTCGGAAGAATGGTTGCCGCTTGGGGCGAATAATGGTGTAATTATCAACTTTCTTTTTGTGGCAGGCATTGTGATGGTGGTACTTGTTTCATTAATGACAATGGTGCATTATTACGAACCCATACTTAGCTGGGCATTGGCAAACAAAGTTAAGTTCTTACTACTGCCGGTTTTTACGCTCTTATTTGGAGCATTGGTGTGGTTGGGTTTCGATAAGGTGTTTGGTCCCGTGGCTACTGTAGTGGAAAAAGCCGGTTGGAATGCGCCTTCAGCACTTTTCCCCGGAACGGGTAAAGAATTTATGCCATCACTTAATGAAGGCTCGTTTTTACTGATGCCTACCTCTATGCCACATACGGGAATACAACAAAACCTGAGGTATATTGAACAATTAGACAAACGCCTGTCGTCCATACCCGAGGTGGAAGTGGTGGTTGGAAAATGGGGACGTGTAAATTCGGCACTCGATCCTGCACCGGTGCAGATGTTTGAGAACACCATTAATTACCGGCCTGAGTATGCATTGGATGAGCACGGATACCGAATGCGCTTCAAAACCGACCGGCACGGAGCTTATCTGCTGACAAGCGGAAAAACATACGATCCGGAGAAAGATTTGTTTCGCGTTGTACCGGTCGATAGTTTAATCCCGTCCTCACACGGCGAATACTATCGGCAATGGCGACCGCAAATCCGTAAACCCGATGATATCTGGGATGAAATTGTCAGGGTAACTCAACTTCCCGGGCTTACCTCGGCACCCAAATTGCAACCGATTGAAACCCGGATGATTATGTTGTCGACCGGCATGCGGGCGCCCATGGGACTGAAAGTATACGGACCCGATCTGGAAACGATAGAAAAAGCCGGCATGCAGTTGGAGAAAGCCCTGAAAGAGGTGCCTTCAATCAAAGCAACATCAGTATTTTACGACCGGGCGGTTGGTGCCCCTTATTTGCAGATACATCTTAACAGGGATGCTATGGCACGCTTCGGAATGACCGTGGCAGATGTACAGGAAGTATTACAGGTAGCCGTAGGAGGAATGACATTAAGCACTTCGGTAGAAGGGCGTGAACGTTTCCCGATGCGGGTACGCTATGCACGTGAATTGCGCGACGACCCTGAAGAATTAGGGAATATCCTGATTTCTTCGATGAACGGTACACAGTTACCCCTTCGTGAAATTGCCGATATTGATTATGCACGTGGAGCTCAGATGATCAGAAGCGAAAATACCTTTCTGGTAGGTTACGTCATTTTCGACAAATTAAGCGGAAAAGCTGAAGTGGATGTAGTGAATGAAGCTTCAAAATTCTTACAGCATAAGATTGATGAAGGCCAGTTGAAATTACCTTCCGGAGTCACCTATCTCTTTGCCGGAAATTATGAACACGAATTACGTGCTACCAAACGACTGTCGGTTGTTATCCCTGTCAGCTTGATGATTATATTGCTATTGCTGTATTTTCAGTTCAAAACTATAACGGCTTCGCTGATTCATTTCTCGGGAGTGTTTGTGGCTTTTGCAGGCGGATTTATTATGCTGTGGCTTTACGGACAGGACTGGTTTCTGAATTTCAGTGTTGCCGGTGTCAATTTGCGGGATCTTTTCCAAATGCATCCGGTCAACCTTAGTGTCGCGGTATGGGTTGGGTTTATTGCCTTGTTTGGTATTGCCACCAATGATGGGGTGTTAATGGGAACCTATATCCATCAGGTATTTGAAAATGAACAGCCAAATACGGTAGCAGCAGTGCGAACAGCAGTATTGGAAGCAGGCCGCAAGCGGGTTCGCCCGGCTATGATGACAACAGCGGTAGCGGTAATTGCTTTGTTACCTGTACTTACGTCGACAGGCAAGGGAGCTGATATAATGGTACCAATGGCTATTCCTACTTTCGGTGGTATGCTTATACAGGTGATGACCATTTTTGTGGTGCCGGTTTTTCAGGCCATATGGCGTGAAAGAGCTGTGCATCGTGCCCAACTGAAAGTTGATAATAAAAATCCGGAGGACAAGTTATGAAAACACTTTATAGAAAGATAGTGGTTATATCGGGATTATTCCTGATGATTACATCGGCTTATGCAAAGTCTGATTCATTGGAAGTGTATCTGAAAATTGCAGTTGAAAACAACCCGACTGTACTCCAGCGTTTCAAAGAGTACAAAGCTGCTTTGCAAAAAGTGCCACAGGCAGGAAGTTTGTCCGATCCGCAGTTAGAAATGGGTGTCTTTCTGAGTCCAATGGAAGTGCTTAGCGGTAAACAGGTGGCTGATATCCAACTGATGCAAATGTTTCCGTGGTTTGGTGTATTGAAAAATGCAAAAGATGAAATGAGCCTGATGGCTCAGATGAAATACGAGATATTTCGCGATGCCAAATTGCAGGTGTTTTATGACGTACAGAAAAGCTGGTTTGATTTGTACCGTATCCGTCGCGACATGGTATTGACCCAACAAAATCTCACGTTGTTACAGTCAATTCATCGCATGGCAGTTGTGAAATTCGGTGTAGCAGGACTGAACAGTAAAGCTTCGTCAGGCAGCAACTATCCATCATCAACTAAAAACAATGAATTGTCGGGTTCCGGCATGAATAATATGGGTGGAAGTAATCAGGTTGCGACAACATCAATGAAATCCGGTATGTCATTCGGAGGAATGGGAGGCAATTCAAATTCGGGAGGATTGATTGAAGTGTACGATCTTCAATTGGAATTAACCGAACTTGAAAACTCACTTTCCAATCTGCAAAGTGAAAAAGCAGTTGCCCTGGCACGGTTTAATGCACTGCTGAACCGGGCAGAAAATACTCCCGTTGCGATAGCCGATACTCTGATTGCCGGGCCGCTGGATATAGCTTATTTATCGGTCAGCGACAGCCTTTTTTCAAGCAATCCGATGTTGAATATGCTGCAGTACGAACAACGATCGCTGGATTCAAGATTTGTGATGCAGAAGAAAATGGGATTACCGATGGTTGGTATCGGGGTAAAATATTCAGTAATAGCAAGTGATCCAATGTCAGGGTCTGCAATGAATGGTCGCGATATGGTGATGCCTATGTTGTCAGTCACTTTGCCCGTATACCGGAAAAAATATCAGGCAATGCAAGCGGAAACAAAGTTATTGAAAGAAGCTTCGGAGGAAAACAGTAAAGCTATGCAGAATGAATTGCGAACAGCTTATCTTGAGGCTTTGAATCAATATTACGATGCCGAACGCCGACTGAAACTGTATGATAAACAACGGAGTTACTTGCAAAAGTCATTATCAGTAAATCTGAAAGCATATTCATCAGGCGGTAGTTCACTATCTGATATACAGACTATGCGTCGCCGTTTGCTGGAATTTGACCTGAAATATGTGGAAGCACTTACGGATTTCAACACTGCCAAAGCATTGGTTTTGCGTATAGTTTCAACTATAGATTAATTTCTCTAACAATAAATGTCATATAAAAATGAAAAATATATTAAACAGGAGGTACCTGATACCTCTTTTATTTACTATTGGAGGGTTGTTTCTCGGGTGGTTGTTTTTCCACTCCTCAGGGAAAAAGGATATTGATCCGCCGGCTCATACTGAACACAAAGAAGAAATTTGGACTTGTTCAATGCATCCGCAGATTAAAATGGATCATCCCGGGAAGTGCCCTATTTGCGCCATGGATCTTATTCCTTTGAAAACTGAAATCACCACAGAGGATTCAGTATCGGTTCATCTGTCAGAGAGTGCTATTCATTTGGCTAATGTCGTAACATCTGTCGTATCGAAACAAAAACCTGTAAAACAACTTCGTCTTTACGGAAAAGTTCAGATCGACGAACGACTTCTGCAAAACCAGGTAGCACACATTGGCGGAAGGATTGAGAAGCTGATGATTAATTTTAAAGGTGAAACAGTACACAAAGGTCAGTTGTTGGCAGTCATCTATTCACCTGAACTGGTCAGCACTCAGCAGGAATTTCTGGAAGCTGCTAAAATCAGGAATTCACAACCGGAAATATATGAAGCAGCCAGACAAAAATTACGTCAATGGTTGTTGAGCGACATGCAAATCAACCAGATCGAGAAAAACGGCAGGGTAAAGACTAATTTTGATATCTATGCCAATACCTCTGGAGTGGTAACAAACCGGAGGGTAAGCACGGGCGATTATGTGCAACAGGGAGCCGTATTGTTCGAATTAGCCGGATTATCTACGGTATGGGTGCAATTTGATGCCTACGAAAGCGATTTGCCTTTTCTCAAAACGGGCGATTTAGTCCGGTTTACAACCCAGTCCGTACCCGGTAAAACATTCCGGGCGAATATTCAGTTCATTGATCCTGTCATGGATGCTGCAAGCCGGGTGTCACGTGTCAGGATTGCAGTCAACAATGCAGATGGAAGGTTGAAACCGGAGATTTTTGTTACCGGTATTATTGACAGTCAATTGGATGGGATGAAGGATAAGCTGGTCATTCCCCGTTCTGCAGTGCTTTGGACCGGAAAACGCTCGCTTGTATATCTGAAAACAGGCGAAGGTCAGTTTGCCAGCCGGGAAATAGAACTCGGACCTGCATTAGGCAATAGTTATGTGGTATTAAGTGGATTGAACGAAGGAGACGAGATTGTAACCGACGGTGCTTTCAGTATAGATGCAGCAGCACAATTAGAAGGAAAACCCGGAATGATGGAACAATAATAATAGTTCAAAACAGATACATCACATCATTATTCCGCTCAGCATTCTTCCGGATTTGACTCCGAGTCGTCTTGCTGAAAAGAAAAGATCGTGCTCAGTATAAGTGCAGCGGCCGGCTATTTCAATATGGCCGGCCGCAATGCCACATTGAAGAAGCAAATATTCGTTGGCTTTCCACAGATCGAGAAATAATCCTTCAGCATTGCGTGTAAAAATTGTTTCGACAGGAAAACCTTTATTGAGAAAGGCAGTGTATAGCTCCTCTCCTACCTGATAGACATTGACCGAGATGGAAGGGCCGATTACCACATAAATGTCATTGGCATCACAGCCATAATCCGACTTCATCACACGAAGTGTTTCAGTAACAATTCCGGCGCAAGTTCCCCGCCAGCCGGCATGCGCCACAGCAGCGACCTTGCTAACATCATCATAGAAAAATACAGGCACACAGTCGGCCGTAGTGACACCGATGCATATGCCCTGCAAATCAGTCACTAATGCATCAATTCCATATAAACATTCAGCTTTCTCAGCTGAAGTCAGTTTCATAAAACCGGCATCGATTTTCCTCACACCGGTTTGATGCATCTGATAAGGAAAGATAATATTCTCAGGGGCAACATTCAGTTCCGCAGAAAGCAGTTTAAGGTTTTCTTCCGCATCATCCGGTTTATCTCCCGAAAAGGGACTTGGATTGAAGGTGGCATAATTGCCCTTGCTTACCCCGCCATGACGTGTGGTAGTAAATAATTTCAGTTGTGAAAACTGCTGTGAAAGCCGGTATTCAATTCTCATATCTTTTGTGTACATCCGTTTTAACTTCAATAATTTCATTCAGATTGGTGGTAAACCGGCGGGAAGTATATTCTCTTTTCGACATCCATGCTTTACCAGTTCCCTGCGCTGCTAATCTTATTTTATCGGTACCATTTTTTTTTGAAATTTCATCCACGACATTCAATAAACGTCTTTGTTTTTGACGATCTCTTGTATCAAACAAATCGGGCAACGCATCTGTTTCACGTATCAGATCAGAAACAATCACACCTGCCCGTTTAAAAGCATATCCTTCCTTGTATATTTTTTTCAGTGCATTACGACAGCAAGCAATGATTTCAGCAGTATCATTCGAAGGAACCGACAAGGTAATCAAATGACTTTGATAGTATTGTGCCTGGGCTTTAAAACCATTGGTCGAGATAAATACAATCACAGCGTGAGCCAATGAATGCTGTTTACGCAGTTTACGGCAACAGGCGGCAGCAAAATTGGCCACACCTTCCATCAAAGGCTCAAAATCCCGGATCGGTTCACCGAACGAACGCGAAGTGCATATTTGTTTTCTTTCAGGATCATTGTCTTCCCCGATAGTAGGGATGCCCTGCAATTCGAGCCACATTCGCTCACCGGTAACCGTCAGGTTTCTGCGTATCCACGAACGTGATTTCTGTGTCAGGTCGTAGGCTGTCGTAATTCCGTAATATTCGAGATTCTTCACGGTCCTCCTCCCTACTCCCCAGACTTCTCCTACAGGTGTCAGTTGAAGGGCTTTGATGCGCTTTTCTTCTGTGTCAATGATACATACCCGCTTGTATCCGGGAAATTTCTTGGCAAAATGATTGGCCAGTTTAGCGAGAGTTTTTGTAGGAGCAATTCCCAGACTCACGGGACTACCGGTATTTTTTGTGGTGGTTTGAACGATCGTTTTGCCATAAGCTGTGAGATCCTGAATACCGTCGAGATGCAGAAAAGCTTCATCAATGGAATAAATCTCAATTTTCGGAGCCAATGAGGCCAGGGTCGACATCACTCTACCCGACATATCACCATAGAGAATGTAATTCGAAGAGAATACCTTCACCTTCTCTTTTCTTATGAGGTCTTTGACTTTATACACCGGTTCGCCCATTGGGATGCCCAGATCCTTTGCTTCCTGCGAACGTGCAATAATACATCCGTCGTTGTTGGAAAGAACCACCACCGGTTGTCCGTTGAGCGCCGGATCGAACACCCGCTCGCAGGATGCAAAAAAGTTATTACAATCGACCAGGCCGTACATTTATTTTTTTCTCCTTTTTCGATGGTGTCTGACGGAATAGGTAACAATACCCCAGATCATAAAATTGTTTTCTTCCGTGATTCTGATGGAAGGATAAGCCGGATTGGCCGGAACCAGCCACAACTGATCTTTCTCCATCCTGATGTACTTAAGCGTAAAATCCCCATCGACAAAACATACCGCCGTATCGCCGTTTTGTGGCTCCAGCGATTTGTCAACAATGAGTATATCCCCGTCATCCAGTCCCTCATCACGCATGGAATCGCCCGAAACCCTTCCGAAAAAGGTGCTGGCAGGATTACGAATTAATTCCTTATTGAGATCAATAGCTATATCAAGATAATCCTGTGCCGGCGAAGGAAATCCTGCTTTGATTCCCTCCGAAGCATATGGTAGATTTAAAACCGTCTGAGTATCTGCGGTATAAAACTTGATATTTGGCTTATCCGGGTTCATGTGTATTTTCATGCAAAGATATATTTATTCTTTGATTTAAGATAAGATTTTATATATACTCAAATGACTAATGTGGTTAAATCTTCAACAATACAAACATTACATTTACTTAACAAATCTAATGCAGTAGCAGAATTCTTCGGAAAATGTTAACGTTATTGAAATATATTTTTTACATTTGCGTTCAAAGCAGAGAGAATCACTACTATGGCCAAAATAAGATTCGAACACAGGATCACCTTCATCTATATTTTGTTAGGAGGTGTTTGGATATTGTTTTCAGACAGTCTGCTAAAGTTGTTTATTGATGATATTAATTATTTATCAGAAATTCAGACACTTAAAGGTGTTACCTATGTAGTGATTACCGCCCTTTTCTTCTATTTATTCATCAAAAAACATCTTAATAAACTTCGGAGTACCGGGCGTGAACTGGAAGAACATAAAAATAATTTGCAGCATCTGGTAGAAGAAAAAACAAAAGATCTGGATACTGCCATCGCCAAATTAAGCACCACTAATGCCATTCTGAATGAGAAAAATGACATCATCAATCATAAAAATGTCCAATTAAAAAAGACCCTGAAGGAACTTAAAGATACACAGGCACATTTGATACAGGTTGAAAAGATGGCTTCACTGGGAGTATTAACCGCCGGAATATCACACGAGATCAACAATCCTCTTAATTATATTCTCGGGGGATTGACGGGTCTGGAGAATCACTTGTCGGATGAGGAAATCAACGATCCCAAAGTGGCTCTGTACCTCAACAGTATCAGAACAGGCGTCAACAGGGCAACTGCTATTGTGTCAGGGCTGAATCAGTTGAGCAGGAATAAGGAGACCTACGAAGAGGATTGCGACATTCATGAAATTATCACTAACTGTTTGACGATACTGGACAATCAGTTGAAGAATAAAATTGAAATAAAAAAACAATTTACCGGACAAGCGGTGGTGATATTGGGCAATGTGGGAAAAATGCATCAGGCGTTTTTGAACATTATAATGAATGCTAATCAATCCATTCAGGAGAAAGGCATTATTGTTATTGCAACAGAAATAAGAAGAGGAAAAGCACATATAAAAATATCCGACAACGGATGCGGAATAAGCAAGGAAAATCTTTCAAAAATTACCGATCCGTTTTTCACCACTAAGGAGCCTGGTGAAGGGACCGGTTTGGGCCTGGCCATTGTTTATAATATCATTCAGGCCCACAAAGGAACAATCAGTTTTAGTTCTACTCCTGACAAAGGTACTGTTGTCAAAATAGTTTTACCCCTTAAAATACTGAAAAATGAATCGCCCAAAGATATTATACGTTGACGACGAACCCATAAACCTGATGTTATTCGAAGCAAATCTCGAAAAACATTACCGTGTGCTGACTGCTGAAAACGGTAGTAAAGGTTTAGAGATCATCTCCGGAAATAATGACATTAAGGTTGTTGTGAGTGATATGAAAATGCCCGTCATGAACGGCATTGAATTCGTGCGAAAGGCCAGAAAGAGTTTTCCTGATATTTTTTATTACATCCTCACCGGTTTTGAGATCACCGACGAGATACAGCAGGCTTTGGATAGCGGATTGATACGCAGGTATTTCAAGAAACCTTTTAATATTAATGAAATATCATCTGAAATAGAAATTGTGATCAATGAGTAAACCTGAAGAACACATCACTGACATTTTTTTGAAATATATGGGAATCAATGTTTCAAAATACGACGATGCTTTTCTAACCAATACTTTGCAAAAAAGAGTCAACGAGTCGGGTTGTCGTTCGGTGGACGAATATATTGATTTATTACATCAAAGCGAATTTGAAACTAAAATACTCATTGATTCACTACAGATCAGTTATAGTTCATTTTTCCGTAATCCTCTGACATACGATGTGCTGGATAAGCTGATACTCCCCCGGATCATTGAACAAAGAAAAAATAATAAAAACAACCATATTCGTGTCTGGTCGGCTGCCTGTGCTGCCGGACAGGAACCTTACAGTCTCGCCATGCTGTTTGAAGAATCATTAAGATGCCGCGAGAAAAATAATTGTTACCGGATATTTGCCACTGATCGCGATGAGCAGCAGATCAATCTGGCCAAAATCGGTCATTATCACGTCAGTGCACTTGAAAATATGCCTCTGAAGATGGTAAACAAATGGTTCAAACGATTAGGGGAAATCTACACGATTAAACAGGAGCTGAAGAAGCAGATTGAATTTTCGGTTTTCGACCTGTTTGATGATAACTTCAGCAGTCCTCCTTCCAGCATATTCGGAGGATTTGATATTGTTTTTTGCGCAAACATCTTGTTTTACTACAAGCCGGCATACAGAAAAACCATTATAAAAAAAATTGCCAGTTCCATGACCAGAGAGGGATTCTTGATTACCGGTGACACAGAGAGAGATATTTTAATTGGAAATAATTTTAAAGAGGTATATCCCCGGTCAGCAATATTTAGTTTAATTTGAAACTCACATGATATGACACTTAAAAATCTTAAAATCGGCTTTCAGCTTTTAATTGGCTTTATGATAATATTGCTGTTGGTCATAGCGCTTGGATTGCTTTCGGACCAACAAACCCACAAGGTACACGAGCAAACAAAAATCATTTACGAACATCCGTTGCAGGTACGCAGAGCTGTAGGAGCATTAAATGCTGATATTCAGCAAATGCGCCTGGGTACAAGAGATCTTATGCTGGCGTCCAATGAAGCAGAACAACATGACGCAATACAATTAATGGAAATATCCTCTATTGATGCTATGAGGCAATTCGATCTGATTTTCGAAGCTTACCTCGGACCGAAGAAAGATGTAGAAGAAGCATATCAGGCATTTGTGAAGTGGAAAACTGCGAGGGAAGCTAATAATATTTTAGCACTGAACGGAGATCATTCTGCAATAAAGGAAAGTGTCTCCGATTTAGGAGCCGTTGGAAAGCTAAGGGATGATATGCTTAGAAAAATCAACGTAATTGATGAGTTTGCAAAAAACAAAGGTGAAGAACTTTATAATTACTCAATTAAATTAAAGGAAAGTCTTAGCAACAGATTGATTCTTTTTATCATCATCATCATCATAACAACTCTGATCGTCTACTTTTTATTGTTACATAATATTCGCAGACCGTTGGTCGCATTGACAAAAATCACGCGTCGCTTTGATGAAGGAGAACTTTCGGCCCGTTGCGATTATAATTCTCAAAATGAGGTTGGAATACTATCGGCTTCATTCAATGCATTGGCTGATAATATCGAGGCAACATCGATGCTTAACATACAGACAGGTTTATTATCGGACATGATGTTAATTGAAGACGATGCTCAAAGATTCTTTCAGATTACTCTTCAAATTCTGATGGAAGACACGGGATCACATATGGCTGCTGCATATTTATTGAATGAAAATCATAAATATTTTGAACATTTTGAATCGATCGGACTCGATAGCAATGCAAAAAAATCATTCTCTGCAAAAGGGTTAGAAGGAGAAATCGGATTTGCCATAAGCACAAAAAAAATCCAGCATCTGAAAAATATCTCAGAAAACACCCGTTTTATTTTCAACACTGCCGGAGGAAAATTTATTCCCCGGGAGATCATTACCATACCTATTCTTTCGGGAAATGACGTTATTGCCGTTGTGTCGTTAGCGAGTTTACATCAATACACTGAAATGGCCATCCAGCTGATCAACAAAATCCATTTGACCTATTGTGCAAGAATTGATAAAATATTGACTTATCAGAAACTCAGGGCATTCTCTGATACACTGGCTTATCAAAACCAGGAGCTGGAAGCTCAAAAGATGGAACTTACTTCACAGTCGACCGAACTAACCCAACAAAATCGCGAACTGGAGACACAAAAACAACAGCTTAGCGAAGCCAACAGGCTTAAAACCAGCTTTCTTTCGAACATGAGTCACGAACTTCGTACACCTCTCAATTCTGTCATTGCGCTCTCAGGAGTATTAAACCGTCATCTGAAGGGACAAATTCCCGAAGAAGAATACAGTTATCTTGAAGTGATTGAAAGGAATGGAAAAAATCTACTATCGCTTATCAATAATATTCTTGATATTGCCCGTATTGAGTCTGGGCGGGAAGAAATTGAAATAACAGATATCAATGTTTGTGATTCAGTCAACGATGTTGTTGAAATGCTGCAGCCTCAGGCGCGCGCAAAAAAAATCAAAATTAAAAAAGTAAACGAAAATTGTGACGTAGACATAAAAAGCGATGCTCAGAAACTAATACATATACTTCAGAACCTGATTGGTAACGCGGTTAAATTCACTGAAAAAGGAGAAGTAACCATCGCCGTTTCAAAAACTGACACAGAGGTAAGAATTTCCATATCCGATTCTGGTATTGGTATCTCAGAAGAACATCTTCCGCATATTTTTGATGAATTCAGACAAGCAGACGGAGGTACTTCCAGAAGGTATGGAGGCACCGGTTTGGGACTGTCGATTGCTAAGAAATACGCTATGCTGCTCGGAGGAGTTATCACGGTAAAAAGTGAAAAGAATCATGGCTCTGAATTCATACTTACACTTCCAATTATTTATAATGGAGGAAATATCACAGAAGAAGAAGATAATTCATTTGGCCCTGAGAAAACCTTCAATAGCAATAGTCTTTCTCATGACAATGAATCTTTAGACGCAACAAAAACCATCCTGTTGGTGGAAGACAGTGAGCCGGCAATCATCCAGCTAAAAGATTTTCTTGAAGAAAGCGGATATCAGATACTGGTGGCACACGATGGTAACGAAGGACTTAAGATCATGTCGGAAATCATTCCCGATGCTATTATTCTTGACCTGATGATGCCTGACATCGACGGTTTTGAGGTCTTGAAAACAATTCGTAATGCCGACAGTACTGCTCAGACACCAGTGCTTATTCTTACAGCTAAACACATTACAAAAGAGGATTTAAAATTTCTGAAACGTAATAATGTATATCAACTGATACAAAAAGGAGATGTAAATAAACTACAGTTACTTAATACTGTAAAAGGAATGGTAGCTTCACAAAAAGAACATCATACAGAAACGACTTCACCCGAACACCCTGTAACAAAAAAGCTTAAAGCAAGTCATCAAAAACCTTCTGTATTAATAGTAGAAGATAATCCGGATAATATGACTGCAGTTAAAGCTATCATGGAAGGACAGTTCAACATCATGGAAGCTTGTGATGGACCCGAAGGCATAGAGAAAGCAAAAAAATATGTGCCGGATCTTATTTTAATGGACATCTCACTTCCGGGGATGGATGGGATTGAGGCGTTCAAAAACATCAGGAAAGAAGCTTCTTTGGCTGACGTTCCCGTTATCGCACTGACAGCAAGCGCTCTGACTGAAAACCGCGAAGCAATTCTTTCACAAGGATTTGATGCTTTCCTGGCCAAACCGATTGATGAAAAAACTTTCTTCCAAACCATCAATGAGATACTCTATGGACTTTGAGACAATTAAAATTCTGGCTATTGACGACAATAACGACAATCTGATAACGCTTAAAGCCCTTATCAGAGAGTCGTTTCCCAATGCAGAAACACTGATGGCACAGAATGGTATCGACGGAATTGAGATGGCTGCAGTTGCCGAACCCGATGTGATTCTCCTCGACATCATCATGCCAGACATGGATGGGTTCGATGTTTGCAAAAAACTCAAAGCTTTCAGGAAAACTGCCGATATTCCTGTTGTTTTTCTAACGGCAATAAAAATAGATAAAGAAAACCGGATCAAGGCTCTGGAAGCTGGTGGTGACGGATTTCTAAGCAAACCTGTCGATGAAAGTGAACTGACTGCCCAGATACGTGCAATGGCAAAAATCAGAAAGGCAGCGCTGAAGAAAAAGGATGAGAAACAGGAACTCGAGCGGTTGGTCGAAGAACGTACCCGTGAATTGCAAAATACCCATAATGCTACGTTGAAACTGCTTCAGTTTTTTAAACAGGAAAATGAAAGACGTAAGAAAAGCGAAGCGGCTCTGAAAAACAGTGAAGAACAGATCAAACTTTTCAAACAGGCCGTTGATTCAAGCTCTGTTGTTATTACCATCACTGATGTCGAAGGAAAAATTATTTATGCCAATCCTTACTTTCTTAAAACCACAGGTTATTCGTACGAAGAAATTCTTGGAAACAATCCGCGGATTTTGAAATCGGGACATCAACCCAAAGAGTTTTACAAAGATTTATGGGATACTATTCTTTCAGGAAAAGTGTGGATCGGCGAAATTCTCAATAAAAAGAAAAATGGAGAATTATATTGGGTGAAGGCAGTGATCTCCCCCATTCTGAACAGCAAAGGAATCATCACTAATTTTGTGGCTGTGAAAGAAAATATCACCCAAAGCAGGCAAATGATGGAAGACCTGATGAAAGCAAAAGAAAAAGCAGAAGAAAGCGACAAACTGAAAACAGCGTTTCTGGCAAATATGAGTCACGAAATCCGGACTCCGATGAATGGTATTCTCGGATTTGCAGAACTTCTTAAAGAACCGGGTCTGACAGTGGAAGATCAGCAAAAATATATCCGGATTATTGAAAGAAGCGGCGTCAGAATGCTCAACATCATCAATAACATTGTGGATATTTCAAAAATTGAAGCAGGTTTGATGGATGTGAAAATTCAGGAATCGGATATCAACGAACAGATCGATTACATCTATACCTTTTTCAAACCGGAAGTTGAAGCTAAGGGAATACAATTAATGCACAAAGAAGCCTTATCAAAAAACAACGCCGTTATTCTGACCGATAGGGAAAAACTTTTTGCCATTCTTACCAATCTGGTGAAAAACGCTATCAAATATTCTGAAAAAGGATGTATAGAGTTTGGATATGTGGCTTCAGCAGGAACTGGAGATGAACCTGAAACTTTAACATTCTATGTGAAGGATACCGGTATAGGTATTCGTAAAGATAAAATTGATATCATTTTTGATCGCTTCAGACAGGTTAGTGAAGGCAGTAACCGTAACTATGAAGGTGTCGGACTCGGACTTTCCATTACAAAAGCCTATGTAGAAATGCTTGGCGGAAAAATATGGGTAGAAAGTGAAGAAGGTTTAGGCTCTTGTTTTTATTTTACTTTACCTTACAGAACAAGTTCAGGGGAAGTTGTGGAAAAACAGAATAAAAAAATCTTCTCAGATAAAAAGAAAGGAAAAATTGCCAATCTTAAAATATTGATTGCTGAAGATGATGAAACTGCCGAATGGTTGCTATCCACCACCCTGAAATCACTCAGTTCGTCTATACTTGCAGCAAAAAATGGAGCTGAGGCTGTGGAACTTTGCCGTAATCATCCCGATATCGATTTGATAATGATGGACATTCGGTTGCCCGGAATGGATGGTTATGAAGCTACCAGAATCATACGGACATTCAATAAAAAGGTAATCATTTTTGCACAAACAGCTTACGGATTGTCGTGCGACAGGAACAACTCTATCGGAGCCGGATGCAATGAGCATATTTCCAAACCCATCAATAAAAATGATTTACAGAAATTGATATATAAATATTTCACTCACTGAGAATTTTTTTGAAAGAAAGTTGACATGATTCAAAATCTACATCAAAATGGATAATTCATCAAACAACAATATTCCTAATGTTCTTATCGTTGATGATATTGAAGAAAATCTGCTGTACATCGAGAGTGTGATCAAAAACTTCAACATTAATCTTATTCGTGCGCTGTCGGGAAACGAAGCTTTGGATAAGATCAGAGAACTGGATCTTGTGCTGGCAATTATTGATGTAAGGATGCCGGGGATGAGCGGATATGAGCTGGCCGAAAAAATCAACGAAACACGAGTAGACATCAAAGTTCCAATCATCTTTATTACCGCTAATATCTTCAGCGAAATTGAAGAATTAAAAGGATATGGTGCCGGAGCCGTTGATTATATCTACAAACCTTTCTCAAGTCAGATACTAAAAAGTAAAGTCAGCATTTTTCTTGACCTGTATAATCAAAAGCAAACAATTATTAGAAATGCGGTTCAGTTGAAAGAAAATGAAGAAAAATACAGAACGATGATCAACGCTTCACCGGATGGCGTTGTCCTGGTCGATCTTACAGGAAAAATGAAGGATGTATCCGATATTGGAATTGAATTATTCGGAGCTTCTGCCAGAGAAGAAATACTTGGAAAAGAAATATACCAATTTATTGCCGACAATTCAAAAGAACAGATCAATAAGGCCATTCACAGCACATTAACACAAGGATTTGCCAAAAATATTGAACTTAAACTGAAAAAAATTAATCAATCGGTATTTTTAAGTGAAATAAGTGCCACATTAATCCAGGGTAACGATGGCAATCCTCTGTCGATTTTGATTGTAATACGGGACATATCACAACGTAAGAAACTACAAGCTAACCAGATACATGCAGACAGAATGGCGAGTCTCGGACAAATGGCAGCGGGAATGGCACATGAAATTAACCAACCTCTGAACATCATCTCTATGGTCATTGACAAGCTATTGTTCGAAGCCAATAAACACAAACAGGTTGATCTTGAAATACTCAACGAAAAAGCAAACAAGATATTTGAAAATTTAACCCGCATAAGAAACATCATCGACCATATCAGAGTATTTTCAAGAAGCAATGTTGAGTATATTCCTATTGCATTTGATGTCAATTTAAGTATTGAAAACGCTATTTCCATGATTTCAGAGCAGTTTAAGCACCTGGGCATTAAAATGAACATACAGCTCGGAGAACAAATTCCACAGTTAGTAGGCAATACTTATCAGTTTGAGCAGGTGATCATCAATTTACTGTCGAACGCCAAGGATGCCATTCTTGAAAAGAAAAGTGCAGATGAGAAATACACAGATTTCAATATCGATATTGATACTTTTGCTAATGAGGACAATCTGATCATTGAAGTAAAGGACAATGGGATGGGAATCAGGGAAGAAGATATAAATAACATACTCCTTCCGTTTTTTTCGACAAAGGAGGAAGGAAAAGGCACCGGGCTCGGCTTGTCGATCTGTTATCAAATCATTAAAGATATGGGAGGTAACATCGATATTTCAAGTATAAGGTCAAAACAGACGATCATAAAATTGATTTTTGATTTAAATAAGATAAATTATGGAGCAACAAGATAAGATCAGAATGTTGATTCTTGATGATGAAAAACAGTTTACAGAAGAGCTGGTTGGTTTTTTTAAAGATTCAGATTATGAAGCCTTTGAAGCCAATAATGTCGGTGACGGACGCCGTATTCTGAATGAAAAAAAAATTGATTTGTTGATTCTTGACGTGAGATTGCCGGGAATAAGCGGTCTGGATATTTTAAAAGAAGTAAAGGAGCAGCATCCTTCCATGGAAGTGATTATTATCTCTGCGCATGGCGATATGGATACTGTGATCAAAGCAATGCGGAACGGAGCTTTCGATTATCTGCGCAAACCTTTCAGGTTTATCGACCTGCAGATTGCCATCGAACGTACCCAGAAATATCTGCAAATGCAAAGAAAACTGAAGCAGATGGAAGAGAAAAATTCTTTGATATCTAAAACACTCGAAGAAAAAATTGACCGGCAGTTCATTGGTGTCAGCAAAAAAATACTGAATGTTTTCGAACAGGCTAAAACAGCGGCAAAATACCCTGAGGCCAATGTTTTGATTACCGGCGAGAGTGGCACAGGAAAAGAAAATATTGCCCGTATCATTCATTATTCAAGCGCCAGAAAAGACAATGTATTTTGTGCTGTTAACAGCAGCGCTATTTCAGAAACCTTGCTGGAGAGCGAATTTTTCGGACATAAAAAAGGATCGTTCACCGGAGCAATAAACGATAAAATGGGTTTCTTTGAGGTTTGCAATCAGGGAACTTTATTTTTGGACGAAATTGCCGACATGCCATTCAATCTGCAGGCAAAGATACTTCGCGCCACCGAAGAAAAAGTGATCACCAGGGTCGGTGATACCGAACCGATCAAAACCGATTTTCGTATCATCTCGGCCACCAACCATGACATTGAGAAAAGAGTCGAAGAAAATAAATTCAGGCTTGATCTGCTTCACCGTCTCAATACCCTGCACATACATATTCCTGCGCTCAGGGAAAGGCCCGAAGACATTAAACCACTATTAGAATACTATGTCGATCATTTTGCCGTGAGGTTTAATAAACCCGGTTTGCATATTTCACCAGAAGTGTATGATATCCTGATGAAATATCATTTCCCCGGAAATGTCAGAGAACTAAAAAATATGGCTGAAAGAGCAATTATTCTCTGTGAAGGGAATATCCTGACATTAAATGATTTTCCTGTAAAACCAAATAAAGCGACACAAATAATTTCCAATGGCAATGTAGTCGATCTGAAATCCACTGAAATAAAGATGATTGTTGAGGCACTGCATAACAGTAAATACAATCAGTCTGCCGCCGCCGATCTTCTTGGTATTTCCCGCGATGCTTTAATCCGAAAAATGAAGAAGTACAATATCTCTGTTAATAAAAGCAAAGAATAGTTGATTTTTGTGCGTGTTTTCGCACAATTGTGCGTTTTTTCCACACACTTTTTCTTTTTTTGTATAAATTCTGGTTGAAGTACGGTTGACTTAATTTTAAATTTAATCCACTTAATCAATTAACAAACAGACACATACAAAAATGTATGTGTCTTTTCATTTTAGTCCTGCAATTTTCGGCACGTCCTATGCAAATGGAAGATGTGTTCATAAAAAGATTCAGGATATGAAAACGGGAAAATTAAATAATAGTTTCTTCAGAATAGTTCCATTCATGGTAATGCTTATATTGATCTCTTCCTGCAGTGAAGTTATCGAATTTGAACTAAAAGAAACCGCCCCCCAATTGGTTGTTGAAGCTACGGTGCCCGAGTCGGAATATGCCGAAGTGGTGCTAAGTAAGACGGTGAACGTGAATGCTAATAATGAAGGTAATAAAGTAACAGGTGCCATGGTCATTCTGGAAGATGAAAACGGCAACAGTGAAACTTTAAATGAAGTCACTCCTGGCCGCTATCGCTCATCGAAAATCAAAGGTATTCCAAATGCAAATTATAAACTCAGAATAGAAACTGCCGACGATCAGGTAAGAGAAATTACTTCAGAAGACAGAATGCCTGAACCGGTGCCAATCAGCCGTTTAAGAGTAAGAGAATCGAACATGCCTGATATCAATGGCCTCCCGGTCCCTCAATGGGAAGTGATAGTAGAATATAATGACCCGGTGAATGAAAGAAATTATTATCGTTTCGTTGAATATGTGAATGGCAAAGTTACTGCTCATTATGTTGAAAACGACACCTTTAATAACGGTACAAAAAGTAAAAGCTTTTTAACTTCCTGCGATAGAAAATTGGTTCCGGGTGACACCGTAACCGTTGAAATGCAATCTATTTCTAAAGCAGTATACGATTATTTCTACGGTTTCAGTTTATTGAACAACGTTAGCCAGGGAAGCTCGGTTGTGAACCCGGTGACAAATGTTTCAGGTGTAAAATTAGGTTATTTCAGTGCTCATACGGTTAACCGCAAAAGCATAGTTGTAAAATAATATACACCATATGTATTGACACAGGTAGATTTCTCGGGAAGTTCTCACGGAAGTTAACTTAGAGTAAAAACTAAGCACCTCCTGAGAACTTTTTTACGTTTCATACGTTTTTTTAAAAAGTTAATCATTTAAATTTTAACTTTAAAATAACCACCATTATCCTGACAATGAATAATTGTTGTAACAGTTAACAAAAAAGAACCTTCTGAATATATGAAATTTTTCACTACCTTAGTTATACTACTGCTTTTTACCACTATTCTCCCTGCACAAAACAAATTTACACTTAGTGGAGTTGTTTCAGATGGAGATAATGGTGAGACTTTACCCGGAGCATCCATAACAGTTGCAGAACTCCCGGGTTCGGGCGTTTCTTCGAATGGCTATGGTTATTATGCCCTCACTCTTCCTGAGGGTGAATACAATATCAGGATAAATTATCTTGGATTTAATGTAACTGAATTCAGACTGAATCTTAATGCAAATGTGGTTCATAATTTCAAAATGAAACCACAGATTACTGCTCTTAGAGAGGTGGAAATACTCTCGGTACAACGAAACAACAACATTACCTCTGATGAAATAGGTGTTCAAAAACTTCAAGTTAAAGAAATCAAAAACATACCGGTATTTTTCGGAGAACACGATATAATGAAGACCCTATCGCTTACTCCCGGAACAAAATCAATAAGAGAAGGTAATGGTGGATTGTACATCCGTGGAGGAAGCAGTTCGCACAACCTGATTATGCTTGATGAAGCAACTGTATATTATCCTCATCATTTGTTGGGTTTCTTTTCAACTTTCAACAGCGATGCGATTAAAGACATTACCCTTTACAAGGGAACAGCTCCGGCTGAATATGGAGGGAGAATCTCCTCGGTG
Source organism: Paludibacter sp. (assembly GCA_034927265.1). Lineage (GTDB taxonomy): Bacteria > Bacteroidota > Bacteroidia > Bacteroidales > Paludibacteraceae > Paludibacter. The sequence goes on from JAYFQH010000009.1 coordinate 44,606, forward strand.
ATGGACATTCGCATGAAAGACGGCAACAATCAGCATTTTGGTGTAAATGGCGGATTAGGTTTAATCGCATCGAGACTTACCATTGAGGGACCCATAGTGAAAGACAGGGGTTCCTTTTTAATATCGGCACGCAGAACCTACATTGACATGTTGCTGAAACTGGTTCCTGATCCGGCATTGAACAGTAATACACTGAATTTTTACGACCTGAATGCCAAGCTGAACTTTAAAATCAATGATAGAAACAGAATATTTTTATCAGCCTATAGTGGTCGCGATGCCTTTGGAGTCCCCACGCGTATGGGACTTGACTGGGGCAACCGTACTGCAACGATTCGCTGGAATCATTTGTGGAATGAAAAGTTATTCAGCAACACCTCTTTTATCTACAGTGATTTTGATTATAATGTCGATTTGTTTTTTGATGCTTCAACATATAGTATTTTATCAAAAATACGAAACTATACATTCAGACATGAGTTTCAGTTTTTTGTAACGGATAGAAGTACACTCATTTTTGGTTATGCCACATCAAACCACACCATTACTCCGGGTCAATTGAAAACCATAGAAGGAGCTACTGTTCAGCCGGTAAAACTTCAGGACAGGTATAGCAAAGAACAGGTTTTTTTTATCAGTAATCAAATTACGCCTACACCCAACTGGAATATCAATCTGGGACTCAGAATGAATATATATGATGTTTATGGTCCCGGTGATTTCTACACCTATAAGAATGGAGTTGTTACTAATACTGAGACCTTTAATGAGGGGAAAAAAGTTAAAGCTTATCGTTATCCTGAACGGCGTTTAAATTTGTCCTATATTTTCGACAAAAAGCAATCTCTCAAGTTTTCCTACGCCAGCAATATGCAGAATATTCACCTGATATCCACCTCCTCTGCTTCATTGCCTGTGGATATCTGGATCATGTCAGGCAACAATGTGCGTCCTCAGATCAGCGACCAGTTTTCCTTAGGTTATTACAGGAATTTTAATGATAATATGTTTCATTTCTCTGCAGAAACCTATATCAAATGGATGCAAAATCAACTGGATTTAAAAAACGGAGCCAATATTCTTGCTAATGAGCACATTGAAGGAGAACTGCTTTTCGGGAAAGGAAGAGCATATGGTTTGGAGTTAATGTTGCAAAAAAAATACGGAAAACTAAACGGATGGATAGGCTACACTCTCTCACGTACCGAACTGAAAATTCCGGGGATCAATGACTGGAACTGGTATCCTACCCGCTATGATGTAACAAATGATTTTTCCATCGTAGGAATCTATGACTTATCGAAACATCTTTCTTTCTCAGCGACCTGGGTTTACCAAACAGGCAATGCAGTAACCTTTCCTACCGGAAAGTACGAAATCGACGGGGTAATCAAATATTACAGCGACAAACGCAATGGATACCGCATGCCTGATTATCATCGTCTTGACGTGGGTTTGACATGGAATTTTAAACCTAAGGGAAAATATGAAAGCAGTCTGAATCTTTCGGTGTATAATGCCTATGCACGCAAAAATGCATTTAGTATCGACTTTGAACCAGATCCTGTTGATCCAGGCAAAACGCGTGCGGTAATGACCTATTTATTCTCGGCTATTCCTTCAATAACCTATAATTTCAGTTTTTAAAGAGTATTTATTCTTTACCATCTGCAGGGAATATAACACCCATTTGCCGGCGTATTTCGTCAATAATTTCGAGGGTAATGACCGAATTCTCATGACTGTTAATCAATGATTCAGTTTTTCCGGCCAGCACCAGGTCGATAAATTCCTTTATTTCATAATAGTATTCATCTTTATCAAAATTAAGGCTGATATTCTCGGGAATAGCAGGCATGCCTTTTCCTAAAGCAGGTGGTTGCCTGGGAACAAACTCTACTTTTTTGATAATACTAATGCGGTCCAATACGATGTTACCATTTTCTCCCTGAATCTCAGTAGGCAAAACTGAATCCGAAATTTTTGAATAGACTATCGTTGCTGTCATCTTGCCATAATCGAAACAAACCGTTCCCATACCATCCACTCCCGATGAAAGAAGCTGACCCTGTGCTTTGATTTGCAGTGGCCGGCCAAAAAGCACTACCATAGGATAAATAGTGTAAACCCCAATATCCATAATAGCCCCGTTGGACAATGCCGGATCAAAAGCGTTTACTGGTATGCCGGCTTTAAATTTTTCGTAACGGGATGAGTACTGGCAAAAGGCTGAAAAATAATGCCGTATCTCTCCTACCCTGTACAGATGTTCCTGCACAACACTAAAATTCGGTGTGAGCGTAGGTTTCATAGCTTCCATTAAGGTTACCCGATGAAGTTTCGATGCAGCAATCATGGCTTTGGCTTCACAGGCATTAGATGCCAGCGGTTTTTCACACAACACATGTTTTCCGTGTTGCATAAAAAGTATACTTTGCTCAGCATGCAGAAAATTAGGGGAAGCAATATACACCGCATCAATCAGATCGCTTTTTGCCATGGTCTCAAGCGAGGTAAATGTATGAGGAATCTGATGTTTTGTTGCAAAGGCATCAGCCGTTTCCTGTCGGCGCGAATACACGGCAATCGCTTCAAAACGTTCATCTTGTTTGGCACCCGCAATTATCCAGTCGGAAATAAAATTGGTACCGATGATGCCGAAACGGAGTTTGGAGTTATTTTCAGATGTCATTATTATGTGGATAAATAAAGTTAATTACAAAAAAACTCATTAACAATGAAAGAAATGATATTTTCATCACTTCCATATTTGTTTATAAATATATTTCATGTTTGTTCACCAAACTTTAATTCATTACCAAGATTATCTGTATAAGACCATTTATTAAAGATATCTTTTTTAATGTTGCTTGTATTCTATTCCTATTGATACTGATAAAGCATTTTCCCGCGGATTCATAAGTAATGGATCACAAAATTGATATTTTTCTCCCCCGAAGGTAAGATAAAAGTCGTAAACAACAATGTTCTGGCTTGATTTTTTAAAATATTTACTGAACTTCTTTCCATGCTTTCTGTTATCTTTGATATTATATAATACAACTTTTTCCTGAAATGAATGAAATTCTGAAAGAACTGCTCGACGACCGCTATCTGAAATACGATGTACCTGCTTATATAGATGATGATCCTATACAAATTCCTCATTTATTCAGTAAAAAAGAAGATGTTGAAATCTCAGCTTTTCTTGCTTCAGCAATTGCCTGGGGACAGCGAAGGACAATCATCACCAATGCCCGGAAGCTGATTTCGTGGATGGACGATGCTCCTTACGATTTTGTGATGCATGCTGATAAAGAAGATTTTAATATAGTTGATAAGTTTATCCACCGGACTTTCAATGGCATTGACTGTATGTATTTTCTGCAGGCAATACGGAACATCTATAAGTACCATAACGGGCTGGAGAACGTTTTTCAGCAGGGTTTTGATAAGGATAATACAATCTACAGCGCACTTTATCATTTCCGTACGGTATTTTTTGAGTTACCACACGCTACCCATACAGAGAAACATCTGGGAGATGTCAGCCGGAATGCGGCTGCCAAACGTCTGAACATGTTTTTGCGCTGGATGGTTCGGGAAGATGAACGAGGTGTTGATTTCGGTTTATGGAAAGATATTCCGGCATCGGCACTAATGCTACCTCTCGATGTGCATACCGGTAATGTGGGACGTGCTTTGGGACTACTCACAAGAAAACAGAACGATTGGAAATCAGTAGAAGAAATTACCGGAGCCCTGCGCCGGTTTGATGCAAAGGATCCGGTAAAATATGATTACGCTCTTTTTGGTATGGGGCTGAACAGAGAGCTAAGAGCTATGAGGTAAGAGTGAATAAATTTATTGATTGAAGATAAATTAATAACGGACAACTTTTCGTGTTATAACACCTGTTTGCTGATAAATATTCACGATATAGACCGCGGGTTCGAGATGTTGTAACGATAAGTTTGTTACTCCCTGATTATTTGGAAATACAGCTACCCTCCTTCCCTGAAGATCGAGAATCTCAATGCGACTGTTACCATCATCAGGTAACTCTATCGTTAAATAATCTTTCACGGGATTGGGGAATATTTTATATGGAAATAATACTTCCGGAACATCCAGTTGCATGTCAAGCTTTACCAATGCAGCGTTCAGCAAATTTCCTTCCACATCGTAACTGTTTGTCAGTTCATACTTTTCACTGTAATTTTCCTTAACAATACGTCCGGTTTTATCATATTGGAACGTGATAATTTTCTGTGAGCTTACGCAAATAAACGAACTGATTATCATTATGAGAATAAAATATTTTCTTTTCATGGGTTTGTTCTTTTATAAATCACATTGAGTTAATTTATTCTGACCAAAAGTTACTAAGATACCAAAGCCGTTTGTTGATGGAGGGTCGACCGTTTTCATATGTTCCTGAATAGCATTTCCGGCTGCTTCGAGCGTATTATTAAACGGCATATATTGCCAGGCTGCTTCAAAAAAATTACCTTCCGACACATTAATTATGGCAGTACCATGAGTTAACGGATCCATATATTTTCCGGGAATAAAATCCGATGCCGGACTGTTTTTGAAATCCTTGAATGTTTCTACGGCCGCTGAACCATAAGTATCCCAATCACTATCCCTGTATTTCAAACCTTCACTATAAGGATTAGCCGTTCCGGCCGCCGTTCCGTAATTATTATCAGAAGGCGGATCAAAATCAAGCGTATTGACAGTTGACTGATCATTAGCAAGTCCATAAGGATCAATACCCGCTGCAGGATTGTTTTCTGCATAGAGATATGGATTTGTGCCTGTGATAATTCCTAGAGGATCAGATTGAATAAATCTACCTGATTTTGGAGAATAAACCCTTGAGCCTGTAAGCACAAAATCATTATCGAGTTTTATCGCCCCGAATGCTCCAAGAAAAGTATTTCTGTTCGGTAGTATTTCCTTGCTGCCCAATATTTGTCCACCAGTGCTGTACACATAAGCATTTTGTATTGCTCCATCCTGATCTGTAATGGCAACGGTATTTCCGTTTCTGTTGAAATGATAGAAATAAGATTTACTGGTCGCTACATCATAATATGCAATCAGCCTTTTCCCTCTGTATATGTAATTTCTGTTGATATTTCCAGCTGCATCAGTTTCAAAAAGCAAACGTCCTTTATGATCATAATACAACCAGACTGTTTCTCCGTTATGGGTAAGTTTCCTCGGATATCTCATTGCATCATAAGTGATTTGCTGAGTGTTGTTTCCATTTTTCAGATACGAAAGCATATTATCGGGAGTATAAACAGCTTTCATTTCATTCAGGGACCCGTTAAAAACATAAGTCATATTTCCTTCTGTATCATAGTAATATCTGTAATCCAATCCACTTGCTGAAAGTTGATTTAAACTGTTGTACGTAGCATTGGTGATGGTAGCAGGTGCTTTTACCATTTCAACCGGACTTTTAATCTGAATGCTTTTAATTATTCCTGAGTCACTCAATACTTTTTCAGAGAAAATAAGTGAATCGCCTGTAGCATGCTCAGTTTTAATTAGAACATTATTTTGATTGTACTCGTAGTATGAATGAACCTGGTTGGAGCAGAATTCCGTCAAGGTATTACCCACCGCATCGAAAGTACAGGATACAGAGGCGTTATTCCATGTCACAGCAGTGATACGATTGAGACTGTTCAACTGGTTTACAACTTCAAAACCATTTGGATAGATTGTTTTAACGAGATTTCCATTGTCGTCGTATTGAAAAGTCACGGTTTTGTTTCCCGGATAGATAACTGAACTGATAAACCCTCCGTTATCGCGGACATAGCTGGTCGTTCCTGTTGAATCGGTGAAAGAAGTCAAATCGTTATCGGCATCGTAGGTATACGAAGCATATGGTACCGATTCATAGGACTTCTCAATGATATATCCCCTGTCGTTGTATTTAAAACTCCGGGTTTTATTTATGATGGCATCGTTGATGGACGAAAGCTGGTTATTCTCATTGTAGCTATAAATTTTATTGTATCCCAAAGCATTTGTTTTGGAAATCAGGCGCATCTGATTATCGTAATCATAACGTGTTGAATTTCCCAGTTTGTCGGTTACCAGATTGCACAAACCGTTTTTATTATAGTCAAACCGAACCGTACCCTCATCATCGGTTACGGAAGTTAACTTACCAAAATCATTATAGGTCATGCTGATGTTGGTTCCGTAAAGATTTTTGAAACCTTTCACATAACCATTCTCGTCGTATTGATAATTTATCTTTCTACCACCAGGATAATTTTTTTCCAGAATACGGTTGGTGGCATCTCTTACAACTGAGGTTAGCTGTCCATTCTCATCAGTGAAACCAGTTTGTGTGCAACAATCATAATAAATATCCCTGAATGAGCCATCCGGCATGCTTACTTTAGCCAATCGTCCATTGTTATTGTATGTCAACTTATACTTGTTACCAATGAAATCTGTTTTCTCAACCGGCTGCATTCCCGTTTCATTATAACCGAAATGTATGGTTTTACCTGAAGGATTTGTAAAGGAATTGATATTTCCGTACAGGTCTCTGGTCCAGCTATAACTTTTTCCGCCTGAAGTTTGAAGCGACTTTACCGCACCCTGTTCATCATAGGTATATGTAGTTATTTGATTCCCAGGTATTTCAGATGAAACAATCTGATTTTTATTGTTATAAGTATTCTTCAAAAGTACTTTTCCATTTCTGTCGGTTTTACTGATCAAATTATTGTTGGCATCATAATCAAAAAAAAGTTTTTCTCCTTTTCGGTCTTTTAAATATATTACATTCCGGGCATTATCATAGGCAAATTCAATTTTCGAACCATCATACCATACCAAAGAATCAATTTGTTGATTAGTGTTATAATATATTCTCTTGGCTTCATCTGTGTTAGTTGTCACACTCTGCAAATCTCCTTTATAATAGCTATAGACATATGCTTTCTGATCAGGCAGCACAACGGTTGTAATGCTGTTAAGGCTATCGGGGAGTGACACGTAATAAACTGTTTTCCGGTTTTCAGGGTCGACAATACTATTTACACAGCCTATGCTATCAACATCAAAACTGTAATTGAATTGCGTAATCTTGCCACTAATATCTGCAGTAGTTATATTCTGAAAGGAATCATAGCTATACTTCGTTTCGACTCCCTCAAAATCGACCGATGAAGATAGCTGTCCTGCTACATAGCTAAAGGTAGCAAATCGATTGTCAGGCGAAATTATTGAATCGCACAGGTTATTCGCATAACTCATTCGATACTTTCTGCCGGAAGCATCTGTAATTGTTACCAGTCTGTTTTGTACATCGTAGAGAAACGCTGTTTTGTACCCATAACTATCTTCCACTGAAACAGGCAGGTAGATATTTTCGCCTGCGGCAATGAATTTTGTAACTTCTCTCCCGCCTAATTTATTCAGCAACAATTGTTGACCATCCCATTGTAACCTGAAATTTGAATTTTCAATACAGGTTAAAGCAAAAGGAGTAGCATTCAGTTGTACCGGTTTCGAGTCTTTAAACTGAAAAACAGCACCCTGACCTGTTCTAAGAACAAAGGAGCTATCCATTTTCAGCAAAGACATTTCATATTCAAACTTCCAGTTGCTTCCAAACATTCCTGTAGAAGGAGTTTCTGAATTGACATAATTCAGAGCCAGCTTAATTTCAGGACCTTTACCTTTTTTTCTGATTATGATATCTCTTATATACAGCTTCAGATCATATAAGTTCACCGACCATGAAGGCATGCCCATAAAGCTGCACATGCCCGGTTGTCCTCCACCAAAATAATCTGACATTTTTGATGAACTACCATAATCATTAATAAATTCATTAACAAGCTCGTCCTGCAATTCTTCCGAATCGGTCAATGTAAGTTCATTTAATTCGGAGAAATGATTTGCCCCTACTAAACCTAAAGCATTACCTCGTCCATAGGGCGAATTAAATCTTTTTGCAGTCGCTAATTTTTGTTTTTGGGTTTCTGTATTGATGATCTCACTAACAGCTGAAAGCTTCAAACGACCAAAGCCATATTTATAGACGAAAGTGGTTGGACCGGTTTGAACATTATATCCGTAGGGTATATAAAGATAATCACCGTATATTAACGCGTCACCGGAACCCTTTCCCTGCAATAAATGTGTAAATGAGTACCATGTTTTGCCTTTATCTGAGGAAAGATACAAATCTCCTGACTGGGTATAAAATTCTGATCCCGAGATTCCGGCATAAAATGGGTCTTTATTTGCTCTGAAAAATAACCGGTTTTCATGGGAGTCTTTCAGGTATTCCTTATTGTAACTATTGTAATTATAGAAAACACTGTTTAATACCTCCCAACGGTCATTTTTAAGATAGTAAACAGTTGTAGAATATTCAAATGTTATTGTATAACCTATTCCTGTTTTAAAGACTCTGGCAGAAGCGTAATCATAATAATTTTCTTCATTCATTGGTAAACCATTATTCACTTTTTTCCAGGTATTGCCCCAGTCTTCGGAATAAAAGAAACCTATTCTACCAATAAAAACACCTATATCTTTGTTGTTACAGTAGAAACTCTCGTAAGAAGGTATAGCATAAGGTTTTCCTTCTGTATCAAAGTTAACGATTTGCCAGGTGGCACCTCCGTCAGTTGATTTGCTCATAGGACTATAGACATATGGGTCTTTTCCTGAGAGCAGGAAAATAGCAGAATCATTCACCATAACACCCTGAAAGGCAACATTAGGATTACATTTCTTCCAGGTTTGCATATTATCATCTGAATAATACAAACCTCTCACATTTTTATAAATCCCTGAAATAACAAATTTATTATTGCACTTTACAAAATGTCCAATGCTTGAAAAATCCGGAATTGGGTACCAATTGGCTCCCATATTATTCGACTTTACAAGCATTCCGTTATTAATTCCATAAAATGTTTTTCCAATCAGGGTAAGTTCCCGAATATCAATATCGGGATTGAGTACCTCCCATTGAGCCCGTGCCTGCTGAAGGAAAGAAAAGGCCACGAAGATGATTATCAGGGGCAACTGATAAAATGATTTTCTCATATTAGTTTATTGTTTCAGATTTATCCTATAGGTCACATTAGTACACAACTATATAAGCACTTACCTGCAAAAGCAATTACAACCTAATAACACTTAAATAAAGATAAAAGTTGTATAAAAAACAAAAAAAATATCGGCGAATGGTTTTCCCAAAATATGTATTATTTAAATTTTAATTGAAACCAGGAAGTTTTCTTTATGATGGTCACACTATCGGGATAATTTTCAATAAACCACACCAAAAAAGCGGTAACATCAATTTTGTCTACCAGCATTCTGCTTCTGTTAGACTGGAACAATTTAGCTGATTTCGGATCTGACAATATTTCATCCGTAAGCCTTAGCAATTTCTCCGGATCACAAGTTCTCACACCAAAGGTAAGGTGATATTTTTGTTCCAGTTCTTCCAGTACTGAAATTCGTCCGGTAAAATCACTGAACCTGATGGAGGGGACTCCCAGCATTGCAGCTTCAACCGACATACTCTGGCTATCGGAAATAAGTAATGAAGCATACGATAAAACATGATGGATATCTTTATGTTTGATTTGCAATTGGTAACCAGCAAACCGTTCGTCCAGTTCTTCTTCAGCACTGATGTAAACCCTGAAACCTTTATCAGTAATATTTTTGATAATTTCATTGACCAAAGTTATATTCAATCCTTTTTTTCCGGCATCGTGATAGGCTGTAAGTCCCGCCAATCTCAATATACAATATTTATCTTCACTGATATATTTCTTTTTAATCGTGATATTAGGTAAAAACCGGTTGGGATGAAGGTAAGCCAGCTTCATATAACCCTCATAAGCTACTTTCTTTAGCTCCCATTTTCCGACAGAACAGACTGAAGGAACTAAAATAGAGGAAGTGTAAGGATAAGTAAGCTTTGCCAGCTTCGAAATCACATCATAATCATCCTCGAGGGCAGTTATTGCATGTTTTTTGGTAAGAAATCCCGCCTGTGCAATAGAAGCATCTGTGCCAAGCAGAATATTAATGTGATGTTTTTTCACCAGTTTCACCACTTTATAGGTTCTGATCACTGATGCAATAAAGATAGATATTGGATTGTTCTTTCTGCTTTTCGGTTGAATATTAATATAATCATGACCATCTTCCTGAATGAGTTCCTCAAGCACATCCTTCGTCTTCATCAATAAAACAATCTTGTGCCCCTGATCTTTCAGTATAGAAATTGCATTTTTAAAGAAATGATACTGGGCTGGATGGCCCACATAAATTAATATATTCATTTAGATAGGATTAACTTTATTAGTAATATTTTTTATCAATAGCCATTTCATCTGATTTTTAATTTTTTGTATAAGAAATTCGGCAAACCATTCAATAATATTGTCAGTCCACCGCTGCGGATGGGTGGTAATCATTACCATATTCGGAAAAACCCCTGATTCTATAGATTTTATCAGTTGTTTGGTCGTTCTGTAGTCCTTTATCCTGTTTGATTTCACCTTATCACGTACACTGTAGCGGTCTCCATTCCACAATCTTCCCGTGTCGGTCAGATAAAACACTTTATTGAAATCGACATCAAAATAAGGTTCTCCGATAATACCATAATTCCTGTAATTATTACTTTTCCACAGGTCCTTATTATCGTATCTACTAGTGGGACTTCCATGCATACTGATAGTCTTTACCGGATAAAACCTGCGAAAATATGTCAACTGTTGTTGGAAATGTGCCAATGCTTTTTTCTCATCACCATTAAACAAACTCATGTCTTCATAATGATATCCAATTTCATGACCCAATAAAGCAATGGACTGGATGATGTCTGGTTGGTTACTCTGAGGCACAACCCGGAAGTAATAACTGGCACGAACACCCAATGCAGCTTCAATTTTGGCTGTAGTATATGAATGTCCTGCCCGTAAATCGACATCATGACGCAGGATAACATATTTTTCTGACACTTTACCCTGGCAGTAATCTTCGAATGTAAAAAACGAATAACCATTGGCTTGTAAAGTTTCAATTAGCCGGCGATAAATTTTCAATGTAAAATCCATTTGTTAAGTTATTTAAAGTTATCAAAAGTTATTTAGTATTTACAAATTCTAATCATAACTCACCTATCCTTTCATCTTTTTCACCATCCAATTTCCAAGTTTATACAACCGGGGTTTATTTACAAATAAAAATCGCCCCTGTTCTAAAAGCCTACCACCAAATTTACTTTTAAATTCTCTTACACCATAAGCCTCATTGGGTTTTCCTGCACCCATCATATCAAAACGTTGAAATCCATTATTTGCGGCATAAGCTATGGCTGCATAAGTAGCAATGGTAGAAGGATACACATTTTTTATTTTTCCATCTAACCCACATACGAACCATTCATATAAAGCAACACCAGGCAGCGCCACACATACACTACCTCCAATCACCTTGTTTTTATATTTAATAACGAAAAACTTTCCATTTTCCATTTGAACCAATTTTTCGAAAAACTCGCTGGGAAACAATGGTGTCTTTACTTTATTTATATATAAATCGTGCAAAATCTTATAATACTCTTTTACATCATCCGGATCCCTGGATTCAATCCATTCTGCCCCTTCATTACGTGATAGTTTTATATCCCGTCGTTTGGTAGCATTCAGTTGCTTAAGTGTCAGTTCAACATCAGGCGTGGCAACATGAAAATTCAAATGGGCATTGTAGATAAAGCCAGCCGCTTCGATTGTTGGGCGAAAAGCGGAATAATCATTGTAATTTCTTATCTCCAGATAAATGGCTTTATTCTTTAGCTGAGTAGTAGCTTCATTAAGCAGACATTGTAAAGCTACAGACGATATATTTGCATGTAGTAATAATCCACCAGGTACTATGGCGCGACGACTGAAAAACCGCTTTGCAACATTTCCATCGGATATAATATAACCACACATAACACCAACAAGTTTATCATTCTCCGAAACCGCATATATAAATGGTTTCAGAAAACTTAGTGATGCATAAAAATGATAACATTCCGGGGTCTGAAAGAAAGAAGCAGTATCGTTCTCTCTTATCAGATCAGTCCACAGAGATACATCTATCCGGTTTATATCATTACTACAAATAGTCATATTCCTGTTATTCAATAATTAAACAGCCAAAACTTATCATTCATCACTCTTCATTTTTTACAACTTCTTTCAATAAACTTCACAAAAAAATCAGTTACATCAATTTTATCAGCCAGCATTCTTTGTCTACGTTCTTTCCATACTTCTTTCAGATTGGACATGTCCAGCAATTCCTCAATTTTAGCTTGCATGGCTGCATAATCATCCGGCAGGAAACCGTAGGTCAACTCATACTTATGCTCTTCTTCTTCCAAACACGAAAGTCTGCCCACAAAGGTATTACTACGAATGGCTGGTGTGCCTAATACTGCGGCTTCCGAAGTCATGGTTTGACTATCGCCTATTAACATGGTAGCATAATAAAGTAATGAGTGTATCTTCTCAGGAGACAAAAGTAATTCGTATTTTTTGAACTCAGGGTCAATTTCTCTTTCAGTTGTAATGAATACCCTACCCTTATTCTCTAAATAGCGAATGATATTCCATTTATTTTCTTTTGACAATCCCTGCACTCCCACATCATGATGTGCCTTGAAGGCATTAAAACGCAGTACAAAATAGTTTTCTCCTTCCTTTACCCCTATCTCTGACAAAATAGAAGCATCAGGAGTAAACCGGTTGGGGTGGAGATACGCCAATTCATGATAACCATTGTAGGGAATCAATTTTTTCGTTGACCGGATAACACATGCAGGGCTAAGCACCACATCTGCAAAAGCATGACCCCATTTTACAAACAACGGTTCTACTGCATCATCATCATCATCAAACAAAATTGAACGCATTTTAGTTATTCTCGATATATGCGCCGGTGTTATCGATGAACTAAATCCAACCTCTATGCGTTTGGTAACCACCAACCACCATATTTTGAGGTTATACATTATTTGTAATGCAGCCTTTTTATATAGTGAATCTTTTTTACCTCCCAAATGTATATAAGGGATTTTATAAATATCTAATAAAGCTACTGCCGATGGGATATCCTTTACGGTAACATAAACTTTATGTCCTCGTTTAATGAGCTCATTGTACACATTTCGGGTAACGTGTACATGTGCCGGATGTGCAATATCTATTAATATGTTCATTGTTTAGGAGTTAATTTTTAGTGATAATAGCCTTACTCAAATCTTCATATCATACTTTCCTGTCAAACAGTTTTTTTCGTTTATCATTAATTGTTTTATTATATACTTCAATTATTTTTTTTGCTACCGTTTCAGAATCCATTCCAATATCAATAATCCGTTTTCGACCTTTAGTTCTTTTTCCAAAAATCATTGCCTGCAGCAACTTTTCAGCCACATCTTCTGTCTTATAGTCAGCAAGATAACATCCATCAAGATCGTCCATCACTTCAGCGACATCACCCACATCAACTGAAACAACCGGACAACCACAAACCATGGCTTCCTTGATGAACTGTGGAGAGCCTTCGGTATAACTGGTCATCAGGCAGGCATCTACCGCATACATCAGTCGGGTAACTTCTTCGCGCGTATATCCATTCAGTTCAAGCAAGGTAACATCATTGAGTAATTTTACAGCTGCCATTGCCAGTTCAGGGTTCTTAACCTTATTTTCGAAGGAACCTGAAAACAGTACGAATTTAGCATTTAATGAAAGTCCCGATTGTTCTCTGGCAACAACTTTATCAATTGCTTCAAAGGATGACAATGTGACTCCACAGGGTATCAGCGAATATTTTTTCTTTAATCCGGCCTTTTTCAGATTTTTTTTAGAAACAAAGATATTATGTGCTGAAAGATACATGTTCTGTTTCGAATATGGATACACCGTTGGTTGATTGATATCACTTCCGTGATAGGTTGTCACTACCGGTATTTTGCGTTGAGTATTTGCCAGCAGACCCGACAGTCCATAATGGGCATGGATTATATCAGGTTGAAATTCAGCAATTTTTCTCATCATCTTTCTTCTGTTTCTCAAATAACCAGACCAACCTTTACCTTCAATACAAAAATATTCCATCACAACACCAGCTGCCTGAACAGCATCTGCCTGTTCGGTTATGAAAGGCGCTATCTTTCCTGAGTTCTTACTGCAAACGATTAATGCTTTTATTTCTGAAGGTATCTTTTTCATATTACTCCCCTACCGGCTAATTTAAACCAACTCCATGCGACTATGGCAACAAAAATAAATACCAGATACCAAATAAATAATTTCTTATTCGCGTTTGTCACTTTACTGATTCCATAGGCGGCCAAAATCAACAAAAACGGAAGTGCCGGCTGATGAAAGCGTTCGGACTGTGCAAAGGCGCTCAAGGCAACTACTACCAAATACCCTAAAGTAAATGAGGCAATGAGCATAAAATCTCTCCATTTTTTTTCTTTAATGATGAGAAATAATGCAAACATTGCAAAAAATGCCAGAATATTTTTTACATAATTTCCTCCATTGATCAGCATTTGGTTTTCCTGCCCATCAACATTAACAATCGTAGGTAAAGGTATGATAAAAATGGCCGGAGCAAATATTGATTTGGAAGCATAGGTGGCAAACTGATTTCCCCCTTCTCTTTTTGCTCTCCACTCAATTGACACATCCTGATTTTCTGTTCTTTCCGACCATAACTTATTCACTTCTACCGAAAAAACTCCCCCAACAAGAAATGCCACAGCTATTGTTGCCCACACGCCTATCACAAGCTTCCTGTTGAGCTTCATTACTTTTTCGGAAGAGAAAAACAAAGCTGTGAACAAGGCAAATAAAGCGATTATGCCTAATGGAGTTCTGAACAGAAATAGAATGCCTGCCAGTGCAAACGTTATAATTATATCCCAAAATTTAAATTTCTCACTTCGAAGGAGATAATCAGCCCTTTCAATAAACAATACCGACAATAGCACCATTTCCGATTCTTTCAGATGCAATCCTGAGTACAGGATGAGATTGGGCATTAATGCTACAAAGATGGCCGCAATTCTGGCTGGACCGTCACCAAAATTGCGGGAGGATAATTTATAAACCAACACCGCCATCCAGGCTCCGTATATTGCCTTTAATATTCTGACCACAAAAATTGAATCATCCGTCAAAAGATATATTATACCCAAATAAGATGGATATCCAGCATCAGAATACGATTCCTTTACAAAATCAAAATAAGGCTTCAAATTATTGTTATCTATCAGATAATTGATCCAGATTGCCCTGTCGTGATAATTTACAGCATCAGCAGATGAGAATTCGAACGGTTGTCCCGTCATTTTAGTATAGAAGTAATAACTGAAAACCACCCATATTACTCTTAAGAAAAATGAGAGAAAGAATAATTGTTTTGTAAATAATTTAGGGGAGTAATTCGCCCATTTCTTTGTCAGATAGTTGGAGAGAAAAAAGAAGCCAATTACTTCAGTAAGTCCAAATATCCACCATACAAATGGCAACACATGACTAAAAAATGCAAAGGAGACAACCAACATTAAAAGAATGTATAATAATATTGCCCTTGTCGTGAAAAATTTTGGAAAATAATCCAGCATGTGTTATAATGTGTATAATGATTCAGTTTATACTATCCGCAAAGATTTTTAAATACCTTTGCGCTGTAATTTCAATCGAAAAGTTATTTTCGAATGTTTCGATAAGCTTTGCTCTGCTAATCAACCCTTTACCATGATCAATATATTCTCTTATCAGACTGTAATAGGATTCATATGTAAAATCAGCTGAAAGAAAGCCGGTTTCACCATGCTTAATAATATCGGGAATACCTCCAGCAGGTGTACATAAAGGTGTACATCCACAGGAAATCGCCTCAATTAAACTTATAGGAAGCCCTTCATACAAAGAAGTAAGACAAAAAGCATCTGATAAAAATAAATAATCTGCAACATTCGTCCGTGTACCTAAAACGTGTATTCGTGAATTTACCGTTGAAGCCAGATCACGGGCTTCGGAACAAAAACTCCAATCACCAATGATCAACAGCACAATAGCGTGACCTTCTTCAATTAAACGATTAAATACTTTGACAAGCATCTCCTGGTTTTTTTGCTCATAATAACGGGCAACATGTATGAAAACCAAATCACTCTCCGATTGCTTATAACTATCGATTTCTTTTGATACCGAAGAATATTGGTCGGTAGGATATAATTTTTCTCTGCCGTTAGGAATACAGATTGCGTTCTTCAAGCCATAGAATCTTCGGTATGAGATGTCACATTTTTCGGATATAGTGATGGGCCGGATCAGTTTCAAACAAAAATAAAAAATATTAATGGTACGTAACAAGAGATTTGCGTCAGATTTTTCGGCAAGATTATGTATGGTGTAAAAAAAACGATGCTTACCTTTTAGCAACTTGAGAAAATAGAGATAAAGCAAGGCACCCAGATGCGCATGAATTACATCCGGTTTAAGTTGATGTATCAGCCGGTTCAGTTTTTCGATATTTTTCCATCCGAAACCTTTAGGTTGATTTAAGCTATGAAAATGCACTTTATCTGACAAGAAAGGCAAATAAAATCCGAAATCCCTCTCCCCGGGGTTCTGAACGATGCATAAATGCACCTCAGCGCCCTGACGACTCATTTCATTACACAGGTCAATTACTAATCGTTCGGCACCACCTGAAGCTAGGGAAGGAATTATTTGAAGTATTTTCATAGGCCTGGCTACACTGTTTTATTTTCTGAAACGAAAATACGAAATTTTATTTAAAATCTTTTTATAAACCGATTTTTGAGAAAGAAAAATATCAAGTCTTCTGTAATCGTCGAGAATATAATCCGGAAAATGCATCTTAAGAATACTATCTCTCCTGAGATTGGCTTCTATACGTATTTTATTTCCCAGAGGCAGCGAATTGCTTAAACCTGTCCCCTCAAAAACACAAATAGTCTGATCAATGTATTTTGTTTTTGCACGATTCAATATTATGGTTCTGAAGAAAAACTCCCAGTCAGCAATAATCTTTATAGATTCATCGTACAACCCGTATTTATCAAATAATTCCTTTTTAATAAATGAAGCCTGATGATGTAAAGCAGGTTCAATTTTAATGAAATCATAGAGTGTCAGCTTGGGAGAATATTTGATCAATCTTTTGTAATGCGGTTTGATCTTCACTGCATTACCATAAATAATATCCTCATTATCAATGACATGTAGTGCATTCTCAACCGTATATTGATCAAAGAAAACATCTCCTGAATTAAGAAACAGACAATATTCACCTGTAGCCGCTATAATACCTTTGTTCATCGCATGATAGATTCCCTTATCAGGTTCTGATACCCAGTAATGTAATTTTGCCTTGTGTTTTTCAATAATTTCCTTACTTCCGTCTTTTGAACCACCATCAATGATCAAAAATTCAATCGCATCATAAGTCTGTGAACTCACACTTTCGATAGTTTTCTCCAAACCGGTAGCATTATTATAATTTACCGTGATGACAGATAAACGCGGCTTATTCTTTCCATTCATAAAGTTTATTTGACGAATATTTTACCATTTTTTTCACAAATGCTTTTCATTTCCTGTCTTTGCATATCCGAAAGCAGAGGATTGCGAAGCGTATATTCTTCGCCGAAAACATTTTGTTCTGTCATCTGATCTTTTTGCTTCTGAAGATATTCTGCCAATGTACAGATCACTTTGGCCGGATTTCCGGCAGCAACTGAATTTGAAGGAATGTTTTTCGACACAATACTGCCTGCGCCGATTACCACGTCATCGCCTATAGTTACTCCCGGTAGGACAATACTTCCTGCACCAATGAAAACTCTGCTGCCAATTTCCACATTAGCGACTTTCGTATGATTCAGAAAAAGCTTGGTACTGGCATCATGTGCCAAAATATGCACACGGGGTGCCAATATCACATCATTGCCAATAGAAATATGCCAGCAATGAGAAGGATCGATGATGCAACCTCCCATGATCTTCAGGTTTGTACCCACCGTCAGACCTCTTTTGATAAGCTTATCAATAGATTGCTCCCCCCTGATACGGCTTAAAAAAGTTGATAACATTTTTTTCATTTTCATAATTATCAAATTACGCTCATTTTAAATATTGCCAAGCATTCTCATGTAAGCTTTGAGTGCTTTTTCCGGTTCAAGCAAATCATGATATAAAGCAAAAGCATCTTCCTTTGAATAGTCGTTTTCTGATATATTTTTCAGTTGATCAATATTATTGATCACAGCGCCAAACCGGTATTCTTTTATCAATTTACCGTAAATTTCGCAGTTGGTAACAATAGTGGGTAATCCCAGCATCATGTACATGGAAAACTTTCCTGACGAGAATCCGATTTCTTTCATATTTTTCCCGTAATAAGGATTCTGATTATTAGGATAATAAAGAGCAAATGCCAGATCAAAAGAGGAAAGGAATACGGCTAGCTCTCCAAAACCCTCAAAAGGATGAGGATGCAGGGTGAAAGGTATCGTTTCATCAGCATCTAACCGGTGCAGTTCGGCATAATACTCATTGTTGATATCGATAGGATTACGGGTGTGAAAAACCAACCAAAAGTCCTTGTTCCAATAGCCTTTATGAAATGCCTCGATGATGGCTTTTGTGCCGCACCACTCCCCTACACTTCCCGAATATACTGCCAGTTTCTTCTCCCGGGGAATATTTAGTTTCGCATGTAAATCAGGCTTTTCTGGCACTTCAATTTTTAAAGGACTCACCGGTACCAATGCTATTTTGCCATCAGGCAACTGAATTTTATTTTCCTGCAAAAGCAGTTCAAGTCTTTTTTCGTCCTGCACTAATAGGGAATCAACAGCAGATGAATATTTAATCTCTTTATTTTTGAGTTTTAAATAATGTCCGTTTAATTCTTGGGTAAAGAAAATCTCAAAAGAAAGGTAACTTAAATGAATCTTCATGCCCGGAAATCTTTTGATTCGACCTCCGATGATGATTCCCAAAGGATCGACACCCAGCAACACCCGGATTTTTTCTTTTTTGAGGATACGGATAACCCTGCAATATGATAGCCAATGTTTGATGTAATACCGGGGATTCCGGAAAAGATTCAGTTTAAAAAGTGATGGTATATGGACGATATTCGTAAGCGAATCAGGGCATCCCGGAAATTGTCGTGGACCGAACAAATATACTTTTACATCCTTATCCTGCAGGAGTTTGAACAACGCCGACATGGTAGGGTTGGTAAAAGTATCAGTATTCGGGCTTACTATCGCAATTTTTTTTAACATAACATCATTTCAATGAAAAATTTCTGATTGTATCGCAGATAAAACGGATCTTTTCTTCGGGCAAATTACTTGCTGAAGGTAAATACAACCCATTTTCAGATAATCTGTCGGATACAGGATAATCACCACTTACGTCACATCCATAGTCCCTTAAAGATTTCTGGCGATGCATGCCGTTAAACAACAAACGGGTATCAATTCCATGTTTTTTCAACTCAACTACAAGCTCTTCTTTTGTTCTGCCGTAGATTTCAGGATCAACGAGGATGGAATTCATCCATTGAACCGACATAGCATCAGGATGTATCTTCTGAAAAATTATCCCGGGTACGTCGGATAAAAATTCTTCGTATTTTTTATGATTGCTAATCCTTAAAGCCATGTATTCGTCGGCTTTCTCCACCTGTGCTAATCCAATAGCTGCAATGACATTTGACATTCTGTAGTTGAACCCTATCTCGTCGTGCAGGTAATTACGGTTTCCATCCAAAGGAAAACACACATTCTTGTGATATTTTGCTTTGATATAAAGAGCCTCATCGTTTGTAACCAACATTCCTCCTTCTCCGGTTGTCAGATTTTTATTGGCAAAGAAACTAAAAGATCCTATGTCCGAAAATGAACCGGATTTAATACCCTGATAAGTAGCTCCATGTGCTTCTGCAGCATCTTCTATCACTTTTAGCTTGTATTTACGTGCAATAGCAACAATCTTATCCATTTCGCACATCTGACCGAAAATATGCACCGGCATGATGGCTTTGGTACGTTCAGTGATTTTTTCTTCTATCTTTGAGACATCAATATTCCATGTTTTGGGGTCGGCATCCACAAACACAGGCATTGCCCCTGTATAGCATACTGCAAAGGCACTGGCAATCATGGTGAAGGTGGGGATGATTACTTCGTCGCCCGGGCCAATACCCATCGCTACGAGCCCCAGATGCAAGGACACGGTGCCATTACATACTGCTACGCCATATTTGCAACCGCAATAGGCGGCAAATTGCTTTTCGAATTCCGACACATATTTTCCTGCAGAGGAAATCCATCCGGTTGAAACAGCATCCGTCACATAGGCGAGTTCATTGCCATTCAAGAAAGGTTCACATACCGGAATAAATTCATTGTCCATTTTTGTCCGATTTCGTTATAAAACTTATTCTATTATTTTCACCTGATCGTCTTCCACAGCCTCAAATCTGACTTTGTCGAGTTCGCCGCAAAAAGGTCCTTGTTTTACCTCTATCATTTCTGAAGCTTCGAGCATCTGAAAACCATGTCCACCGTGAGCGAGTAACACAACATCGCCCTGCAGCAGTATTCTACTCTCAAGATATTCTTTTTCATCATTATAAAAATCCACCCTTACTTTCCCTGACTTAACAAACAACACTTCCTGAGTCAGATCAACATTTCGTTGCACTACGTTGTGCACATGAGGTGGAATCACATGTCCTTTCGGACGATTCATGTACCCGAGTTGTTGCGAAAAATCATCCGGAGTGAAGAACGCGATGCCTTCTTTGTGATAATCCGAACGAATGATGATTCCTAAAATATTGTCATCGATAACAATTTGTTCTATCATAATTTCATATATTTATCCAGTCATTGATTAATACCATTTCTTTCCAACTTGCATCTTTTTGCAAGCGTTTGTTGTATTTTATCCGGTTCGCATAATAATCAATCATTGCCCTGTGCACATGCCATTTATCGTTGCCAGCTATACCAGTTAAAGCGAATTTTATACTTCTGATATATAATTGTCGCCGGTGTTTACGCATCTGCTCCTTCAGTTGTTTTTCGGTATAAAGATGTTCCCTGTAATCAGTATAGCAATCGCAATTTCCCTGATTGGCAAAGCGTTTATTGAGATATTCCTGCGTCATTCTGCGTGATGGAATAATGTGTTGCGTAACCGATGCTTTCACAAAGGCAAAGTGATAATCGAGTTTCTTAATTTTAATATTCAAGCCTGTTTCGTTATCACCCAACCATTCTCCATTCACTATATCAGGATTATATCCACCGGCAAGAATAAACACTTCTTTCCGAACAGCCTGATGACAACTAAAAACACCAAAATCATCCTCCGAAATATATATTTCTTCTTCCCTGTCGTAAAGGCTTAACCAACCGTTCGTGCAGTACTTTTTCACCCATGCGGGAGGTTCAACTTCCCAATGAGGAATAACTCTCCCTGTAGCCGTTCCTATTTGAGGATTCTTTTCGAAGACTGTTACGAGTTCTTTTAACATGTCTTTATCCGCAATCATGTCATCATCAGTAAAATACAACAAATCTCCACGTGTTTTTTTAACGATGCCGTTTCGGGCAAAATGTGAACCCTGACGAGGTTCCTTGAAATACTGTACCAGTCCTTCCGATTTTTCCACCCATTGTCGTATCACTTCTGGTGTATTGTCGGTTGAGTTATTATCCACTACAAGAATCTCATACAAGTCCTTTGGATAAGTCTGATTCAGCAGACTCTCCAGTGTGATTCCGATTAAGTTGGCACGGTTATATGTAGGGATAATAATGGAGACAAACATCTTTTCCGTCAGTATTAGCGTTTACATAGATTTAACTTCAACCATCAAATCATGACACGTATATGCCTGATCCAATGGGTTAAAGGCATTTTTAATATTCTTCTTAATAATTTTGAACAATACAAGCGCCAAAAGCTTTTATCCAGATTTTTCAGTCCTGTGAATGATTGCTTTGCAATAGCAAGATTTTCATACATATTTAACTGCCTGAAATACAAATTTATCCGTTGATCCAGCGCCTTTCTTAATTCATCTTTTGATGGATGCATCTGTTCTTTCACCCAGCGAAAGATGATATTACCTTCCTGCATATCTATACCGGTAGCTTCAGCTTTCGAAGATACGGTTTTTATGTGTCTTGTAAAATAGTTCAGATATTTTCCCGAAATAAAAACTTTTCCTCCGGATGCCACCTGAACCCAGAACATCCAGTCACCGGCACTCTTAAAGTTCCTGAATCCGTAATCAATTTGATCCAAAACTTTTTTACGAAAGACGGCCATGCCTGAATTAATGATCACCGGATCGCCAAACATATGAGTTGTAACAAAAACATTTCCTTCAAGTAAATCTGTTAATGCTGAATATTGCGTTTTATAGATGATTTCATTATTGGGCGTAACCACTTGCGACTGGCAATAGCTCAAAACAATTTTTTCATCCTTCAACATCGGTTCAACCAATGTTTCGAGTAAAGCAGGTTCACACCAGTCATCGCTTTCTGCTATCCAGATAAAATCGCCCTTAGCCAATCCAAAACCGGTACTCCATTGTTCAAAAGGACTACCCGTGTTTTTTTCATTGATAACGATCTGCGAAACCTTTGGATGATCCTTATATTTCAGCAATAATTCAGCACTGTTATCCGTCGAACAATCATCGAGCAGAATCACCTCAAAATCAGTAAAAGTCTGAGCGAGTACCGACTCAATCCTCCTTTGCAGGTAGGGAGCGTGATTATAATTAGGAATGATTACCGATACTTTTGGCATTTTTCATTTGTTTAATGGTTGAAATACTGCTTTCATCAAACTCACTCACCTTAATGACTAAGCTTTTCTTTTCCGGATTTCTGAAAAGCTGATGGGTGTTGCCTGCAAACCCACCACAACCCCAAATCACTATATCGGCTTCGGCCAGTTTTTGAATACTCGATTTCAGATTTTGTTTCGTTTCGCCGATGATTAAGGTCGCATCCCCGAAAGCGTCAAATGCTGTATTCAAATCTCTGATTTTTATTTTCAGTTCTTTCTTTGCTGCAGCATCAAGACTGATGGTGCACCTGCGTTTCAGCAAATTTCGCAATAAATGCTGATAGGTCAATTCATAACCATCCGACAGAACAGCTATTTGAGCATCCTCTTTATTAAACAGTTGTTTTATAGATTCATATACAGGCAAATATTCTTCAGGACTTTTAGATATCCTGTCGGGGTCGATTTTGAAGATATGTTCCATCTCATCTTCTGAACTAAACAGAAACTTATCATAAACAATTAACTGCTGGCTGTTGACCGTTATTTTAGTACTGTCGCCACAACGGATATGGAACACAACATTCAACTGCTTATTTTCAGCACTATGCGCTTGTTGCCGGAATGCACTCGAGAAAATCTCATTTTTTAGTATTTCCAGGGCAAATCCGGCTTCAGCAATAACTTTATCAATGGTAGGTATCAGCGACCACATTTCGCCTGTCCATTTAAGCTGAACGATGGTATCTGCAGAAAATGATTTGACCTTTTCAGCCAGGTAAGTTTTGTAATCTGATAATGTAGCTTCATTGTTTTCCTTAAAAAAGGAGCCGATATCCGGATCGGCATAGCTAAATCCTTCCGGCAAATCACTAGTCACATCCGAAATATGCTTAAGTCCGAGAAATTCTGTCAATTCCTTTTCACTGTATTTATCAGCAATGCGGGAAATCCGGTTTTCAATTTTCATGAGCAGGACATTCATGCCCATCGACAAAAGATTCTTTCCAATACAGAAATACAGGCAATACCTTATTCTGAAAAAAAGACGAAAGAAGAAAGTATGATAGGCAGGTTTTACACTCCGTTGAAAAGAAACGGGAGAATACACATAATCCGCACCAAGCACTTTCCCCAACGCATACAAACGTGAAAACTGGGTTCCCAGCTGATCTCCCAAACCACTACCACTAATGGTTTGAATTGAAAAGTATTGCTTTGTTGTATTCATACCTTATCTCAACTAATTTTTGCCAACATGATGATAAACAAAAGTAAAGCAATATATAAATACAATTTCTCAAAGTTAAATTTCGAAACACTGATTTTTTTTCCTAATTTATATCCATAGTTAATTGCTCCATGTTCCACAAGAACGTATGACAATAGTGACATTACCGCCGTAAGAACAAACGTTATAAGGAAAAACAGGTAAACATTCATTTGTCCGGTATATAGGAACACAACTTGCTGAATAACAAAATGCCATATATACAATCCGTAAGAAATATCGTGTTTCGGCATCAATTTCAGAACAGTTTTGTTGGTCGCAAACAATAAAAAGAAGACTGAAATCGTTATGGGAAATATCAAATCAATCATCGTGTTATATCTCCAGAAAACCAGTGACAATAAGGCCATTCCAGCCAATAGGTTAAAATCGAGGTTGATTTTTTCTTTATTGATGGCAAAAAAAGCACCAACAGCAAAACAAGTCATTGGAATGGTAGCAAGAATAAATTCACGATCAAAAATTGCCTGTAAAATATTTTGCGGCAGGAAAGCCAGTACAACAATAGCAACGATGATGCCATTGAGAATGCGTGAACTACCTTTTGAAACAATAAACATACTTACCAGAAAAATATAACAGGCAACCTCATACGTCAGTGTCCACAAAGAACCGTTAACATCCGATGCCCATACATTGGCATCAAAACATCCGGGCAACACATAATTTGTTTTTAAATACAGATTCTGTAAAAGATATTCCCATGTAGATGGATGGCGGAAATACTCACCAACAGGTAATGACGTGATAACAGGTCCAATGATAAAAACAGTAATGATGAGCAGGGCAAACAGGGCAGGAAAAATACGGAAAAACCTCGAAATAATGAATTGGGAAACACTTTTCTTGGTTAATATACTGTTTGTCACCAGTAATCCACTCATGAAAAAGAAAATATTAACTCCCAACTCACCCGCATAAGTAACTCTTAAGAACCTGAATAAAGGTTCCTCAGCTCCATTACCGTAATTCAATGCGAAAGCATGACTCCATAACACCATGGTTGCTACAATAATACGTACTAAATCGAGATTATTCTTATCCCTGCTGAGTATTTCCGAAACTTTCATCTGTCTTAAATTTTATGATTATCTGACATGATTCTTACGTTAACTATATATGTCGTACCTTATTTTTGCAAGGTTTGACTGCACAAAGGCTGATTGATAATATTGATATGCCTTTTTAGTTAAATCTTTAAAATCGATGGTTTTAAGTGCAGCATTAAATTCTTCAGCATCATCAAACAAAACTATATGATTGGGATTGATGTCTGTAAAACAGCCCTCTGCCCCGAAACGGGTGCTGATTACCGGAACATGATTTACAAATGCCTGCAAAACCTTTGTGCGAATGCCCGCTCCCGTCAGTACAGGATTTATTAATATCGCATTCTCATAATAAGGTCTGAGGTCTTCCACAAGTCCGCAAAAGAATATTTCAGGATGCATTTGGTACTTATTTTTTACTTCCTCCGACCAATCCCCGATGATATACAATGGAAATTGCTGCGACACTGTTCCTGAAAAATATACCGACTCAATAAACCAGAACAGTCCGAGTTTATTAGGAGTATGTCCTTCACCCCCAAGAAAAATGAATTTGATAAATTCCGGACTTATCTCCTCTTTTATAATGAGTTCTTTCGGAATGGCATAAGGAGAAAGGGTTATATTCTTGCAATCTTCTTTAATAATCGAAAAATCATCCTCATTAAACACCACCACGTGATCCATCTTTCGAAGACACATCCGCTCGAAAGCTTCCGTCTTATCTATCAAAAACTTTTTGTAATTCTCTGACACTTTACTTTTTGCAGCAGCTAATGTCAATCTTTTATATCGAACTTCATGATGAATGAATATCTTACGTATCGAATCCGGAAATAACCAGCACAAATCAATGGTTTCATAAAAATCAAACTGTACCTGGCTGATTTTTTCTTTTTGTATAACCTCAAGAAGCATATCTGCAAATTCGCGGCTATACACGTGATCGACATGTTCAAAATAGTTGTCAGTAAAATCATCGGCTTCAGAGGGTGAACTTTGATTTGTTTTTTTTAGCTGTAACATCTTTTTGATAAGTGTTTTTAGCCTGTATATAAACGATTTGCGAACCTTATTAGGATTTGTACAGGTATAATGAATTTTCAGGTTTGGCTGAATCTCCTGCAGCAACCTGATATTTTCAAGTTCCTTTTCCGTTTTGACTTCCGTGCATAAAATAAACTGAACCTTATCTTTCAGTTCGTCAATAAAATAGTACTGAGCCAGCGCACCACCTGAATAAAGCGGATAGATGGGATTAAACGAAACGATCAAAACCTTCTTCATAATATTACACCGTAAACAGACGAACAATATTTACCCTGATTTCTCTCAAAAACCTTTTTCTCATTTGCTTTTTTGCGAGTTTTAACTCGTTGTTAGTTATTGGCCTTTCGAGATGTTTCTTATGCCAGGCAAGAATCTCTGATTCTTTCTTTCTTTTACACTTGTTCAAAAAGATGGCATATTCGAGCCGTAATTCCCTGTATGGCTGCTGTAATTCCGGAAAAATATCCAGAAATAAAAACATGCGGCGTTCTATGCCGTACAGTAATGTATTTGTTTTTTCGGCAAATGAAAGTACCTGTCCTTCGTGCCGTCTGTAATAGGTCAATACTTCATGAATAAAACCGGCCTTCCTTCTTCTCAAAACATTGTCGTTCATCTCCACATCACAATGGATATTGCTTTCGTTGATCACCTGAAGATTTGCATCCACCAGTTTCAAAGCATCAGTTTTATAAAGCGCCTGTCCTAATCCTCCGTAAATATACAATCCATGCAACAGACTTTTCCTGATAATCTCTTTCCCATCATACACATTTCCATCATAAATATCCAAACCATCGCAGTTAACATATTTATCTTCCAAACGATAGGCATATACGGCCCCAATCTGTTCATCCTTTTCGTGAAGCTGAACCATCTTTTCAATACACTGAGGGAACATCCAATCGTCGGCACATTCATATTTGACATATTTTACATCCACACCAACAAAACGACCCAAGGTAATATTCCAGTTTTTAAATGCCGATACAGTATTTTCATTTCGGAATACTTTGAAACGACTGTCTTTTTTCTCATATTCCAACGCGATCTGATATGATTTGTCGGTACTGGCATTATCGGTAATATAACATATCCAGTTTTGATAAGTCTGTGCAAGTATATGATCCAGACATTCTGCAAGATATTTATCCGTATTGTATACCGGGACTGCAATTCCTACCAAAGGCCTTTCTGTTTGTTTTTCCATATTATCCATCAGTTTGATGTTTGTTCCATCTCAATATATTCCCGTAACCGTTGCCAGAAATCATAATCCAGCTTTTTTCCCAAAAGCCTTTCAAGTTTATCTATGCTGCAACGTTGGTCCATGATTTCATTTTCACGGTAGGGCAATTTACCATATAAAACTTCCGACGAAGATCCTGTTAATTTTTGCATGAATGCAATAATATCCCTCAATGCAACATTTTTTCCTGAAGCCACATTAACGATTTCTCCCACAAAACTTTTATGTATGAGTAATATCTCTTTCAATATCTCGCAGAAATCTTGTATCGATAAAAAATCCCTTTTTTGTTCACAAGGAGTAACTTCCAGAGACTCACCCCGTATCAGTGAATCAAGAACATAGGCGATAAAACGGTTTTTGTTTTGTCCCGAACCGAATAAGTTTCCGGGTCGCAGCACCGCAACCGGGAAGTTGTGATTACGATTCAGCATCATTGCCGCGTTGGTAGTCGTTTGTTTAAGTAAAGCATAGGTAGAATTGG
Source organism: Paludibacter sp. (assembly GCA_034927265.1). GTDB lineage: Bacteria > Bacteroidota > Bacteroidia > Bacteroidales > Paludibacteraceae > Paludibacter. The sequence continues at coordinate 72,687 of JAYFQH010000009.1, forward strand.
GCATTTCCCTTTGTGTTTCGCTGAAAGGTGCATCTCCGTTACCATACTCTTCAATACTGCCAAATTGTAACATTAGTTTCAATTTTGGCTTGTCATGAAAGCGATTGAACAGATTCAACAAGATTTTAAGATTATCAGCAGTCATCTTGTCAAGATAATCAACTTCACGTGAAGCAGTGACTAATGGTGATGCCAGATTAATGATGAAAGTCGGCACAGGAAGCTCATCCGGGATTTTTGAAGCAATCAGATCCATGGAATGAGTGGTGATAAGAGGTTTTTGGGCAAAAAAGGCAGCATCTATCCACTGATCAAAGACCACAACCTGATAATCCTGCATCAGATACGATGATAAGTGTTTGCCAATAAATCCGCTACCTCCAAGTATGTACACCAACTCTTTCATCAGGATTACGACCTTTGGTTTATTAACGTTTCAAAATATCTTATTTGTTCCAAACACAAATCATATACAGCCCGGGGTTTATAATCTTTATACCAATCCACTGTCAATGAAACTGTTTCTTTGATATTCAATACAGGTTGCCATTTTAATCTGAACTTAGCCTTCGAAATATCCAGCATTAACAATCCGGCTTCATGCAGACTTTTCGGATCAGAAACATCCCTGAGTTTTCCTGAGCCATAGTTATCAACTACCATTTGTGCAACCTCCCACACCGTTGCGATTGAATCCTGTTTTGGTCCGAAATTCCAGGCTTCGCAGTATTTTCCGGGATTTTCATGAGCCATTTTAGCAGCATGAAGATAACCGCTCAATGGCTCCAGTACATGCTGCCATGGTCTGATCGCTTTCGGACTGCGGATATCAATTGTCGCACCGGCTTCCAGCGCTTTTATACAATCCGGAATGATCCTGTCCAATGCCCAGTCACCACCACCAATAACATTACCGGCACGCACGCTGACAATAGATTTGCCATGTTTCTGAAAATCATTAGGATTAAAAAAAGAATTTCTCCACGAAGCGATAGCAATTTCGCAAGCAGCTTTGGAAGAAGAATAAGGATCATAACCTCCCAATGGATCGCTTTCCCGGTACCCCCAGATTTGTTCTTTATTTTCGTAGCATTTATCTGTTGTAATCATCACCGCCACCTTAACCGAAGAGGTAGTTTTCACTGCCTCCAGCAGGTTGATTGAACCCATCACATTCACTTCATATGTTTCTGCCGGAATTTCATAAGACAAACGAACTAAAGGCTGTGCAGCCAAATGAAAAACTATTTCCGGCTGATAAACCGACATGACATTCTTCAATTGATTCAAATCTCTTATGTCACCACGCAAATCCACCATTTTGTTTCCTATACCAGACAAGACATAATTATCTCTGACGGAATATGGATCGAGGGCATACCCAATCACTTCAGCGCCCATGCTATGAAGCCATATGGAGAGCCATGATCCTTTAAATCCGGTATGTCCGGTGACTAAAACTCTTTTCCCTTTATAAAAGTTTTTCAGTGCATCAAAGTCTTTCATAACCATTTCTTCCATGGGGCGTTGCCCGAATTCCACAAATTGTTCAATTCTATATTATCTTTCAGCGTGTCCATGCATTGCCAGTAACCGGTGTGGAGATAGGAAGTCATCTTTCCTTCTTTTGCCAGCGTTTCAACAGGACCGCGCTCAAACACGCAATCATCACCCTCCAGATAATCAAACACTTCCGGTTGACAAACAAAGAAACCTCCATTGATCAGAGTTTTAGCATCAGAAGGTTTTTCGAGAAAACCGTTTACATCCCCGTCTTCATTGATATCCAGTAAGCCCCATCGTTCCAGATGTTTATAGGCTGTAACAGTCAGGTATTTACCTTTTTTCTTATGAAGTTCTATCAATTCGGGAATATTTACATCCGACACGCCATCACCATATGTCAGCAAAAAAGGCTTCTTGCCGATGTATTTCTGAATTCTTTTTATTCTACCTCCAGTTTGTGTATGCAGGCCCGTCTCAACAAGGGTAACCTTCCATGGTTCTGTTTTATTTTCGTGAACTTCAATCTTATTCTTCTGAACATCAATGGTTAAATCATTATTCTGCAGAAAATAATTCATAAACCATTCTTTAATTTCCATGCTTTTATAACCTAAACAGATTACAAATTCATTGAACCCGTACTGTGAATATATTTTCATGATGTGCCACAAAATCGGTTTATCACCGATTTTCACCATTGGCTTTGGCATATCTTTAGTTTCTTCACTTAACCGCGTTCCAAAACCTCCAGCTAAAATTACTACTTTCATACTCCGTATTTAGTTTTGAATAATACATTTCCCCATACCGGGAACCATTTTGCGAATCCAAGTGATCCCGATTCATCAAAGTTGTCAATCTCAAAATTAAGAACATTATTCACAATGTCATAATCGGCCACACCTGTTAGATGATTGCCTTTTCCGGTTCCCATATTGATATAATATTTACCGATTCCAAGGTTATGATCGATAATTGATAATTCAATTTCTTTTTCTTCGCCTTTCTTAATCGATATAGTATCTTCTCCGAAATAGATTCCAACAGGCTGATCATCAAAATTCAGAATGATTCCCCCAACATGAAAATTATCGACATCCTTGTTTCCTTTAATACGATAAGTAAGAACAATCGGTTCCTGTGAAGCAAAATTAGTTTTATTTTTCTTAAATCCAACAGAAAGAATTTCCGCATCCAGATTCAAAATTCTATCTCTGTGACCCGGTACAATTTGAACCTGTGCATTATCATCAAACAGGGTATTTCTCTTTCTAAGATATTCATCTACTGCATTGAGAGCTGTAGAAGAATAAACCAGCTTACCGTTCTCCAGAATAATGCCTTTTGTACAAAGATTTTTCACTGCACCCATGTTGTGACTTACGAACAATACAGTCCTTCCATCTCCTCTGCTCACATCCTGCATCTTACCGATGGCTTTTTTCTGAAACTCAGCGTCGCCCACTGCTAAAACTTCATCCACTACCAGAATTTCAGGTTCAAGATGCGCGGCAATAGCAAAACCCAGGCGAACTGTCATCCCGCTTGAAAAACGTTTTACCGGGGTATCCAGATAACGTTCAACTCCTGAGAAATCCACAATCTCGTCAAGTTTGCGGTTAATCTCAACCTTTGTCATACCCATAATCGATCCATTCATATAGATATTCTCGCGACCAGTCATTTCCGGGTGAAAACCTGTCCCTACTTCGAGCAATGATGCGATTCGTCCCTTTGCCCTAATGATACCAGTTGTTGGAGTTGTTACCTTTGAAAGAATTTTCAGCAATGTGGATTTCCCTGCTCCATTCTTTCCAATGATTCCTAGTACATCTCCCTGTTCTACATTAAAATTTATGTCTTTCAGTGCCCATACGTACTCACTGGATCCTTTATGCGCACGATCATTTTCTTCTCCGATTTTCAGATAGGGGTCTTCTTTACCCTGAATATTCATTTTCCACCAACGGTTCAGGTCGTGACGAAGAGTTCGGGTACTCACCAAACCAAGCCGGTATTGTTTACTGATATTTTCGAATTCAATGGCTGTCATTTTTTTGGGCAAATGCTGTGATTACATGATTAGAAAATTGAAATTCAGATTGTCATTCACAAAAGAGTTGATCAGAATACCTGAAACAATGGCCGTTGCATAACTCAACAAAGTTCCTGTAAGTACATATTCTGTTTTTAGCGTATCCGTATCTTTAAAACGCAGAATTGACTTTGCAGCTACTAAAAAACCGATTAGCTCGTACTGCTGGATATAGATAAAAAGAATGATTAACAAACGTTCGGTAACTCCGATCAGTTTACCTGCATTAGGCAAATCATTGCTGCTTGTGCCTGCCTTAAAGGGTATCTGGATGGAAAATAAATCAAAAATTTCTTTAATAATAATATTTGTCGGTTTAGTATTAAACAGGATAACAAGAATTATCAATAAGATATTTGATGCCGGAATCCATTGTGGAAACGATATTGTATATGTTCTGACGAACATATAAACTGACACAATAATTACTACAAAATGAAGTATTTGATCAACAAAAAAAAGATGCTTCCGTTTGATGTACTTCTTTTGAAAATAGCTTTTAAATATGTCTATGACATAATGTAACACCGTAATCATTAACGCACACCACCAAAACGACCATTGGAAAGAAAGCGTCCAGGTTATTATGAAAACTATCAAAATATGTTTGTATAAAAAAGCAGATCTAACACCTCTCTCTTCTTTATCACGACATCCTTTATCACTTTGAAAAATAAAATCTGATAGAATGTGAGCTATTATTTGAAGAATGAGCAATTGTTCCATTTTTCAAAGTTTTATTTGTTCATAATACTTCACGGCTTGTTCGATGACATTCCATCCGGATGCAGTAGAATGCTGGTTCACAGACGATTGTGACATTTTTAGCTTTTGTGCTATTTCCTGCTCGCTTATTTCCTGCAGTTTGTAATGAAGTACCTCACTTTGTCGTACTGTCATCGAAACAAACAAACGGTCCAGCAATCCAAAAATGACCGAGAAGCGTTCTGTAAGCTCCATATCATTGCTTTCAAAGAAGAGTGTATTCTTAATGGTGATTTTCTCTTTGTTGTAGTTCTTCTGCTCATTTATTTTTCTTCCTGATAAATATATGGCTTCTCCATCCATAATTCCTTCTTTGAAATTGAGGGTTCTCATCTTCCCCACTCCGATGGCCATCCTGACGCCAAATTGCTTAAAAAGCTTTCTTTTTCTGCTTTCCTTCTCAAACTTTTCATTGATCGCAAAAGACTTGACGATGCTTTTTATGATTAATCCAACTCTTAATGCATCCGCAGGATCCTTAAGGTAACATTCAATATAATCACCCTTTATTAATCTTCCAAAGAAATTAATACCATCTTTATTGTATTTATTCTCAAGAATTACAAATGTCTCTTTTATTCTTCTGGATAATAATGATAGTTCATCTTCAGTTAAGGAAGTGGAACTGATTATATCTGCTGAAATAATTGCATTTTCCATAAATATCAGAAATGATTGGATACAAATGTAGCAAGATATTTTAATATATGATTTATATAATAAGAATATTTACTTATAAAACACAATTATAAGTAAATTTACTTATAATAATAATATATAAGCTCCTCCGCTTATATATATCACACAGTATCCATAAAACTTCTTTGAACTTTATTGAACACGATGACACCCATTACCAGCAAAACCAACATAAAAATAAAGCTATATGCCAGCATGCCCCAACTGAATGTACCTACTCCCATTGTTCCATATTTAAATGTTTCGAGAATAGCTGTTACGGGATTTATTGCCATAATCCATCTTTTATCCGGAGCCATGGTGCTCAGAGGATAAATTACCGGGGTTGCATACATCCACAACTGGACAATAAAGGTGAATAAAATAGATAAATCCCTGTATTTTGTGGTGAGAGAAGATATGATGATGCCAAAACCAAGAGATAGACCGGCAAGCATGATGATAAGTAATGGCAACAGTAACAAATAGAAATTCGGACTCAAAGCTACACCATTAATCAGATAAAAAACATAAACCGCCGCAAATAAAAGAAATTGTATACCCATTCGTACCAAATTGGAAGCAACAGTGGATAATGGGGCTATGATCCGGGGAAAATATACTTTTCCAAAAATATGCTGGTTATTAGTAAATGTTGAGGATGTTTTATTCAAACAATCGGAAAAATACTGCCAACATACAATGCCGGCAAGGTAGAACATGGGTTGAGGCAATCCATCTGTAGAAATTTTTGCGATACCTCCGAAAACAACCATGTACATGATGGTAGTGAGCGCTGGCTGAATAAAAAACCATGCAGGTCCCAGAATGGTTTGTTTATACTGGGTAATAATATCGCGCTTTACAAACATGGAGAACAAATCGCGATACTGCCAGATCTCTTTAAAATCAATGGCAAACAAACGGTTCTTAGGTTTTATTATGGTTGTGTATTCCATGGATTTTGTATCAGACATTCGATTGATAATATAAAAATGATTTCATAATCAATTTCAAAAATAGCTCCGTTTAAAACCGGAGTCTATTGATATATACCTATTCGCTATAAAGGACACTCGCCGAAGAAGCTGGTACAACAAAAGTAGTGTCTGTTGCTATTCCAAGGCCATTTAAATTAATCTGTCCGTCGTGAACAGCGATATTCCAGTTGTTTTTCGGTATCGTCACCTTAGCTGAATTTCTGTTTCCATTGTAAATGACTAGAATATCACGCCATTTATCACCATTAGCATTATCATTCAGGGTAAAAGCAACGATATTGGAAGTTTTGACATCCAAAAATTTCAAATATTGTTGAATCATTGATTCAGTAGTCATCCTGAAAGCCGCATGCTCTTTACGTAGTTTAATCAATCCCTGATAATAGCTGAATATGTCCTTATGCAAAGTTTTATTGTCCCAGTTAATTTTATTAATTGAATCAGGTGACTGATAGGTGTTGTGTACTCTTTTTTTATTTCTGTATACTTCTTCTCCTGCATAAATAAATGGAACTCCCTGAGAAGTAAACACTACTGTCTGTGCCAGTTTATTAAAACGTTTTAAATCTTCTTCGGATGTACCCGCAGGATTTGATTCTTTTAACTTATCCACCAAACACATATCATCATGACAGGAAACATAATTGATAATCTGAGTTGGATGTTTCACGTACGGAGCTTTGGAATAAATAGGTTTTGTATAATCTATCTGAGGATGTGAAGTAGATGCAACAACTCCAAATTTTACAGACTCTTCCAAACTATCAACTCCGGAAACAAAGCCCGGAATATCAGCATGCATCCAGCTTCCTTTGAGTGCATCACGGATATCATCGCTAAAAACAGCTATTCCGTCAAACATTTTTGCATTTTTCTTAACAGCTCTTTTTTCTTCTGGAAGCGGAGATCCTGCTGCTGTCCAGCCTTCACCGTACACAAATATTGTAGGATCAATACGATCAAGTGCCGCACGGACTTCATTCATAGTTTCAATATCATGGATGCCCATTAAATCAAATCGAAAACCATCCACATGGTATTCCTTTGCCCAATAAGATACTGATTCAACAATAAATTTACGCATCATTGCTCTTTCTGAAGCTGTTTCATTTCCACAACCCGAGGCATTCGACCAGGTCGAATCAGCATTAAACCGATAAAAATATCCGGGAGCTAATAAATCCAGATGAGAACCTTTTCCTGTATATGTGTGATTATAAACCACATCCATGATCACCCTGATTCCAGAGCGATGTAATGATTGTACCATTTGTTTAAATTCCCGGATTCTCGAAAGTGGATCATAAGGATTGGTAGAATAACTTCCCTCGGGAACATTATAATTCAGGGGGTCGTATCCCCAGTTATATTTATTTTCGTTCAGCTTTGTTTCATCAATCGATGCAAAATCGTAGGATGGTAGCAGATGTACATGAGTAACTCCAAGCTCTTTCAGATGGTCAATTCCTGTAGTTTCACCAGCTGTATTTTTTGTTCCATGCTCGGTGAAAGCTAGAAATTTACCTTTATTTTTAATGCCTGAATTTTCGGCTATCGAGAAATCACGCATATGAACTTCGTAAAGCACTATGTCGGTAAAATTTTGCTGTTCAGGTCGTTTATCCATTTCCCATCCTTCAGGATTGGTATCCTTCATATCAATAATTGCAGCACGTTTGCCGTTAACACCAACAGCTTTGGCCCACATTCCGGGTGTTTCGTCCAACCATGTCTCACCAATTTTTACCTGAAATGTATAAAATTTACCTTTCAGATCCTCATTAATTTTCAGTTTCCAGGTACCTCCCTCTGATCTTTTCATGGAGGTAGCCTGGAAAGCCGAACTCTCTGAACCATTGTCGTAAAGCAACAATTTCACATCTGTAGCTGTTGGAGCCCAAACCCTGAAAGAAGAAGCATGGGGAGTATATATCAGCTCCATATCTGTGCCTTCATAGACAGGATAATCGTCGAAGGAAGCGTAATTTGGCACCTTCGAACAAGCGGAAAAAAGAAGGATAAGAGCAATAAGCGAATAGCGAATAGCGAACAGCGGCTTCATATTTTTGATTTTTATCTGGATTGATGTTAGTGATAAGTGATGAGTGATTATTTTTTAATGATTTTTTTGCTGTCAATATACTCGATGACAATAAACAATTTAACTCCTGAGCATCTTTTTGTATACTTAAGTATTCATTATTATTAACATATTGTGTTTTATAAAGCAACTCGATCCAATAAAGGGTTTCGTTACATTCTTTTTGTGCAATTGCAAACTTATAGATAAAATCCTGTTTACTTTCAGCAAAATTCCCCTCCATCACCATAGCCCCTATTGCGGTTCCCCTTCTCAGAATTTGTTTTGACAAAACATATTTTTTTCAAGCGATAAAAATTTATATATATTTACTGCTCTTATCGCAAAATTAAAACTTTTTTCTTTTAAAACAGAGATTTCATAACTTAAAGGTTTAAATGTTATAAACTCATCACTTATCACTTATTATTCAATTCCATTACGTTTCAACAACGCCTTAATCGTCGGCTCTTGTCCTCTGAACCGCTTGTAGAGGATCATCGGATGTTCGGTACCCCCTTTTTTCAGAATGTTTTCCATAAAAGAAGTAGCTGTTTTTGTATCGAAAATACCATTTTCAGTGAAAACCGAATAAGCATCGGCATCGAGCACTTCCGCCCATTTATAGCTATAATATCCGGCAGCATAACCTCCTGCGAAAATATGACTGAATGAAGGGCTCATAGAAGTTTCATTAACAACAGGAAGAATTTGTGTCAATGCCATCGCCTCTTTTTCCTTTGAAATTACATCACCTTGAAATTCACTTTCCATAGTATGCCAGTTCATGTCCAGAAATCCGAAGCTTAATTGTCGAAGACAGGCATAGGCAGCATTAAAGTTTTCAGAAGCTTTGATCTTATTAATCAGTTCAACCGGTATTTTTTCTCCGGTTTGGTAATGCACTGCGAAACCATCCAGAAATTCTTTTTCTGATGCCCAGTTTTCCATGATTTGTGAAGGCAATTCCACAAAATCGCGATATACATTTGTTCCCGAAAGTGATTCATAAGTACATTCAGTTAACATCCCATGAAGTGCATGACCGAATTCGTGCAGGAAGGTCGTTACTTCATCAAACGTCAGCAAAGCAGGCTTGGTCTCAGTTGGCCTTGTAAAATTCATTACAATAGTGATGTGTGGGCGGCTGTCTTTCCCTTTATCCATCCATTGTCCCTTAAATTCACTCATCCATGCACCCGGGCGTTTCCCGTCACGTGGATGAAAATCAGTATATAGTACTGATATAAACTTACCATTTTTATCTTTTACTTCATAAACATCCACTTCAGGATGATATACCTGAATTTTATTATTCTTGACAAACTGTAGCCCGTAAAGCTTTGTTGCCAGTCCGAACACTCCTTTTTTTACATTTTCCAGTTCAAAATAAGGTTTGAGTAATTCGTCATTTACAGCATATTTTTCTTCTTTCAATTTATCTGAATAAAAAGACCAATCCCATGGTTGTACCTTAAAATAAGCTCCTTTGCTGTCGGCATAAGCCTGAACTTCAGCATAATCTTTTTCTGCATAAGGTTTATAGGCAACCAACAAGTCATTCAGCAATTTGTAAACATTGTCCTTATTCTCTGCCATGCGGCGTACAAGCACCTGATCTGCATACGATTTATGACCAAGCAGATTGGCTATTTTCAAACGGGTATTAACAATTTTCTTAATGATTTCACGGTTATCATATTCGCCTCCATTCATAGCGCGGGTATTATAGGCGAGATATAGCTCGCGACGCAGATCACGGTTTTCGGCGTATTGCATAAAAGGTCCGTAGGTAGTGGCCTTCAGATTAAGCAACCATCCTTCTTGTCCTGCATTTTTTGCATTTAATGCCAACATGTCAAGGACATCTTGTGGCAAACCAGAAAGTAAGTTCTTATCTTTGATTAACAATGTCCATTTATTAGTTTCTTTGAGCACGTTCTGTCCGAATTGAAGGGTGAGCATGCTCATCTCTTTTGAAAGTTCACGATATATTTCTTTATCTGCAGCAGAGAGATTGGCTCCATTGTCGGCAAAACCATCATAGGTTTTTTGTAACAATCGGGCATCTTCAACCGATAATTTTAACTTATCTCTCATGTCATATACCGCTTTTACTCTGGCGAAAAGCTTTTCATTCAAACGGATCGTATTATCATGTTCCGACATAAGCGGTGAAATCTCTTCGGCAATTTGCTGCATCTCGTCATTGGTTTCTGAACTTAGCAGATTATAAAAAGGAGAAGCTACCTGGTTGAGTAATCGTCCTGAATTTTCAAGAGCAACAATGGTGTTCTGAAATGTGGGCTTTTGTTTATTATTGATAATATCATCTACTTCTTTTTGGTGAAACTTCATTGCTTCTTTAAAGGCAGGCAAATAGTCTTTAATTTTGATTTCATTAAAAGGAATTGTCCCGTAGGGTGTTTTATACTTGTTTAATAAAGGGTTTGCCATAGAGGCAGTTACAGTTGCAATTAACGTCATTATTAGAATAAATTTTGTTTTCATTGATTTCTATGTATAATTATCTTTTGTTTAAGTAGTTGATTATCATTTGTTATAGCTTTAATCATATAGATGCCATCAGGAAGTTCAGTTAAATCAACAAGCCCTGTTCGGAAATGGTTAGTATCACTTTTCAACCTAAGTCCACTCAGATCAAAAACCTCCCAACTTTCAATATAATAATTTTGTGTATCGATATAAAACACCCCGTTTGACGGATTCGGGTAAATTTTCAACCAACCGACTTCAAAAGACGTATTAGTTACCAGCGTAATATCTGTAGTATATTTTATTTCGATACGGTTAGCCTCCATCAAAGATATTTCGTCATTAAAATAATATGGAATAAAATTGTTGACATATTCTCCTGTCGTTCCTCCCCAAAAATTATATTTCGATTCCATCAGGTTGGGTTGTTCATTTTCTATATTGCTATATTCGATTGTGTAAATTTTTCGCCACTGTCTGTATAACTGCTGATACATAATTTTTGACTGAAGCAGACCCCGTTGATCATAGATATAATCGTAACGAACATTCACAGTCCAGAAATTGCTGCTATAATAGGAGTAAGTCTCCTGAATCAGCTTTCCATTTGTATTGTATGTAAATTCAGATTTTGTACGGTTTTCCCATTTAGCGCTTTTGTCATTCCACTTTTTTTGAACCTGAGACATTAAATTACCATTGTATTTGTCATAATAAAATAAACTGAGCTGTTTATCAACGACTTCTCCTTTAATAGTTTGACTATAAATCAAAGAATCTAATTTTCCTGTCTTATTATACGCATATTGAAGTACTTCTTTCTGTTGATTTCCGAAACCCGGACCAAGATCGATCTGCATACTCAATACACGGTTAGCATTGTCATAAAGGAAGCTTGTTGATTGATCGATATTATGTTCGGATTCAGCACCTCTGTTATCATTTGTTACAGATAAGCGTCCATTTACGTAATTGTTGATGATTGTTTTTTCTACACGCTCAACTTTGTCAGATACAGCAATGTATTTCTCTTTTTGTTTAAGAGTGTTAATATATTCCGACTCAATTAGATAAGTAGTTTCCCAATTCCCGCTCTGCCACTTTTGCTTACGTTGAAGGATGCAATTATTTGTTTCATAAATCCATTCTGTTCTTAACAATGGATATGAAACATTATTTTCATTCATATAGTATTTATTTTCAACCGCTTTATTCTTAAAATTATCAAAAAAATATACATACCTGAAAACAGAATCGCCTTCATGTGCAATTATTTCTCTGACGAGAGCTTTATCCTCCGGGTAAAGAACAAAATGAGAAGAAAAAATCAGTATGAACGAAATTAAAATTGATGTTAATCCGCTATTTTTCAAGTTTTGTATATATAAATTGTTGTAAATTTAAAATCCGCCAAATATATGAAAAATTATTTTACATGCAAAATGTATCTCATTGTATTCTAATTCCTTTATCAGAAAGAAATGTGTTTCGTTTTAACAAAAAAATAATTACTTTTGTGAACTTGTGTTATTGTATTTTCAAAGACCTGTTTACAATCACCAATCACTGGTTCATAGATGAATTCAAAATCAAATAAACTGATATACTCACCATCTGTTACAGCAATCGTTGTAGATGTATTGATTCTGATTCTATCTGCATTTGCGGTTTTTGCTTTTGGACCCTTTACCACTCAAACTCCTTTTCAAAAATATTTTGACATCACGCTTTTGTATAGTTTTCTGTGGCTTATCATTTCATATCTGTATAAAAGATACGCCAAAGATCATAAAAAGACTTATGCTCAAGACGCATATCAACTTTTATGGACGATTATCAGTGTTCTTATATTATATGTTATTTTTATCATAAGCCCCTTAAATACAAACTATTCCATCTGGATAATTATTGGATTTTCATTATTAAACTTTCTTTTTGGTTCGATATATTTCATTATAGAGTTTACGATTAAGAATGCTATTGAATATAATGATGTCGTAAATCTAAACCAGAAAGTCAGGACAAAAACTCCTATAGCTGCTGAAAAACTCGATCTGATGAGTACCCGCGCATTGACTGATTCCATCAAGGAATACTGTGGGGAAAAAGTTTACCGTTTTATATCCAGGCACATTGATTTTCATCTGAAAAGCAATTTAATTACTTTTTCATCCAACTATTTTGATATAAAATCAAAACCTGACAACAAATATTCCTGCATTGCGATTTTTAATTCATTGAATAACATCCGTGGAATTAATAAATTATTCTCCATAGCGAATCAGAAATTACCTCTCGACGGAACGTTTATATGCTGTTTTGAGCAAAGAAGTACAAGGAAAATGAATATATACAGAAAATATCCTGTTATTTTAAATTCAATCATCTATTTCTTTGACTACCTGACAAAAAGAGTTATTCCTAAATTAATGCTTCTTGATAAAATATATTTCAACTTAACTCAGGGAAAGAACAGAGTATTATCCAGAACTGAAGTGTTGGGAAGATTAATATATTGCGGTTATGATATTGTTGAAATAAAAAAAATTAATGGTTTGGCTTATGTCATTGCAAGGAAAATTATTCAGCTAGATGAAATTTTAGAGAGCAAAAGATATGGTCCTCTGTTAAAGTTAAGAAGACTTGGTAAGAATGGAAAGGTTATTGAGGTTTTAAAATTCAGAACCATGTATCCTTATGCTGAGTATTTACAAGCATATATTTACAGAAATTACAGTTTGCAAAAAGGAGGTAAATTTAATCGTGATATGAGAGTAAGTACATTAGGTAAGTTTATGCGTAGATACTGGATAGATGAGTTCCCTATGTTTATCAATATCCTCCGTGGTGAAATGAAACTGGTAGGTGTACGCCCGTTAAGCAGACAATATTACGAGCTTTACGAACCTTTGTTGCAACAAAAACGAATCAGATTTAAGCCGGGACTGTTACCTCCATTTTATGCTGATTTACCTGAGACTCTCGAAGAAATTCAGGAATCCGAACTTAGATATTTAAGGGCTTGTGAGAATAATGGAGAATTTATCACCGACATAAAATATTTGATGAAAATTCTTAAAAACATCCTTATTAAAAGAGTAAAAAGTGCATAAAAAAGTCAGACTTCATAAATCACATTAAAATGCTGATATATAAGATGAAATCAAAACTGAGACTATTGATATTGTTGTCATTAATCATCTTCATAACGAAGGCGCAGGATATTCCTCAACACATAGCTTATTTCAGAATCTATGATTTTCTTGATGAACTCGCCAATGATGGTTTTATTGGTATTAACTCTTCCGTAAAGCCGTATTCACGTTCGTATATTGCTCAAAAATTAGTGGAAGCAAAGCAGATAGATGATTTGCGCACTCAGCAAAAAAACAAATTATCAAAAAGACAACAAGCTGAAATCAAATTTTTCATGAACGAATATGCTTTGGAATTAAATAAGCTTCCCGAAAGTAAGCTGACAATTTCAAACAGCAATAAAGGAAAACTCGCATTCATTCCACCTGCTTATCATTACAAAGATTCTGTTTTCAGGGCGCGAATTACTCCTTTGTTGGGAATGCACCTGTATTTTAATCAAAACGGAAAAATTGACAAAAGATGGTATGGTGCAGAATTTCAGGGGATGATTGGCAAAAATCTTTCTGTGTATGGAAGTCTGAGAGATATCTCACACTCAGGTGATGGCCTGCTTTCAGGTTCAAGCTATCTGAATGATGAACCGGGCTATGAATATACTGTAGGAACTGATTACAGCGATTCAAGAGGAGGAATAAAATATGCCAACGATTATTTTTCGATAGGATTAATGAAAGATAATGTTGTATGGGGAGATAATTATCATGGCTCTAACATCTTATCGGGAAGGACCCCTTCCTTTCCGATGATATATTTACGTTTACAGCCGGCCAAATGGTTTGAACTGAATTATTTCCATGGATGGTTAGTTTCAAATGTTCCTGATTCAACAAATTATTATCTGGAAAATAACACTCAAATTTATTACCGACAGGTAAATAAATTCATTGCCGCAAATATGCTGACATTCACTCCTGTAAAAAACCTTCATCTTTCAGTTGGTAATTCTATTGTTTACGCAGAAAGAAATGTTCACCCGGCCTATTTCATTCCAATAGCTTTTTACAAGTCGATTGATCATACATTAACAAAAGGTATAGCTACACAGAACCAGAATTCACAGGTATTCTTTAATTTCAGTTCAAGAAATATAAGACACTTACATTTATTTACTTCTATATTTTTTGATGAAGTTCAATTCAGAAGATTTCTTCCTGACAGTCCGGACAAGAATCCTGTTTCGTACAAGATCGGTGCAAATTTATCCAACTTTCCATTAAAAAATCTATCGGCCATTATTGAATTCACCCGTACAAATATTCTTAATTACAAACAATCCGTCCCCACACTTACTTGGGCCTCGAACAGTTACAATTTAGGACATTATCTGGGAGATAATGCACAGGAACTTTATGCTGCCTTAAGTTACAAACCATTCAGAGGAATGGATATACAACTTTCTTTTCTAGATGCAAAGCATGGAAATGAATACGAGTATATTCGCAGTGGATTTTTTAACGGTATTAAGTCAGATGTAATCGATATTATCAGCAATCCTTCACCGGGAGATATTATTTGGTCGAACCGAACGGTCGGTTTTAAAGCTACTTATGAAGTTTTTCAAAATGCTTACGCCATTGTTAATATAGAAAATTCAAATATTCAGGGATTTGATGCCACAACTCCCGTTGTGTTTGGAGAGCAGCGGATGACAGCACAAGAGGCTTTGAACAGATATACACCTGCATTTATGCAGGGCCAAAATACAACATTAACTCTGGGATTTGGATTTGGATTTTAATGAGAAAAATTCACTGTTTGTATGCATCAATCTCAGACAATACCCGGTAAGCCTGATCAACGGTGCGAACCATACTAACCACCACAGATCTGCGGTTATTTTGATCACGCAATTGACACTGACGGGGGTGTAAAGCCATGAAATGCAATATCTTACCAAAGTTTTCCGATTGATAATATGCCGACACTGGATTCGTCACCAAAAATGCAATCATTTTTTCGCCTTTTAAAACGAGCTTCTCTATACCATATTTTATTGCCAGCCATCTTAAACGTACCATGAGTAATAAATTACGGCATTGCTCAGGAATTTTCCCGAACCTGTCTTCCAGATTTCTTTCAAATTCAATTAAATCTGCCTCATTATCAATTGAATCCAACTCTCTGTATAGTGCGATACGCTCAGAAACATTTTCAATATAGTCTGATGGAAACATTAACTCCATATCAGTATCGATCTGACAATCTGTAACATAATTGAGCGTGGTATTTTCACGGGCAACCTCTTCAGCATACAATTCTGAAAATTCTTCATCCTTCAATTCATGTACCGCTTCGTTCAAAATTTTCTGATAAGTCTCATAGCCCAAATCAGCAATAAATCCGCTTTGCTCAGCTCCCAACATATTTCCGGCTCCTCTGATATCCAAATCCTGCATGGCGATATTAAATCCACTTCCTAATTCAGCAAAGGTTTCGAGTGCTGTCAGACGTCTTCTTGCCTCAGGAGTAAGCATATTCATCTCTGGGGATAACAGATAACAATAAGCTTTCCGGTTGCTGCGCCCTACTCTTCCTCTTAATTGGTGTAAATCGCTCAATCCGAATTTGTGAGCCGAATTAATGATAATCGTATTTACATTAGGAATATCAATCCCTGATTCAATAATGGTGGTAGCTACCAACACATCGTATTCATATTCAATGAAATCAACAATTATCTCTTCCAGTTTGGGAGGAGGCATCTGTCCGTGCCCAACGGCTACTCTAACCCCCGGGACAAGCCGCTTGATCATTTCTTCTATCTGATAGATGTTCTGAATACGGTTATTCACGAAAAACACCTGACCATTTCGGTTCATTTCAAGCTGAATAGCCTCACGGATCACATCTTCATCAAAGGTATGAATCTCTGTTTGTACAGGGAAACGGTTGGGAGGAGGTGTGTTGATAATCGATAAATCGCGGGCACCCATTAATGAAAACTGTAGTGTCCGGGGAATAGGCGTAGCTGTCATGGTAAGTGTATCTACATTTACCTTGAGCTCTTTTAGTTTTTCTTTTACTGTCACACCGAATCTTTGCTCCTCATCAATGATCAACAATCCCAGATCTTTAAACTTCACCGATTTACCGACAAGTTTATGTGTTCCTATAACAATATCAATCTCTCCTTTTGACAATTTCTCCAACACCTCCTTAGCTTGCCCATCACTTCTGGCGCGACTCAAATATTCAACCGTCACTGGAAAATCCTCAAGACGATTTTTGAAAGTATGATAATGCTGCAGAGCCAGTACTGTCGTAGGAACCAATACAGCCACCTGTTTACCATCAGTTGCAGCCTTAAAAGCAGCACGGACAGCCACTTCGGTTTTCCCAAAACCTACATCACCACAAACCAGTCTGTCCATTGGAAGTACAGATTCCATGTCTTTTTTAATATCTGCCGTGGCCTTCACCTGATCTGGTGTATCCTCATAAATAAATGATGCCTCAAGTTCCTGTTGTAAATAGCTATCCGGTGTAAACTGAAATCCCTGTTCTGCTTTACGTTTTGCATAGAGTTTAATAAGTTCACGGGCAATATCCTTTACTTTCGATTTGGTTCGTTCCTTGAGACGTTCCCAAGCGCCGGAACCTAATTTGTTAATTTTTGGAGCCTCTCCTTCTTTTCCCTTGTATTTTGATATTCTGTGAAGTGAATGGATACTTACAAAAATAATATCATCATCACGGTAAATCAACTTTACCATTTCCTGCATTTTCCCATTCACATTAGTTTTCACTAAACCACCAAAGGTGCCGACACCATGATCCACATGGACCATATAATCCCCTACCTGAAACTGATTCAATTCTTTGAGCGTCATTGCCACTTTTCCCTGGCGGGTTTTGTCAGTACGCAGTCTGTATTTATGAAAACGATCAAATAACTGATGATCAGTATAACAGAAAAGTGACAAATCATGATCAATAAAACCCAAATGCAATGTATCTTTTATCGGCTGGAAAATTATATTGTCACCACGGTCTTTAAATATAGCTTCAATTCTATCTGTTTGTTTGACACTATCACTCATGATGAATAACTGATAATTATCAAGCATTCCCTTTTTGAGATTAGCGGTAACAAGATCAAAATTTTTATGAAATACCGGCTGTGGACTAATATTAAATTTAATGTCAGCATCATGTTTGAAGTATGTTTTATCACCAACTTCAATTTTACGGAACGAAGTTATCATTTTCAGTAATTCATCACCGCTGATATTGGTTTTGTGCAGATCTGAAACATTTTGCCCGGTTTGATTGGCTTTTATGAGAGCTTCGTCATACAATTGATTAATTTTATCCTTGATAAAGCTTACATTTGAAAATGTCAATACAGTTTTCTTGCCAATAAAATCAAAGAATGATACCATTGGAACCGATTTATCTTTATGTAGATCAGGAACAATCTCAATCTCTTTGACATTTTCTTTTGATAACTGACTTTCAATATCAAAAACTCTTATCGTTTCAATTTCATCTCCGAAAAAATCACATCGGTATGGCAATTCATAAGCAAAAGAAAAAATATCCACAATACCTCCCCTTACGGAGAACTGTCCGGGCTCATACACAAAATCCACCCTGTAAAACCCATATTCAACTAACATTTCTGCCAAGAAATCAATGCTGATTGATTCCCCTGCTTTTAACTTCAGAATACGGGTTTGCATTCCATGACTTGAAACCACTTTC
Organism: Paludibacter sp.; assembly: GCA_034927265.1. Lineage (GTDB taxonomy): Bacteria > Bacteroidota > Bacteroidia > Bacteroidales > Paludibacteraceae > Paludibacter. Next base: position 91,171 of record JAYFQH010000009.1, read on the forward strand.
TGAAAGAGGGCTTCAGGATAAGTTACTACAATGCAGTAGGAAACATGATTGGCCAGTCTGTTCAGCACTTCAGTTCTCAAAACCTCGTTTGAGGCATCCAATTGAGATAGTTTTATAGCTTTTTTGTAGGAAGAGGGAAAATAATATACCTGATTGTCGGAAAGGATATTTTTCAAATCATGATATACATAAGCTGCTTCATCGGCATCTTCCATGATCATGAGAAAGGGAGTATCAGAAACGCCGTTTATATTTCTAAACAGTGTAGCTTTAACAAGCGACAATGAGGAGCCGTTCAAACCGGATATTTTTACGTTTTGCCCGTTTGAGAACAGCCATTCCATGAGTGCCTGGATCTGGGGATGGCGACTGTATATGTCTGAAAAATCAGTTAAATTCAAAGTTTAATAGCAAATTTCTTAAGTCTGGCATCCAGCATATGTACCGGAATAATTTTTTTTATGCTGTTGGCAACAGCGTTCATCATGCCTTCACGAACATAATCATGACGAATTATCAGAGATATTTCGCGAATAGCTTCCGGTTGGATCAGATCCCTTAAATTTTCTTTTTGTTTATCGCTAAGCAAATTAACATGCAACTCGGGAATAATTGTGTAACCGCCGTTCACATCTACAATTTTCACCAACGTGTCAATACTACCCGCTTCATAAACAGACGACTGATGTACTTTTCTATTACAGAAGTTAAACACCTGATTACGCAGACAATGTCCTTCCTCCAACACCCAAAGGTTTTCAAGCGGCATTTCCTGACTTGAAATCTCCTTATTTTTATACATAGGTTCTGTCGGAGAAATGTACACTACAAATTTCTCATAATAGAGCGGTACCTCAAGTATTTTCGGATCATTCAGCGGAGTGGAAAGAATAGCCATATCTATTTCAGCTATTTGCAATTTTTGAATGACATCTTCGGTGCGCATTTCAGTCACCTTTAATGTAATATCTGCATAATCTTCCTTGAAAAAAGAGATAAACTGCGGTAAGAGATATGGTGCAACTGTTGGAATCATCGCCAGATTGAGATTTCCTTTCAATGCCCCTTTTTGCATTTGCACATTTTCTTTTAGTTGATTCACATGATAAATCACCACTTGTGCCTGATTGATGATCTGTTGTCCAACTTCCGTCGGTACCAGTGGGTGGGTGGAACGGTCGAAAATGCGGCAATCCAGTTCATCTTCCAGTTTTTGAATCATAGCACTCAGAGTTGGTTGAGTAACGCTACACATTTCGGCTGCCCGTACAAAATGACGGGTTTTGTCCAACGCCAGTATATATTCAAGTTGTTGTAGTGTCATTAAAATATCTTTTTATAAGCATGACAATAAGGTATTCCGTTTTTTTTCTGATAATATTCCTGATGATATTCTTCAGCAGCCCAGAATTCCTGTGCAGGACGAAGTTGTGTTGCCACTTTATATCCCATATCGGTCAGTAAACGGATATATTTTTCAACTATTTGTTTTTGAGCATCATCTGTATAAAACACTACCGATTGATACTGTTCTCCAATATCCGGTCCCTGACCACCAACCTGTTCAAAATCATGGGTTTCGTAATATAGTTTCAGCATATCCTCAAAAGATGTGATTGATGGATCGAATACCACTTCAACCGTTTCAATATGACCGGTCATACCGGTACATACTTCCTTGTAGGTTGGGGCAAAAGTATGTCCCCCCATAAAACCAACAGTCGTTGCAATCACGCCTTTTGCTTTCATAAAATGATACTCCGTACCCCAAAAACAACCTGAGGCAAAATAAGCTTTTTCCATACCTTTAGTATTTGTTGTATTCAAATTAAGTTTTCTTTTATTACCTGATATAAGCACTGTTAACCAGGCAAAAGAAATAATAATTATTAACGAAACAACAAGTTTAATGTTCATTATCAGACAATTTAAAATCTAACGATAAAGAATTCACACAATGCCTGATGTTTTTTGGAGTAAATCCTTCGCCTTTAAAAACATGTCCTAAATGACCACCACAAGTTGCACATACAATCTCCGTTCTTCTTCCATCGCTGTCAGAGATTCTTTTTACCGCTCCCTCAATTTCATCATCAAAACTTGGCCAACCACAATGCGATTCAAATTTATCTTCAGAACGATAAAGAGGAGCGTTACATTGACGACAGACATAAACACCCTTCCCTTTATGATTCAGGAATTTTCCAGTAAATGGATATTCTGTAGCTTTATGCAGAATAACGGCTTCTTCCTCAGGTGTTAATTTATTGTAAGCCATAAATTTATCTTTTTAAGATAGTTATTGTAGCTGTCAGAGATATCAACGGATCCTGTTCAACGATTTTACCAGAGCTTCATCCTTACCAATCGCTCTGATAGCCATAAAGCTCAATATTATATTTACCAATGGGAATGCAGATACTACTTCGAGAAACATTTTTGCTTCGAGCGACTTTCCTATCTGCCACAAATAGATGAATAACAGTCCGTAATAACCAGTCATTAGCACAATATTAAAAAACAATAACCGTATTTGAAGCAAACGCTTTTTGAATAAGAAAATTGTTATTAATGCCAAAACCGGAATAATTGCCATCAAAGCTGTCAATAACCAGGTATTTGCCAACAAAACACTACCGGTAGCACTCAGCTGCATCAACCCCTTATAACTTAACTCGTAAATAGTCACAGTCTGTTCATTCTGCAGTCCGGCAACAGGATTGAAAAAAGTTACCAATGATAAAACTGTCACCAAAAGAAGGTAAAGTGTTTGAATTCTTTGTATCATGAATTATAAATCTTTATTTTTGCAAAAACCGTTGGCTTTAGTCCAGCATTTATCCCTAACAGTATAAATTCTTTCGATAATATCCACCACTTTCATTCCTTCAAGTAAATTGGTACTGATTTCCCCGTCACCCATGAGCTTTTCAACCACATTTTCAATTACGTAATGATGGTTTTGAGCTGAACCTTTATATGCACCATAATCGTTAGGAGGATTTGAAGGAGCCAGTTCGGGCATAACATAATCTTTTATATGACAATAAACTACTTCATTCATATATTGTCCGGCCACCTTCACAGTTCCTTTTGAACCAATAATAGTGATAGCACTTTCAAAGTTTGTATCCCATACCGCTGTTGAGTAATTCAAACAACCAACCCCTTTACCATCAACAAAATTGAAAGTTACAACGCCACTATCCTCAAAGTCGGTCAGTTCTTTATGATTAAAATCGGCAAAGTTACCACTGATATTATTTATATCACCGAATAACCAATACATAATATCTATAAAATGAGAAAACTGTGTGAACAAGGTTCCACCATCAAGTTTAGCATCGCCATGCCAGTCTCCGCTTTTATAATATCTATCATCACGATTCCAGTAACAGTCAAGCTTAACCATATATATATTTCCCAACACCTCATTATCGACAATTTCTTTCAGCCAAACTGCGGGAGGAGAATAACGGTTTTGCATCACACTAAAAACATGTCTTGACACTTTTAAAGACTTATATAAAATTTTTTCAGCATCAAGTTTAGTGAGTGCAATTGGTTTCTCAAGTACTACGTGTTTTTTTGCCTGCAGCGATTTCATTGCATATTCTGCATGAAAACCATTCGGAGTACAAATATTTACTACATCAATTTCCAGATCAGCAGCCAGCAGGTCATCAATTGAAGTAAAAAACTGTTCCTCAATATTTTCAAGGCCCAATTTATTTTTTGGTAGCACATCACATACGGCAACCAATTGGGTATTAGGGTTTCTACGTATCATTTCGGCATGTCTTTTTCCGATATGTCCCTGGCCTATAACTGCAAATTTTATCATATTATCTTTCTGTTTAAAAGTTTCATTTAATTCTTTTAACTTCATCTTTATCAAAAATGTACTCCTGATTTGTTTCAGGACAGATGGCAATACCGCGATGATCAAAATCGAGACGCAAACCATTTTCGCTTACCCATCCAATTTGCCGCGCAGGGTTTCCGACCACCAGTGCGTAAGGTTTCACGGGCTTTGTAATAACTGCACCGGCACCAATAAGTGCATAAGCACCAATTTCATTTCCACATACAATAGTTGCATTAGCACCAATACTTGCACCTTTTCGCACAATAGTTGTGGTATAGGCATCGCGACGGTTTACATGACTTCTTGGATTAATCACGTTTGTAAATACCATGGATGGGCCCAAAAAGACATCATCTTCACAAATTACGCCGGTATAAACTGAAACATTATTCTGTATCTTAACATTTCTCCCCAGTTTTACCCCCGGCGAAACAACCACATTTTGACCTATATTGCAGGATTCACCTATTTCACAACCCGACATAATATGGGAAAAATGCCATATTTTAGTACTGGAACCTATCTTACAATCCGGATCAATCACAGCCGAAGAATGGACAAAGTAATCGTTCATATGAATTCAAGAATATTTTTGGTGATATAATTCAATTGCTCTTCCGACAACTCGGTATGCATTGGCAAAGACAAAACACATCCCGACAGTTTTTCTGCCACAGGAAAATCACCGGTTTTGTATCTGTCGTTTTGATATGCCTTTTGCATATGTAAAGGAACAGGATAATAAATCATGGCAGGAATACCTTTTTCCTGTAAATGTTTTTGCAAGGCCGAACGATCTACTCCTTCCAGTTTTAAAGTATACTGATGATAAACATGCGTTGAAGAAGCATTCAAACCGGGTAATTTAATCTTTGGGTTATTTGCAAAAGCATTGTTATAAAAGCTTGCGGCTGACTGTCGGGCAGCGGTATAATCATTCAAATATTTCAGTTTTACATCCAGCACTGCGGCCTGGATACTGTCAAGACGGGAATTTATCCCAACATAATCATGGTAGTAACGCACTTCCATACCATGGTTAGCGATTGCTTTCATTTTGAAAGCAATCGCGTCATCATTGGTAAAAATTGCTCCGCCATCGCCGAAACATCCCAGATTTTTAGAAGGAAAAAATGATGTGCAACCAATATTTCCCATACATCCGGAATATGCCTTTTTGCCATCAGAAAAAGTATAGATGGCTCCGATGGACTGACAGGCATCTTCAACTACATACAATTTATTTTCTTTAGCAATTTGCAAAATTGCCTCCATATCAGCATTTTGTCCAAAAAGATGCACTGGAATTATAGCTTTTGTTTTAGGAGTAATAGCCTTTCTGAGTGCATCTATGGAAATATTAAAAGTATCAAAATCAACATCCACCAGTACGGGGGTCAGCCCCATCAATGCTACTACCTCAGCAGTTGCAATAAAAGTAAAAGTTGGCGTAATCACTTCATCACCTGGTTTTAACCCCAAAGCCATAAGAGCAATTTGCAGAGCATCAGTACCATTTGCAACAGGAATTACGTGTTTTACTCCCAGATATTCTTCGAGATGTTGCTGAAATTCATTCACCTTCCCTCCCTTAATGAAAGTAGTTGAGTCGATTACTTCTTGAATTCCGGCATCTACCTGATCTTTAATTTTGTCGTACTGACTTTTTAAGTCAACCATTTGTATTTGTGTCATTTTTCTTCCAGTAAAAATTCCACCTCCTCAGGTTGTATCCTGATATTGGTGATATAAGGTTTATTATTGATAATTTTGAGTCTTTTTTTGGTTGCATCACCCTTTTTTATTTCATTAAAATCGATAACAAGTTGAATGTCATTATTCTCAAAGGATTTAAACTTTGTTACGGCAATATTGAATATTGTTTTAATCTCCGCAGGAAAAGATAAAATCGAAAGATTCTCGGGATTATTGATGATCTGAACTGGCAGATATGCAATTTTTTCAGTGAACATTTCTGCTGACGCACGTACGGTAACCTGATCGACGGAATAGCTTACCGACTCCAAAGGCTTTAGTGGCAACTGATAGGAAACAGTATCTTTCAACTGTTCAATTAGCAGATTCTCTGTTTTGACAGTTTTCAGATTCTCAATCAGGGATTTTGGCCCATAAACTTTGACCTCAGAAGGGATCACTTCAATTGGTTTACTTAACATGAACTGATCTGCAAGGGTAATATTGCTGTTTAATTCTACAGGGAGCGTTTTTGAGTGAAGCCGGATAAACCTTGAATTAATTGTTTCAGGATAAATTGACACGATAGAAGAAGTAGGAAACAGTTTTTCGGAAACCTTAGTCAGTAAATCCGAATAGCTCACCTCAAAGAGTCCGGATTCATTTACCTTTTGATTGAAATTTATTACCACAGGTCCGGGTTTATTTCCGACATATTTCCATAAGTTTATCCCTAAGTCTTTCACATTAATACAAATATGTTGGGGCAATTTTTCAACAAACATTAAATCTTTCGAAAAACCTTTGTACTCAATGGGGATGTTTAATGACTGTTCTCTTTCCTTATTAAGTGTGTTAACAAACCAAAAGGTGGCAGAAAGCAACAAAAACACTAAAAAGCTTAAAACATCCTTAGATAAAAGGAATGATTTAAGCTTTAGAGTGAGATATCTTAACAATCTACTTTTGCTGGGACCAGCCATCACATTGATAAATTATTTCTGCTGTCCTTGCTGTACATCCTGTAAAGAGACAAACACAGAACTTTTGTCAACTTTTATACGTACATTTTCTGCGATTTCAATGATTACGGTACCGTCATCCTTCATTTCACGGATCTTTCCGTATATTCCTCCTGAAGTAACCACTTTATCACCAACCTGCATGTTATCTCGCTGTTTTTTAATTTCTTTCTGACGTTTTTGCTGAGGACGAATCATGAAGAAATAAAACACAACGAAAATCAATACCATCATCAGAATTCCTGATAATCCACCACCCTGCCCAGCCGGAGCTGCAGCTTGTAACATTATAAAATTTAATAAATCCATTGGTTATTTTTTTTAATTTATACCCTGCAAATATAATAGTTTTTTCTTATTTTGTGAACATAACTACCTTAATCAGTTGATTATCTTTTTTCAGTTGTCCGACAATGTTATCCAGCACCCCGTTTACGAAAGTGCCGCTTTTATCTGTACTGTAATTCTTTGCAATCTCAATGTATTCATTTAGAGTAACATTAACAGGAATAGTCGGGAAATCCATTAATTCCGATATGGCTACTTCCATAATCAGAATATCCATGAAAGCGATGCGATCGAGTTCCCAGTTTTTTGTATTTTTATCAATAATTTCACGATATGAATGTCCATTTTTCAAGACACCGTGCAATAATTTTTTCGCAAAATCAATATCTTCATCATCCTTGAACATAGGAAGTAAAGGCTGACGAGCCCCTGCTTCCTGAGAGAAACGCTTAATGGTTTTCAAAATAAAACTGATTACCATCTCCACGTCATCCGTCCAAAAGATACTTTGATCTTCTATGGAACTATCCAAATCTTCATTCTGCAAAATGATTTTTTTGTAGATTTTACGCCAAATATCTTTGTCGGCAGTATAATCTACTGCTTGTTGTTCCATATATTCTTCATAAAAACTACTGGCAACAATTTCTTCAAAGAGTTCTTTAATTACATCAGGATGATTTACCCAGGAAAGTTTATTTTTTGTCAGGTATTCGTTGAACTGATTATTAATTCTGAGTTGCGCAACAAATGTATTGTCTATAAATCTGGTATTGGGATTGATATCTTCCGGAGAAGGCCGTAACTTATTTTTTTTTGATTCGATACGGGAAGCTGCAAAATCAGTGAGCATTACAGCAAGGTTAAGCAGATGAAAATATAGGTCGTAGGTTTTCTCAATGCTGTGGAATAATTCCTTTTCCACCATCATTGCTGTTTTACCTTCGCTCTTGTAGTAAGCATACAAGATTTGAATAATCTTGATTCTCAATAAAACTCTGTTGATCATAAAATAATGTGAACGTTTTCAAATTTCGGGCAAAGATACAGTTTTTTAGATAAAAAAATAGCTATTTACTTGTTAATTTCAAAAAAAATACAGAAATTTGAGGCCAAAAGACCGACACAGAAATTTGTTCTGTAAATATGTTTATTTTAAACAGTTTAGAATAATTTGTTATGGAAGCAGAGAAAAGAAAAGTGGATTTGGAGAAAAAAGACAACGAAATTATCTATTCTAAATCCATCAAGGCTGGAAAAAGAATATATTATTTGGATGTTAAGAAAAGCAGGAATAATGATTTATTTTTAGCCATCACTGAAAGTAAAAAGAAAGTAAACGGTTTTGATCAGGACGCCCAGGTAACTTACGAAAAACACAAAATATTTCTTTACAAGGAAGACTTTAGTAAATTCGTTGAAGGATTGGAGGATGTGATCGGATTTATTAAACGTGAACAAGGTGAAGCTCCACAAAGAGAATATTCTTCCCAACCAGACGATGAAGAGGTAGAAAAAGCAGGGGAAGAAGTTCCGGAAACCAAAAAGGGTTTTTTCGATAAATTTAAATTTTAGTCCCTGATGAAAGCTTTTGCAAGCGACAATTATTCAGGTATTCATCCCGAAATACTTGAAGCTATAAATCATGCTAATCAGCTTCACGAAATTTCTTACGGTGCCGATACTGTAACAAAAAAAGCCGACCAACTTTTCAAATCTATTTTTGGTGACGTAAAAGTAGTGTATGCGTTTAACGGAACCGGAGCCAATGTTATTGCTCTTAAATGCTGTGTCTTGCCTTTTCAGGCAATCGTATGCTCACAATATGCTCACATCCATGTAGATGAATGCGGAGCTCCCACACAGGCAATTGGCTGCACCCTAATTCCCCTCCACACTCCCGATGGCAAACTTACTCCCGATTTAATCCGTCCAACGCTTAATGCCATCGGAAATGTTCATCACAATCAACCAAAGGTTATATCCATAAGCCAAAGTACTGAAGTCGGTACTGTTTATTCATTGAATGAACTTAAAGCCCTTTGCAACTTTGCTCACGCAAACAATATGTATGTGCATCTCGATGGAGCACGTATATCAAATGCTGTGGCATCATTGGGCGTTGATTTAAAGACGGCCACTGTCGACTGCGGAATAGACATAATGAGTTTCGGAGGAACTAAAAACGGTCTGATGATCGGTGAAGCCATACTGATTTTCAATGATGAACTAAAAAAATACGCTGACTACTATCAAAAACAATCAGCTCATCTTTTTTCAAAAAACCGTTTTATTGCTGCCCAGTTTATTGCTTTATTATCCAATAATCTGTGGAAAAGAATGGCACAGCACGCAAATGCTATGGCTCAATTACTTGCTAATGAGATTAAACAAATTCCATCAGTAACAATTACGCAATCAGTTGACGCGAATGCTGTATTTGCAATTATACCAAAACCGGCCATCGCGCCTTTACAGCAACAATTTCCATTTTACATTTGGGATGACAACACGCTCGAATTGAGATGGATGTGTTCTTTTGATACGCAGGAAGAAGATGTTAAGAATTTTGTTCAAGCGCTGAAACATATACTTGCCCCATCTCAAATTTAACCACCTTTACTTCCGAACCTTTCGGAGTAAAGCCATCTTCAGATACAGCATCATACGTTGTACCTTCTATGGTAACCTTTCCTGATGGGCGTAAATCGGTATGTGCAGTTCCGGTTTTCCCAACCAAAGCTTTATTTTCTATTGTCACGGCAATATAACCTTCCTTATTCTCCAAATTAGTATTCAATGCAATATTGCGAAAAAGCCCTTTTGCACCAATACGGCTGCTCAGATAAAGCACCAAACCGAAACCCAGCGATATTCCGGCAGTTACTGTCAACATAGCTTTACCCAATCCACCCTTTTCAACAGGATCAAAATCAAAATTCACATTGTTTACCAAACTCAGGATCAATCCGGCAATCACCAATATTATTCCGGAAATACCTGCGATCCCGAAACCCGGGATTACAAATATCTCCAAAGCCAGCAAAACCAAACCGATAATAAAAATCAAAATTTCCCAGTTGGCCGCTAATCCTTCAATATACAGAGGAGCAAAATACAATAAAGCGGCGCTGACAGCTACCGCTAGCGGAAAACCTATCCCGGGGGTTTGCAATTCAAAATAGATTCCGCCAATAATAAGCATGATAAGAATACCCTGAAGTACTGAACTCATTAAAAATCCTTTAATATTGTCTAAAAGAGTAGGTTCAAAAGCGATCAAATCATAATCATCATATTTCAAAAATTTTGTGATCACTTCATCTACGTTAGAAGCAACGCCATCACAATAACCAAACTTTTCTGCTTCCAAAGCTGTGAACGTCAGGGTCTTTCCTGAATCAATAAGATTGGGAACGACAGTACGTTCATCAACCATAGCTTCCGCAATCAAAGGATCTCTTTTCCATTTGTAAGTAGTATCATTTCCATTGATAATTGTATCCCTGCCGTGTGCTTCAGCTGTAGCCCGCATAGTGGCCCGCATATACGATTGGTATTTGTCCGGCATTTTCTCTCCCGTTTGATTCACAACGGTGGCTGCACCAAAACTTGCCCCGGGGCGCATAAAAATCTTGTCGCAGGCAATAGAGATCAGAGCCCCTGCTGAAGCAGCATTGTTATCAATAAAAACATAAACCGGTATTTTAGCATTCAAAATCTTTGTACGAATGGAATCTGCATACAAGACCTCACCACCATAAGTGTTCATATGAATGAGTATTGCATCAGCATTTTGTTCATTAGCTTCTTCAAAACCTTTCTGGATATAAAGCCAGGTTGTACTTCCAATTTCTTTTTTTATATCAATTTTATAAATTATTTTCTCGCCTGCGAAAGCATAATTAATTAAACTTAGAACGATTATAAATAGTGATAACGAAATTATTTTTCTCATTTTGCAAAATATTTTTTTCAAATATACGACAATTTCAAAACTAAATGTTTATATTTGTAGCGAAAATATTATCAAAAAATTTTCGAAAGAGCTCTTTATTTCGCATCATTCAGTATAGACAACTGACAATCAATTACTTGCTTTTATGAGGAAGTTTTTTCGTAATATGGTGTTGAACCCATATTAGGTTCTGTTAATTTA
>JAYFQH010000056.1:0-12043 GCA_034927265.1 Paludibacter sp.
ATGTTCGGCGTCTAATTCGGCTTTCAGTTTTGCGTTCTGAACTTGCAATGACTGATACCCCGAAATCAATTTTCGCAGTTTTTTTTCAAACGCGTTAATAAGTTCTTCGTATCGGTTAGTCATCTTTTCAAAAAAATATCAAACAAAAATAGTCAAATGATTCTAAAAAATAAAATTTAATATGTTTTTTATTTTTTTGAAACAATTTCTTCCGCTCTTATGATAGCAGCATTGATGTTATCACAAATATTCTCGGCTCCGAGTTTTTCCTGTATGCCGGCTTTTTCAAGTGCTTTGTGTACCTGCTCGTTTACTCCGGACAGCAGTATTTTGGTTTTATCTTTTTGCGACATTCTGATGAGGCTCTCCAGATTATGAATGCCGGTGGAGTCCATGAAAGGAACCTTTCGCATCCTGATAATTCTGACTTTCGGCTTATCTCCCAGCATTTTCATCGTTTCTTCAAATTTATTGGCGACTCCGAAAAAGAAAGGGCCTTCAATTTCGTATACTTCAACCCCTTTAGGAAGTATAAGTTTTTCTGTGTCGGTGCTTCCTTCAATATATTCCGGAGCATCCACATTATGTTTGAAGATGGATATCTGGGTTGTTTCTGAAATTCTGCGTAAGAATAATACGACAGCCAGTACCAGTCCGATTTCTATAGCAATGGTAAGATCGAAAATAACTGTTAACAAGAAAGTAGCAACCAAAACAGCCACATCTGATTTCTGACCTTTCATAAGTGACTTAAAGGTACGCCATTCACTCATGTTGTAGGCAACGATGACCAAAACGCCTGCCAAACAGGCCATTGGAATGTGTTTGGTTAGATTGCCCAGGAAAAGCAAAATGAGCAACAATACTACGGCATGTACGATACCTGCTACCGGGGTTTTTCCTCCGTTGTTGATGTTGGTCATGGTACGGGCAATAGCTCCAGTAGCCGGAATACCTCCGAAAATAGGTGTTACCACATTGGCAATTCCCTGTGCGATTAATTCTGTGTTCGAATGGTGTTTATCACCGATCACCCCATCAGCCACCGTGGCCGATAATAAGGATTCTATTGCACCCAACATTGCTATGGTAAATGCTGCTGGCATAAGGGTTTGTATGGTCTGAAAATCAATTGCTGGTCTTGCTGCTTTAGGCAGAGCTGCGTTGATGCTGAACCTGTCGCCAATGGTTTCAATGTTGGTGAAACCGAACTTCTCTCTCAGAAAGTAAACGACGACTGTCATGAGTATGATGGCAATGAGCGATCCGGGTATTTTCTTTGAGAAAGAGGGCGTGATAGCGATAACAATAATTGTGGCTACACCAATGATGAGAGATAATGGGTTGATGGTGTGGAGATGCTGAGCATAAACCGACCATTTCGAAATGAAGTCTGCCGGCACCGATTCGATAGTCATTCCAAAAAGATCTTTAATCTGCGTGGCAAAAATGGTTAAGGCAATACCGCTGGTAAAACCCACAACAATAGGGTAGGGGATAAATTTGATGACAACTCCAAGTTTCAGTAATCCCATGGCAATAAGCATTACACCGGCAATGATGGTGGCGATGGCCAGCCCGGTTATACCGAATTGTTGCACAATTCCGTATACAATTACAATAAATGCCCCGGTAGGACCTCCAATCTGTACTTTACTACCGCCGAAAAATGAGATGATGAATCCGGCAATTATTGCCGTATATAATCCTTGTTCGGGAGAAACCCCTGAGGCTATACCAAATGCTATCGCCAGAGGTAGGGCTACTATCCCCACGATGATTCCGGCCATCAGATCTTTGTAAAAAAGTTGCCTGGAGTAGTTGTTGAATACTTCGAATAATTTAGGTCTAAATCGCATAAATATACATTTTTTGAAACGATGCAAAGGTACTGCTTTTTATTTGTTTACAAAAGTTAATAGATGAAAAATGTGATAATGATGGCAACCCTCAATTAAATCGAACCTGATCTGTCGTTGATTGGAGCGAACTGAGTGAAACAGCAAAGCAATCTTCCTTTCAGAAAAATGAATTTACCTGATTATGTCTTGCCAGTATTTAGTTTATTCTCTACTTTTGCAAAACTCAATATAAAAACAGTTTTGTATGATAAAGTTTTTCCAACTAAGAATTTATTTGTTTTTCATTTCTCTCCTTTTGCCTAATTCAAAAGTATTTTCTGAAAATAATCTTATCACGGCTCCATCAGGTGTACATGAACTGACTTTGTATTTGATGCCTACTTTGCACCCTCTCGATTGGGAAAGTCCATCTGCGCTGTATAAAAGTATGAGAAGCTGTTATATAAAAACTATCGGCCGACCGGATAATTATTTGTTAGGACACGTAGCGGTGGGACTGAAAACATCTTTATTGTCGAAACCGCTGTTGACAGCACAAACTTCAGGAAGTCTGAAGGAAAAACTGGATTTAATCTTTAAGAAGAAAGTAGGTTATGCCATCATCGGAGCTCCACTTCAGGGAAGAATCGAAACGGAAGCGGAGCTTAGACATAAATTACATGTCTATGCCAAGCGAAAAAAGCTGACTTTTGTAAGATATCAGATTAGTGAAAAAGCTGCACAGAGAATCCTCGATTTTATGAAAAGATACTCGGGAAAGATGAATGATAAGTATGCTCCGTCTGATTTTTACGGTGGCGCTTTTTGGCCGCGGTTTCATCACGAAGGTTCAGGGTGTTCGGCTTTTGGTGTTGCTTTACTTGATCTGGTAAACCTGATTCAGCCGGAAAATGAAGAATGGGAACTAAATGTGAAGATACCCATGCATCTTATTGGCGGAGAGTATAACAACAACAAAAGAGTTAAGTACTCGACACTGAGGAGTACAGATAAATGGTACGAAGGCAATGGGAAAGTAAATGAAGATTATGTGGTTTATTCGGTATATGAACCAAGTATTATGTTTGATTGGGTGATGAAAAAACGTCAGGAGCAGGATGGTGAGTACAATGCTGTTGAGGAAAATGGTATCCCGGGAGTGATGGTAGATATGAGTAATGTAGTTTTTGACGAAACTGAGCCTTTCTTTATGCCGCGTACTGAGCCGAACTTATTTATTAATCATTATTTAGAAAAAATTAAACTGAGCGAAGAGAGATGAGTATTTAGTTGAGAATTGAAAGTTGAGAGTTGAAAGTGGGGCATTGTCGAACTATTTATTCGTTAAATTGTTTAACTCTCGATATTATATTTTAACTCTCAACTTTCAACTTTCAATTCTCAACTAAATACTTATCACTTAACATTTAACACTTATCACTAAGTAAACATATGTACAATCAATTTAATTACGTACGACGAAAATCAAATACAATCAGGATCGGTAAGGTGTTGCTCGGCGGCGATCAGCCTGTGAAGGTACAATCCATGGCTAATACAGATACGAACGACACTGAAAATTCGGTGGCGCAATGTATTCGTATTGTGAAGGCCGGCGGTGAGATTGTCCGTTTTACGGCACAGGGAGTGAAGGAGGCCGAGAATCTGAAGAATATTCATGCCGAACTCAGATCTCAGGGTTTTGATGTGCCTCTGGTGGCTGATATACACTTCGTTGCCAATGCTGCGGATGTTGCAGCACAATATGTTGAAAAGGTGCGTGTAAATCCCGGAAACTTTGTGGGACCTGTTAAAACGGGAGGTGGAGAATATACAGAAGAAGAATATCAGGCAGAGTTTCAAAAATTAAAGACACGTTTTGTGCAGTTGCTTCAGATTTGTAAAGCACATGGAACAGCCATCAGGATAGGAGTGAATCACGGTTCGCTCAGCGAACGTATGATGAATCGCTGGGGTGATACGCCGCGGGGAATGGTGGAATCTTGCCTGGAATTGCTGGAGGTATGTAACAGTGAGCATTTCACCAATGTGGTGATTTCCATGAAAGCTTCCAATACGCTTTCAATGGTACATGCCGTTCGTCTGCTGGTATATGAGATGGAGCAGCGAAATATGTCCTTCCCTTTGCATTTGGGTGTTACAGAAGCAGGCGATGGTGAAGATGGCCGTATCAAGTCGGCAGTTGGTATTGGAGCGCTATTGCACGATGGTATTGGTGATACGATCAGGGTTTCGCTGAGTGAAGAACCTGAAGCAGAGATTCCGGTTGCCCGGCAATTAGTGGATCATATTGCTGCAAAAGACGGACACATTAGGATAGAAGCTGTTGAAAATAATGATTTCTCAAGATTTGAATATACTCGCAGACAGACGTACTCTGTGGATAATATTGGTGGCGACAATGTTCCTGTGGTGTTGATGAACCGTGATGGTGGCTTTACGACCATTCCTGATTTTCTATTCAGAGAAAACAAGGTTTACAGTCAGAGCGGAAATTTTTATCCGGTATTTAGTGTAAACGATATTAACGCATTAAATGCGGATGTTTCAGCCATAAAATTCCTTCGTTTGTCCTACCCTGAATTAACTGATGAGATTATTTCTTTGTTAAAAAAATCGGAGAATATAATTATTTTACTATCTTCGAATCATCAAAACTGGATTGGTGAAATGCGGGCGTGCTTTCATACACTGTTGAATCACCAGATAACCACACCGGTTATTTTAAGTAAGAAGTATCGCGTGCAGGATATTCAGGAATTGCAAATAAAGTCGGCTGCCGATATTGGAGGGTTGTTTCTCGATGGTTTTGGTGATGGTTTACATCTGGAGTTGGAAGAGTTTGGAGATGCCCGTCAGGTCATCAGTATTGAAACACTTAACGGGATTGCCTTCGGGATTTTACAGGCCAGCCGGGTAAGGGTAACCAAAACAGAATATATTTCATGCCCTGGGTGTGGAAGAACGCTCTTTAATTTACAAACAGTTATAGCCAGAGTCAAAGCTGCAACTTCACATCTTAAGGGACTTAAAGTTGCTGTTATGGGCTGCATTGTCAATGGTCCGGGCGAGATGGCTGATGCCGATTACGGCTATGTGGGAGCAGGTCGTGGAAAGGTAAGTTTATATAAAAAGAAAGTTTGCCTGCAACGGAACATTAATGAAGATGAAGCCGTGGATCGTTTGGTGGGACTTATTAAAGAAAATGGAGATTGGCACGATTAATTAACAATATATTCTTTATTATTAATTTAAAATTATAAGTTATGAAAAAAATGTTTTTAGTTGCAGCCCTTGTAATCGGGTTCGCTGGTATCACAAGTGCACAGGTCGACGGTAAAGCTATCGGTATCCGTTTTGGTAATGGAGGAGAAATCTCTTATCAGCACCCCCTTGGAAATGCCAACCGTCTTGAGTTAGATCTTGGTTTTGGATCTTGGGGTTACGGTGGTGTGTATCTTAACGGAGCTTATCAGTGGGTGTGGGATCTTTCTCAACTTGCTGATGGATTTAACTGGTATGCCGGTGTGGGTGGTGCCGTTGGTATCAACAATGGTTTGGGCGTAGGTGTGTTGGGTCAGTTAGGTATTGAATATAATTTCAATATACCGATTCAATTGTCACTCGACTGGCGTCCTACTTTCTATCTGATTCCCGGAACCCATCTTGGCTACGACGGTATCGCGCTGGGCGTAAGGTACAAATTCTAAACATTTTTGCAAATAAAGTAAATGAGGCTGGCTCAAAATTAAAATGAGCCAGCCTCTTTCGTTGTATGAGTTTTAAGAATAACTGTTGAGAACTATTTCATAATTGCTTCTTTAAGTTCCCTGAAGTACTTCGATTCAATTTGGGCTGAAAAATTCTTTAGCGCATCCTGTGCTGCTTTTTCTTTTGTTAACTGCACTCCGTTTATGGGAGGGATTACTGATGAATATACAATTTTTCCCGAACGATCTCTGAATTCAAAGGTTCCGCTTAATTGCACCTGGAAAATTCCGTTATTATTTCCCCTGAAGGTTATCTGTGTCTGAATATTTCCATTGAAGTCAGACTGGTCGGTTAAATTATAACCTTCTTTTAAAAATAAACTTCCAAGCGTACTGTTTATCTGATCATCTGAAAATATATTTCCATCCAAATGGTTGATTACGGTGAACTGAAACGATGGTTTTGCCACTGATATACTTACTTCTGAGGATTTTGCCTTATTTTCAAGAATAACTTTTCGTATCAGATAGTCCGATGCAGATTCTGCCAGAATAGTATTGATGTCCGGAGTAACCTTAAAGTATTCTGTTGCTTTCTGTGAACGTACCTTGGGGATGCTAAACCGTACTGTTCCCTTTTCGTCAGTGTGTTTTGAATAATCTGATATGCTCCTTTCAGAGTAATATCCAGTAACCGGAAAACCACTTATGGCCTTATTCTCTTCATCTACGAGAGTAAATGCAAGTTGTTCGGCTTTAATCTCGGTTGCTTGTTTTGTTTTTATGTCGGTAGAGACCGGAATTAACTTTATTCCGGAAATAATTGCCGATATTCCGGAAAAGCTTTGTACTATCAAATTTTCTTTTGCGCCATTTGCATCCACCTCGATATACTCGTTAAGATATTTCTTTACGTGATCAAGAGCTTTGGTGTACTGAATAATAGCATTTTTATAATCTGAATGTTGCTTTGCTTCCAGAGCAGCAAAATAACAGGATTTGGCATTTTGCACTGCATTGGACATTTTGCGTAGTTCCATCTCGCGATACAGTTGTTTTGATAGGCGGTACAATACCCAATATTCTTTTTTTGTCTGATATTCTGCTGCCATTTCGTATCCTTCGAGGTCGGTTTTTACACGCGATTGAATCAGTGTAGTAAACTCTTCGGATATTTTGTCGTTTCTGACCAACGTAATCAGTTCGTTTGAAGAAAAGATTTGTATAGAGATTTCGCCGGCAAGATTACTCAGGGCATCTTTTCTGGCTTCTTCCACATGTTTTTTTACTTTTTTGTCAATATAAGCATGTCCCACTCCATAATAGTATTCATTGTCAGATGGATGTGTGGAGATCCACTCGGGGACAACTTTTTTTGTTCCCCCAATGCATAACAAGTTAAAAGCAAACAGTATGGTTAGTATAAGTTTACTCATTGTGTAATTTTTTCGGGATCATATGCATCAATTCTTTTGTATACTTCAATAGCCACAAGTTCTGCGAACGAACTCTCCATCTCCATGCGGCTCAGTAGCTTTGTCCTCTTGGCAAATAAGGCTGTCAGATTGTTTTTTCTGGTAGCATCAGTGTATACAGTATCCTTCACACCAACTCCCCATTCTCCCGGGAATAAATCATCAGTTTTATATTCGGATTTTGCATAATAGATTTCGTCTCTTAAAGTTCGCTCAAGGCTTGAGGATGCCAGGATCGCTGCATCTTCAACTCTGGCAAACTCAAAAGTGTAAGCCATTGAAAGTTGACAACTTTGTTCGTATTCGTAATATTTTATTTTTTTATATCTGACCTGCCGGTTATTGTCAGTATATCTCAGATACGCTTTCTTTTCATACTCTTTGAGTTGCGACACAATGTAATTGGAGCTGTTCACAGAAGAGTTCAGATATACCCTGACAGGGATGATTCTACTGGCATCAAAAGGAAGGTTGTTGGCCAGCGCCTTCTTTTGTTCCTCAAGCATTTGTTGGGTGTAATTGAGAGAGACAATCCTCAAAAAAGGATTCTTACCGGATTCAAACTTGCTTTTAATTTTGCTCTCGATTTGCCCTGCCATGGTCGGAAAGCGTCTTTCATTTTTCGGGGGTTGGATGGCAATGGTAAGAAGTGCATTACTCAAAGCCAGTTTCATCATTGCAGGCGCATCTTTAAAATTCGGGTCGTATGATAATACCTGATTATAATATCTGTATGCCGACCGAAACAGGTTTTGCTGAAAACATTGATTTGCTTTCCTGTAGATAGGTTCGCTTTTTGAGTAAATGAATAATTCAGAAGCTCTTTCGTAAGCTTTGTCTATTTTGATTATCTGTTCAAGTCGAAAGGCGGCTTCATCAAATAATTCCCGGTCGATCAATTCCTGTGCATTGGTATAAGCTTCACGCAAGTATCTTTCTTTTGCCTCGCGGTATTGTCCGGAGGTTCGTGCAGGGATGTCAATGGTGATATTATAACGACCCATCTGCTGCTGGAGAGCTTCCATTTCCAGATAAAGCTTTACGACCTGATTGTCATTCCGGTTATTGTAATAATCGTCAATACTGGCAGCAGTTTCATCATAATAGCGTTTTGAACTGCGCATCAGACCAATTTTTGCCTTATCGTTCTTGCTGCTTTTCTTTTTCAGGGATAACAGATAATTGTCGGCCGCTGGTTTGTACATGCCGGCTTCTTCATATTTCAAAGCGGTCTTGATATATCTCTGATAAGCGCAACCGGCAGTTAGTATACCGGTTACGATTATAATGAGAATAACAGAAGGTCTGAAAATCAGATTTTTCATAGATACAAATGAGTGTTAGTTACCCATTTTACTCATTTCCTCTTCGAAAGTCTTTTTGAACTTTTCGTAATTATAATCCACTTTCAGAAGTTCATTGTTAGTCATTCTGTTATTTAATGATTGCAGAATTTCTTCGTTGGCAAGCTCAAGGCAAACATAGTATTTATAAGTACCAGCCTTGGTCATCGTTGTTTTTTCACATTTTACGATGGTACCACTCAGTGTCTGATCAATTACCTCACGGGTTAATCCTTCGTAATTTTTCATCAATTCTTCCTTGTTGTTGTAATTGGCTGATTTTGCGTAGTTGTCAATCACACTTTTAACTTTAACATTGATAGAAGCAGCAAGGCCGGCTCTGGCTTCACTCATGGCTTTTTTCTTAGCGGTCATCTGATCCATACTTTCACCTATGGCAGAATAGCGAAATGCTTTGGCATCGCTGACATATTCCGGGCCAGCACAATAAACCTTAATTTCCACTTCTCCCGATTCGGGTTGAGCAAGCTGTTTGGTTTTGCACGAGATAAAACTAACACATAAGATACCAGCAATGAACAAGCTTGTAAACTGAAGTAATTTGTTCTTTTTCATAATAATACTTTTGTTTTTTAATGAAAGTAAAAATCCCGGGGGATCAGATGATTTATTAAATTAAGAGAGTTAAAAATAATTATACAAATATAATCAATATTTGGCTTCAAAACATTCCCCGGAAAGTTTTTTATCAACATTTCCGGGGAAATTATCAAAATATTATTTCTTCAATGTATGAAGAAAGATGATCCCTTAATCGGGCTGTTCGATGTTTGTTTATTGGTTTATTGCTTCCAAAGCTTTGTCAATTGCTTTCTTTATTCCATCGGAATTTTTTCCGCCTGCTGAAGCAAAGAAAGGCTGTCCGCCTCCACCTCCCTGGATTTCTTTAGCTGCTTCACGTGCGATGCCGACTGCATTCAGTCCTTGCTCAACCAGATCATCGCTTAGCAGCACGGTGATAGAAGGTTTACCATCGGCCACACAACCTGCAACAAAGAATAGTTTCTCCGAATGTATATTTCTGAGTTGAAATGCCAGGGTTTTTATCTGGTCAGGAGCTAATGTGCCTTCGAATCGAATGACTTTAATGCCGTTGATTTCTTTGGCTTCAGCACTGAGTTTATCACGCATAGCCATAATTTGTACCTGACGGAAGGCTTCAACCTGTTTTCTCAGTTCGGCAGATTCTTCGCTCATTTTTCTAATGGCTGTGAGTACATCAGGAGTGTTGTTAAGTATTTCTTTGGCTTCTGTTAGTGTGTCAAACTGTGTGTCGAGCAGGTCTTCAACTGCTTCGCCGGTAATGGCTTCAATACGTCGGATGCCTGCAGCAATAGAACTTTCTGAAATAATGCGCACGATGCCGATTTTCCCTGTTGAAGCCACATGGGTGCCTCCACAAAGTTCGGTAGAACTACCAA
Organism: Paludibacter sp.; assembly: GCA_034927265.1. Lineage (GTDB taxonomy): Bacteria > Bacteroidota > Bacteroidia > Bacteroidales > Paludibacteraceae > Paludibacter. The sequence continues at coordinate 9,833 of JAYFQH010000056.1, forward strand.
ACTGGATGACGCGAACCACTTCTCCGTATTTTTCTCCGAATAAAGCCATCGCACCCATGGCCTGAGCTTCAGCGATGGGCATTTCACGGGTTTCTTTCAGCGGATGATCTTCTCTTATTTTACGATTTGCAATGCGTTCAACAGCACGGATTTCTTCTTTGGTCATTTTCTGGAAATGAGAGAAGTCGAAACGTAAACTTTCGGGACTCACATAGGAACCTTTCTGTTCCACATGAGTACCAAGGACTTCGCGCAATGCCTCATGCAAGAGGTGTGTGGCTGAGTGGTTACTCTCAGTTGCCCTGCGTTTCTCAATATTGATGGTCGCTGTAAAACTGGCAGTTATGTCGGCTGGTAATTGTTTTGCTATATGTACTGCGAGGTTATTTTCTTTCTTTGTGTCAATAATTTCAATGCTCTCAGTATCAGAAGTCAGTTTTCCGCTGTCGCCTACCTGACCTCCCATTTCAGCATAAAACGGAGTATGCGAAAGTACCAGTTGGTAATACTCCTGATTTTTCTGTTTTACTTTTCTATAACGCAGAATTTCGGTGTCGTAGGAAGAATGGTCATAACCCACAAAATTGCTGTCACCTTCACGCACGGTTACCCAGTCGCCGGTTTCAACAGTCGCGGCGTTGCGGGCACGTTCTTTCTGTTGCTGCATCTCAGCGTTGAATTCATCCAGATTTACGGTCATGTTATTCTCACGGAGAATAAGTTCTGTCAAATCCAATGGGAATCCAAATGTGTCGTACAGCGTAAAAGCTACTTTTCCACTCAATACACCTCCATTTTGAGAAGGAGTGGATGGTAGATGCTTTTCGAGCAGTCTGATTCCGGTTTCCAACGTTCTCAGGAAAGCTTCTTCTTCTTCTCTGATAACCTTTTCAATCAATGATTTTTGTGAGATGAGTTCCGGATAAGCTTTGCCCATTACCTCTCCTAATTTATTGATTAGTTTGTACATGAAAGCATGACGTTGACCAAGGAAGGTATATCCGTAACGCACTGCGCGACGCAAAATGCGGCGGATGACATAACCCGCTTTGGCATTTGATGGTAACTGACCGTCGGTGATGGAGAATGCGATGGTGCGGATATGGTCGGCGATAACGCGCATGGCGATGTCCGTTTTTTCGTCCTGTCCATAGGCAAAATCACAAACCTGTCCGATTTCAGCAATGAGAGGAGTGAAAACATCGGTATCGTAATTGGAGGTTTTACCCTGAACAGCCATACACAATCGTTCGAAGCCCATGCCGGTATCGATTACTTTGGCTGGAAGTCCTTCGAGTGAACCGTCTGCTTTGCGGTTGAACTGCATGAACACATTGTTCCAGATTTCGATTACCTGCGGATGGCTTTCGTTCACTAATGTGAGTCCATCCACCAATGCTCTTTCGCTGTCGGGGCGGATATCTATATGAATCTCAGAACACGGACCACACGGACCTGTGTCTCCCATCTCCCAGAAATTATCTTTTTTATTTCCGTTGATAATGCGTTCAGAAGGCAGGAACTGTGCCCATATGGCGGCGGCTTCGTCGTCGCGCTCCAACCCTTCGGATGGAGAGCCTTCGAAAACTGTCACGTACAATCTGTTTTTATCAAGTTTCAATACGTCGGTAAGATATTCCCATGCCCATTCAATGGCTTCTTTCTTAAAATAATCGCCGAAAGACCAGTTGCCCAACATCTCGAACATGGTATGATGATAGGTGTCGTGACCCACTTCTTCCAAATCATTATGCTTACCGCTCACACGCAGACATTTTTGTGAATCGGCAACACGTGGATATTTGATCGGATCATTTCCCAGAATGATATTCTTAAACTGGTTCATCCCTGCATTGGTGAACATCAGGGTTGGATCATCTTTTATCACCATGGGTGCCGAAGGTAGAATCTTGTGGTCTTTCGATGCAAAAAAGTCGAGGAATGATTGACGAATTTCTTGTGAGGTCATTTTTATATTTAATATTTAAACATTTACTATTTACCAGAGTATTCTTTGTCGTTAGTTATGAGTTACCAACGACTATCTACTAATAAAATCTAAATTCCGGTTAAAGGACTGCAAAAATACTTCATTTTTATTACTTTTGCATCAAATTAAACCATAAAAGTTTAAAATTGAGCTAAAATAACATGGCGAAGAAGAAATTTCACTTCAATCCCGAAACATTAAGTTACGAAGAAACGGACAAT
>JAYFQH010000085.1:0-13863 GCA_034927265.1 Paludibacter sp.
CATTTCGGCCAGATTGGCTCCCTTGCCACCAAGGAGGTTTTTCATGTCTGCTTTTCCTTCAGCTTTTCCATTGCCAAAGGTGTACACTCTTTTTGTGTTACTCATAATTGTTATATTAAATTTATTATTTGATGCATAATGATCGCAAAAATACGATAATTTTTGTGCAAAACAAACAGCTTAAGCAGTTTTTGATTTGCTGGAAATATTTTATGAAATTTGTTTTATGTGAATGTTTAACAACAAACTATCTTTTTAATTGTTCAAGCACAATTTCGGAAATTTGTTTTTTTAGCGTTTTTAATCTATGATATTCATCTCCTTTTGTATTGATGAATTTATACAACCGGCGTTTTGCACAATCCAATTTAATTCTTTTATAGAGCATGAAACTTAATTTTCCAGAGAAATAATGGAAAGGTATTAAGATAAAAAACATCCACCAGGGTAGGGAAAGTAGCGCTATTAAAAGGATTGATTGTGTACTATACATTAAAGGAAAACTAATTATGCTAAAGCCATAATACACAGAACTATAAAATCCGTGATATTCAATCTTTAATATTTTTACAAAAAGAGTAGGAATTTTAAACGGTAGAATATTCAGGATAAAACCGGGTAAGGCTGCGCATAAGCAGACTATATCCCATAAAAAGGATAAGAGAAAGGTAGAGATTCGTGGTTTTGATTGATCAAGGTTTTCAGAACGTAAATTTACTCTTTGCAAACCTTCATGATACGTTTTACACAGGATATCTAGTTCTTCAATCTTTTGTGGGGTATCTTTTTCTAATTCTACCAGTAATTTTGCAATCTTTTGTTCTGTGTAAAAACGATTGACGGTAGTATCAGTATAATGCAATTTTATCAACATATCATGTCTTGCTGCATCAATCGCAGTTACAAAGCAAGGATAGTACTTCTCTGTTGCAAGATTCTGTACCAGACTTTCCATATCATCTTTTAGTCTGTTCCTGAGTTGGTTAATGCCATTTGCAGGATTAGTTTCGTACAAAGGCATGTATTCATTAACATCAATAGCTTTTCCAATATTTATGATAATGTGTTTTCCGAACTTCACAGGATGTCCCATGTCAATACCTACTGGAAGTATTTTAACGGTTTTGTCAACAGGCATATGTTGCTGGGCATTGAATGCAATTCTAAAAATTCCCTTTACTAAGGGACGAATATTCTTTTCTTCACCCTGATTTCCCTCGGCCATAATTACTACTGCAGCATTGTTTTGCAGAGCTTCTTCCGCCTCCAGAAATGATGCCCTATTCTTTTCAAGATTCTCATAACCATCTCTTATGCGGAATGCAGGCATTAATTTGGCAAAACGTATGAACTTCACAACTAATTTGTGAAGATTAAAAATATCAGCTCTTGCTAAGAATATTTTAACTTTATCAGATGGTGGTAATGACAATATGGCAATGGCATCCATCAACGCATTTAGATGATTAGGAGCAATAATGAGGGGTTCATTAACAGGAATGTTTTCTTTTCCCAGAATGATATATTCATCATAGTATCTTTTAAATACCCAAACTACGTATTTTTTGCTTAGTTTGTAAAGGGTGCTCAATTCATATATTTTCGACATGCAAAATTTATGTTGAGATAAGTTTTTACTAATAAATCAAGCCTGCTTGGGCTCCCTTTTATTCCAGTAGAATGATATTCCAAGTCCTGACACTATGTGCCAGATACCCCACCATGCTGTAATAAATAACATTCCTCCGATATGTAAGTCAGGTGGAAATATTTTAGGATTGAAAAGCAGAACCAACCCGAGACCTGAGTTTTGAATTCCTGTTTCAATGGTTACAGTTCTCCGGTCTGCATCTTTTAGTTTAAAGATGGAAGCAATTCCATAACCTGTGAATAATGCTAATCCGTTGTGAATAAGGACAATGAAAAATACAAACCAAATATATTTTAGGAATAGGTCAAAATTGTTTGAGAATGCCAATACAATCATGGCCAAGAAAAAAACAATTGACAATTTTTGAATCGGCTTTTTTATTTTTTCCGTAATCCTTGGCAATAATCTTGCAAAGATAATTCCTAAAACCAATGGAATTCCTAATAAAATGAATACTGTTTCAAACATTTGCCATTTGTCAATTTCCAACATCTGAAGAGCATCAGCAGCATGTTTATTGACATAGCGCACATACAAGCCACCCCAGATAGCAAAATTCGCAGGAGTGGTAATGATTGCCAATAAGGTTGTTGAGGCAGTTAAACCTACTGAAAGTTCTATGTTGGCTTTGGATAATGATGACATGAAATTTGAAATATTTCCTCCCGGACAGGCTGCTACTAATATCATACCCATTGCAACTGTTGGTGTGATGAAATCATTGAGAAGAACGACCAAAATAAAGGTAACCAATGGTAAGGCAAATAATTGTGAAGTTAATCCAATGAGAGCTGATCTGGGATTTTTTATCATTAATTTAAATTGTTCGGGTCGAATGCCTAATGCAACGCCAAACATTATAAAACTCAATACTATGTTGATAGTATGCATTCCGGCTGCATTGAAATTTATTCTGACCGGATCAAGTTCAAGGAGAGATTCGTACATAATTTTATGGTATTAAAATATTGCTGAGAAATTATGTCTCATATGTTAACGCATTGACAAAGATAAATTAATTCTTATAAAATGAGTACTTTTGTTTTGTAAAAATTCTCACATAATGATAGAGGTGTTTAAAACAATTGCTTCATCTACAGAGGGATTATATAAATCAAAAGGCAGTAAATTTATTGCTTTTGCTATCCCGGTGCAGTCGGTGGAAGAGGTAAAAGAAATTATTTCTGCTTATCACAGAAAATATCATGATGCCCGACATATTTGTTATGCTTATGTTTTACAGCCAGATAGATCACAATACAGAGCAAATGATGACGGTGAGCCTTCAGGCACAGCCGGTCGACCAATTTTAGGACAAATTAATTCGAAAGGTTTGACTAATGTGCTCGTGGTTGTAATAAGATATTTTGGAGGGATATTGTTAGGTACAGGAGGATTGATCACAGCCTATAAAGAAGCGGCGGCATCCGCATTGGGTCAGGCTTTGATTGTAGAAAGAGATGTTGAGTTGTCATTTGAAGTTCATTTTCATTATCCGATGATGAACGAAGTGATGAAATTGGTGAAAGAGTCGGATGTGGTTATTAATGATCAGTTTTTTGGAAGCGAATGTATGTTGAAATGTGCTGTGCCTGTGCGTAACGAAAAACTATTGTTGGGTAAACTAAATAAAATTAATGATGTGCACATTATTTTATGATAAAAGCACTTTTATATGTGACAGAATTTTAATACCTTTGTCGCATAAGATGAAAGCAAAAAAAATAAAATACCATCATTTTTTATGTGACTTATCCTTTGATAGTTACAAAAGTATGAACATCAGAAAACCAATGTAAATCCAGGATGATTTGTGTTGGTTTTTTTGTTAAATCTTCAATCTCAACAATATGAACCAGAGTCTTGTTTCTATTACTGACTACACGAAGGAAGAAATCTTATCTATCCTGAGTTCGGCACGTGATTTTGAAGCCAATCCGAATCGTAAAACTTTGGATGGTAAAGTTATCGCTACCTTGTTTTTTGAACCTTCAACACGTACCAGATTGAGTTTTGAAACCGCGGTTATGAGGTTGGGAGGTAAGGTGATAGGTTTTTCAGATGCGGCCACTTCAAGCTCGGCAAAAGGAGAAACCCTGAACGATACCATTCATATGGTGAGTTGTTATGCGGATGCTATAGTGATGAGACATCCGCTTGAAGGTGCAGCCAGATACGCCTCTGAAGTATCGCCAGTGCCTATTATCAATGCTGGTGACGGTGCAAATCAACATCCTTCGCAAACTTTGCTTGATTTATATTCGATTCAAAAGACTCAGGGGACACTTGAAAATCTGAATATCTGTCTTGTTGGAGACTTAAAATACGGGAGAACAGTTCATTCGCTTATTCAGGCAATGTCACATTTTAAACCTACTTTCAAATTTATTGCACCGGAAGAATTGAAAATGCCTGAAGAGTACAAATCTTTTTGTAGAAAAAATCATATACCTTTCACGGAATCAGATGAATTGACGGATAATTTCAACGATGCGGATATTTTATACATGACCCGTGTGCAGAAAGAAAGATTTCAGGATCTGATGGAATATGAACGGGTGAAAAATGTATATACGCTTAAAAATGAAATGTTAGCAAACTCAAAACCCAATCTGAAAATATTACATCCTCTTCCACGAGTGAATGAAATAGATATGGATGTTGATAAAAATGGAAAAGCATATTATTTTAAACAGGCACAAAACGGTTTATATGTACGTCAGGCCATAATATCTAAGGTGTTGGATATAGCTAATAGTAAATAGCGAATTGATAGGATTGTCATCAATAGCCCCCGGTTTTAACCGGGGGAATAAATGGATGAATATCATGTAATAATAGAATTAAATGAGATTTTCCGGAGGAATAAATATTGAAATATGGAAAAGGAATTAAAAGTAGCAGCATTGCGTAACGGAACAGTGATCGACCATATCCCGGCCGATAAGTTGTTTCAGGTTGTTTCTGTATTACGATTGAAGTACTATAATCATCCGATTACTATTGGAAATAATTTTGATAGTAAACGGATGGGAACTAAAGGAATTATCAAGATTTCCGATCGTTTTTTGGCTGAGGATGAAACCAGTAAAATTGCCCTGATAGCTCCAAATGCTAAAATTAATATCATCAGGGAATATCAGGTCATCGAAAAACGTCCATTGACGCTGGGCAATGAAATTTATGATGTAATGCATTGTGCTAATCCCGTCTGTATAACCAATCATCAGCCGGTTCCGACAAAATTTCATGTGGTGAGGGATGGTGATCAAATCAGTCTGAAATGTTTTTATTGTGAACGCGAGGTAAAACAGGAAGAGGTTAAAATTAAGAAAAAATAATATGGCAAATGATTCTCATGTGTCGTGGAAACCGGGAACAATGATATATCCTTTGCCAGCGGCCCTTATTTCTTGCGGGAATACTCCTGATAATTATAATTTATTGACAGTGAGCTGGCTTGGTACCATTTGTTCTAACCCCCCAATGTGTTATATTTCAGTTCGACCTGAGAGGCACTCTTATCAACTGATAAAAGATTACGGTGAATTTGTAATTAACCTGACCAATGAAGCCATGGCTTTTGCAACTGATTGGTGTGGAGTGCGAAGTGGTAGGGATTATGATAAATTCAGTAAGATGAAATTGACGCCTCAAAAGGCTGAAGTGATTAATGCGCCGATGATTAAAGAGGCTCCTTTATGCATTGAATGTAAGGTGAAGAAAATTATTCCATTGGGATCACATGATATGTTTATTGCCGATGTGCTCAATGTTCAGGCAGATAAGCAATATATTGATCCCGAAACAGATACGTTTGATCTGGCCAAAGCAAAATTAATTGCTTATTCTCATGGACATTATTATAAACTGGGAGAAGAAATCGGAAAATTTGGCTGGACAGTAAAAAAGAAAAAATAATCAATAACCTTCGGTTTCATCCGGGGAACAATAAAATTAATTATATAAAATGAAAAGAGACAACGTAATTTTTGAAATTATTGATCGTGAGAAGCAACGCCAGATGAAAGGCATTGAATTAATCGCTTCTGAGAACTTTGTAAGTGATCAGGTGATGGAGGCCATGGGCTCTGTTTTAACAAATAAATATGCCGAAGGTTATCCTGGAAAGCGTTATTATGGTGGTTGCGAAGTGGTTGATGAATCAGAACAAATTGCCATCGATCGTATTAAGAAAGTGTTTGATGCTGAATGGGCGAATGTTCAGCCTCATTCGGGTGCTCAGGCAAACGCAGCTGTTTTTCTTGCTTGTTTAAATCCCGGTGATAAATTTTTGGGTTTGAATCTGGCACACGGGGGACACTTATCTCATGGTTCTTTGGTTAATAGTTCCGGTATCCTGTACCGTCCTTCTGAATACAATGTAAAACAGGAAACCGGACGTGTGGATTATGACCAGATGGAAGAAGTTGCATTGCGTGAACAACCTAAACTGATTGTTGGCGGTGGTTCAGCTTATTCAAGGGAATGGGATTACAAACGTATGCGTGAAATTGCAGATAAAGTGGGTGCAATATTGATGATTGATATGGCTCATCCTGCTGGTTTAATCGCTGCTGGTCTGTTGGACAACCCCGTGAAATATGCACACATTGTAACTTCTACTACGCATAAAACTTTACGTGGTCCGCGTGGTGGTATCATTCTTATGGGTAAAGATTTTCCAAATCCATGGGGAAAAACAACACCCAAAGGTGAAGTGAAAATGATGTCGGCTTTGCTTGACTCCGCAGTTTTCCCAGGCATTCAGGGCGGACCGCTCGAACATATTATTGCTGCTAAAGCGGTTGCTTTTGGCGAATGTCTGCAACCTGAATATAAAGAGTATCAGATTCAGGTGCAGAAAAATGCAAAGGCTTTGGCTGAAGCGTTGATTGCACGTGGTTTTACGATTATTTCCGGTGGCACGGATAACCATTCTATGCTGGTTGATTTGCGTTCAAAATATCCTGATCTTACGGGGAAAGTGGCTGAGAAAGCTTTGGTTGATGCTGATATCACCTGCAATAAGAATATGGTACCTTTCGATAGTCGTTCTGCCTTCCAGACTTCCGGTATACGCCTGGGTACACCAGCTATTACTACCCGTGGAGCTAAAGAGGATCTGATGGCTGAAATCGCTGAAATGATTGAAACTGTGCTTTCAAATGTTGAAAATGAGGCTATTATTGCTGATGTGCGTAGTCGCGTCAACAAAACGATGGCTAAATATCCATTATTTGCATATTAATTATATATTTGTGTATCTTACGAGATGCGGCATCTCACGTCGAAATCGCTTACGCGATTAAGGCCGTTCGATTACCGCATCTCTCAGCATTTGCTAAATGCTTTATCTAATTTATTGTTAGCGCATATTTACGGGAAACGAGCGACCTTAGAGTGAGAAGTAATCGGCGTCACTAGTTCTCGTAAATGTGTAAACCAATAACGTAGAATATAATGAACGAACAGATTTTTGAGCTTTCTGAACATACTGATTCAACTGTTTTCTTTGGTGTAAATAATTTAAACTTGCACCTGCTGAAAAATCTTTTTCCTCAACTCAGAATTGTGGGTAGGGGACATGCAATCAAAATTGAAGGAGAGTCGGAAAAAATCAGTTTGTTGTTAAGTCATTTGCAGAAGATTGAGAGATTTTGTGTTGATAATAACGCTTTGACAGAAGATAACATCATTGAAATTGTCAAGGGAAATGAGCCGGTTGAAGTAAAAGCTGAAAATCTGATTTTACATGGTGCAAATGGAAAATCAATCATGGCCAGAACTATCAATCAACAGAAACTCGTCAAAGCTTTTGAAACCAATGATTTACTTTTTGCTATTGGTCCTGCCGGTTCTGGGAAAACATATACAGCTATTGCTCTTGCGGTTAAGTCGCTGAAAAATAAATCTATAAAGAAAATTATTTTAAGTCGTCCTGCGGTCGAAGCTGGTGAAAAGCTGGGATTTCTTCCGGGAGATATGAAAGAAAAGATCGATCCTTATCTTCAGCCTTTGTACGATGCGCTTCAGGATATGATTACTCCGTTAAAATTGAAAGAATATCTTGAAAACGGAACTATACAGATTGCTCCACTGGCTTTTATGAGAGGTAGAACGCTCAGTGATGCTGTAGTAATACTTGATGAAGCTCAAAATACAACTACCCAACAGATCAAAATGTTCCTGACTCGTATGGGAATGCATACTAAAATGATAGTGAATGGTGATATTACACAGATAGATTTGCCCATTACACAAAAATCAGGTCTCATTGATGCTTTATCGGTTTTGAAAGATTTGAATGGTATTGCCCGTATTGATTTTGATAAAAGTGACATTGTGCGACATAAACTGGTACAGCGGATTGTGGAAGCCTATGAGGAAAGAGAGAAACGAATAGCGAAAAGCCAATAAAGTTGACATTATCAATAGACTCCGGTTTTAACCGGAGTGATAAATTGTAGGCAGATCAATGTTATTTCAATTAATCAGGTATGTTAAAATAATATGAAGGTTGTAATTATTGGGGCAGGTAATTTAGCCACGCATTTGTCATTTGCCTTGAAAGCTGCTGGTCATCAGATTGTTCAGATATTCAGCAGATCGCAAAATTCAGCTTCGGAATTAGCAGGGAAATTAAATGTACCTTTTATAATTGATGCTACAAGCATAAATCAGCAGGCTGATATTTATTTTTATGCGGTAAGTGATGATGCCCTACCATCGCTTCTTTCATTAGATATTGCTCCTGATGCGATTCACGTGCATACTGCCGGCAGTGTCTCCATGGATCTTTTTATCAATAAGAAGAAACATTTTGGTGTTTTTTACCCTTTGCAGACTTTCTCAAAAAATAAACCAGTTGATTTTAAAAAGATACCTGTTTTTATTGAAGGTTCAGATAAACTGGTGGAGGATATGTTGGAGTTATTGTCAGGTCAGATGGCCGAAAAATCATACAAAGCTGATTCTGCTCAAAGATTGAAATTACATGTTGCTGCTGTTTTTGCCTCAAATTTTGTAAACCATCTTTATAATATCTCTTCGGATCTGGTACAAACTGCCGGGTTTTCATTTGAAGTGTTGAAACCTTTGATCGTTGAAACAGCGGATAAAATCAATTATCTAAGCCCTTCAGATGCTCAAACAGGTCCAGCAAAAAGAAATGATATAGGTGTGATTAATAATCATTTAGATCAGTTGGTCGAAAGTTCTGATTTAAGATCTCTGTATCAGGCTTTAACCAAGATGATTTTTGATAAACAGGTCCATCAATCTTGAAACCGGATATTTATCTATAGCAGTAATTTCGGTTTCCTCTAACTGGCTTATAAATTCATTTTTCTCTTTTATTTCTATCATGAAGAACTGTGCAAATATCTGCTGATGAGTTAGCATATGTTTGACAGGCAGGGAGAGAGGCTTTATTGTTATTTCTGAAACTATATCTTTTGTTATTTTTTTGAAATCCTCATGTTGGAAAAGCTCATTTACTTCCAGTACCCTGTCTTCTTCAATCAAAGGGAATTCGTACAAATTTTTCCATACATCATCACCTGTACGTTTTTGTAGATAAGTGTAATTTTTATTCTTGATAAACAGGTAGTTAAAGTGTCTTTTTCGTGTCTTTGTCTTCTTTGTTTTTACAGGCAAAAAATTGATCAGATTGCTTGCGAATGAAATGCATATATTATTTAATAGACATAATTCGCAATTAGGAGATGCAGGAACACACTGTAAAGCACCGAATTCCATAATAGCCTGATTGTGTATTCCGGGATTATTTTTGTCAAGTATTTCTTGTGCAATTTGTTGAAAAGTTTTAATTCCTGCCGGACTATCAATAGGGGTGTCGATGCCGAAAATTCTGGATAGAACACGGTAGACATTACCATCGACTGCTGCAAAAGGTAAATTATAGGCAAAAGAACAAATTGCTGCTGCAGTATAGGCTCCTACACCGGATAGAGAGATAATGTCATGATAGTTATCTGGAAATTTTCCCTGATGGCTGCTTACAATCTGTTTGGCGGCTTTATGAAGATTGCGTGCCCGGGAATAATATCCAAGTCCCTGCCAGTATTTCAGAACTTCATCTTCTGAGGCCATTGCTAGTGTTGTTACATCAGGAAAACGCGCGATAAAGCGATTATAATAGTCAAGTCCCTGATTTACCCTTGTCTGTTGCAGAATGATCTCAGAGATCCATATTTTGTATGGATCCTGAGTATCTCTCCATGGTAAATCGCGCTTGTTCTTATGATACCAGCGGACAAGCAAAGCTGAAATCTGATTTTTATTATGCACAAATGAACTTTTTAGTATTCATCCCAACTCTTGATCTTGATATCGTCTATCGTTTTAGAGCAGAATGCATTAATAAAGGCTGACGCTAATCGTGCATTGGTAAGTAATGGTATGTTGTAATCAATGGCACCCCGGCGAATGGTATAGTCATTGACCAATTCCCTTTTTGTGGTGTTCTTTGGAATGTTGATTACTAAATCAAATGCTTTTTGCGACAACAGATGTTTCACGTTCAGTTCTCCTTCTTCATCCGGCCATTGTACAGCGGTGCTTTCAATGCCGTTTTCTTTCAAAAATCTATAGGAACCACGCGTGGCGTATAATTTATATCCTTTTTTCGAAAGTAACTGGCAAGCATCAATCAATTCTACTTTTGATTTAGGCTCCCCTGAGGAAATCAAGATACTTTTTTCTGGAATTCTGAAACCTACAGATAAAAGAGACTTAAGAATTGCTTCAGAAAAATCATCTCCGATACATCCTACTTCACCGGTTGAAGCCATGTCGACCCCTAAAACCGGATCGGCTAACTGCAAACGATGAAAGGAGAACTGTGATGCCTTGATACCAACATAATCCAGATCAAAGGCTGATTTTTCAGGCTTTTCAACCGGAATACCCAACATTACTTTTGTTGCTAATTCAATGAAGTTGATCTTCAGTACCTTAGAAACAAAAGGGAAGGAGCGCGATGAGCGTAAGTTACACTCAATCACCTTGATATAGTTATCTTTTGCCAGGAATTGAATGTTGAATGGTCCGGAGATATTCAATGATTTGGCAATTTCACGGGCAATATTCTTGATCCTGCGAATTGTTTCCACATAGATTTTCTGCGGAGGAAATTGTGTGGTGGCATCTCCTGAATGTACTCCTGCAAATTCCACATGTTCAGAGATTGCGTAAAGAAGTATTTCTCCGTCTTTGGCAACAGCATCAATTTCAATTTCTTTGCATCTTTCAATGAATTCTGAAATAACAACCGGGTGTTTCTTAGATACTTCAGTTGCTAACTTCAAAAAGTTTTCGAGTTGTGATGCATCATGACAAACATTCATTGCAGCACCTGAAAGAACGTAAGAAGGGCGCACCAGAACCGGGAAGCCTATTCGGTCAACGAATTCCTGTACATCATCAAAAGTGGTGAGTTCTTTCCATCTGGGTTGGTCAATTCCCAATTCATCCAGCATCGAAGAAAATTTATGACGGTCTTCAGCTCTGTCGATATCTTTTGCCTGAGTGCCAAGTAAATGTACATTCTCTCCGGCAAGCTTTATCGCCAGATTGTTAGGAATCTGTCCGCCTGTTGAGACTATCGTTCCCATCGGATTTTCCATCTCAATGATATCCATTACCCGCTCAAAGCTCAACTCGTCAAAATATAACCTGTCGCACATGTCATAATCGGTTGAAACGGTTTCAGGATTATAATTGATCATTACCGACCGTAATCCCTCCTTGCGAATGGTCATCAGGGCATTCACACCACACCAGTCGAATTCAACAGAAGAACCGATACGATAGGCGCCGGAACCGAGTACTACAACTGAACGATGGTCGCCGAGATATTTCATGTCGCTGGCTATGCCACTGTAAGTCAGGTATAAATAATTGGTTTGAGCCGGGTATTCTGCAGCAAGCGTATCAATCTGCTTCACAATAGGTACTATTCCACGTGACTTTCTATTAGCTCTCGTGATTTTAATTTGCTCATCAATTTCATCATTACTGCATTTGGTTACAAGTCTTGTGATTTGGAAGTCAGAGAAACCTGCAATTTTTGCTTCAAGCAATAATTCATCGTTTACAGCATCCATATTATCGAAGGCAGCCAGTTGCTTCTCAATCTGTTTAATACGAGCTAATTTATGCAGAAACCAAAGATCAATTTTAGTCAACTCATGAATTTTTTCCACTGAATAACCGCTCTCAAGTGCTTGTGCGATCAGGAAAACACGTTTATCAGTTGGTTCTGAGAGATGTTTATCCAGATCGTCCACAAATAAATCTTTGTTGGCAACGAATCCATGCATCCCTAAACCAATCATTCTGAGTCCTTTCTGAATTACTTCTTCGAAAGTACGTCCGATAGCCATAATTTCTCCAACCGATTTCATGCTGGAGCCCAACTGACGGCTTACTCCCTGAAATTTACCCAAATCCCAGCGTGGAATTTTACAAACTATATAATCAAGTGCAGGTTCAAAGAATGCTGAGGTATCTTTTGTAACAGAGTTCTTTAACTCCGGTAAGCCATATCCCAATCCTAACTTTGCTGCCACAAATGCAAGCGGATAACCTGTGGCTTTTGAAGCTAAAGCGGAAGATCGGCTCAGACGGGCATTCACTTCAATAACCCTGTAATCTTCAGAATAGGGATCCAAAGCATACTGAACATTGCATTCACCCACGATACCAATATGCCGGATAATGCGAATTGCCAGTTCCCTAAGTTTATGGTATTCACTATTCGTAAGTGTTTGCGATGGAGCAACCACAATACTTTCGCCTGTATGAATACCAAGCGGGTCGAAGTTTTCCATGTTACACACCGTGATACAGTTATCGTATCGGTCGCGTACCACTTCGTATTCAATTTCTTTCCATCCTTTCAGCGATTTTTCAACCAATACCTGCGGGGAATAGGCAAATGCTTTATCTGTAATGATTTTCAGTTCTTCGTCGTTATCGCAAAAGCCGGAACCCAACCCTCCGAGCGCATAAGCTGCCCTTACAATTACAGGATAACTCAACTCATTGGCAGCGCGTTTTGCATTTTCGAAATCGGTTACTGCTTCAGATTTAATGTATTTTACGTCAATCTCTGATAGTTTCTGATTGAAAATCTCCCTGTCTTCTGTATCAATGATTGATTGAACAGGCGTGCCAAGCACTTTTATATCATATTTCTCAAATACTTTTGACTTGAAAAGAGCGACGCCACAATTTAAAGCCGTTTGTCCACCAAACGATAAGAAAATCCCATCCGGACGTTCTTTCTCAATAACCCTTTCCACGAAATCAGGAGTTACCGGTAAGAAATAAACTTTATCGGCAATTCCTTCTGAGGTTTGAACGGTAGCAATATTCGGATTAATTAATACTGTTTCAACGCCTTCTTCTTTAAGTGCTTTCAATGCCTGTGATCCTGAATAATCAAATTCTCCGGCTTCGCCGATTTTCAATGCTCCGGAACCCAGTACAAGCACTTTTTTTATGGCTCCTTTTTCAGCTCCTTTGTAAGTTTGTTTGGTAACCAATCGGGCGTCCATTTCTGCTTCAATCAATTGAGGAACCGACTTATTCTTTTCGGTTAAAGTTTTGATAAACACATCGAAAAGAAATTCAGTATCAGTAGGTCCGGAAGCTGCTTCGGGGTGGAACTGAGCTGAGAACCATGGTTTTGTTTTATGACGGATTCCCTCATTCGTACCATCATTCATATTTATGAATAAAGGTTCCCAGTCGGCACTAAGGGTGTTGTTATCTACCGCAAAACCATGGTTCTGCGTGGTAATAAATGCCCTTTGTGTACCGCATAACTGTACCGGTTGATTGTGCGAACGGTGTCCGTATTTTAGTTTGTAAGTTTTTGCTCCTCCTGCAATAGATAACAACTGGTTTCCCATGCAAATTCCAAAAATTGGTTTGTCGCTTTGCATGGCTGTGCGGATATTGCTGACGGTTGATTCGCAGTAAGCCGGGTCACCGGGACCATTTGAAATAAACAGGGCATCATAATCCAGGTGGTTGAAATCATAATCCCAGGGAACCCGTATGACGGTAGTATCTCTTTTAAGCAAACAGCGGATGATGTTTTCCTTTACACCGCAATCCACCATTACAATTTTATTTTTACCATTACCATAAGTAATGACTTCTGTGCAACTTACTTTGGC
>JAYFQH010000081.1:0-1856 GCA_034927265.1 Paludibacter sp.
GCACATGCCGATGTGTTTAAATCTTGTCCTTTTGAAGATCAGATATCATCATTTATTTTAAAGAAGGGCTATGAGCTGTGTATGTCCTCGGATGGTGCGGGACAAGGTTACAGTCAGGTCTGGATTGCTACGGAAGGAGATATTTTTATCAATCTGCCGGAGCAGTTGGATAAGAAGAACTCCTTTTTTCGTATCGTGCCCTGGCGTTGGACATCAAAAAAAGGTACTGGTGGTGGAGATGGGAAAGAATTGCTGTCTGCACAATGGAAGTATGAATGGGAACCCACAGGTAATTCTACTGCAAATGTAGAATTTGTACCAATGATCAAAGGTCGCAGTCAGAACAAGGACTACAGGTGGGAGCAGGTGCGAAAGCGGGGAAGACAAACACATATGCTGGGATTTAATGAACCGATGGCAAAGAAACAGGGAGATTTGACAGTAGATGAGGCGATTGATTTATGGCCGAAGGAACAGATGATGGGTTTGAGATTGGGAAGCCCAGCCCGTACTGATGGATCTAACGGAGATGACTGGTTGAAAGAATTTATGCAAAAGGCAGAAGCAAAAGGTTACCGGGTTGATTATGTGTGTGTGCATTGTTATAATAAGAACAATGCTACCGGTTTATATAACTTTCTTTTTACAGAATATATGAAGTATGGTAAACCGATTTGGTTGACAGAATTCAATAGTGAACTTACAACCTTAGCTGCTCAGGAGAAATACATTACAGAGGTCACGAAAATGATGGAAGAAGCACCTTTCGTAGAGCGTTATGCCTACTTTAACTCTTCAGAGCATAAGAATTTTTTTAATGAAGACAGAACAGCTTTAACTCCATTAGGCGAAATTTACCGTGATGTGAAATCCAATCCGGCTTATGTATCTCCGGATTACGGGAAATGGCTGAGTGTGGATTTGTTGGCTAACGTTACAACAGATCAACTATCGGCGAATGTTGCTTTTTCAGTGGACAATAATGTGATTGAAAGTGTTGAGTATTTTATTAACGGTGTTTCTGTCGGCTCAACTTCAACAGCTCCGTTCAGCTTATCACCGGTTGCCATAAGTAGTAAGCTGGTAAGTGTTCGTGCTGTAGCAAAAACAGTTTTCGGAGAACAACAATCTTCCAACACTGTTCAACTCATCAATCAGGCAACAGGGCTCAATGACGCGGAGACTACCACTGTTAAACTATATCCGAATCCTTTCAATGACAGGCTTTATCTTTCGGAATCGGCCAAATGGAATTTGATAGACTTGCAGGGGAAAAATATAATCTCCGGTTATGGTAACGAAATAAAAACAACCGGGCTTTCAGATGGCATGTATGTGATCAATGTTAACAATCAGTATCACAAAATCATAAAAAGTGAACACAAAACAAAATAGTACTTTGTAATGTAAAATAATCTTATGTTATTATTATGAAAAAATCCACATTATCTTTATCAATTTTGTTTTTTCAGTTTTTAATCATCGGTTTACACTCTCAGACACTTGAATGGAACACATTGGGTTCAGGTGATAAAACAGATTTGTATTCGGAACAGAACTATATGGATGTTTCTACGGGTCTGGTTCCGGTAGAGAATACTATAAACGGAGACACTGAAATAAACCGTGATGTCTGCATCCGTTCGGGTGTTGTAGGAGGAGAAAACGGAGCATCACTGACATTGAAGACCGGCATAGGCGGGTTGACAGTTGAAAATGCCACCTTAATAATGAATTCGGCAGAAAATGCTGGTATTGATTTGGGAGTTGGTAATACTAACTTTATAATGAGTAATGCCACGGTAAGGACTCAATTTGTTCATAACGCCACCATCATTATGGAAGGTCGTTCGCAA
>JAYFQH010000075.1:0-5253 GCA_034927265.1 Paludibacter sp.
ACTTTTCCTACCATACAGTCGGGTGCAGGTAGAGAGGCAGGATTGCCCATTTATCTGAACAATACTTCCGAAATTGTGGCGGTACAGTTTACGCTGAATTTCCCGAAAGGATTCAGCATTTCCGATACTACGCTGCTGGTGTTGTCCGACCGAAAAGTAAATCATACGGTATCAGTAAAAAATCTGGGTAATCACGACTTTCTTTTTGTGATTTTCTCGGCCAATAATACACCTTTGAGAGGAAATTCCGGTCTGTTGCTGCAGATTCCGGTGGTGGTGCCCGATACCTGTACCGAAGGAACATTGCATAAGTTTGTCTTTAAGCAGCTTATTCTGAGTAATAAAAACGGAGAAAACGTGACCACTTCCGCCGAACCGGGAGCGATTGAAATCATCGTGAGTCCGCGACCCGATGTGGCGGTACAGCAAATCAACTTTACCCAACAGCAACTGGCGCCGGGAGCGAACATCAATGTTTCGTGGCAGGTCGTCAACAAAGGCGATCTGACCACTTCTTCCGGCTGGAGCGAACAGGTGTTTTTGGTGGCCGACAATGGTGAATCGGCTTTATTGGGAACCGTTTTCTATATCCAACTGCTGAGCCCTTCCGAAATCGTGTCGCGTCAGGCGGAATTTACGCTGTCGCAGACGCCCGGGGTGGATGGCCCGGCAAAAGTGCAGATAAAACTGATTCCCAATAAAAATCTCGGGGAACTACCCGCTGCTCAGCACAACAATATCGCGAAATCGGAAGGTTATGTCGATGTGAGTAAGTTGCTGATTCTTAAACTGAACAGGAACCGCATTGTTGAAAATAATACTTCTTCCATTCAGTGCCAGTTGTTCCGGAGCGGTAGCCGTGCCATTGAGCAGACTTTTACTGTCACGACCAATAACGCTGCACGGCTCGAAGTGCCTGCCGAAGTGAAGATCAATACCGGAAGTTCCGGAACGGTTTTCTATATCAAGGCGATAGACAATCAGGTACTGAATATCGACTCCATCGTGACGATCACCGTTGCGGGAAGTAATTACGGTGATGTGACTGAAACCATCATCATGGAAGATAATGAGCAACCGGAACTGAAAGTTACACCATCGGATTTCGAACTTCAGGAAGGTGATGCTTTTACGCTTACCATCGAACGCAGTCTGGTCAATGAGTTGGATTTGAAAGTCCGGCTTACCTGCGATTTTCCAAAGCGCTTTAGTTTTCCTACAGAAGTCATCATACCTACAAATCAAAAATCAGTAGTGGTGCCTGTTGATGTGGTAAATGATGTGATTCCGTATTTCTCAATTGCGGCGGTATGGTCGGCCGAAGCCTCCGGATATAAGAAAGGAACAGCATCAGTCGTTTTAGATGATAATGATGTGCCGGCCATCTCGTTGACGATAGCACCCACAACCATTTCGGAATCCGCAGGGTATCAGGCGACTGTTGGGACAGTGCGTCGTGAAGGTGCCACCGATAATGTGTTGTATGTCCGTATGTCGGACAATGCCGGCGGTACGCTTTACTATTCCACTTCGACCATCACCCTCGAAAAAGGGGTGAGTGAAAAGAAATTCACCATTGGTGTGGTCGACAATGCGCAGGTAGAAGGTACGCGGGAATATGATGTTACCGCGGCGGTATATATTTCAACCTGTAATTGTACTGTGCCGAATGAGGGACTGGGCTCGGTAAAAACGAAACTTACGGTGGTGGATGATGATGGTCCCGCACTGAAAATTGCATCTTCGCAGACAATGTTGCCGGAAGGTAAAACAGATGCTACTATCCTCACTATCACAAGAAATACGCCGACCGGAAGTCCGCTACCAATTGTTATCTCGAGTGATAAGGATACAAAATTAGTCTATACTAAAAACCTTGTGATTCCAGCGGGAAGCAGTTCGGTGACTACACCGGTTTCAGTGTTGTTGAATGAACTGGCGGAAGGCGATCAGACGGTATCGTTTACAGCTGCAGCCAATGGTTTTACGAGTGGTTTTTGCTGGGCGATGATTTCCGATCAAACACTGGCAGATGCCACCATCAGTATAGTATCTCTATCGAAAGACACATTGGAAACAAAGGATACGCTGCAAATGGTACTGAGGATTGAAAATGCCGGGATTGCTCCCCTGACCTACGGAAAGGATGTGGACGTCTATCTGAGCAAAGAACCCCGTTTGGGAACATCAAAAGTAAAGATAGCCGACGGACTCACTGCCAGAACTATTCAACCCGGAAAAAAGGATACGATGATGTTGAAATTCAAATTGCCTGATGTTACCGGTTTGCGTTATGTGCTGGCCGAAATCAATGCCGAACAAAACCAAAAGGAACTCAGCTATCTGAACAATGTCTCCGAAAACAAGCCTTTGGTTTTATTGCCGAAATATGTGGTAAGTCTGCAGGCCAATAAATCCGTGTATCAGTCAGGCGAAACGGTAGTGCTCACCGGCACAGCTAAAACTCAGGGCAATGTTGCCATTCCGAATGCGGCAGTGGAAATTTACCTCATCAACAATGGTTTCAGACAAACCCTCACGGCAACAACCGACGGCAATGGAGCTTTTACCGCTAATTTCGAACCGACGGCTGCGCAGATGGGGAAATTTATTGCAGGCGCTTGCTATCCGGGTCAGGAACTAACTACTGAACAGGCTGCTTTCGAAATTCTGGGGCTGCGAAGAACTTCCTCCGGATACCTCATCTGGGAAGTGTTGACCAATATCCCGACTTCAGGAGAAATAGAACTCATTAACCCGGGAACAGCAGTTTTGGCTGGTTTAAGCGCTCAGTTCAAAAATCCCGTTCCGGGGGTAAATGTTGTTTTTGATCCCATTACTGATGTTCCGGCCGGACAGAAATTTAAACTGAAATATACTGTCACCGGAACGGTTGCCAGTACTTTGCCCGATTATGATAAACTCAGTGTAGAAGTGAAATCTGCCTCCGGGGCTTCGATGGAAATGTTGATCTATTATTACTGTCGTGATCCAAAGGCATCGCTGAAAGCTAATTACAGCAGTATCCAGTCGACCATGACCAAAGGAACCACTCGTAGTTATGAGTTCGTTATTACCAATAATGGTGTGGGAGAGAGCGGAAATATTTCAGTCATTATTCCATCCACTCCATGGTTGTCGATGCTGACACCTTCTACTATTCCGTCGCTGAAAAACGGAGAATCCACCACGGTAATTCTCCAGTTCTCGCCCGGAAATGATATGGCGGTGAATGTGCCTGTCACCGGAACGATAGGAGTGAACTGTGAAAACGGAAGCGGATTCTCATTGCCTTTCAATATCGAAACAGTTTCAGAATCGACAGGCAAACTCGTCATCGATGTGTGCGATGAATATACTTATTACACCAGCGAATCGCCGCACGTGGCGGGCGCTACCGTAAAACTGAAACACCCGTATACTAAAGCGCTGATCATGCAAGGTGTAACCGGTTCTGATGGTTTGTTTGTGGTGGATAGTTTGCCTGAAGGATATTATTATGTGGAAATTACCGCCGACAAACATGATGGTTATGCGAATAATCTGCTGGTTGATCCGGGCAAGACGACCAAACAGGTCATCAACCTGAGTTTTCAGGCCATCACCATCACCTGGGATGTGGTAGAAACTGAGGTGGTAGACGAATACTCCATCGAAACAGTGGTGAAATTTGAAACCAATGTGCCGACGCCGGTAGTGGAGATGACTTTCCCGAGGGAGATCGACACCGAAAGTATGCTGGTGGGAGAATCCCAGATATTTAATATCATCCTGACCAATAAAGGATTGATTACGGCGAAAGATGTAGAAGTGATCATGCCGAAAGGATTCACTACGTTGACATTTGAACCGATGTTTAACTTTATCGATCTGAAACCTCAGGAATCAGTTCGTATTCCGGTAACCCTGACCAAAGTTGGCAGTCCGGCCGGTGGACCGGCAAGAGTTGTTGCTGCCTCCTCCGAACCCTGTAAGGATTATATCGTGTTGATTTATTTCTGGGATTGTGGTCTCGACAGGAAATGGCATCAGTATCCGCAGGAAATCAGTCTGGGTAAATGGTGTATTGGGACACCTTCTACCGGAACGGGCTGGTCACCGGGAGGTTATACTATTCGTCCGGGCGGTGGCGGTACAGGTTATTATTATCCTCCGTCGTCCAACGATTATACCCCGACAGTAAGTGTTGAAGGTTGCGAACCATGCCAGAATCAATATGTTTACAAGATGGCCAAATGTCTGGTGAAACGTATTCCTATTGTTTCAAAAACACTGGAAGTGATTGAAAAATTAGTTTGTCTGAAAAATGTGGTGGTTGATGGTGATTTGGAATGCGTGCTCGAAGGCTATATCAAGAGCTTCGAATGGGTAGAAAAAATTACAGGTTATAAAGATTTGTACGACGACTGTATCAAATGGATGCTCGAACCCTGCGTTCCGGGTGATTTCGGTTTGAAAGCACCGGGAGAAAACAGGGTGGTACAAAATGAAATGCCTGCCTACATTCAGAAATACCAGGAAGTGTTGGGTCACGTGAATAATATGGCCAATTCCATGGAAGAACATCATATGGAAGTCTTCGGAGATTCTGTCTGGCTGAATATCACGGGTGGCGAATTGGGCATCTTTTGGAATAAACTCTGGACGTATCCTGATACCATTCCGGCCAATGCAGATTTAATTGAATTCAAACCCGATAGTATTTCTGCATTTCAATATCAGCAGTTTGTTCGTCGCTGGAACAATACCCGGAAGAAATTCACCGGAGATGGAAACTACATCGATTACGGCAAACTCAATCAGATTACCGCACGGAAACAGGCGGCACTGGATTATGCAAAAGCGTTGGGATATAGTTCTGTACTCGAGATGTTTGAAAAGGAACAGCAAATCTATGATGAGATGGCGGCCGAAAAATCGGCATCGGTATGTGCGACCATCACCATCAAGTTCTCGCAGACGATGACGCTTACCCGTCAGGCTTTCCGCGGTACGCTTACCGTGTTCAACGGACATGAAACTATTCCGATGCAGGATGTGAAGCTGAACCTGGAGATTGAAGATAATGAAGGCAATATTGCCGGTAGTTCGCTGTTCCAGACAAATACTGAAAGTCTTGACAAGTTGACTGAAATAAATGGAACAGGTACCCTGAACGCTCAGGAAACCGGAACGGCTGTTATTCTCTTTATCCCGACTAAAAATGCCGCTCCCGAGGTGCCGAAGGATTATTCATTCGGAGGTTCTTTGTCG
>JAYFQH010000043.1:0-25773 GCA_034927265.1 Paludibacter sp.
AGATTCCCTTGTTCTATCTCTGATACTAACGATAATTTGAAGGATAATGTGTAATCCTTTTGACTTCGTTTCCTGTACTGATTTTTAATCTCTTCCATAAAATTACGCTTTTTATTGTAACGCTATTTCAGGACGAGACAGTTTTAGATAATAAGAGGCTGTCACATTTGTGGCAGCCTCTTCCTCTTTTTTATACCCTTAATCAAACAACCCGACTTATTCTTCTGCGGATTTTTTTCCTTTACCTTTTAGTTCTTTAGCTTTTTCCATCATCATAGCTTTGTGTTTTGCCATGTTTTCTTTTCCGATAATGCTTTCCAGTTTTTCGTCCCAACCTTTACGCAAACCTTTCATCTCTTCTCGTTTTGCATTTTGATCGCCGGGTGCAGCTTTCAATTCTTTCGTTTTTGCCTGCTGTTCTTCGAACAAGGCCTGAACTTGTTGTTTCTGAGCGTCTGTTAAACTCAGATCTTTGGCCATTTGTTCGGCACGCGCTTTTGGTCCTACCTGTGCTTTATCTCCCTTTTTTTCTTGTCCCTGAGCTACAATGGCAAAGTTCAGTGCGAAAACTGCTACTAATAGCAATAAAATTTGTTTTTTCATTTTGGTAATTTTTAATGATGATTTTATCTGGAGTTATTTAACAAGGCATTTGACTATACAGAAGTGCAAAGGTTTAATGATGAAAATGTAAATTCAGTTTAATATTAGAATAATTAACAAAAAAAGCCCTGCATTTTCTGCAGAGCTTTTCAAAAATCAGTAGGAATTTATTTTGTTTTCTTCAGTAAAACTTCGTCAATGGCTTTTTTGAAAGTTTCTTTCGGGAGAGCGCCCTGAGCCATTTGAGGTTGTTCGTTCATCGGACAGAATAAGAGTGAAGGGATACTGCGAATGCCAAAAGCTCCTGCCAGTTCCTGTTCTTTTTCGGTATCAATCTTGTAAATGTAAATCTGTCCGTCGTATTCTTTTGCCAGTTCTTCGAGGATGGGTGCAATGGCCTTACAAGGTCCGCACCAGTCAGCATAGAAGTCGATGATACATGGTTTGTCTCCTAAATATTTCCATTCAGAAGGGTTGGCTTCATAGTTCGCTACTTTCTGTAGAAACTCAGCCTTGGTTAAATGAATAGTTCCCATTTTTTTTGTTTCTTTGGTTTGAATATTTTCTGTTGTTTTTTTTGTTTCTTCGCCGCTCTTGCCTGTTTTATTTCCACATGCGGTAAAGGCAATCATAATGATCATCAATGATGCGCCAAGGATTTTCTTCATATAAATTATTGTTAAATTGTTTTTTCTGATTATTTGCCTGCTAGAGCGCGCATCCCCATATTGAAGGTTCTGCTTGCTCATCCGAATTGCTCTTTTTGGCAGAGATCTCATTCCATCCAAGTTCGTCCAGTTTTTTGCGTATTTCCTCCCTGTTTACTTCATCAGTATGGTTTACTTCAATTTTTCCGTCGATACGATCCATTTCTGCACCGAACACACCCTGCAAAGTTCCTAACTGTTTGAGGACTTCATTATTGCATGTCATGCATTGGTTTTTTGATACATAAAATGTGCTATACATCTTGTTGCTTATCTGCTTCTAATTTTTTAAATTCCATAACTGGAGAGTCGCTTTTTTTAGTTTTCGTTTCGCAGCTACCGCCAGGACATCCGATGTTTAAAATTGCCTGCAAACTAAAAATTACTCCTCCAAATAAATATATCGTTTCTCCAGCCGAAAAATATCCTGTAAATAGCCCAGCTCCTAATAACAACCGGAATATTCGGGTAAAATCCCATCTTGAAAAATACCTCCTTAAACTAACTTTGATTTTATTCAACATGATCTTTCACTTCTTTTTTCTTGAACAAGTCGAAAAGCAAGTATCCTAATACTCCTCCGTAAATAACACTTATATAAGGATTGGATGTAATAGGACAAGTTCCGCTGTTACAACCGATAAAGTAATAATACAGAAAACCTCCTGTCATGCCAACGATCACTCCGATGATTTGCAACAAATGTTTTTTAATATATAGTTTCATACTTTCACTGATTTTTCATTTTCAATAATATTGCTTTCTCTCTACACACCTCAACAGTTCAACACCTCAACAGTTCAACAATTCAACAATTAACATACATCATTCAGCACACTGACATGATTGAATACAATCCAGAATTTTGGTGATTTGTTTATTCTTTAATGAATAATAACAGTTTTTACCGTCTCTTCTGCAATTCAGGATCCCTTTTGCACGCATGTCGGTAAGATGGTGCGACAAAAGAGACTGTTCGCATTGAAGCCTTTCTCCGATTTCCGAAACATTTAATTCTTCTTTGTCGGCCAAAAGTGAAATCACACACAGTCGCGTACCGTTCGAAATGGCTTTCAATGTGTACGCGGCCTGATCCATTTGATTTAAATCTAACATTACTATTAATCTTTAAGATTTGTGCAAATATATGAACATATTTTCATATGACAAAATAATTTAAATATTTTAATATTTGAAGGATATATTTTAATGAATCGAAAGAGAAATAAAGTCGGTAAACCGTTTGATAACAAAGGAAAAGGATGTGGTGATGATATTAATAATAGAAAATTCGTATCTTTGTTGACCAATATTAAAATGATGAATCAACAATATACAAAGATTTGTAACGACATCAGGAAGGAATTGAAAGAAGCTGTTGGAAGTCAGGAGGCAGACAATATTTTTGTGTTGACCGATGATCGTACCCGTTCCTTATGTTTTCCGGTGATCAGCGACATGGTCTGCTTGAAGGGTAGTCATATCATAACGATTCCTTCGGGTGATGAACATAAAAATATTGAATCCGCAATAAAGATATGGCAATACCTTAGTGAACATGGAGCAAATCGTAAATCATTGCTGATAAATCTGGGTGGAGGGATGATAACGGATATTGGTGGTTTTGCTGCTTCTACATTCAAGAGAGGGATTCGTTACATCAATGTTTCTACTACTTTACTTGGGGCGGTGGATGCTGCTACCGGAGGGAAAACAGGGATAAATTTTCTCGGACTAAAAAATGAAATAGGAGTTTTCAACCCGGCGAGTCATGTGCTGATTGATATTGAGTTCTTCAAAACGCTCGATATTCAGAATATTCGTTCTGGTTATGCCGAAATGGTAAAGCATGCCCTGATTGATTGTCGGGAAGAGTGGGAAAGCATTCTTTCGTTTGATCTTGAAACCATTGATTTTGACGAATTGCGTACGTTGGTTAAAAGAAGTGTGCGTATCAAGGAAGAGGTTGTGGAAAAGGATCCTCAGGAACAAAATATTCGTAAAGCATTGAATTTGGGACATACTTTCGGACATGCTTTCGAAACTTTCTCCTATCGTGTAAACCGCCCTGTTTTGCATGGGTATGCGGTAATGTGGGGTTTGCTGTGTGAATTGTATTTATCTTTTACACGGTTAAATTTTCCAAAAGAAGATTTGTTGAAGTTGAGATACATGATTAAGGAGTATTATGGAACGTTTAATTTTGATTGTAAGGATTATGATGCGCTGTTTGAGCTGATGATGCATGATAAGAAAAACGAATCGAAAGAAATTAATTTCACTTTGTTGTCGGATATAGGTGAGATAAAAATCAATCAGACTGCCAGCAAAGAGGAGATTTTTGAGACACTGGATTTTTTCCAGATGGGATAGTTGGGGATGTTGAACGGATGAATTGTTGAATTGTTGAGCCCAAAAGGTTCAAAAAAAATGAAGTTATGAAAAAAACATTGATTATTGGGGCGAGCAGCAATCCTGAGCGTTATGCTTATAAAGCGGCGGAAAGATTGCTGAGCCATGGTCACGAGATCGAGTTGCTCGGTCTGAGACCGGACGTGATTTTTGGAAAAACTATTGATACCGAACGAAAAAACTATAAGGATATTAATACAGTAACACTATATGTAGGCCCTCAAAATCAGCCTTCATATTATGATTATATAATATCGTTGAATCCTGAAAGAGTGATTTTTAATCCGGGTACTGAAAACCCCGAATTACAATCATTGTTGAAGAAAAACGGAATTAATTTCGAAGAGGCCTGTACGTTAGTATTGTTGGGAACCCAGCAGTATTAATGAATAGCCTCCGGTTTTAACCGGAGGTTAAAAATGGTAAATGATTTGATCCGGTTTTAACCGGAGGAAAAAAACAATAAATAATTTGATCCGGTTTTAACCGGAGTTAATAAAAATTGATAATATAAATAAAAATGAAAATTGCATTGATTGGTTATGGCAAAATGGGTAAAACCATTGAGCGTATAGCTAAAGAACGCGGACACGAGATTGTGTCAATCATTGATGTTGATAATACAGTCGATTTCGAATCTGTAGCATTTAGAAGCGCAGATGTTGCAATTGAGTTTACCATGCCTAAGGTAGCCCGTGAAAATATCCGCAGGGCATTTGCTTCGGGAGTGCCTGTTGTGTGTGGTACTACAGGATGGGTTGAGAATTTACAGGAATTTAAGAGAGAAATTCAGGAGCAGGGTACTACCTTGTTTTGGAGTTCTAATTTTAGTTTAGGAGTTAATGTGTTCATGGAGGTGAATAAATATCTTGCCAGGTTGATGAACCGTTTTCCTGAATACGATGTAGAAATGACGGAGGTGCATCATACACAAAAACTTGATGCTCCGAGCGGCACTGCCATTACACTTGCTGAAGGAATACTCGAAAATCTTGAGAGAAAAACTTCCTGGTCGAAAGAGGTGACTTCAAAACCTGAAGAAATTGCTATAAAATCCATTCGTGAAGGTCAGGTCCCAGGCACGCATACCATTATATACGACTGCGACGTGGATACGATTACCATCACTCATGAGGCAAAGAATCGTGAAGGCTTAGCTCTTGGTGCAGTAATCGCTGCAGAGTTCACTGCCGGGAAAAAAGGGTTTCTTGGAATGAACGATCTTTTGAAGTTTTAATTTTAAAAATACATATTCAATTAAATTGTAAGATGAGTCACGAACAACTAAACAGTAATCGTTTTCAGCAGCCTCTGAAACAGTGGATCAAAGCTTTTGTATGGTGTTTGATTTACGTACTCTTCATTGTATGGGTAGGCAATTTTTGGTGGTTATTGCTTTTGCCGCTGGTTTTCGACGCTTTCATTACAAAGTATGTTCCGTGGACATGGTGGAAGGAATCAAAGAATAAAACGGTGCTGGCAGTGATGGGTTGGGTGGATGCCATTGTTTTCGCTTTGGTGGCAGTGTATTTTATCAATACCTATCTGTTTCAGAACTATCAAATTCCTACTTCTTCACTTGAAAAGAGTCTGTTAGTAGGCGACTTCCTGTTTGTAAGTAAAGCTAGTTATGGCCCCCGCGTGCCCAATACTCCTCTGTCATTTCCTCTGGTTCAACATACTTTTCCGGTAATCAACACCAAATCTTTTCTGGAAAATCCTCAATGGGAATACAAGAGACTTAAAGGATTTGACTCAATTGAAAGAGATGATATTGTGGTGTTTAACTTTCCGACGGGCGATACTGTTCCGGTGAACAAGCAAAACCCCGACTATTATATCAGTTGTTATTACGAAGGATACAGTAGTCTGAAAATGCAAAATCCGAATGCAGAACCAGATGCTGAAGCTTGTATGGCAGCCGGTAGAGAAATTGTGAGAGCTAAGAAATCTGAGTACGGTGAGATTGTGTATCGACCGGTTGACCGTAGGGAAAACTACGTAAAAAGATGTGTAGGCATCCCTGGTGATATGTTTGAAATAAGGAATAATAAGATCTATGTTAATAATAAACCTCAGGAAGAACATCAGGGCATTCAGTATAATTATTATGTTCAGACAGATGGTAAGATCTTATCTTCGGAAATGCTTACGAAATTGGGAATCAGCAAGGATGATCGTTCAATGTTAAATGCGCAGTATGATATTCATTTGATTTCGTATCTTGGGATGGATCCGCAATATCCGATTTATCATTTTCCGATGACTGCTGAAATGCTGGAAAAAATGAAGTCATTTCCCGGCGTGACTAAAATCAGTATTGAGCCTTATGAACTCGGAGGAGATGTATTTCCTCTAGGGGCACGTACCAACTGGAACCGCGATAATTTCGGACCGATTTATATTCCTAAGAAAGGGGCAACCATCAAACTTAATGATTATAACCTGCCTATGTATGAACGCATCATCAGGGTTTACGAAAAGAACTCCCTGATCGTTAAAGATGGTAAGTTCGTGATCAATGGGGTTGACACGGAATATTATACCTTCAAGATGGACTATTACTGGATGATGGGCGATAACCGTCATAATTCAGCAGATTCGAGATATTGGGGCTTTGTTCCTGAAGATCATATCGTAGGTCGTCCGGTACTTGTTTGGCTGTCGCTGGATAAAGATAAAGGTTGGTTCAACGGTAAAATCAGGTTCAACCGTTTCTTTAAAGATGCAACAAGATAACAGTATAAAGGCAGGAGATAATTTAGTAAAGCAGTATTGTCTGTCGACCGCATATCTGGCACCAGTGGAGTATTATATGCTCCTGTCGGAAGCTGATAAGATATTGTTGGAGCAACATGACTTTTTTGTTAAACAGAGTTACCGTAACAGGTGTACTATTGCGACGGCAAATGGTCCGATGGATTTAATTATTCCTGTGGAAAAACTACAGAATAACAAATCTTTAATAAAAGATATACGGATTTCAGATCACGGCAATTGGAGGACGAACCACTGGAAGGCGATTATGTCAGCCTATCAGTCAAGTCCTTTCTTTGAATTTTATGCCGACGATTTGGTTTCTTTTTATGAGAAAAAATGGAGTTTCCTTTGGGATTTTAATTTGACATTACAACAGGAAATGTTGACATTGCTTGATTTTGATCCCAAAATTCAATTGACAGATAAGTATCTGCCCGATTACGAAAACGAATATATTGATTTACGAGAAGCAATTCATCCAAAAAAAGAAAATGTTGTTTCTGATTTTTGTCCTTACTATCAGGTTTTTTCTCAAAGATATGGCTTTCAGGAGAACCTTAGTATCGTTGATTTGCTTTTTAACATGGGAAATGAATCAATATTGATATTAAAAAAATTGTTAAACTGATGAATAATCAGTAATTTTGCAGGAAGAATTTTCGAACCCCTAAAAATATTGCATATGGAACAGATTGATTGGAGTAACCTGGGTTTTGGTTATATGAAAACTGACTTTAATGTTCGTTGTACTTATTCAAACGGATCGTGGGGTGATCTGGAGGTGCATGATGATGAATATATGAATCTGCACATGGCAGCAACCTGTATTCATTACGGACAAGAAGTGTTTGAAGGATTGAAAGCTTTTCGGGGAAAAGACGGGAAAATCCGTATCTTCAGAATGGATGAGAATGCTAAACGCATGCAAAACTCCTGTGAAGGGATATTGATGGCACAACTTCCTCTGGAAAAATTTCAGGAAGCAGTTGTTAAGGCAGTTAAACTAAACGAAAGGTTTGTTCCCCCTTATGGCTCTGGTGCATCATTATACATTCGTCCTTTTCTTTTTGGCATCAGTCCTCAGTTAGGAGTGAGAGCTGCTTCTGAATACTTGTTTATTGTGTTTGTGGCTCCGGTAGGACCTTATTTCAAGGGTGGTTTTGCCACAACTCCTTTTGTTATCATGAGGCAATACGATCGTTCTGCTCCTCTGGGTACAGGAAAGTATAAGGTAGGTGGAAATTATGCTGCTAGTCTCGTTGCCGGCGAACATGCTCATGCGTTGGGTTATTCCAATATCTTCTATCTCGATGCCAGAGAAAAGAAATATATTGACGAATGTGGTGCTGCTAATTTCTTCGGAATAAAAAATAATACTTACGTAACTCCAAAGTCAACATCCATCCTTCCATCAATCACAAATAAGAGTCTGATGGTGTTGGCGGAAGAAATGGGAATGAAGGTAGAACAGCGCTTGATTCCGGTGGAAGAACTGTCGACCTTTGAGGAGGCCGGTGCTTGTGGAACGGCCGCTGTGATCAGTCCGATTGAACGAATTGATGATTATGATACGAAGATATCCTACATATTCTCTAAAGACGGAAAACCAGGTCCCATTTGCGATAAGCTGTATCATAAATTACATGCGATACAATGTGGTGATGAACCGGATAATCATGGTTGGGTTACCGTGATTGAGTAAAACGCCTGATATCACAAAAAACTATCCCCCCCGATTTAAATCCGCGCTGTTTGAGCCTTGAAAAGGAGAGTTTGCGGATTTAAATCGGGGGGGATAGTTTTTTGTGATTAGGGAAACAGATACTGCAAACTTGCTTATTTTATGGATTCAAAATGGTCCCAAAAGTCGGGATAGGACTTAGTCACCACCTCAGGATGTTCTATGATGACGGGTTGGGTGAGTGCCACGGGAGCAAATGCCATGGCCATGCGATGATCTTCGTAGGTTTTTATAGATGGGATATTCTCTTTTGAATCCGCCTGAGTTTTCGTTCCTGTCCATTCCAGTTGTCCCTCTGCCGGTTCGTGTAAAACATAACCCAACTTTCCCAGTTCAGCTATGAGTGCTGCAACACGGTCGGTTTCTTTGATTTTAAGACTTTGAATTCCTTTGAAAAGAAAAGGGATGTTTCTCAAACAGCAAGTTACAGCGAAAGTTTGTGCCAAATCAGGCTGGTTCACGAAATCGTATTCAAACTTAGCGACATAGTTGTTACTTGCCGAAAGGATAACGCCTTCCTGCTCATAAACTGTTTTCACTCCAAGTTGTTCGAATAGTTCAGCAACTTTACAATCGCCCTGATAGCTGTTTTTATTTAATCCTTTCAGAAAGATTTCTCCTTTTCCTGCGATAGAAAGTATCTCGTACCAATAGGATGCCGCCGACCAATCTGATTCTACCTTATAGCGAATGGGCCGATAGGTTTGAGGCTGAATATCAATAATGTTGTTATTGAAACCGACATTCACACCAAACTCTTTCATCATACTCATGGTCATATGAATATAAGGGACAGAAATCACTTCGCCTTCAAGGATAATTTTTAAGCCTTTTTGCATATAGGGAGCGATCATCATCAAGGCTGAGATATACTGACTGCTAACGCCTCCGTTCAGATAAATCTCGCCTCCGGTAAGGGCACTGCCATAAATCTTAAGGGGAGGAAATCCTTCTTTCTCGAGATACTCTATCCTGGCACCAAGTTTATTTAGAGCCTCCACCAGCAACTTTATCGGGCGTTGTTTCATCCTCTCGCTACCGGTAATTACCCATTCGCCAACCGTTTTCGCTAAAAAAGCCGTAAGAAACCGCATGGCAGTCCCGGCAGCACCGATATCAAAAGTGGTGTCGTTCGAATCAAGCGCTTTTATTGTCACAGAGGTATCATCACAATCAGAAAGATTTTGAATTTCATATGGGCTATAAGCCAGCGCACTTAAAATCAATGCACGGTTACTGATACTTTTTGAAGCCGGAAGAGGAATGCTCAATCGGATAGTTCCCGGAGCTATATGAAGATGTTTATTGGACATTCAGCGTGAAAATTATAAATAAAGAAATTTATACAGCCAGTTCATAGATATTTTTTACATCAGCTTCAGTAAGCCTGACAAAATTTCCAAGGGTTCTGTTGCCTAATCCCATTGTTTTTACGAGTACAGATATATCTTCAGCTTTAGCTCCCAATTCTGAAAAACGGATAGGCATTCCAATGGAAGATACAAACTGTTCATAACATTCAATCCCTTTAAGGGCTGTGTTTTCGGGATGTTGAAAGTCCATCTCACATCCCCAAACCCTCACTGCAAACTGAGCAAAACGTAAAACGTCATGATGCATTACGTATTTCATCCAGGCCGGAAACATCACAGCCAAACCTGCGCCATGCGCTACGTCATACAAACCAGATAATTCATGTTCCATTTGGTGCGACGACCAGTCCTGTTCGCGTCCTACGCCCAATAAATCATTATGTGCCACCATGCCAGCCCACATCAGATTGGCCCGGGCTTCGTAATCATTG
Organism: Paludibacter sp.; assembly: GCA_034927265.1. Taxonomy (GTDB): domain Bacteria; phylum Bacteroidota; class Bacteroidia; order Bacteroidales; family Paludibacteraceae; genus Paludibacter. Next base: position 10,028 of record JAYFQH010000043.1, read on the forward strand.
GGGTTTGCCAGCGCCTTGGGAGTTTCGTTGATGATGGTCAGTAATATCGCTTCACACAAACGATCTGTAACTTCAACCTCCTTTGTGTTGGTAAAATAACGTTCCATCACATGTGCCATCATGTCTGTAGCCCCGCATGCCGTTTGATAAGGAGGCAAAGTGCAGGTTAACTCAGGATTCAGAACTGAAAACACAGGACGGATTAAATCGCTGTTGGTGGCACGTTTAAGCATGCCGTTTTCGTGTGTGATCACCGAGCCTGTGGATCCTTCGCTACCTGCTGCCGTCAGGGTTAAAACTGTAGCAACGGGTAATGCCTTCTCAATTCTTTTTCCTGTGTAAAAATCCCAGAAGTCGCCATCATGCACAGCTCCGATAGCAATTGCTTTTGCCGAGTCGATAACACTACCGCCACCTACCGCCAGAATAAAATCAATTTTTTCTTTTTTGCAGATATCTATACCCGCATATACCAGACCGCTGCGTGGGTTAGGAACAACTCCTCCCAGTTCGACGAAAGAGATGTTTTCAGTTAAAAGAGAGTGTTTTACACGATCAAGCAATCCGCTTTTGATTACAGAACCACTTCCGTAATGGATCAATACTTTTTTCCCGCCGAAACGCTTTACGTACTTTCCTGTTTCTCTTTCCCTTTCCTTTCCAAACACAAAAAATGTCGGACTATAAAAATTAAAGTTGTTCATAATTTTTTTAATTACTAAAATGTATGTTTCATTTACCAAAATTCATCACTCATCATCATCACTCATCACTAAAAACATGTCTCTTTCGCTTACTCTTCCCTTCTCTTAAGCCTGTCAATCAGTTCGTTGCCTAAAGCTGTTTTAATTTTAATGTGATTAAGTACTTCTAAAACAAAAGGATTGTTTTCGAAACTTCCCCTAACTGATTCAAAATCCTGATGTTTCTGGTCTTCATCTCCATCAACACCAAACCCTGTCTTAGAGTTCAGATCAAACTCTTTTTTTGCATCACTGTAAATTAGCTGATCAAGTTTAACCACTGAGTTTTTCCATTTTTCGACCATCTCGAAGATGTCTTCGTAAGTAAACTCATTAATAGTCTTATTCAGACATTTCTCTAATTTCTCTTTTGCCCATGTCCATTCATAATCATAGTAATTATTATGCATTTGCTCAAATTCAAGCTGAATCTGATTAAGAGAAAGCTGTTTCTCTTCAATCTGACGAAGCAAATCGTCAATTTGTTGTTTTGGTGCTATTAAACCCGATAAATCTATCCATTCTCCTAATCCTTTCCTGGTATCTGGTTTCAAACGGGCTCTAACTTCCTCTATATTGTTGAACTCTCTATCTTTCAGTCGGCTGATTAATGAATTACCGAGAAACTTATTAATGGCTATTTCATAATATTCCAATCCCTTTTTAAGAGAAGAATTTTTTATACTACAATTCTGATAAGCATAGATATCTGTTGTTTCTCCTGAAATCTGTTGTAGTTTCTTTAGTACCTCAATGCCTTTCATCATTTTCTGGATTGTGTAGGGACTCAACAGATTAAAATTGATAGGGTCGATTTTATGGCTATCTTTTCTGTTATCACGTTTAGGCCATTTTTGTGCATCGCGTATGGTACCTACACTCCTGAGGTTTACGCCGGGTACCAGAAAACTTTCAGTGGCATTTTCAATCAGGTAAGAGAATGGAAGATCTGATGTGTCTGAATGCTTGTAATGACGTCCCATTACCAGGGTAAAAGCACCAATTTTTGCAGGCCAAAGCAGATAGGAGTCACTGGTAGTTTTCGATCCACGTTCACATAAGCCCTGATGGATAGGACCCAGTTTGTACATGTGATTGCTCTGGTTTGATCCGCTACCGGCATTCAGGAAAGAAAACATCCCTGCAATCAGCAGGGTGGATTTGTGGTGTGAAACGGTGTAGGGCCCTGCAAAGATTGCTGTCGCCTCGCCATGCATTCCCTGGCAATTGGAGAAAAAGAGCGAATCGAGTGCCGAATAATGTTTGCCTAAAATGCACCCCTGACCAATGAAACAACGGGAGATGAGTGTGGAATCGGTTACGGAGACACCTGAACTTAGAATAAAATCGTTGCATTTTACTCCTGAACCCACAATTACAGGAGCCTCTTCGTTGCTGTTGATGGTTCCATTCTCAAGAATTGAGGCCCCTTCAATAATGGCGCAGTTTCCTATCCTTACATTTTTTATGCTTCCACAGTTTACAATCTTTACATTTGACCCAACTGTTCCTGTATTGGACTTTAATGAAGTAGCATAAGCGTCAATCAAGTCATGTAAATGATGGATTACCTCATGACGATGGCGGTACAAGGTTTGAATATATGCGAGAGGAGCCGACAAAAAATCAAATATCGGGATTTCACGTCCACCTCCTTCATTCATTACCGGGACAGTAATACCATTTCCAAAAGAAGAAAAACCATCCACGACCATAATATTTACGTTTTCGATATAAGTACCTTCATGGATGGTGTAATTGGCCATGTAATTATGTATCTTGTCAATAAAAACATCATTGCCAATGGTACAGTTGTGCAGACAGCTGTTATAAATTCCTGAATGTTTTATAAGTCCTCCCGGGAGTTCAAAAGTTTTCTGGAAGGTACCTAATTTAATATCTCCCGAAAAATGAACATTTGATATAAAATCAGGAGAAAAGTTGTCGGCTACAGTTACTTTTTTCCAGTCCCCGGCACTGCAACCATACACAACAAGTGTAGAGATTTCTTTTTCAGTTAGCTGGCGGTAATTAGTCATTGTTCAGTTTTTTTAGTGTTAAAGTTCTTTCCGTTATTTTTAGTGAAATTATTTCCAAACGTATTTTTATTCTTCATATTTCTGAAAAAGAAAGTCATTATATGGATATCTTTCGATATGTATAGCTTTGACTTTCTGATATAATAGTCCTTTTAAGTTTTCGATGTTTATTTTGTCTTTAGCTGAAATGAAAATGCAGTTATCGTGAAGTTTCGATATCCATGTGGTTTTTAGATCTTCCAGACTAAAATTCTCCCGTACAACCGGTGATAAATCATCTTCTTCTTTTGGGGTATAAGTGAATGCATCTATCTTATTGAAAATCATTATTGTTGGCTTTTCTTTTGGGTCAATCTCAAGCAATGTTTGCCGGACGATTTCCAATTGCTCTTCAAAGTTAGGATGTGAGATATCTACTACATGAACCAAGAGGTCTGCTTCTCTTACTTCATCAAGAGTAGACTTAAATGACTCAATCAGGTGGTGTGGCAATTTTCGTATGAAACCTACTGTATCGGTAAGCAGAAAAGGAAGGTTGTCGATGATAACCTTTCTGACGGTGGTGTCGAGTGTAGCAAATAACTTATTTTCAGCAAAAACATCAGATTTACTGAGCATGTTCATGATCGTTGATTTGCCTACGTTGGTATAACCCACCAGAGCAACCCTGACCATTTTGCCCCTGTTTTTTCGTTGAGTGGACATCTGTTTGTCGATGTCTTTAAGGTTTTGCTTTAATAAAGCAATTTTATTGAGGATTATCCTTCGGTCGGTTTCTATTTGTGTTTCACCGGGACCTCTCATCCCTATACCTCCACGTTGGCGTTCCAGGTGTGTCCATAGTCGCGTAAGTCGTGGCAACATGTATTGTAGTTGTGCCAGCTCCACCTGAGTTTTGGCATTGGCCGTCTGAGCTCTTTTGGCAAAGATATCGAGTATTAAATTTGTCCTGTCCAGGATGAGCACTTTCAATTCCTGTTCGATGTTTCGGAGTTGTTTTGGAGTGAGTTCGTCGTCAAAGATTACCAGCCCGATTTCATTTTCCTCAATAAACTTCTTTATTTCAAGTAGTTTTCCGGGGCCTACAAAAGTTTTGGGGTTTGGAAAGTCAACTTTTTGAAAAAAAAATTTTTCGGGAGATGCTCCTGCAGTATCTGCCAGAAATGCTAATTCGTCCAGATATTCTTTTGCTTTGGCAGTATCCTGATCGGCAGTTATCAATCCCACCAACACAGCTTTCTCCCGATATATTTCTGTTTTAACCATATAGTTATCTGAAAAAACCGTTTGGTAACACCAAACGGTTTATGTAATTATTAAAAACCATGGTTGATCGTCACAACCTATGTCAATTTATTACTGCAAACGGAAGTTAACGGGCAAAGTGTATTTAACACGCACTGTTTTTCCCCGTTGTTTTCCGGGAGTCCATTTAGGCATCTTTGATATTACGCGGACTGCTTCAGCATCTAGACTTTTGTCGACGCTACGAACTACTTCAATGTCAACTATTGAACCATCACGGTTAACAACAAACTGACATATAACACGTCCCTGAATACCACTTTCCTGTGCAATGACCGGATATTTGATGTTGTCACCAAGATATTTAAATAATGCAGCATCACCTCCGGGAAATTCCGGCATTGATTCAACAACCATAAATACAACCTCTTCAGCTTCTTCAACAATTGCATGACTGGCAACTGGTGGCTGAATGACTACTTGTTTGTTTTTATCATCCTCAGTGTCAATAACGATTTCTGCGGTTTCTACGTTATCCTCAACCACATTCAGAATTTCAATTACCTCAGGTACTTCAGGAGCCGGTGGAGGTGGAAGTGCTTCAGATGTCTGAATAATTTCAATTTCTTCTTCAGCAACAACTTCTGAAGAGGTGTCTTCATAAACACTAATTTCCTTCTTTGTCCACTCAAAACCAATGTAAATGAAGGATAAAGCTACAACAAAACCCATAAGGGTATATATGACCTTTTTATCTTCAAGTGAAGCTTTGGATGATTTTTTAATGTCCATACAAATCCATTTTAATTGTTTTCAGCTAGGCAAATATACAATTTTTTTTTAATTGTTGGATTATATGGCAAAATATTTTTTTGTTATCAGTTTATAAATGAAGATTTGTTTCCTTTTTTTTTGAATCCACAATGAAATTTTTTTTAAATTATCCGTTTATATTACAATAGATGTCCTTTATCTTTTGTAATGGAGTCGTCAAAATAATGTATCTTTGGACGTTTTTTTGTTAAGATGTTTAGTTTTTTATCAAATTTCTATAATCTGTTTATATATAAATGAATCGTAAAACAACAGGTGTACTCCTATTATTACTTCTTTTTGAGATAGTTCAGGCAGGAAATGGTGTATTTCAATTTTTGGATTTACCTGTATCATCCCGTATGGCTGCTTTAGGAGGTAAACATGTGTCGATGGCAGATCCGGATATTAACTTTGCGTTATCGAATCCGGCGTTATTAAATAAAAATACAGATAACGTCATAGGACTGAATATGGCCAACTATCTGGCAGATATTCAGTTTGGGTCGGCAATTTACGGTAGGGCATATGGTAAAAATCACTTTGCTGTGGGAGTACAGTATGTTGATTATGGTACCTTCAAAAAAAGGAATGAGTATAATGATGATGAAGGTGAGTTTTCGGCAAAAGATATCTCTCTCAATCTGATATATAGCAGGCAATTATATGCCGGATTATCGATTGGCGCAACCTTGAAGCCAATATACTCAGCTTACGCTGACGAATATATATCCTACGGCGCTGCGCTGGATTTGGGTGTAAGTTATCAGCGTCCTGAGAAGTTTTTTTCGGCAGGGTTGGTTTTTCGTAATATTGGTACACAGTTTAAAGGATATTATTCAGGAGTTGATGGTCAACATTTCGAACCACTTCCATTCGACATTCAGTTGGGTGCTTCATACAAGCTGGAACATGCCCCTTTTCGCATTTCGTTAACTATGCATAATCTCCATAAGTGGAATTTGAATTATATTGACAATGAGAACTCAATGATGGATTTTGAGCGACAGGATTATATCTCTAAGATTAGCTTTGCTGATATGGCTTTCCGCCATACGATTATTGGAGTAGAGTTTGTCCCTGGTAAAAATTTGTATTTAGTGGGTTCATATAATCACCGCCGACACCAGGAATTGAAGATGAGTGGATTTAAAAGCATGGCCGGATTTTCTTTCGGAGGAGGTGTCCGGATTAGTAAATTTCAGGTTGGTTTTGGGGTGAGCCAGTTTCAGGTAGGTAATTCTGCTTATCTTTTCTCAATTAGTACTTCTCTGAATGAATTTAAGCTGTAGCATGCGATGAAAAAAATTATTGTTGCCATTGATGGATTTTCTTCCTGTGGAAAAAGTACTATGGCCAAACAACTGGCCGCAGATGCAGGTTACATCTATGTGGATACCGGTGCGATGTACAGGGCGGTTTCTCTTTTTTGTATGAGAAATGGCTGGATGAGTGAAACACATATGGATGTTGACAAAATAGAAAAAAACATTCACAAGATTCATTTGGCATTTCAAAAGAATACCGAAGGTAAAGCCGAGATATTTCTTAATGGAGAAAATGTCGAGCATCAGATTCGCTCACTTGAAGTTTCAAACGGAGCCAGCAGAGTGAGTACCCTGAAGGCCGTACGAAGAGAATTGGTAAGACAACAGCAAATGATGGGGGCAGAAAAAGGAATTGTGATGGATGGCCGTGATATTGGAACAGTTGTATTTCCTGAGGCTGAGTTGAAGATATTTTTGACCGCTTCGCCCGAAATAAGGGCTAAACGAAGAATGGACGAATTGAAAGCAAAGGGAGAGCATGTGATTTTTGAAGAAGTGCTTGCCAACGTTAAGGAGCGGGATGAAAGAGATCAGAATAGAAAAGAAAGTCCGCTGAGAAAAGCAGAAGATGCAGTCATAATTGATAATACTGATTTAAGTCCCAACGAACAGCAGGCGATACTCAATGATCTGTTTCGTAAAAAACTGGAAAACAGTTAAACATATCACTACCTAAAAACGTTTATTCCCCGTATACGTTTTATCGAACCACATTAGTCACATAAGTAAGCATAAATTTCAACTACATCTGAATTGTCTTTTATTTGCCGTCAATGGTGATATATATACATTTGAATGTTAAAAAACTATGTTTACTTATGTGACTAATGTGGTTCAATAAAAATAATTGAAAAGAGTGGAAAAATGAATATAGAAATCGATAAAAAATCGGGATTTTGCTTTGGGGTGGTAAAGGCTATCGCTAAAGCCGAGGAAGAACTGGCAAAAGGAGATGTTCTATACTGTCTTGGAGATATCGTTCACAATGGTCAGGAGGTGGACCGTCTGTCGAAAATGGGAATGATAACCATCAATCATGAGCAATTTGCTCAGCTGCATGATGCAAAAGTACTGCTCCGCGCTCATGGAGAGCCGCCATCTACTTACGAAATAGCCGAAAAGAACAATATTACCCTCATTGATGCCTCGTGCCCTGTTGTGTTAAAGTTGCAGTCCCGGATTAAGGATGCTTATACCAATTCGCCAGGGAAGGAAACGCAAATCGTAATTTATGGAGAAAAAGGTCATGCTGAGGTGAATGGATTGGTGGGGCAAACCGAAGGTAAGGCAATCATTGTTGAAAAAGAGACTGATTTGTCAAAACTTGATTTGTCGAAAAACATCCGTTTATTTTCGCAAACGACTAAATCTCTCGAAGGATTTAACACATTGATCCAAAATATTTCAGATCAAAAAGGAGGGGATGCTCTGTTTGAATATTCTGATACAATTTGCAGGCAGGTGTCAAATAGAATTCCAAATATTACTACCTTTGCAAAAGAAAACGAAATAGTAATATTTGTCAGTGGAAAGAAAAGTTCTAATGGGAAAGTACTCTACGAACACAGTAAAAGTATCAATCCTGATACTTATATCGTCTCAGAGCCCTCAGAAGTGTTGGAGCTGAATCTTGATCTGACGAAAAAGATAGGTATATGCGGAGCCACCTCCACGCCAATGTGGCTGATGGAAAAAGTAGCTGAAACTTTGCGTAGCCTTGAAAAATAAGTCATAAATTTATGGATCAGAGTATTAAATGCATCGGGTTGTTGACTTCCGGAGGTGATGCCCCGGGGATGAATGCAGCCATCAGAGCGGTAACGCGTGCCGCCATTTTCAATGGAATCAGGGTAAAGGCTATTTACAGAGGGTACAAAGGACTGATAACCGGAGAAATTGTTGAGTTTCAAACGCAAAATGTGAGCAATATTATTCAACATGGAGGTACGATATTAAAGTCGGCCCGTTGTGCAGAATTTCTTACAGAAGAAGGCCGAAAAATTGCTCATGAAAGTTTGGTCAGAGAGGAAATTGATGCTTTGGTGGTGATTGGAGGTGACGGTACTTTTACCGGTGCACGTATTTTCTCACAAGAATATAACATTCCTATTGTGGGAATTCCGGGGACGATTGATAATGATGTGTTTGGCACGGATTCAACGGTGGGCTACGATACGGCATTAAATACTATTATTGATGCGGTTGATAAAATCAGAGATACTGCCAGTTCGCACGACAGACTTTTCTTTATTGAAGTGATGGGGCGTGATGCTGGTTTTCTTGCGCTGAATAGTGCTCTGGCTTCAGGAGCTGAAGCGGCCATCATCCCTGAACGGGAAACAAAAGTCGATCAGTTGGATCAATTGATCAGAAATGGGTTCAGAAAATCAAAAAACAGTAGCATTGTCATTGTCTCTGAAAGTGATGTTACCGGAGGTGCAAACGGTTTGGCCGAAAGAATGCGCAGGGAGCATCCCGAATATGATGTGCGTGTGTCTATTCTTGGACATATTCAGCGGGGAGGGTCTCCTACTGCTTACGACCGTATTCTGGCCAGCCGCATGGGGGTTGCAGCAATTGATGCACTTATGGATGGTCTGCGTAATATAATGATTGGGATTGTTAATGATGAAATGGTGTATGTGCCGCTGGCTAAAGCGATTAAGGATGATAAGCCTGTAAATGAAAATTTACTTGGGGTGCTGCAGATATTGTCGATTTAAATGTTGAACCGTTGAATTGTTGAATTGTTGAAACTTGTATAATCTCGAAAATCAATTCAACAATTTAACGGTTCAACATTTAAATGATTTACACTTTGATGTCCCTGATCATCAACTGAATATTGGTGTTGCCGTTGAAAGTGTTTTCTTCGAGAGTATAACAAATATCCAAAGGATTGAGTGATTTAAGGTGATCATTGAATTCATACATTCCGAAAGCAATCCCATTCATTACATTCTCGGAACTTGAATCCACCAGTTCCATTTTCAGATGTTCCTGATCTTTCCCTACAAGTCGGCTGGAGCCGTAATCCATTACTTTGCTCGTTGAAAAAACAGGTTTCATGTTTCCCGGGCCAAAAGGACCGAATTGTTTCAGGACACTAAAGAACTTTGGAGTTATATCTTTGAAGGTTATTTGTGCATCAATGTCAATCTGTGGGGAGGTTTGTTCCTCTGTAATTGTTTCAGCCACATATTTTTCAAAACGTTCCGTAAAAACAGCCACGTTTTCTTCTTTCATTGACAGACCTGCTGCATATCGGTGACCTCCGAAATTTTCCAACAAATCCCGGCATGAATCAATAGCATTGTATATGTCGAACCCGGGAACTGAACGTGCAGATCCAGAGGCCATTCCGTTCGACTTGGTAAGGACGATGGAAGGTTTGTAAAATTCTTCTGAAAGCCGGGAGGCAACAATTCCTATCACTCCTTTGTGCCAATCGGGTTTATATACAACGATGGATTTCCGTGTAAGGTATGCCGTGTTTGAAGCAATAAGTTTTATGGCTTCATCCGTGATGTTTTTATCCAGATCTTTTCTGTCGTTGTTATACTCGTTAATTGTACCACTTTTTTCTCTGGCAAAATTAGCATCACTCGAAACCATTAGTTCAACAGCCTCTGAAGCGAGTTTCATTCTTCCCGAAGCGTTGATCCGTGGGCCAACTTTGAAAACAATATCTGAAATGGTAATTTCTTTTTCGGCCAATCCGCAAACATTTAATATACTTTTCACACCGATACTGGGGTTGGTGTTAATCTGCTTCAAACCGTAAAATGCCAGGATTCTGTTTTCACCGGTAATTGGAACAATGTCGGAAGCAATGCTTAATGCCACCAAATCGAGCAAAGAGATCAATTCGGAAAAAGGAATATTGTTCTTTAAGGCAAAGGCTTGCATGAGTTTAAATCCCACTCCGCATCCCGAAAGGTGTTTGTAGGGATAGGGACAATCCGGTCGTTTCGGGTCCAATACAGCAATGGCTCCGGGTAGTTCTGTGTCAGGAGTATGATGGTCGCAGATAATGAAGTCGATGTTGAGTCCGTTGGCATATTTAATTTTCTCGACAGCCTTAATTCCGCAATCGAGAGCAATTACCAATTTAATTCCGTTTTTGTGGGCATAGTCAATACCCTGAATCGAAATGCCATAACCCTCATTATACCTGTCAGGGATATAAAAGTCGACATTGCTGTAAAATTTCTTGATGAATTTATAAACCAGTGAAACAGAAGTGGTACCGTCCACGTCATAGTCACCGTAAATTAAAATTTTTTCATTATCCTGTATTGCATCGGTCAGACGGCTCACTGCCTTATCCATGTCTGCCATCAGATAAGGATCGTGCAAATTAGCAAAATCTGGTCTGAAAAAATTGCGTGCATCTTCAAAAGTGCAAATTCCCCGCTGTACAAGTAATTGAGCGAGGATCGGACTAATGTTGAGTGCTGAGGCTAATGAGTTTTTTATTTCAATTTGTTGTTCATCAAGAGTTTTAATTATCCATTTATGGGTCATTTGATGTTATTTTTTTAAAGTTGTAAAGGTAGTGTTTTTTTTTAAAAGCAATTATATGTTCTGCAAGTTAAATTGATAATAATGCCTGTTACAATGCCTAAGTATTATAATCAGAAAGAAATGATTCATTTTATTTATGTATCTTTGTGGCAAATCGATGCATAACATATTAAAATCATATTAATATTTATTTATAGCTTTTTTGAAGAAATACAGACAAAACAGCAATTGTTTTTGAGTGTTTGTAAAAATATATTATAAAGTATTGCGTTATATTTTATTGTTTAGAATAATATCAGGTTTGAGTTTTTTTTTGAACCAAAAAAATATACATGAAAAATATACAAAAAAAAGGTAAAAGATGGGAACTGGCTCAAACTTATGAGTTGAACTGGTGGCAGAAAAGAAAGGGGGGGCTTCGTTCAGAATACTATAAGCATAGTGCGATAGAAATCAGAAATTATCTTGAGAAAGAACATAGAATAATTTCAGAAGAAACAAAAATACTTGAAGTAGGAAGTGGTATGTGCGGGATTTTAACTTTTTTGAATGAAAGTAAGTCCCGGTTTGCGATTGACCCTTTAGAAGACTATTATTCAAGTGTTTCGGAATTTGTGGCTAAGAGAGACAGTTCTGTAATGTATTATAAGGCGAAAGGTGAAAATATCCCTTTTGAAAACAAAACCTTTGATTTAATAATATTGGACAATGTTTTAGATCATTGTGAAGATCCGGTATTGGTATTGGATGAAATAAACAGAGTGCTTGGGGAAAAGGGGATAATATATTTCAGACAAAACACATACAATTGTTATGGAAAATTTATGAGGTCCTTAATGGAGTTGTTTATAATCGATAAAGGTCATCCGTTTACTTTTACAAAAAGAAAATTAAAACGAATGTTTGCCAAATACGACCTAAAGATAACTCACAAAAATCGGATCGGATATTTTCCTGCATGGTGGGGTGAATTGACATCAAAAACCATAAAGGATAAAATAAAAGCGTTTTTATTTATTACAAGAGACAAAGTTACATACGTTTTAAGGAAAAATTAATTAAATACTGTAATTCATCATTTGAAAAATATGCAATATATTTAATGGTAAAAATGTTTCATGAATCCTAATAAGATTAAATATAAATATCTTTTATTTGACATTATAGCAACGCTCATAGTATGGCTGGCGTTTGTGATTTTCAGAAAGTTGATTAATAACATTCAGATTATCGGTAGCTTTGAAGTATTGTTGCCAAGTAGGTATTATTTGTTCAGTCTGTTTTTCTTCCCTATTTATTGTGTGTTTATATACTATCTGACAGGTTTTTATTTAAATCCACTCAAAAAACAAAAAATCAACCTGTTCTTAAGTACTTTTTTTTCATCTGCAGTAATATCATTAACGTTTTTCTTCATCCTGAAGTTGGGTGATGTAATTGTTTCCTACAGTTACTTTTATTATTCTCTGCTGGTATTATTTTTACAGCTATTTGTTTCTACTTATATTTTTCGAAGGATTATCTTTTCACAAGTAGAAAACAATTTTAAAACAAAAAAATGGAGTATTAATACGGTCGTTGTCGGTATTGGGAGTAATGCGCAGAAAACGGCATCAGATATTGAGAAATACGCATCACAAAATACCTTTGTGGGTTATGTGTCAGTAACTAAAAAAAACAAAGACTACGGGAAAAAAGTCATAGGGAGTTTATTTAATATTGAGTCAATAATACATAAGTATAATGTACAGGAAATAATTGTTGCTTTAGAAAACGACACTAAAGAAAATGAGTTGTTCAGAATAATCAACTTATTGTATAAGTTTAATGTAGAAATACGTTTTACACCCCGTTTGTACGAAATACTCACCGGAAGTGCGCGGATGAATGTGTTGAAGATTAGTCCCTTAGTTAGTATTACGCAGATCAATATGCCCGACTGGGAAATATGCGTAAAAAGGGTAATTGATTTCATTTGTGCAGCGTTGTCCTTACTATTGCTGTCACCTTGGTTTCTGTATTTTGCTATAAGAATTAAATATGATTCTAAAGGCCCTGTGTTTTACAGACAAGAAAGAATGGGCCTTCATGGTAAACCTTTTGACATAATTAAATTCAGGACAATGTATGAAGATTCCGAAAATGGTTTGCCAAAACTGAGTAGTGCAAATGATGATAGAATTACACCTTTTGGCAGATTCTTACGTAAATACAGGATTGATGAATTACCTCAATTTTGGAATATACTTAAGGGAGAAATGAGCATTGTTGGACCTCGCCCTGAACGACAGTATTATATAAATCAGATAATTAAGGAAGCGCCGTATTATTGTCTTTTGTATAAAATCCGTCCTGGGTTAACATCATGGGGGCCAATTAAGATAGGTTATTCCGATACTGTGGAGAAAATGATTGAACGATTAAATTATGATATTATTTATATTGAAAATATGTCATTATTTAATGATTTAAGAATATTACTTTTGACGATCGAAATAATATTTAAAGGCAAAGGAATTTAGAGAATTTGGAATGAGCAGGAAGGATTGGTACATAAAAATGATCATGTGGCGGGAAACTCATATTAAACAACGTCATTTTGTTTTGGTATTGAGTTTTGTAGTTGGTTTTTTTGCTTCTGTAGCGGCTAATCTGTTGAAAAACACGATCCATTTTATCCAGCAAATGCTTACCAATAGTTTCAGTCGTTTTGAGGTGAATTATTGGTATCTTGTGTTTCCTGTCATCGGAATACTTATTGCTTCACTTTTTGTGAGATATATTGTAAAAGATGATATTAGCCATGGAGTTACCCGCATTTTATATGCTATTTCTCAACGAAAAAGCATTCTGAAATTACACAATGTATGGTCGTCGCTGGTAGGTAGTTCCATCACCATCGGTTTTGGGGGATCGGTTGGAGCTGAAGCACCGATTGTACTCACAGGATCAGCTATAGGTTCGAATCTGGGTAAATTTTTCAAGATGGATCAAAAGACCCTGATGCTTTTGGTCGGATGTGGTGCAGCAGGAGCTATAGGGGGTATTTTTAAGGCTCCGATTGCAGGATTGGTTTTTACGCTGGAGGTGTTGATGCTTGATATGACCCTGGCGTCTGTGGTGCCAATCATCATTTCGTCCATTACCGCTACCACTTTTACCTATATCTTTTCAGGAAGTGCTTTTATGTTCCAGATTGGTAATTATCAACCTTTTGCGGTCGACCGGATTCCCCAGTTGATCATTCTTGGAATTGTTTGTGGATTAGTATCTCTTTATTTTACACGGGGGATGAATTGGATCGAAGGCTTTTTCAGGAGAATAAAACAGCCATTCTGGAAATTGGCAATTGGGGGAGCTATGCTCAGTCTTCTTATTTTCATTTTTCCTCCTTTATATGGTGAAGGTTATAACACTATTGAAGCTTTGATTAATGGAAACGCAGCTTCTGTACTGGATCGTAGTTTCTTTCAACAGTTGGGAGACAGTCCATGGGTGTTGGTGAGTTATCTTTCGCTCATCATTATATTTAAAATATTTGCTTCTGCTGCTACAAATGGTGCAGGAGGCGTCGGCGGAATTTTTGCTCCTTCTTTGTTTTTGGGCAGTTTAACTGGTTTTGTCGTAGCAACAGTTGTAGGCATGTTGGGATTTGAAGCTTCAGTAGTGAATTTCTCACTTGCAGGAATGTCAGGAGTAATGTCGGGAGTTATGCATGCCCCGCTGACGGGTATCTTTTTGATAGCAGAACTCACCGGAAGTTACAATTTGTTTATGGTTTTAATGATTGTGTCGACAGTTTCGTACCTTACAATTATCACTTTTGAAAAGCATAGTCTGTATGCAATGCGTCTTGCTCAAAAAGGAGAGCTGATTACTCATAACAAAGACAAAGCAGTGTTGACCCTAATGAAAATGGAGAATGTGATTGAAACCGACCTGCAAATATTGCATCCTGAAATGACATTAGGCGAACTGGTGAAAATAATTTCAAAGTCGAGGCGTAATATATTTCCGGTTGTTAATAGTGTGGACGGAGTATTGCTGGGTATAGTGCTGTTGGATGAAGTCCGTAACATTATGTTCCGTCCCGAATTATATAACAGATTTACTGCACAGATGCTGATGATTTCTCCTCCGGCTACGATTAATCAGGATACACCTATGGAAAAGGTCATGCAGATTTTTGAAGATACAGGAGCATGGAATCTTCCTGTCGTTGACGCCCAAAAGAAGTATATCGGCTATGTTTCTAAATCAAAGATATTTAGCTCATACCGACATGTTTTAGTGCATTTTTCAGATGAATAAGAGATATTAAGTGAGTAGCTAACAGTGAATAGTGAATAATTTTGATCTGAAGAAGGTGAAATATGTGTTAGTGAAATAGAATTAATGTTAATAAAATATGAAAAACGATAAACTTACCTATACAGATGCCGTTTCTGAACTTGAAGCAATATTAAGGGCACTTGAAAATACAGAAGAGGTGGATATGGATCGTATCTCTGCAAGTGTAAAAAGGGCTTCAGAACTAATGGAGTTTTGTAAAAAAAAGCTTCATACGCTGGATGAAGCGCTCGAAAAAATGATAGCAGAGCTTTGATTTTTAGCTATTTTGTGAGTATTTATAAGCTCAAAATGTAAAAATAACCGCAATATTGTAAAAAAATATGGCGGTTTTTTTATTTATAGCTTATATAAATGATAAATTGAAAATTATCTAATTGATTTTTGAGTAAAATTTAGTAAGTAGCTGTAAATTAATTGTTTGTTTTAAATATTTATGTCTTGTTATTCAAAAAATCAAAAAAAATATCTACTATTTCTGTCGAAAAATGGACATTCTGTTGAGTTTTTTGTTCTTTTTTTTTCAAAATGTAAGCTTGAGCTCTTGTTTTTTTACTTGTAATCTTTTATATTTGTCGTCGCGAAAAGTCAAAATATATCAATAAACTTGAAGTTAAATAAAAAATGGTAAATTTATGAGAAAACTAACGTTCTTATTCGCCTGCTTGTTTTTTGTAGGTGTAAGTGTGGTGCTTGCTCAA
>JAYFQH010000055.1:0-1615 GCA_034927265.1 Paludibacter sp.
AGTCCTACAACCCCGAATATGCATTGCTACATATACGGTTTGGGCTCCTGCGCTTTCGCTCGCCACTACTCGCGCAATCACTTTTGTTTTCTTCTCCTATGGGTAATGAGATGTTTCAGTTCCCCACGTTCGCCTTCCACATTCGTGGAATGACACAGCTTCACTGTGCCGGGTTGCCCCATTCGGATATCACGGGATCTATGGTTATTTGCACCTACCCCATGCTTTTCGCAGCTTATCACGTCCTTCTTCGCCTCCCAGAGCCTAGGCATCCACCGTTCGCTCTTTGTTTACTTTTTTTTCTTTATCGTATCGCATGTATTAATACACCCGTACTTTCTCGTTCTCTTTTGTTTTCTACTTCTTTACTTCTCTTCTTTTTTCAATATGTCAAAGATCTTATTTTTAACCCTCACGTTGCCGGAATTAGAATGGCGCTTTTTCTGTGAATCAGATATGATAAAAACATTCTACTGTTTTACTCATCTAAATAAAGTATTCATTCTCGCAATGATATCTTCTTTTTTCTGACACAACATCAAATTACCTTCCTATGGTTAAATTGTGTTGACTAAACACCTTTTTATCTGTGTATAATCCTTTGTTGTCTGTCCTGTTCCCGGATTTTAACTACTCGCATGTAATTATCCGTTGATTAGCTCTTAACTCTTAGCTGCTGCTGAACTCTTAGTTTTACCCTTATTAGTTCCTGATCATCGGCTATTAACCATTTGCCTGGTTATTTAATTCTTAGTTTTTAGTTCCCAGTTCCTGGCTATTAACTTTCGCTTGTTAGGTGGAGAATAAGGGGCTCGAACCCTTGACCCCCTGCGTGCAAGGCAGGTGCTCTAAGCCAACTGAGCTAATCCCCCGGGAAGACTCTATTTGCGACTCCCACAAAAAGGGAAAGAAGCATACAAGAGATCCTTATCTGTTTTGATTGTGGATTGTTGTATTTAATTCTTAACGCTCAAATTTCAATTCACAACTCTCAATTCTCAACCTTTTCCGCTATCAGCTCTTTCGCTTTATAGCTTTTCGTCATTTGTTCTTAGCTTTTCGCTTTCTTTCGTAGTCCCAGGCAGAGTTGAACTGCCGACCTCTACATTATCAGTGTAGCGCTCTAACCAACTGAGCTATAGGACTGGGCGGGTTCCCTCTTTGTTTTCGTTAAAAAACTGCCGAGGCCACTTCTTTTTTCTTCTTTCAACCTTCTGCCTTCAAACATCCTTCTACTGCTTTTAATTCTTAATTCTTAATTTTTAATTTTTAATTCTTAATTCTTAATCCTTAATCGCGCTTCACGGAACGTCTGTTGTTCGGGTTGAATATATCTTTTAAAACAAAGACCCGTAGTATAAGTGAAGTTCAATATAACTCTCCTATATTGTTCCACTTTTGTTTCTGGTTGTGTTTCCACTCCCTTTTTCTTGTCAATCACACCTTCTGATTTTAGCCAAAGTCTTTCTTTGGGAATCATCTCTCCAGAAAGGAGGTGTTCCAGCCGCACCTTCCGGTACGGCTACCTTGTTACGACTTAGCCCCAGTTACCGGTTTTACCCTAGGACGCTCCTTTGCGGTTACGTACTTCAGGTCCCCCCGGCTTCCATGGCTT
>JAYFQH010000021.1:0-20432 GCA_034927265.1 Paludibacter sp.
AGGGCTTGACCGCAGCAAGGGTATTTGGTTGTAGCGGTGCGATATGGGGTGCTTACCCACCTGCCTCTTTAGCTCAGTTGGCCAGAGCACGTGATTTGTAATCTCGGGGTCGTTGGTTCGAATCCGACAAGAGGCTCAAAAGAAAATCCGGAAATAAGTAAAGCTGTTTTTTGAACGGGAGAACTTATTTCCGGATTTTTTGTATAAAAACCGCATTGTTTTTGTTGAGAAAACTCCTGTAAACAGGATTTGAGATGTCGGCTTTCTTTGTAATCTGCTGAGTCGAAGACTTACCCGAAGGCGCAGCCCGCCATTAAAAACCGCCATTACTCGTTAAAAATGTAGTGTTGAGTTTTCCAATCTCTAAACAATGCGGCGTTTTATTTCTGATGCAAATATAACATAATTCTTCTGATATAGTTCTATTTTCGGACTTTTTTAACAAATATCTGGATGGAATGTTATTGTTTGCCTATGAAAAATAAAATGGTGTTTTGGCAAAAAATATTTTTTATTTAACCTGTATACGCTACATTTAATTTATCTCAATATGTTAATAAGTTGTTTTGATATATAGAAATAATTTTTGTATGGGTAAAAAAGCATTGGGGATATTTCGCAGATTAAAATAAAATAGCTATTTTTGTTGCCGTTTATTTAAAAAAATCATATAAATCGATTAAATAAAATTGTTATGTCCAAGAAAGCTGCAGCAAAACACGATGAATTTGAAAATGTAGAACATGCACTAACCACATCAGAAGCATTTATTGAGAAATATCAGAAACAAATCCTGTATGGATTGGGTGTTGTTGCCATTATAGTTATTGGGTTTTTAGCTATCAATAATTTTTACGTAAAGCCCCGTGCAATGGAAGCAGCAAATGAGATGTATAAATCTCAGATGTATTTTAGCACAGATTCATTTAGGTTAGCTCTTGAGGGTGATGGTTTTGAATCGATAGGTTTTGAAGCAATAAGTTCTGATTTTAGTCTAACACCTTCTGGTAATTTGGCAAAGGCATATGCCGGGATTTGTTATTACCATTTAGGGGATTATAATAAAGCTATCAGTTACTTGTCAAGTTTCGATGCAGATGATGACTATATCTCAATTATGACTGTTGGATTGATGGGAGATTGTTATGCTGAGCTCGGTGAACCAGAAAAGGCAATTAAATTTTTCATGAAAGCTGCCGAATCTGAAAATGATGTTTTATCTCCACTTTATTTGAAGAAAGCCGGGATCGTTTATGAATCAAAGGGAGATAGTGAAAAAGCACTTAAAAATTACCTTGCAATTAAGAATAATTATCCGATGAGTGTTGAAAATCAGGATATTGACAAGTATATTTCCCGTCTGCAATAGGATTGATCATGGCAACTCAATATCAAAATCTTTCAGATTATGATCCGGATTTGCTGCCAACAAAAGAAGTACTCGCAAAACAATGCTATGCTATTGCGGTGGCAGACTGGAATCCTCGTATCACACATGCATTGCTGACAGGTGCTGTCGAATGTTTGAAAAGTAATGGGGTGCAAAGCAACAATATTAACGTTGTTCATGTTCCCGGTACATTTGAATTGATTCATGCAGCAAAAAAGTTTCTTTTTGAGAAATCCTCCGGAAATTCTTATGACGCAATCATCGTGCTTGGTTGTGTAGTACAGGGGGATACTCCACATTTTGATTATGTTTGTCAGGGTGTTACAGAGGGAGTTGCAAGTTTAAATACAGTCAGGGATGCTTGTCCTGTGATTTTTGGAGTGTTGACAACATCCAACATGCAGCAGGCAATTGACAGAGCTGGAGGAATCCACGGAAATAAAGGCGTTGAAGCAGCTATTACTGCTATAAAAATGGCAAATATTCTGTGGTAAAAGTTTGGTAATACGAAAAAAAACACCTACTTTTGCACCGGTTTAATAATAAAGGAAAAGCATCATTTATGAAGATGCTTTTTTAATGAAAACTAAGGGCAGTTACCAAAGTGGCCAACTGGGGCTGACTGTAACTCAGCTGTCTTTCGACTTCGGAGGTTCGAATCCTTCACTGCCCACAATAGTTGAGAATTGAGAGTTAAAAGTTGAGAGTTCTTTCAATGTATAAAGTATTAAATTTTAAACTCTTAACTCTCAATTAAATTGCGGAAGTAGCTCAGTTGATAGAGCATTAGCCTTCCAAGCTGAGGGTCGCGGGTTTGAGCCCCGTCTTCCGCTCTCAATGAAAATGGTGCAGAATTTTTTCTGCACCATTTTACTTTTTAAGCACCTAATGCTTTTAGCGCTTCATAGACTAAGAAAGCCGGCCATACGATTGCTTTCAGAAAACCCAGAACGCCAACCCAAAAACCAGTTGCCTGAGATATGAACCAGATGGCAGCTCCAATAAACCCAAAGCCGTAAACGGCTCCTCCTGATGCTCCTTGTCCCGAATACTTCGGTTTGCAGCAATTGTTGTCTTGTACTTCTGACATAATAATTAATTTTTTAAAATTGTGAAATAAAGCTAGCTTGTATCTTACATTATTGAATATTGAAAAAAAACATATAGTTCATAAAGGGTCTAATGTGATTGATTTATTAAGTTCTGCTGATACATTCTGCACCAGTCTTTTAATCCGCATTCCATGCATTTCGGTTTTCTGGCCTGACAGATATATCTGGCATGTAATATTAACCAATGATGCGCTTTTGGAATGAGGTGAGAGGGAATATACTTCACAAGTGTCTTTTCAGTTTGTAAAGGATTTTTTGAATGAGTGGTTAAACCCAATCTTTCAGATATTCTGAATACATGAGTATCTACAGCCATAGCGGGTTTATTGAAAACAACTGATGCGACCACATTGGCAGTTTTACGTCCGACACCCGGTAGCTTTTGTAATAATTCGACATCATCGGGGACAGTGCCATTAAATTCTGAAATTAACATCTGAGCCATTCCAACTAAATGCTTTGACTTATTGTTGGGATATGAGATTGACTTTATATAGTTAAAAATGACATCGGGACTAACAAATGCCATGCTTTCAGGAGTTGGAAAGTCAGCAAATAATTTTGGGGTAGTCATATTTACCCTTTTATCAGTACATTGTGCCGAGAGAATCACAGCTACTAATAAATGAAAAGGGTTGTCATGATGAAGTTCTGTCTCAGCAACCGGCATGTTTTCCTCAAACCAATGAATTATATTGTTATAACGCTCTCTTATTGTCATGTTAATGAATTTTATTATGGTTTTTTGTTTGAAAACAATTATTATTCGTATTTACATTTTTTATTCATTTTCTCCTTAATATTATCCATATTATTACGGGTGCACCGAAAAGGGCGCTGACGGTATTAATAGGTAAGGTATAAGTTGGAATTTGTGTGATAATGTCGCAGATAAGAATTAATATCGCTCCGATAAATATTGATGCTGGAATCAGTATCTTATGCGTTGCGGTTTTAAATATTCCTCTGGCAATATGAGGTACTGCTATTCCCACAAATGCTATTGGGCCAGTAAATGCAGTCATACTTCCAGCAAGAATGCCAGTGACAAGTACTATTAATAGACGAGTTTGCCTGATATTAATTCCCAATCCTTTCGCATAATTCTCGCCCAAAAGTAAACCATCAGATCTCTTGTGAAGTGCAAAAGCCAGAATCAATCCTGATAAAACGACAGGAAACAATAATTTGAGGTTCTCCCAACTTACAGCACTTAAACTGCCAAAAGTCCATAGAACATACAATTTTATGGCATCTGGATTCGACAAATTCTGCAATATACTGACAATAGAACCAGCAATGGTGCCAAACATGATCCCCACAATTAACAAAGATACAGAATTGTGCAATTTGTATGAAACAGTAATTACAAGTGTTAATACAAGTGCTGCACCTATAATTGCCGAAGCAATAATTCCCCAGCCACTGCTGATCCACATAGCAGGTAATATTGATGCGCACATCATTGTTATCGCTACTCCTAATCCGGCACCGGAGCTTACTCCAAGTATATAGGGATCTGCCAAAGGATTGCGGAACAAGGTTTGCATTAATAAACCTGCAACCGATAACGATGCACCTGTAATTATTGCCGTAATGGCTTTGGGTAGTCTGAAATTCAACAGAATTTCATTGTTTATACTATCTGTATTATTATTACTTAAAGTTAAAAACAGTTCTTTAAGAGGAATATCTACACTTCCCAAAACCAGATCGGCGGTGAACAGCAGGAGTGTTGTTACAAGCAGAAAGAGAAAAAGCCAATACTTATTTTTAGGAGCCATGAAAAATGATGTTGTGGAAGATACAGACGTTTTCAAAATTTTCCAAAAGTAAAAAAAAAAAGCCTCTTAAACAACAGGTTTTATTTGTTGAATATAATTCTTACATAAAACAAAGAAACTGTTTCATTTTTTGAAACAGTTTCTTATGGTATTCAATCGGGATTAAGTCAGAATTCTAACATTCCGAAAAAATCAGGTTGATGGAAGTCAGGTTGCTGAGTTTCAATTTTACTCCAGCTGACATAATGTGGTTTTGTTGTTTCATCTCCGCACTTATAGAAATTCCCATATAATGTGGTGATCGGTGCAGAAGTGTCAGTATTGAGTAATTGTAGTGGAATTTTTATTGTAAGCGACCAATCTGTTTTTTCGTTCAAATTAATTGGTTGATTCCCCAGGGATGCAAAACGTTCAATACTTTGCATTTCTTCAATTGGTAAAGGAACGACATCTTCTGTTCTCGATTTTCTTTTAGTGGAAAGACAGGTACCAATACAATTAAATTCAAAATTGATATATTTTTCAGCATAAGGCGACTTTACAAAAAACTCTACACAGCTATCTTTCCATACTTCTTGCTGGTCTGTTTGATGAATAGCCTTAACACATTCATTAAATACTCTGAAATGAATCCAGAGATGAGTATTTGACCGGGCGATATTAAATTTTGTCTCAGGCAAATAATCAAACGATTCAGGCCAATTTAGAACATCAATAGCATGTGTGTCTGTATTTTTAGTCAGAAAATCACCTGCAACATTTATATCCATTATGTCCAGTGCTCTTAACAAAGGAACTTTTAGTTTTTTCATTCTTTAAAATTTATATTCAACAAAGGCTTCAATTGCTTCATAGGAAGCTAATCCCAGATTCTGATACAACATTGCAGTTGCTCTGTTGCGGTCTTCAGATCTTTGCCAGAATAATCTTTCATCATTACCGAGGTAAGGGGCGCTTTCCATTTGTGATTGATGCCGGAGAATAGAATTTCTCTTGTTTCTCAACTGTTCAGGACTTATAGGTACAGCCATCTCAATGTGGTCGATTTCCCACTCTGCCCAGGCACCACGATACATCCATACGCGACATTCATCAAGAATACCAGTTGGTTTGAGTTCATCAATGGCAGCCAGAACAGCATTCAGACATACCTTATGAGTTCCGTGAGGATCGGCCAGATCACCAGCCACAAAAATCTGATGAGGGTTAACAGTCTTGATTAAATCTATCACAATATTAACATCAGCTTCACTCAGATTACCTTTTTTCACCTGACCGGTTTCATAAAATGGCAAGTCAAGAAAATGTACATTTTCAGGTTTCAATCCGACAAATCTACATGCTGAACGTGCTTCTTCTCTACGAATCTGACCTTTTATAAATAAAAGATCTTTATTTATTTGCTGGCTGTTTTCTGTCGATTGATTCAGAAGCAAATCAAGTACTTCGTTTAATTTAGTATCAATTTCATCACTGCAGTTTTTGTATTTTTGGTTGAGATTTTTCATCAGTGAAGCATAACGGATCACTTCTTCATCTCCAACGGCAATATTCCCTGAAGTCTGATAAGCTACATGTACATCATGGTTCTGATCTTTTAATCGCTGGAAAGTTCCACCCATTGATATAACATCATCATCAGGGTGCGGACTGAATACCAGTACTCTTTTAGGATATGGAAGAGCACGTTCAGGACGGTTACTGTCGTCGGCATTGGGTTTACCTCCCGGCCATCCGGTGATTGTGTGTTGCAGGTCGTTGAAAACCTGTATGTTTACATCGTATGCCGAACCGTGCTTCACAAGCAGCTCGTCCAATCCATGTTGATTGTAATCTTTATTTGTTAATTTGAGTATGGGTTTACCTGTTTTTTCGCACAGCCAAACTATAGCACGACGGATAAGCTGATTCGTCCAGTCGCATGCACCTACCAGCCAGGGTTCACTGAGTCTGGTCAACATTTCTGCTGCACTCACGTCCAATACCACTTTGGCATTTTTGTGTAACTGTAACAGGGAAGCAGGGACATTATCATCCGCTTTTTCCTCAATTACTTTTTTGATTACAGCCGATTTATGCTCACCCCAGGCCAGAAGTGTCACTTGTCCCGCATTCATCAGAGTTGATAACCCAATTGTGAATCCGTAGGATGGAATGTCGGACATATTGTTGTAAAACTGTTTAAGGTCACTTCTTGACTGATCATCCAGTAACATCAACCTCGTTTTTGAGCCAATGTTTGATCCCGGTTCATTATAAGCCAGATTACCAACCAACCCTACGCTGACAAGCACATAATCCAATCCACCATAACTTTTAATCAACTCTTCATATTCATGACAAAATTCGTTGATATTTTTATTTTTTGAAGAGGGGATAAGTGTGTGGAAATTTTCCTTTTTGAAATCCACCTTATTCAGAAGATATTCCTGAATGATACGGGAGTTGGAGTGTTGTTTTTTATCAGTAAGCGGATAAAACTCGGTCACATTGAAAACAACTACGTTTTTAAAGCTCAATCCTCCATTGACATGTAGTTTGACTAACTCATCATAAACATTCAAAGGTGAAGATCCTCCCGAAAGTCCCAGTACACACAACTGATTTTGTTTGTTTTTCTGGAGAATAATTTTTGCAATTTCCTTTGCGACATGTTTTGCTCCCAGAATTTCATCATCGTAAATTTCTGTGTCAATTTTTTCAAATTGTGTTTGCCTGATTTTGTCAATCGCATCAACAGGCCTGTAATACCTCTCAGGGATTCTTTCTAATGTAATTTTTGAACTTAAATCGAATTGCATAATATAATTATTTTTTAACTTTTGAACAGTTTCTTACAATTTGCTGCATTGTCTCAAACTTTTTTTCTTGTTGCTCTAACAACCTGAACTGTGCAATTGTTCTTTGCCAATTGTGTTCCGGATGACTTATTTTATAATAAGTGTCGCCATTCAGATAATCAGTGTAAAAACGTACCGTTTGCATATAGGTAAGCATTTTTGCTCCCAGGGCTAAATATTCCAGTTCAGCATCAGTCAGGAAAGTTGCTTTTTCAAGATATCCTTTGGTGTAAGCCTCATAGATTTCGAGGTTGACGTCAATATTATCAAGATTTGGATCGTCTTCAGCACCTGTGTTTGCTGCAGTACGCATGAAATCGCCGAAATCAGATAATACTGTGCTTACCATCATGGTGTCCAAATCAACAATGCAGCAAGGTTCGTCTTTTTCGTTAAAAAGCAAATTGTTGATTTTTGTGTCGCAGTGATTTATTCGTCCAGGCAAAATGCCTTCTTTGAAGAGTCGTTGAGGGAGACACATATCATCTGCGCGTTTCAATAATTCATCAACCATCCAGAGTGTTTTTTCCAATCTTCCCGCTGCATTGCCAGCGATAGCGTCTTTTAATTGCTGTACTCTGAATACTACATTATGAAAGTCGGGAATAGAGTCAATCAACAATTCAGTGGGTATATCGACAATTTTACAATGAAAATCGCCATAAGCCTTTCCGGCTTCATAGGCTAATGCGGGAGTAATTGCCTCATAGCTATGTGTATTCTTGATATGTACATATACTCTCCAGTACTCACCGGATGCATCTTTATAATACCATTTACCATCTTTTGCCGGGATGAGTTCCAACACTTTTTGCTCAATATCCTTCTCACCGGCTTCGAGGTATTTTTTTCTCAGGTGATCGGTTACAATACGGATATTGTTTTGTAAACCTTCCACATCTTTAAAAATGTGATGATTAATTTTTTGCAGAAAATAGTATGGATCTGCATGATTTTTGCCTTTTACGACAAATGAGTCATTGATATGACCGATTTTAAGTGGCACAATTTCAGCAACTTCACTTTTGAGTTGAAACTGATTCAGAATATTCTTCATTTCTATACAACCAGATTTAAATGTTTATTTGATTATTTTGCAAATTCAAGTTTTTTCAATTGTTTCCAGTCACCACGTGTAAAATCAGGGATTTCAACGGGTTTGGAGCCATTTTTGACCGAAAGTTCAGTAAGTTCAACCAAAGATGACCATTCAGCAGCATCATAAACATCCTGATCCAAAGGCAACCCATTATGCAAGCAATAGATCAAACGGTAGTCCATGATAAAATCCATTCCCCCGTGGCCTCCTACTTTTTTTGCTTTTTCACCTACTTCTTTTACAATAGGATGTTGATACTTTAATAATACAGAATCCATAGCTTCTTCAGAAAGAAATTTATGTGCATCAGGTTCAAAAGCAATTCCCATTACCGGATATTTCTGTACAAATCCTTTTGTTCCACTAAGTTTATGAATGCGATCATATGGACGGGGACTGGTAACATCATGCTGAATCATGATTGTTTTTCCTTTTTCTGTTCTGATAAGAGTGGTGTTCATGTCACCCCGTGCGTATTTTCTTTGGGCATATTCAGAATTAATACCGAATTTATCTTTTGCATATTCAGTCATGCCAAATTGATTAGTCGACATGGAAACGAGATAATTCATTTTATCGCCGCGGTGAATATTCAATGCCTGGCAAACAGGTCCAAGTCCATGAGTAGGGTAGAGATTTCCGGTATGTTTTTCATTGTATTTCAGTCGCCACATTCCCTGATAACCCCCTTTGTCGGGATCGGCAAAGTTGAGTGAGCGCAAATCATGAATATAGGCTCCTTCAGCGTGTACGATCTCTCCGAGTAAACCTTGCTGAGCCATGTTGAGTGTTGCCATTTCAAAAAAATCGTAACAACAGTTTTCGAGCATCATGCAATGTCTCCGGGTTTTTTCAGCTGTATTAACTAATTGCCAGCATTCATCAATAGTTAATGCTGCAGGAACTTCAAGTGCAACGTGTTTCCCTTGTTCCATTGCATAGACAGCTATTGGCGTATGTAAATCCCACGATGTACAATTATAAATCAAATCTACATTTTTCAGCTCACATACTTTTTTCCAATCGTCCGGACCATTGCTGAATTCAAGTGCAGCTTTTTTGTTATTTTTTTCCAGTAACTTCTGTGCTCCCGCCACATATTCTTTGTTGATGTCACAAAGAGCAACAATCTCAACTCCATCGAGATACATATAACGTTTAACAGCACCCTGGCCACGATGTCCCAGTCCAATAAAGGCGATGCGTACAACAGGTATAGGATCGCATCGTAATTGCAGTACATTTGTTTGTCCCGCCGGCCTTTTTGGCGTTTCAATACGAATTGTTGATTGTGTTTTTTTAATTTCTTTAGCCTGAACATCAATGAAAATACCAGAACAAACAATCATAATTATTCCGGTAATAACGATAAAAGATTTGTTTTTCATATTATGAGTATTTTAAAGTTGACTTGCAACATGATTTTTTATATTAACATGTAGTATAACAGTATTAGCTCTTTTTTACTTTTATTGCGTTCATTCCTTTCATCCCTTTTTCCAACTCAAAACTTACCATGTCACCTTCTTTAACTTCCTCAATCAGTCCTTTTACATGTACAAAGAATTTTTCCTGTGTGACAGTGTCCTTGATAAAACCGAAACCTTTAGAATCGTCGAAATAATCAACACGACCATTTCTTATGGTTGGAACAGCTTCTTCTTCTCTTCTTGTTACGCTGATTTCAATAGTTGAAACATCTATAATTTGTTTTTTTGATGGATCAGGTGGTGTGTTGCTTATATTTCCATTCTCATCGACATAAGCAATCATGCTGTCAAGGCTACCATCCCCGGAATTTAATTTTCTATCTTCTTTCTTCTGGAGTTTTTCTTTCCTTTTTTTTAAACGTTTTTGCTCGTTTTCTTTTTTGTTAAAAGAGTTTTGGGATTTTGCCATTCAGCGATTTTTTATGTGATTTTATATCACGTTTAGTTATAATAATGTAGAATAATTTTACTTTTGCAGGCTACAAAGATACAATAAAAAATCGGATTGATTTTATCAGACTTAATACATATGAACAATAAAAGAAATGATATGTACAATTGGATACTGAAGGATGCCGGTGTTTCGCTTATTTTCTATATTTTTGTAGAGGATAATGTTGAATTGTATAATTTTAAGTTACCATACAAATTCTTTTAGTTGTTTAGATCATGAGAAGAAATAAGTTGTTTTTTATGTTTCTCCTGCTTCTCATTAGCTGGAAACTATCTGCCGAGAGTGATATTTATTTTTCGAAAATAGGCATTGAACAGGGACTTTCTCAGCTTTCGGTTATGGCTATCTATCAGGATGAACTGGGAGCTATGTGGTTTGGTACCCGTGAAGGGGTTAACCGTTATAATGGCAATACGATGGAGGTATTCAGGCCGGTACCCAATGATGGCAATTCGCTGAATGGAAGTTTGGTAAAAAATATCTGTGGAGGGAAAAATGGTTTTGTGTATATTCATAGTCAGAACGGCATCAATGAATATCGCATGAAAACCGGTGAAATGAAGATAGTTCAACGCGATCGTGCTGACGCAATAGCATATGGTATCAGGAATCTCTGGATTGCTGAAAATAATTATCTTTATGCTTATGTTGAAGGAGTCAAAACACTATATCTGGAAATAAAGGAAATCAAATCTCCAATTCGGGCAATAATGCAAACAGCTGATCAGAGGATTGTGCTCGGAACATTATCCTCGGGGGTGTATATTGTCGACCAAAATAAAAAGTGTCGGCAGATTATTCCCGATTGCAGTCAGGTTTCATCACTTTTTGAAGATAACAGAAAGAATATTTGGGTTGGCACATGGGAAAAAGGCTTATTTAAGATTGAACGAAATGGAAATATTGTTAATTATCAGAACCAAGGCACAAACTCACTTTCATCTTCATTTGTCAGGTCCATTTGCCAGGATAATAAGGACTTTTTATGGATAGGAACGAGAAAAGGGCTGGATAGACTTGCTGTTGATACAGAGGTGTTCAAACATTATAACTCAGGAGGTAAACAGTTTTTTGAGTTGACAAACGAATCGGTATGGTCGCTTTATAAAGATATTCAAGGTACTATATGGGCGGGTACTTACTTTGGGGGAGTTAACTATTTTAATCCGGAGATAGATTTCTACACTTTTCATGATCTAAGACAAGGATCATTTATGAATAAGCCTTTCCCAATCATCAGTGAAATTATTGAGGATAATAACGGACAACTATTATTGTGTACTGAAGGTGATGGTTTAATTATATACAATCCTAAAAGCCGTACATACAGAAATATCAGAGCTGGAAGTGATGGGGTCGGACTTACCACTGATAATATAAAGTCAGGTTATTATGATCCCGAAACCAATGAAATATGGCTGGGAACACATCTTGGAGGAGTAGTTAAGGTAAATACAGCCAATTTAAAAACAAAGCAAATAAGACATCTTCGGCGTGGTTGGGAGCAGTCGGACATTGTTCGTGCAATTGTTCCCTATCAAAATGATTTATTGATTGCAACCTATAATGGGTTGTTTTCGATCAACAAAGCTACTGGTCAGGTTCGTCTTTTCTCTGAGGCGCTTAATATGAGAGTAGCTTATTTTGTAGACCTTAAGATTCTCGGGGATGAAATGTGGATAGCCGGACAAGGTTTGCATTGCTATAATCTCAAAACAGGCCAGTATAAATCGTATTCAAATTTGCCGGGAGATTCTACAAGCTTAAGTAATAATAATCTGATGAAATTGCTTGTCGATAGTAAAAAACGCTTGTGGATAGGTACTAATGGAGGAGGAGTAAATCTTTACGACAGAGCTTCTGATAAATTTATTCGTTTTGATAGTAAAAATGCAGGATTGAAAAATGATTATATCAGTAACATGATGGAATCAAAATTCGGGTATATTTTTATATCTACTACTCATGGCCTGTCGATTCTTGATCCTGAAAATAAAAAGAGCTTTAATTATGCTTCTGAAAATGGATTTCCCCTGAATTCGCTGTTCAATGGAGGAATACGTGCGCTTCGGTCGGGAGAAATTTATGTGGCTGGAATGAATGGTATGGTTTCATTCTTTGAGGAAAACCTTTCAACATCTCAACGTCCCTTTAACCTGCATCTGGTAAATATGTGGATCAATAATAAACTTGTGGTTCCCGGTGATCAATCGGGTGTGCTGGAGACCTCACTTCCATATACAAAATCCGTAAAGCTAAATCATAAACAGTCGATGTTGACCATAGAGTTTGCCACTAATAATTATATCTCATTTAATCAACCGCTCTATCGTTATCGCCTGGAAGGATTTTCTGAAAATTGGACGGAATTACCGGCTGGTATCAATAAACTTAATTTCATGAATCTAAATCCCGGTAAATACCAGTTGATTATACAGGCCATTTCATCGGTAGACAAGACTCCCATTGCAAGTACTTATTTGCAAATGCAGGTATTCCCGCCATTCTATCAGTCATGGTATGCATATTTGTTCTACGTGTTATTGATAATTTTTATTGTTTGGCGCTACCTTGTTTTTACCCGATCGAAGTTATTGCTTAAAGCATCGCTTGCATATGAGATGAAAGAGAAAGAACATCTCGAAGAGGTTAATCAATCGAAGTTAAGATTTTTTACCAATATATCGCATGAATTTCGTACCCCACTTACTCTGATTGCAGGTCAGGTGGATATGTTGCTGCAAATGAGTAATATACAGCCGACAGTGTTTAATAGGATATTGAATATTAAACGCAATACTTTGAATATGCAGAATTTGATCAATGAGTTACTGGAATTCAGAAAAAGTGAGCAGGGACATATGAATATTAAAGTTGTGCAACGTGATTTTACTGATTTTCTTTATGAGATTTATCTTTCATTTACTGAGTATGCCAATTACAGGAATATCAAATTTGAGTTTGAAAGCGGGAGTGAACATTTGAAGTTATGGTTCGATCCTATTCAAATGCAGAAGGTTTTTTATAATCTGATTTCAAATGCTTTTAAATATACGCCGAAAGAAGGAAGTATTGTTATTAAAACGGAGGAAACAAGTGAAAAGGTTGTAGTAGAAATTGTTGACAGTGGTATAGGTATTGCCCCCGAGGCAGTTGAAAAGATCTTTGACAGATTCTATCAGGCCGAAAATGGTTTGCAAATTAACAATATGGCTCCCGGAACAGGCATTGGGCTGGCGCTTACAAAAAATATCCTTGAAGCCCATGGAGCCTCAATTCATGTGGAAAGTACGAAGGAAATTGGTTCTAAGTTTATAGTAACCATGAAGAAAGGTGCAACACATTTTAGTGACGAACAGAAAACTCAGGGAATAAATAATGAAGATGCTGCTGTAATGTGTCTCGATGAGCTCGATCCTGAGTTCATGTCGGAAATGATTGAGAACCATGTGCAAAATGATAAACCGATATATTCCATGTTGATCGTGGAGGACAATGATGAATTGAGGCAAATGCTCCAACAGGTGTTTGAACCTTTGTATAAAATATATACAGCTGCTGATGGAGAGGAAGGACTTGAAATGACTATTGAGCACCAACCTGATATTGTACTCAGCGATTTGATGATGCCAAAAATGTCGGGTAGCGAGATGTGTTCCAAAATTAAGAATAACTTCCTTGTCTGTCATATTCCGGTGGTATTACTGACCGCTCAGACGGCAATTGAATACAATATTGAAGGTCTGCGTTTGGGTGCCGATGATTATATTACCAAACCTTTTAATATCAAAACACTGATTACAAGATGCAACAATCTGGTGAATAACCGGAGAGTTTTACAGGAGAAATTCAGTAAACAAACCGATTTTGCGCCACGTTTAATTGCCACGAATCAATTGGACCGAGAATTTCTGGAAAAAGCACAACAGATTGTTGAAGCACATCTCGACGATAGTGAATTTGACGTACCGGTATTTTCTAGGGAGATGGCCTTGGGCCGTACAAAATTATTTACAAAGATTAAAGGGATCACCGGACAGACTCCTAATGATTTTATTCTGAATGTACGTTTGAAAAAAGCGGCATTTATGCTGAGTAATCATCCTGAGTACAATGTCTCTGATATTACTTATATGCTGGGTTTCAGTTCCCCGAAATATTTTGCTAAGTGCTTTAAGGAACAGTTCGGAGTGTCGCCGTCGACTTACCGTAAAGCAGAGGAAACGGCAGAGGAGTTGGAAGAAGATGGAGAAGAGATATAATTTATGAACGATATTGACCTATTTTGAATAAATTTTAGGCTATAGAAGGTAAAATTCTGTAGTATTTTTACATTCGAAATATCAATCAATATAAATTTCGTAACATGAGAAGAAACACATTGCTCCTTTCATTAATTGTATTTTGTTCGCAAATTGCCTATGGCGCTCCCGCCGAAAGAAACCTGTTAAGTCGGAATCAATCTCCTGAAACCATTTCTGATAAACTTATTTTGCACCAGCAGTGGGTAAAATACCCCGCATATGCCGATCGTGCAGGTTGGGATCAACTATTGGGCGATAACAAAGCCGGTCTGATTCAAAGGGGTGAAAAACAACTCAACTATACCTGGCAGGTGGTGAAAGCTACCGATTATCTCGAATATGAACGTTCGGGGAACAGGGATATCATGCAAAATCCGAATTCTGATAACAACAATGCGCTGGCCGATTTGGTGCTGGCTGAGCTTGCCGAAGGGAAAGGACGTTTTACCGATCAGATTATCAATGGCGTTTTTTATAACTGTGAACGAACTTCATGGGCGTTGTCGGCACATCTTTCTGCTCAGAAATCAAAACGTTCGTTACCTGATTACACTGAAAATATTATTGATCTTTTTTCGGCAGAATTAGGTTCCTTACTATCATGGACTTATTATTTCTTTCATACCGAATTTGATAAAGTCGACCCGGCGATTTCAAAACGGCTGCAGCATGAACTCTATCAGAAGATCATTATTCCTTATCGTGAAAATGATTATTTCTGGTGGATGGCTTTTCACCCACGGTCGGATGGCATGGTGAATAACTGGAATCCGTGGACCAACTTTAATTCTCTGCAATGTATCGCTTTGATGGAGGACGACAAGACTCAGTTAAGTAAGGATATTTACCGTACCATGCAGTCGGTCGATAAATTTATCAACTACGTGAGTTATGATGGCGCCTGCGAGGAAGGTCCTTCGTACTGGGGACATGCGGCGGGAAAACTTTATGATTATCTTCAGTTACTGTACAACATTACTGGCGGACAGATCACGCTGTTCGACAATCCCATGATCCGGAATATGGGTGAATACATCTCCAGAACATATGTAGGCAACAACTGGGTGGTTAATTTTGCCGATGCTTCTGCCCGGTTTTCGGGACAGGGAAGTTTGATCTATCGTTACGGTAAGGCCGTCAACAGTCAGGAGATGATGCAGTTTGGTGCCCTGCTTTCAAAAGGGGCGGACAATACTTATTCTTATGGCATCGATTTTTTCAGAGTGCTGGAATCCATTACCAACGATGCGGAATTGAAACAGGTGAAACCCGTTCATATCATTCCCGAAGCAGTGGCTTATCCCGAAACGCAGTTTTATTACCTGAGCAATAAACAACATTTCTTTCTGGCGGCAAAAGGAGGATACAATGCGGAGAGTCATAATCATAACGATGCGGGAACCTTCTCTTTGTGGATAGATGAAACACCGGTATTCATCGATGCCGGAGTGGGAACCTATACCCGTCAGACTTTCGGAAAAGAACGCTATACCATCTGGACCATGCGGAGCAATTATCATAACCTGCCTTCCATCAATGGTATGGAACAGAAATTTGGCAAGGAATTTAAAGCGACAAAGGTAGATTTCAATGCTAAAAAGAAAACGCTGTCGATGAATATAGCCACGGCTTATCCCGACACTGTTGCAGCGAAAAACTGGGTACGTTCCTATCAGCTCACCGATAAAGAACTAATTGTGAAAGATAAGTTCGAATTGAAGAGGTCACTTGCAGCGAACGAAATTCATTTCATGCTCTGGGGTGATGTTAAGATGAAAGAAGGGGAGGTGCTGATGAATATTCAGGGGAAGAAAGTGGCGATGACCTACGATCAGAATGTCTTTGAAGCCTCGCTCGAAACTATTCCACTCAACGATCCACGTCTTTCCGGTGTATGGGGGAAAGAGATTTATCGTCTGACGCTCAAAGCGAAAACACCTCAGTTAAAAGGGGAGTATGTTTATAAGATTTATAAGAAATAATAATTTATAAGTGATGAGTGATGAGTGATGAGTGTAGAGACGTAGCACGCTACGTCTTAATAGTGATGAGTGATAAGTGATAAGTGATTACAAAAAAGAATGAAAATGAACAAAACAATTACGCCGATAATAATGGGCATCGCAGTAAGTGGTGCGGCCATTGCACAGACAACCGATCGTCCGAATATCATTTATGTATTTCCCGATCAGTTCAGGAATCACGCCATGCAGATATGGAACGAAGAAGGATTCAAAGACAAGGTCAATTTCAAGGGAGACCCGGTGCATACCCCTGTGTTGAGCCGTTTTGCCCGCGAGTCGGTGGTGCTCACTTCGGCACAGAGCAATTGTCCGCTGAGCAGTCCGCACCGCGGCATGATGCTCACCGGCATGTATCCCGATGGCAGCGGTGTGACCCTCAATTGCAACAGCACCCGACCCAACAGCAGTTTGCGTGCCGATGCGGTGACCATCAGCGATGTGCTGTCGCGCAACGGCTACGACTGTGCTTATTTCGGTAAACTGCACGTTGATTTTCCAACGCCCAATAATCCCCAGAAACCCGGTACATATGTCGACGATCGCTGGCCGGCCTGGGATGCCTACACCCCGAAAGAACGCCGACATGGTTTCAATTACTGGTATTCGTACGGGACATACGATGTACATAAGGAACCTCATTACTGGGATAATGACGGGAATCGTCACGAAATAAGGGAGTGGTCGCCCAAGCACGAAGCTGATATGGCCATCGAATACCTTACTACTGTTCGTGATCCGAAGAAGCCTTTTTACATGGTGGTCAGCATGAATCCCCCGCACAGTCCGTACAATTCGCTGGACGATGTGATGGAGGAAGATTATAATCTGTATAAGGACAAACCGCTGAGTGAATTGTTGGTACGACCCAATGTCAATCCGGAACTGACGAAGAAACAGAGAAAGACTCCCTATTATTTTGCTTCCGTTACCGGGGTCGACCGTGAATTTGGACGTATACTCGAAGCAGTAAAACAACTGGGACTTGAAAAGAACACTATCGTGGTATTCACTTCCGATCATGGCGAAACAATGACCAGTCATGTGGAGGATCCCAAAAACTCACCTTATGCCGAGTCGATGAACGTGCCTTTTATCATTCGTTATCCCGGCAAACTGAAACCCCGTGTCAGCGATCTGATGCTTTCCACACCTGATATTATGCCTACTTTGCTGTCGATGGCAGGATTGAAAACTGAAATTCCTTCGGCGGTTCAGGGGAACGACCTGGCGGCACATCTCTCGGGAAAAGCCTCCAAAGTAAAAGCTCCCAAAGGAGTATTGTACATCCGGAATAATGATGGCGATGTGAACGAGAAAGATGAAGTACTCAATTATTTCCCGGTGTCAAGAGGTATCAAAACCGACCGTTATACCCTGGCTATCACCATCGATCGCAATAAAAAGGTAAAGGAAATCCTTTTGTTTGATGACAAAAAAGATCCATATCAGATGCATCCTCTGGATGCTAACCGTCATATATCCTTGATGAAGCGGTTGACCGGCCAGATGAAGGAGTTGCTTAAACAAGCCAATGATCCCTGGTACAGGGAGAATATACTAGGAATGGGGGAGTGATTTTTTAATATTATTTCAATGATTTTATACATAAATGATTGTACCTTTGCATGGCAATCAAGCATTATTCATGCTGATATTTTAACCAGAAAGAATTAGTACCCCAATTTTTTTTATAACCTAAATTGATATGAATAAACAAATTAACAAACCATTGATTTCTGTTTTTGAACAAATTAAACATATTGACGAAAATGGCAACGAATTTTGGAGTGCCAGAGAATTGTCAAAAGTATTAGAATATTCTGAATACAGACATTTTTTACCGGCTATAGTACGGGCGAAAGAAGCATGCTTTAATAGTGGTCAAAAGATTTTAGATCATTTCGAGGATATTCTCGATATGATAACGACAGGAAAAACAGCGAAACGTGAAGTTGAAAGTGTGAAACTTTCTCGTTATGCCTGCTACTTAATAGTACAAAATGCCGATCCCAACAAACAAATTGTTGCCTTAGGCCAAACCTATTTTGCAGTACAAACCCGTCTGCAGGAAATCAGGCAAATGGAGGAATATAATCAGCTGAGTACGGAAGATGAGAAGCGATTGTTTCTTCGAAATGAAATGGCAAAGCACAATTCTCAATTGGCAGCAGTTGCTAAGGATGCAGGTGTTATTGAGCCAATCGATTACGCTATTTTTCAAAACCATGGTTATATGGGTCTGTATGGCGGAGGCCAATCAAACTCACTTTGAAGTAGGCAAAAAAGTACGCAAAACCATTCAGGAAATTGGCGGCGAAATGCCTGAAAACTTACCTGCTGCGGATAGTATTAAGAAACTGGAACCGAAAGTTGAAAAGCTGAAATTGAAGAATAGCAATAAATGATGAATCATTGATATTCTGTGTCAGAATCCCATTTGCACATTTTATGAGATACTATTGGTAAATGACGATGTGTTTTGTTTGAGTTGTGCAACAGCCACCTGGAGACTACGCCGAACTAGTGACTGGTTTTGTTTTCAGTTTGGATTTTTTCATAATCAGTTAAAGCCAATTTTATACAGGATATTACTAAATCAGGCTCGTCTGTTTGAACAAAATGGCTTGATTTGGAGCAATAAAACAACTTTCCGTATTTCAGTGGGTATAATAGTTGGAGATAACGTTTCATTTTAAGGTTCTCACTTACTCTAAACAGCTTTTCCAAATCACAAAGTAGTGGTGAATTATCGCCACCAGATTCCGAAAAACCACCAGCCAAAATAAAATGCACCGGTACGTCCGGCAATGGGTTTCGGTCACATTCATTAAATTCTGTTTGTGTTAAATGTACGGATATTTTTACTTCTTCCACATAGTATTTTGGCATTTCCGAATAGAGTTTCTCAAGGAAATCATTATTTGGTTTCCCAAAAGCAGAATCAATCTGTTGCCTGGTTAACCCCATTTCCAGATAGGGGAGTTCACCCATCCCTGCTTTTTTAGTAAAATCAACTGGGTCAACAAAGATTAGGCCCGCTATTTCATCAGGATACAACGAAGCAAAACTTCTTATGTATGCACCACCAAAAGAATGTGATACCAATAAATAAGGTGGTTTCAATCCTCTTTCTAATAGCATTTTACGCAAATTGTTAACAATATGTTCTGTTGTTGGAGGGAGATTGTCATCTTCGGATTCACCAATCCTCGGACGGTTATAAGCGAAAACAGTATTTGTTTTGGAAATTTCATTAATTATGGCTTTCCATCTATCGTATGTATCAGCCATCCCATTTTCAAATACAATAACCGGTTTATTTGTTTGATTGTTTTGTATACCTGTTGTATTTACCTCAATCCTGAATCCATTTAAAGTAATAAATTCAAGTTTAGCATACTCTTTTTCTTTATTAGTTTTAACTAATTCAATAAGTGTTTTCCATCTAGTGTCTGTGTATAACGATTTTAAATCTGGGTCAGATTTTATATGTGAATATCTGGAGTAGTTCATAAATTTTGCAATATAATTTAGATTAGCAAACGCGCTATCAGAGTAGTTTGCTAATGCATATGAACATGCAGCATTATAACGATGATTCATTGTTATTCTGGAGTCAGGCACATTAAATGCATCCGAAAACGCCAGGGCAGAGTTTTTATAATCTTTAACCTGATAAAGGGAATCTGCTTTTCGAATAAAAACATCATATTTCTGATTACTATTCTGAGCAAATAAGCCTGCTGTAAAGATTAAAAAACTCAAAAACAATACTATCTTTTTCATGTTTTATGTGTTATTAGTGATTTCCAATAAACTTGTCGCTAACGAGAGTTTGCGCAAAAACCGTTCTTTCTCTCGTTCTTTCTGTTTTTATTTCACTCTATACTTCAATAGCTTCCGTATGCGGAACTCTATTTAAAGCAGTCAGTATC
>JAYFQH010000073.1:0-2855 GCA_034927265.1 Paludibacter sp.
GTACGATGGGATGAACCGTTTAACAAACTGGAATATCTATCAGAACAATGTATTGGTAAAACCGAACAGTATAGTTTATAACGCTACAACAGGCACCATCACATCTAAAAGCGATTTGAATAATCTGGTGATGAGCTATGGCGAAAACGGCAAACCTCATGCTCTAACCAGTATTGAAGGTGTCCCGGCAAATTTTCCAACAGACAGTCTGAATGTAACTTATACTGATTTTAAGAAAATTAAAACTCTTACAGAAGGCAACAAATACTACATCCTTGCTTACGGCATAGATGACCAACGCCGCAAATCAGAATATAAAATCAATGGTGTAACACAAAAAACAAAATATTACCTCGGCGATTACGAAGAAGAGACGGATAACCTTGGAAATATTAAGAAAATCCATTACCTTAGCGGCGGCGCTATACTCATCAATACCAACGGTGTAGAGACACTGTATTACGGTTATTCTGATTATCAAGGCTCATTGATAGCACTTACCAACGATGCCGGAACAGTAGTAGAACGTTACGCTTATGACCCTTGGGGAGCACGACGAAATCCGACCGACTGGACGCAAACAGACAGCCGCACAAGCTGGATAATCAACAGAGGGTACACGATGCATGAGCATTTGGATGTTTTTGGGATTATCAATATGAATGGTCGGGTGTATGACCCGTTGACGGCAATGTTTTTTAGTCCTGACCCGTTTGTACAGGCACCGGGGAACTGGTTGAATTACAATAGATATGGATATTGTATGAACAACCCACTAAAATACACAGATCCAAATGGAGAGTTTTGGAATATTATCATTGGTGCATTTATTGGAGGTATTGTAAATTGGGTATCAAACGGAGCTGAGTTTACTTGGGAGGGATTAGGTTATTTTGGAATAGGTGCAGCAGTGGGTGCATTATCAGCCGTTGGCGGAGCATGGATGGCAACAACATTTAAGGCTGCAGGTGTTTTTGCTGGAGCATTGATCGGAGCTACAACTGGAGCTATTACCGGAGGTGGAAGTAGTATCCTGCTAAATGGGGGTAATAATGTGTTAAATGGAGGTGCGTTTTTTGATAATTGGCAATCAAATCTGAAATCAGGAATTATTAATGGTGCAATTGGAGGTGCAATTTCTGGTGGAATTAAGGGATGGAAATATGCTAAATCTCAAGGGGCTGATCCATGGACGGGAGAAGTGAAAGATAGTGAAAGAGCTTATCAAGCGACAATTAAAACTGGTGTAGCTCCACAGCAAGATCCATCCAAACACTGTTATTCTGTTGCAGATGAATATGCAGATAAGGGACATGGCAATCTTTCACGAAATGATTTTCAAAATGCAGCAGCTGCAAAAAATAATGGGGTGATACCTGATGGTGCTGATCCTGGAATTGTTGCACAAGATGCTGGATTACAAGCTAATGTTGCACCTATGGATGGGTTACAGGTTGATAGAATAGGTGAAGGAATGCAAAAGGGCAGTGTGGAAGTTATGGCTGTTATTGGTTCTGACCCAACTGCAGGTCATGCTGTAAACGTGGTGTCCTTTAAAGTAGCAGATAGACTTAATATGTTCGGTGGTGAGAGCACACCATTTTTAAAGACCTCAACTATGCAGATTTGGAATCCAATTTCTGCAACGGTTCATAGATTAACACAAAGCATTTTAAAACTTGAATATATAAGATACTAAAATGAAACGAAAAATTGTTTTTTTTTTATTTGCAATTACAATATTCTGTAATTCTTTTTCTCAAAAATGTATTTCTTCTTTTACAACAGATATAAAAATTCAGATTTCTATTATAAAGAAGCGAGAGCCAAAGGCTATACATGACTTTATGAAAGTGGGGTATAAATTGTACCCTGAACGTAAACTTCAAGAGAAAAACGTTATGACCATCCCAATATATTGTTTACTTTATAAAAAAAAATACTATCATAATGATGCGAGAAATGTCAAAGAAATTTTATGTTATGTTGACACCAAAAGGTTTTACATCGATGAAATCTTATTTTATAAAGATTCAACATTTTATGGTTCAGCTTACTCTGCATATTCGAATTATTATGATCAACCGTTTGGAAAGAGTGTTTATAATGCAAACTTGGCTCAAATCATTTTGGATGAAAATCCAGATTTAATATTTACAATTGGACAAACAAATGGATATTATGTATTTCTGAAAGATAATAGTTTATATATTTTTTCGATGTTTTATAATCCTGATAAAAAGTATTTAAAATATCAAATAGATGATTTTATTAATAATTATTTAGATGATGCAGACTTAATTTTTGGAACAGATTATTCACCTTCGATATATGCCAAATAGTTTACTTATCAGCAAGAGTAAAGCTTATCGTATATCGAAATCTTATGTTCAGGAAGCAGCATCGAAATTACCGGTCAACATAAGCAAATATTTAGTTATGACGCTTTTGATAGGGTGACCAATATCAGAGAAGAAATCGGAACGAAAGTATTAGATCGTGGAACGGAATACGATGCGCTGGGAAGAGTAAAGAAAGAAACTTACCCTTCGGGTTACTATACAGTAAACACCTATGACCACAATTACGGATTTCTGACAGAGGTAAAAGATAAATACAGTCGTCAGCTATGGAAAGTAAATAGCGAAAATGCCAAAGGACAAATTACAGAAGTGCAAAGGGGAGGAAAAACTACTACTTTCGGTTTCGACAGTAAAGGTCTGCCAACTTCTATACAGTCATCCGGAATTGTGAATATGACTTACCTGTTTGATAACGATGGCAACCTGAATTATCGCACCGACAACCTGACCAATCAAAAGGAAATGTTCGCGTACGATGGGATGAACCGTTTA
>JAYFQH010000025.1:0-14446 GCA_034927265.1 Paludibacter sp.
TTCCACCAGTGAGATATTTGCACATAAACAGTTTGCGTACCCCATGCTGGATTATATCCTGAACGATTTGCAACAATTCAGACATACAGAACGGGATAATTCGCTGGCAGGCATGGTGGTTTGCGACAGTTCGAAACAAGCTAAAGCGCTTTTTGCCCGATTCGAGGAAATCTATGGTAAGCAGGATGAGGAATTATACATGGTTGCTGAACCGGAGCCGGAATACGGCTTTCTGAAAAAGAAACTCAGGGCTGCACTGATTCTACACGATATAAACGACAAGCAATACCGGAAAGACCGGATTGAAGAGTTTAAAGCCGGTAAAATAGACATTCTCTTTGTGTTTAATATGTTGCTGACAGGTTTTGATGCCAAGCGTTTGAAAAAACTTTATCTGGCACGTGTGGTAAACGATCATAACCTGTTACAAACACTCACGCGCGTGAACCGCCCGTACAAAAAGTACATGTACGGCTATGTGGTGGACTTTGCCGATATTACTTCGGCTTTCGAAAAAGCCAACTACAATTACCTGAAAGAGTTGCAGGGCGAACTGGGCGACGAAGTGGAGAGTTATAGCAATCTGTTTAAAAGCGAAGAAGAAATTGCCAACGAAATAGAAGAAATAAAAGACACCTTGTTCCGGTTTGATACGAAGAATGCAGAACTTTTCAGTTCGCAGGTATCGGATATCAAAGACCGCCGGACAATGCTCGATCTGATAAAAGCGCTGCAAAATGCCAAAGAGCTGAAAAACCTGATTCGTTTTCAGGGCCTGGATGACTTGCTGAATCAGCTTGATTTTAATAAAATGGGACAATTGCTGTTGGCAGCACAGGCGCAGTTGGATAAACTGAATCTGATTGATGCCATTCAGAACGAAGCCGACATTACCAATCTGCTGAACGAGGCACTGGAAGAAGTGATTTTTACCTTTACTAAGATTTCGGAAAAGGAGTTGATTATAGCCGATGCGCTGCGCGACCAACTAAAACGTACCCGCGAAGCCATGCTGGATAACTTTGACACCAAAGACCCACAGTTTGTAACGCTGAAAGAAGAGTTGGAAAGGCTGTTCAAAAAACGGAACTTAGACGAAATATCGCAGGAAGAAATGAGCGAGAATATCCATTTGTTGCAGGATATTTACAACGAGGTAAGCCGCCTGAACCGTGAAAACAACCTGCTAAAGGCCAAATATGAACATGATGAGAAATACGTGCGGGTACACAAACGCCTGATGGAAAGTAAAAAGTTTAGCGAGACAGAGCGCAAACTGCACGAAGCATTGATAGAAGTAAAACATATAACTGACGAACGATTATTGAGAGATAAAAATGTATTGAGGAACGAAGAATATTTTAAAAACGAGTTGATGACCTATGTCATTAAGCAATTTATAGATAAGAGCCGGATAACGCTCGATGTAAAAACAACAGATAATATCAATCACTTAATAGTGAATGAGTATTACAACGATTACAGAGGAACAAGATTATGACAGACATATTATTTATAACTAAAACCAAAGAGCTCATCGACAACCTGAAAAGCGTATGTGCCAATTACGGGTTGGGCAATGACGGTAATGAATTTAAAATCATTACGCAGGTTTTTCTTTATAAATACATCAACGATAAATTCAGACACGAAGCCAAAAAACACGAAAAGAAATTAAAGCAAGCCAATAACTTTCAGGAAGCGTTAGAAAGTCTTACCGATGAAGAATACGGATTTATGGTACGGCGCGTTGGCAACAGTTCGCCGCGGTTGAAACCCGAACAAACCATCGATTATTTGTTTGGCAAGCTGAATGTCGACAATTTTGCCGCCGTTTATTTCGATCCTACCTTGCGCGCCATAAGCGAAGAAAACAGCGTGTTGTTTTCGATTAAATCCACTTCGGGCGCTAAAGACCGCATGTTCGACGAACTGAGCCAGTTTATTTCCGACCCTTCGCAGCGCGATGCTTTTTGCCGTGCGTTGGTGAGCAAATTAGTGGAGTTCAGTTTCGAGGATATGTTTAAGCAGAAATACGATTTCTTTGCCACCATATTCGAATACCTGATTAAAGATTATAACAGCGACAGTGGCGGGAAATATGCCGAGTACTATACCCCTCATGCCGTAGCACGTATTATGGCTGCTATCCTGGTAAATACCGAAGAAGACTTGCACAATGTAAAATGTTACGACCCCAGTGCGGGTTCGGGTACGCTGTTGATGAACCTGGCACATGCTATCGGGGAACAGAATTGCAGCATCTTTTCAGAAGATATCTCGCAAAAGTCATCGAATATGCTTCGGTTGAACCTGATACTGAATAACCTGTCGCAATCCATACCCAATGTAATTAAGGGAAATACCATACTGGAATCGAAGTATCACAACGAGGAATTTCAGTATATCGTCTCCAATCCTCCCTTTCAATTAGATTTTTCGGAATATCGGGATACAGTAGAAAAAGACAAAGAGCGTTTCTTCGCGGGTGTACCCAAAGTACCCAACAAGGATAAAGATAAAATGTCGATTTACCTGCTTTTTATCCAGCACATTATGTATTGCTTAGACGAAAAAAAAGGTAAAGCAGCGATAGTAGTGCCGACTGGCTTTATCACGGCGCAAAGCGGGATAGAAAAAACCATCCGCGAAGCCATGATAAAACGCCATATTTTGCGTGGTGTGGTTAGTATGCCGAGCAATATCTTTGCCAGTACAGGGACCAACGTGAGTGTGTTGTTTTTAGACGCCAAAGCCGACAGCAAACAAGTGGTGTTTGTTGATGCGTCCAAACTGGGAACTACCGTAAAAGATGGCAAAAACCAACGCACCTTATTATCGCCTGCCGAAGAAGGAAGGATTATTTCGGCAATGAATGATAAAAGGGCAGAAGAGGATTTCTCGGTAGTGGTAACCTACGACCAAATCAAAGAAAAAAACTACTCATTTAGTGCCGGTCAGTATTTCGAGGTTAAAATTGAATATGTAGATATTACAGCCGAAGAATTTGAGGCAAAAATGGAGGCGTTTAA
The DNA here is from genome assembly GCA_034927265.1 of Paludibacter sp. Classification (GTDB taxonomy): domain Bacteria; phylum Bacteroidota; class Bacteroidia; order Bacteroidales; family Paludibacteraceae; genus Paludibacter. Next base: position 3,033 of record JAYFQH010000025.1, read on the forward strand.
AAGTAATTTAAACAATCTTTTTGAGGAATCGAGAGCGTTGGAAAAGGAGATTCAGAAGCAATTGGGAGGGTTGAAGTATGAATAAAGTTGCTTTAAAGGATGTTTCTGATTTAATTACTAAAGGTACAACCCCCTCTTCTGTAGGATGTGAGTTTGTTCAAGATGGTATTAATTTTATTAAATCTGAAAGCATTACTGGTTCAAAATATCTTAATAGCTCAATTTATGAACATATTGATGAGGAAACTGACAAAAAACTAAAACGGTCAAGAATTAAGGAAGGTGATTTATTGTTTTCAATAGCAGGGGCTTACCTTGGTAAAATAGCGATAGTTCAAGCAAGTGATGTTCCTGCAAATACTAATCAAGCAGTTGGTATTGTTCGATTAAAGAAAGAGAAAGTTGATATTGATTATGTATATTATTATTTCTCACAGAGTAGTATAAATGGATATATTAATAAATTATCTTCTCAATCATCTCAACCCAACTTAAATTTAGATTTACTTGGTAAGCTCGAATTTGGATTAAGAAGTATTGATGAACAAAGAAAGATTTCAAATGTACTATCTGCTTTAGACTCCAAAATCGCCCTCAACAACCGCATCAATGCCGAATTAGAAGCGATGGCGAAGACGGTGTATGATTATTGGTTTGTGCAGTTTGATTTTCCCTTCGACTTCGCTCAGGGTAAACCAAGTGCCGAAGGGAAACCGTATAAGAGTAGCGGTGGAAAAATGGTTTGGCGTGAGGAGTTGAAGAGAGAGGTGCCGAAGGGGTGGGAAGTTGGGACATTATCAAATCTATATGACTTTCAGTATGGGTCAGGGAATACTAATCCTGATAATGGTGGGCAATATCCAGTATATGGTAGCAACGGAATAATTGGAGGGTATGATAAATATAATAGTGAGGATTCTCCTGTAATTGGTCATATTGGTAATAATTGTGGATCACTTGTTTTCGCTGTGGGTAAACATTTTGTAACGTATAATGGCGTAATGTGTAAAATAAAAGATGGATATGATAAGTACTTTGGGTTCATTACCCTGCAAAATAAAAATTTAAAAAAACACACACGTGGGAGCTCTCAATCATTTATTTCTTATGATATTTTACATTCATTGAATTTTATTCTTCCTGATTCAAAAACAATGAAGATTTTTTGTGATTTGATTAATCCAACATTTGATAAAATTATTTTGAACCAGCAAGAAAATCTACGCCTTTCTTCCCTACGTGATTGTTTGTTGCCGATGCTGATGAATGGGCAGGTGAAGGTGGGTTCTGGTTATGAAGGAGAAGTGGAAAGTTTGATGGCGGCGGAGAATGAAGAAGGGTATGGGGGAAAGTGAAAATTTTAATTCAAACAATCAACTATATGTGCTTCAAAAAGAAAAATGGAGATGAAATTAATTCAGCAGGCAATTTGAATCTATTTCCTGAGTTTTTTAGTGAAGAAACTCAAAAAAAAATCAAGGAAGCCTTTGAAATTACTGATGAATTTGCATATATATTATCAAAATATGGTTGGTATATTTCGGCAAATATGAGTTGGGTATTTGTCTTTGAGGTTTTTAGAGCCGCAAAAAACAATGATAACAGTTTTATTAACAATAATATGACTTGTTATTATCGAGATAATCTTGGAATAATTCAAAAACAAATCATTGAGAAATTCCCTGAAAGAATGCAAATAATTTCTGAGGCATTTGAAGCTCATAGAAGGGAAATGTATTTTTCCTCAACCGCACTTTTCTTAACTCAAACAGACGGGTTGTGTAAGGGCAGATTATTTAGACATAAAAAAGCAAGACAATTATTGATGAATGAAAAAAAAAGAAGAAGTATATTTGAGGCAGTGCTTTATAATGAGAGTGCTATAAACGTTGATACAAGAAAAACAGACAAATCAGAATTTAAAAGTGACTTGAACAGACACGCTGTATTGCACGGTTTAGACACATCGTACAGTAACGAAATTAATAGTCTGAAAGCACTTTCGATATTGTGTTTTGTTGCGGATTATTTGGAATCATAAAAAATATGAAATCAATTTTCGTTTCATATTCTCATACACCGCCGGAGCTTAAACAAAAAACTTTAAGTCTGGTTCAAATGCTTATTGAAAGAGGACTTGAGGTGATTATTGATCATTATGATTTGTCTTTGGGTAATGATTTAAACAAATTTATGTCTGAAATTTCAGATGATAAAAAATACAGTCATATTCTTGTGATATGCACTAAAGAATACTTGGCAAAATCAACAAATCCAAAATCAGGTGTTGGAATTGAAATGAATGAATTTAGCAAACAATTAAATGACCCTAATCAAGAGAAGATTGTACCAATTCTATTTGAATCAGGTCAAGCAATAGACGACATTTTACCGGAAAAATTAAAAAATGTATATGGAGTTGATCTTAGGGAAGAACCTGATTTTAATGGTGTTGAAACAGAAAAGCTTATTAATCATATTAAAGGTATTAAATACTTGAAGTCAAAACCAAAAACCATAAACACACTTGTTGATTATGCAATTGGGGAGTACCCAGGATTACCTAAGGACATATCTGGACAATTAAAACAAGACGTTATTTTGCGAATTTTCAAAGATTGTTTAGATATTTACAACCTTATGTTAGATACTAAAACTTGGTTTAATTTTTCAGATCATTCCGATGCTTTAGAAAAAGTATTTGAGGAAATTTGCAATTCTTATAAATATGTACCAGAAATTGACATTGTAATTTCAACACTTCTATTATTATGGGAAATATATGATAATAAGCCTGATTCTTATAATGCTTGTCGTGTAATTAGTAAAGCGCAGTCTATATCAGACGAATATCAAAAAGACGCAAACTATGAATTTAGGAATCTTGAAATTAGATATAAGCTGGGTATAACTTTTCATCGATTAAATAATTATGAAGTAGCTCTTGAAAATTATGCTGAAGTAATGAAGGAAGATTCACAAGACATACTTCAGGATTCTAGTCCTGATTATGTTTTTAATTCTGCATTATATTCGGCTCACATATATATGCTGACTGGACAAACACAAAATGCTTTAGACCTTTACAGATCTGTTATTGTAAGTTGTGAGAAGGCCTTCGAACATGATTTGCCAAACGAGTTGTTTGTTAAAATACGAAATATATATTATTGTGCTTTATATTCAATTAAAGATAAAAGTGACGAAGACCTTGCTAAACTTAGTAGATTAGAAAGCATCAATGATGAAGATTTTTGTTGGTATAAAACCTTTTGCAAGTCTTATTATCCAAGGCTTTTCGGATTAAAAATCTTACTAATTCCGGAAGTAAAACCTGAAATTGATGGTTTTGTCGAAGGAATTCATTATAAGTATTTATAATTTCTAGATTAAATGTAATAATAAATGATATTACAATGTAAGCCTTATCTAAAGAAGGTAAATTTAAATAGTATTTAGTAAATCCATATATCAGATAAAAGTGTACACATAAAGTAGCATAAGAAACTTCGTTTTACAGCACTTTGAAATCTCAAATTAATAACTAAATTTGCACATTCGACTAAAAAGCCCAATTTCCTTTAGATAAGTTGAATTTAATTAACCATTTATCTGTTTTGCCAATAAGAAAACAATGAGCATGAAAACCACACATAAAGTGAGACTGAGAAGCTACGCCGGTATTTTCTCAGGAAATTCATTTGCTCAATTACTTAAATACGACGATTGGGATTTTATCAATAGGCAGATAATTGATTATGACATCGAGAAGCTGGGGAAACGATTTGAAACCTATTTCGATTATCTCTCCTACATTTACAGAGTTCTGCTAAAAGAGTACCGTTGCGAATACATCTACAAGAATGAAATCATCAATGAACTATTGCTAAAGCAATATGGTACCAAGAATACGGTGGTCATCAATGAATTTAAAGTTGGAAATTCTGTAGCTGACATGGTGATGTTCAATGGTGTAAGCAAAGCATTTGAAATAAAAACGGAACTTGATTCCGAAAAAAGATTGAATGGGCAGTTGGCCGACTATCAACGGATATTTCAGGAAAGTTATATTGTTACCCATGAATCGTTGATTGACAAGTATGCTAAGCTGTGTGACAATAGCGGTATAATTGCCATACAGAAAAAAGGCAGGACATATAAATTGACCGAAGTCAGAAAAGCAGTTATTCAAACTGAAATCGACTCGGCAGTGTTGATGCGTAGTATCCGTACTTACGAATATAAAAATATCATTTTCAATTATTTTGGCACATTACCAAATGTAAATGGTTTTGAAATGTATGATGCTTGTGCCGTTTTGATGAAACAAATTCCATTTACAATACTTCATCGTTTGTTTATTGATGAATTAAAAAAGAGAAAGTCGAATACAAATGAACTAAAGAGCTTTAACAAAGAGCTCAGGCAGTTGTGTTTGAGTATGAAAATTCAACCGAATGATTATTCATTACTTGATGAGAAATTAAGTCGAACCATAATAATTTAAACTATGTATTACCCTTATCTTTATGGAAAACAATTTGAACTGTTGGCACTCAGGGAATTCCTTGATCAATATGCAGATAATTGTCAAATCTGTCCCATTATTGAACCTGTAAAAAGCAGTTTTAATAGCTTGCGTATTGCTGTTAAGAAGTTTCAGGAGACCAATATTCCATTTGCCTTGGTTGTCAATCCGGGCAAAGGTGATTATAGCAAGAATATAAAGATGTCAGATGGTGATTTGAATGAATTATTATCAGATTGTACCGTTTGTATTCCATCCTATATTGTTAATGCTAATACTGCCATTAACGTAATCCGGCAAATAAATGAAAAGAAATATGTGGATGTTTTGCTAATTTGCGATGATAATGTGGATTTAAATAAACCTGAATATAAATCTCTGCTGGAAATGAGTCAAGTAAAAAGGGTGGTTTTTCCGGATAATAACCGTTCGTTTAAACGTGAGTTAGGTCGATTAGGAAAGGACGCTATCCGGTTAGATGATAATTTTAAAACCCAAAAGCGCAATAGTGATTATAGCTCCATTCCAGAAGAATTCTTTTCCGAAGAGGTATTTTATTATAAGACTGAAGATCATTTTGCTGGATTTTCTGATTATACGGTACTGTCAAGTGAATTTATTGATGGAGGAATGTTACCCAAGGCATTAGCCATGCACTTTACATATTTAAAGAATCAAGAAATATGGATACGTCATTTTGTCTCCGATAGTAATGAGGATAATTCGAATATTCAGGGAAAATTTGGAGAAGCGGCTAATAAAGCAATCGGTTTTTTTCAAAGTATCTCATACACAAATCAGGCTATAAAAGAGTTGACAAGCTACTATTCCGAAAGCCAGTACCCCGGCTTGGGAGTGTTGAAAAAAATATCTATTAAAAGCCATTTAGAGTTAATTAACTCAATTTTAACCAAATAGAAGTCTTGTCAAATGAAAATATGTGATTCTTGTTTCCACGATGTGGAAATTAGAAGCTATATCCGTTCAAATTCAACACAAACGGGTATCTGTGAATGTTGTTCTGCGCATGGACACTTGTTGGATATTACAGAATTACTTGATTTTTTTATTGCTTTTCTGTCTATTTTCAAGTTTGACCAGCAAGGAAACAGGATTGAGGAGTTAATTCAACGTGACTGGAATTTATTTCAATCGGAGGAAGTTTGTTTTAAAATTTTATCTGAAAGTATTCTGAAAGTTGAATTAGCACTTACACTTGGTATTGCTAAAGACATGCTGAGTGGAGGAGTAGAAGTAAAAGTGAAGTATCTTGACGAAATAGAGGAGTGTGTTAGTTATTGGGACAAACTCAAAAATGAATTAAAATGGGAAAGAAGGTATCTGACTAATATTGATGAGATGTTAGAGTTTGGTTGGGGAGAATTCTTTAATTATTCATTTAATTTTGACCCTAAAACTATTATTTACAGAGCCAGAATAAACTCAGAGTCACAAACCGAGCCATATCTTCCTAAAGAAATGCTATCGCCACCGGTAAAAAACACCTCTTCAGGTCGTGTTAATCCAATTGGAATACCTTTGTTATATTTAAGTAAAGAAATTAATACAACTTTGTATGAAATTAGAGCAGCATTGTTAGACAACATAAGTGTAGGTCATTTTAAAATTAAGCAAGATTGTGAGATAAATATTGTTGACTTTACAAGCATTCAAAGTGTTTTTAATAACACAGATGAAATGTTTTCTTTTGTGAAAAAAGAATTATTAAGGCGTGCAATTAGTGTTGATTTATCTAAACCATTAAGGAGGTATGATTCGGAATTGGAATATATCCCTACCCAGTTTATTTGTGAGTTTATAAGGTACATTACCAAAGCAGATGGAATTCAGTTTAATAGCTCATTGAAGAAAGATGGATTAAATATCGTTTTGTTTAATCAGGATAATATTATTTGTACCAAAGTTGAGCTTTATCAAATTAATAATATTGATATTGAATCAGTTAAGTTGAAATAAATGAACTCCACCAAAATCGAATGGACCGACAAAACCTGGAATCCCATTACCGGATGCACCAAACAATCTTCCGGTTGTACGCACTGTTATGCTGAAATTATGTCGCGAAGGTTGCATGCAATGGGTTTAGCTAAGCATACCAATGGTAAAACGCTAAATGGAAAAGTGTGGCAGGCTATGCCGGCGTGATATACTTTAATGTTTTTGGATTATGGGAACATATTCATATTTTATTTCTCAACTCTTTGCGATTTTAAATTAATCACTAAATTTGCGCCAACTTTAAACCCCATATAGTAAAGATTGATTTTAACCTCAGTCCTGCGCGATTGTTATCGTGAATCAATGCTATTAAAATTGAAGAACCAAATTCATTATGAAAGAGTTAGAAAAATTTAAATCTGAAATTGTTGAAGCCTTGAATAACATTACAAGGTATGCTGATTATCAAAATAAGGCCGGCCGATTTGACATCAATAAAGATGCTGAAGAATTCTACCGGGGCCTACTCAATTTATTCTTTGGCTGGAATTTAAAAAATGCCAACTCCGGTAAAGATCCCAATTTTCCGGGAGTTGATTTGTTATATTTAGGAGACAAAATTGCTGTTCAGGTAACTTCTGAAAACGACTCAGAGAAAGTTCATCAATCGATTATCGGTTTCAAAAATAAAGCGTTGAAGGACGGCTATACTGAATTATATATTTTGATGTTTAAAGATAAGCCGAATTTTCCGAGAGCTGATTTTGCGGGAACTGTTGATGGGCAGTTTAGTTTTGACAAAAATAAACACATTATAGACCATTCCGACCTTTGTGTAAAACTAAACAATGCTGAATTTGATTATGTGAAAGCTATTTGGGATTATCTTAAGGTATGGAAATGTATTGCGTATGACAATCTTGACGGCAGTATTCTGGATTTGGGTATCATTGGGGAAATCTTCGATTACATACAAGCAAATAAACCGAAAAAATTATCCAATGATGAAACCATCCGATCATCTGCGAGTATAGAGCTGATTCCAAAGCTTAAGCTTAACTTTCCGGAGGAACAACAGGAAGAAATATCTCGTTTTATCAGAAGAGCCTGGGATAAAAAAGAAATTGTCAGACAATTTTTAGAGAAACAGTCAGAAGACGATGAAATAAGTGTTTATGAGTTGGCGAGCACAATTCAGGATGATTACTGCAAGCTAAAAGAACGTAAAAATAGTGATGCAAGAGTCGAAGATATTGAAATTATCCGTAAACTTGCACTGATTTATCTGCCCGACAATAAAAAGGAAAATATCGGATTTGTTGCCAACGCCGAAGCATTGGTACTTCATTTCTTTGAATTTTGCTTTATCGGGAAGAAAACAAATGAGTATCATCAAAAATCCCTGTTCGACGAATGTTAATACCAACAAAACACGAGAATTTAAACAAAAGCACCATTGTATTGGGTGCAGATGTGATTAAATCATTGAGAAAAAGGGATTTCAATGTGGAAGATCTGTTTCAGGAATTGAAAAGAGTTTTTCAAAATGATGTTTCGTTAAGCCAGTATTATAACACGCTTACCTTTCTTTGGCTGACTGATGTCATTGAATTAACCGACCACCAGATTAAACTTAGAGTGTAAATGTATCTGAGAAAACTTTATAGTGAACCCCTCGGTTTGTTTCGTTCAGGCAAACCCGAACATCCTCACACTATTATTTTTATTGATGGTTTTAATTTTATATTCGGTAAAAAGGAAAGTCAAACCGATAGCAAGGAATCTTTAAATGGATTGGGGAAATCATCTGTTTGCGATTTGATTGACTTTTGTTTGCTGGCTGACTTTAATGCCAAAAATTCACGACTTTACAAAGAAAGACAGCGATTAGAAGCCTACACAGTTGTCCTTGAATTTGAGGTGCAAGGTGAAGTTTATGTCATTAAACGAAACATTCAAAGATCTGCGGTAATAATTGGACCTGTTGGAGATGAGAGGGAAGTTGAAATCAAAGAGGCAAAAAAAGATCTTTTCAATCTGGTTTTCAATAATCCGGATTATCCGGGATATCTAAAAGAAAGTTGGTACAGGGCATTACTTTCATTCTTTATGAAAATTCATAAAAAGAAGAATTTGAAGGATGAATTCTCCGATCCAATCAATTTTCTTCCGGTAGGAAATGCCCTATACGAATTATTACCTTATCATTTTTTCCTGATGGGATTTGATAACGCGATATTGAATGAGAATTTAGAAATTCAGAAAGATGTCAAAGACCGACAAAAAGCAATCAGTCAAGTCAAAAAGATAGTTGAGAAAGATTATAACATTACGATTAAAGATGTTGAAAGCAGGTTGAGCAAATTAAGGAATGAGGCGAGAAAAATTAAAACCGCGGTCGAAGCTTTCAGGTTGGCAGATCAACATAAAGACATTGAAGTGAAGCTGAATGAACTCACTTCAAGAATAAAGTTTATATCAGAACAGAATTTCTGGTTATCAAAAAAAGTGCATTCGTATAAAGAGAGTTGCGAATTAAAAGACTCAATTTCAGACTCCAGGATCAGAAGCATAGAGAAGCTTTATACCGAGTTAAACATAATGTTCCAACATCAAATCAGCAAATCACTGAAGGAAGCTGTTGAGTTTAGAAAAAAGATTGCCAGTTCACGAGAAGAGTTTTTGAAAGATGAAATTCAGGAATTGGAAAAAACCATCAGAGAACAAGAAAAGGAAATTCAATTGTTGGATACAGAACGACAGAAATTATTTGGATTTCTGAAATCGAAAGAAGCGTTTAAAGATTTGACTGAAGCGTTTTATTTACTGGGGGAAAAGGAAAAGGACATTGCTGATTTGGAAGGGAAAATCAGAGTTTACAATGACTTGCAAAAACTGAAAGCAGAAAATGATATTAGGGACGCAAGTTTAAAGCAGGAAGCGGTTGTTTTAGTCGATAGCATAAGGACTGACATTGATGCTTTCGAGGCGCTTTTTACGGAAGTGTATCAGGCTATCTATCCTGAAAGCGATGAGTCGGGATTTTCTATAAGCCCCGATTATGAAGGCAAAAACAAAGTGGACATTAGTATCTCTTTCGACAAAGAAGAGTCAAAGGGATGGAATAAAGGAAGAACATTGGTGTATGATATTGCCATCATGATCAACACAATTATAAAAAAAATCAATGCTCCCAAATTCCTGATACATGATGGAATCTTTGACGGTATGGATAAAGCTCATTTTGTTGCCCTTTATCATTTCATTCAGGGTTTACAGGATAAAGGAACAAAATTCCAATATATTGTTACAATGATTGAAGAAGGTCAACTCTCTGAAAATTTCGGAAAAACGGATGTGTTGACTCCCGACAAAATTGCAGAACAAGCAATTGTAGTGCTTAGCAAAAAGGAGTCGTTGTGGGTGTAAAAGAGATAAGTACTATTGTTTTTTCACATTTCACCAAAGGAAGATTTTTAAGAGCTTCTCCAATAGATGCTTGTCCGTGAGGCCACGGTTTATGTCTTAGTTCTATTGTTACCGGCAATGTAAATCTATGCTATAAAACTACATAATACACCTCTTTGCGATATTAAATTAATAACTAAATTTGCATATTCAACCAAATGAACTTTTTAAGTTGATTTTTATTTGTCATTTATCTGTTTTACCAATAAGAAAACCATTAGCATGCAAACCAAAAATATCCTCCTCTTCAATCCCGCCGGAAAAAACGCGAAGGTAAGCGTATTCTTTCAGGAAGGCACGTTCTGGCTTACTCAAAAAGCCATGGCTGAGCTGTTTGGGGTGAATGTGCCTGCAGTGAGTAAGCATCAGAAGAATATTTTTGAAACGGGAGAGCTCGACATGTCTTCAACTGTTTCCATTTTGGAAACAGTTCAAAAGGAGGGCAACCGTGAAGTGACTCGGTCAATGGAGTTCTACCGTCTCGAAGCCATCCTTGCTGTAGGATACCGTGTAAACTCTTCGCAGGCAACTGAGTTCAGAAAATGGGCAACACAAACACTGAATGAGTTTATCATCAAAGGTTTTGTGATGGACGATGAGCGACTAAAGCAAGGCAAAAGTTTCGGGCAGGATTATTTTGATGAACTGCTGGAACGTATCCGTGAAATACGGGCGAGTGAACGGCGTTTCTATCAAAAAATTATCAAAGAAACAGGAGAAGAAATAAGCGTTAACCAACACAATAATATTTAATGCATTTCCCCCTTCTCCCACATCATTTTCTCCCCCCAAAACGGAAGAATTGTTTTTTCACATTTCACTGAAGGCAGATTTTTAAGTGCTTCTCCGATAGATGCTTGTCCGTGAGGCCACGGTTTGTGTCTTAGTTCAATTAAATGAGATAAAACAGCATAATCAGCTTGTACTTGTCCGCTACCCGTGCCCAGAATATTATTCTCTCTTGAAGCCCCGTACCTGAGGACTACCATGTTGACAGGTCCCTGAACTTTAGTAAAATGCAGGGGGTTGAAACCAGAGTCTCCACAATGCAATATAGAAAAGTTGCCCGCATCTTTGCCGCACTGAATACGAAAAACCGTAACAAAATCCGGTAATTTCGGGTTAGTAAGATGGTCGGAAATATCGGTCTGGATGGTGAAGTTTCCAATTTTATAACTTGCAGCAGTTTTCGAAAAGTATTTTGTGTCTTTTGTGTAAAAATTCGACACTACAGGCTTGCCCTTCTTGTTCATGGCATCCATAAGTCCGGTATGAGCGTGGTCGCCGTGGTTATGAGTAACACATAAAAAGTCGAGGTAGGGCTCAAGCTGCTCTGCCAGGCGATGTTCAATGTCGATTCCGAAAGCCCCTGAGGGTGTTTTAACTACAAACCCCATATCATAAAGTAACCACACTGCCGCAGTTCCTTTTTTTACCCGGGTGTTCTTTATTTCGTTCA
>JAYFQH010000096.1:0-35005 GCA_034927265.1 Paludibacter sp.
TGTAATGATAAATGGTTTTCCTTTCATTTTTTCGTGTGCTACATCCAGAAAAACATCCAACTTATCAAAAGTACCACCATACCATCCCTGATACAGATTCCATCCGACAATCATAGGGATTTGCGACAGTCCTGAATTATAATATAAATCTATACTGCCATGAAAAGGGATCATGGTATAGCGATCGGGGTCATCTAACCGAATCTGATTTTCAATTTTTTTTGCTAAAACCTCCACCGATTTGAGGTAACGTTCATGCAGAACAGTGTCATTTTTGAATGGAAGCTTAAGCAACACCTCATTCATATACGCCCAGACAAGCACTGACGGACGGTTATAATCCTGAAAAACCATCTCACGGGCCATCTCGATGCTGTTACGGGTAAACTCCTGACTTTCTGTGATAGCGTTTACAATCGGGATCTCAACGGAGGTAATAATTCCCAGTTTATCACATAATTCCATCACGGTAGGATCCTGAGGATAATGTGAAACCCGCAGGAAGTTTGCGCCCATATCCTTCAACAATTTCACATCACGAATATGTATTTCGTCGGGCAATGCATTGCCCATTTTATCAAAACATTGATGGCGGTTGGTGCCGATAAGTTTATAAGGTTTCCCGTTCAACACAAATCCTTTTTCTGTGGTAAACTCAAACCATCTGAAACCTAGCGGCTGATATACTTCATCTAACAGGACTTTATTTCCGACATCATAAACCCTTGTATACACTCCGTACAAGACCGGATATTCTGGACTCCACAACCCGGGGTTCAATATCTTAAGTGTTTGTTCGCTGGGGATATTTTCACTGTTCTTTGCCAGTTTAATATTTTTGGAAGTGGTAATGACCACATTCTTATCCGGTCCGATAACCGTATGCTCAATCCTAATATTTTTAGTCACAGAAGCTGCATTCGTCAGCATGGTTTTAATTTCGAGCCTTGCCTTTTCTTGACTTACTTCCGGGGTACGCAGATAAACTCCCGATGATGCGTAATGGGTTGTAGAGATATGCTGACCGGAAGTCACTATCATGTAAACATCACGATAGATACCTCCAAAAAAAGTAAAATCCGCTGATAGTGGAGGTATGTCTTCATTAAATCTGTTATTTACTTTTATGACAAGCTGATTTTGACTTCCAACATGAACATAATCAGTAATATTAAAGCTGAAGCGCGTATAGCCTCCAACATGTACGCCAACACTTTTTCCATTAACGAAAAGTTCGACCTCCTGATTGGCCCCTTCAAAAAAGAGGGTTAACTGTTTCTCCTTATATTCCGATGGGATATTGATATTTCTACTATACCAGGCAATATTCCGGTAATACCCGGGGGTATCATCCATGACATCTTCAACATTCCAGGTATGTGGGAAACTAACTAACCGGCCGGAATTTTCAAATAGGGACTGAGTTGGGTACGGAACATCCGCCCTTATAAAATGCCAGTTTTCATTGATCGAATACCGAATCCTTTGTCCGTTTGCAACTAAAACCTGAGCAAAAAACAACAAATAAAAAACGATTTTCCAGGAATTAATCTTCATGAATACTAATTGTTTAAATTTTCTGTCTGCAAAAATATACAGAGTTTACCCTGACGAATAAAACAATTGTCCAATAAATAGTGAATTTCATTCAAATCGAACTTCATAATGCATTATGAACTATGTTTACAATTAACTGAACAAAATTATCATTCACCAGTCAAAATAATTGAGGATATTTGTATTTGAATTATTTGCTTATCAATAACATCACAATCATGAAAAGAAGTTTGCCCATTTCAGTTTTATTATTTTGTAGTTTTATGACCTTTGCCGGTAGTCGTATCAGTGACAAACAACTTCAAAGAACATTGGATTTATCTTTGGAACAAGCTATGCGACTTTACAACGAGGTAAAAGTATTCCCGGACAAATTGCCCCGTACCATTGATCAAAAAGGTAAGCTGGTTATTTCTAATGACAAGTGGTGGACAAGTGGATTCTTCCCTGGAACACTTTGGTATCTATATGAATCATCGGGCAAAAAAGAAGTAGAGGATGCCGCTATGGAGCTTACCCGGCGTGTCATCAATCAACAATACACGACCGACAATCACGATGTAGGGTTTATGATATACTGTAGTTTCGGGAATGCATTACGTATTACCGGAGACAAAACAAATGAGTCTGTAATTATCAATGCTGCAAAATCCCTTTCAACACGCTTTAATCCTGTAACAGGGTGCATTAAGTCCTGGAATAATATTAAATGGCAGTATCCGGTCATCATTGACAATATGATGAATCTGGAACTTTTAGTTAATGCCACACGGATATCAGGTGACAGTTCTTATCTTAAGATTGCAGAAACACATGCAAATACAACTCTTAAGAATCATTTCCGGCCTGACGGTAGCTCATACCATGTGGTAAGCTATGACACCATAAAAGGGGGCTTTGTTGATCGGGTAACATTTCAGGGTTCTCACAACGAGTCGGCGTGGGCCCGAGGCCAGGCATGGGGTTTATACGGCTATGTGATGATGTACCGTGAAACAAAAAAACCGGCATATCTGCAACATGCACAAAAAATTGCCGGATTCATTATGCAGCATAAGAACCTGCCGAAAGACAAAATTCCTTATTGGGATTTTGATGCTCCTCAGATTCCGAATACATTGCGCGACGCTTCTGCAGGAGCCGTCATGGCATCGGCTTTCTTAGAATTGAGTACCTTAGTTGACAAAAAATCAGGCAAAAAGTATTTCGACATAGGTCAGGCACAATTAAAATCACTCATGAGTCCCGTGTACTTTGCAAAACCAGGTGAAAACGGAAATTTCATATTGAAACACAGCGTAGGGTTTATGGCACGCAATAACGAAGTTGATGTTCCGCTTACCTATGCTGATTATTACTTTCTGGAAGCCTTGCTTAAATATAAAAAGATGACAAAAAAATAAGAGCAATGAAACGTACAACCATCTTTTTTTTAATTTTTCTATGGGGAGGAATTCTAATTCCTGCAACCGGAGGAACCAACTCAAAAGCCTATGAAAGAGCTTTATGGATAGAGTCTCTCACTAAAATTTCATCTCCGGTACTGTATCATCTGAGTCAGAAGACCCTGCGTTCGAATATGCCTGTAGAGACAACTGCCGAAGGGAGTAAACGTAACAGAGAATTGGTTTCTCATTTGGAAGCTGTAGGCCGTACAATCTGCGGCATCTCTCCCTGGCTTGAATTAGGTCCGGACGAAACAAAAGAAGGAAAACTAAGAGAAAAATACATTCTGATAACACTTGCCGGCCTGAAAAATGTAGTAGATTCAACCTCCCCCGATTTTCTGAGCTTTAATGCAGACAGACAAGTTTTGGTGGATGCAGCTTTCCTGGCTCAGGGATTTTTGCGGGCTCCAAAACAACTCTGGAACAGACTCGACAAAAGAACGCAAAACTTATTCATTAAATCATTCATTGCTACCAGAGCCATCAAACCTAGTGATAACAACTGGTTGCTTTTTTCAGCAACGATTGAGGCTTTTCTTTATCAGGTCACCGGTTCCTGTAACTTCAACACAATTGACTATGCCTTAAACAGTTTTCAGGAATGGTATAAAGGAGATGGATGGTATGGTGATGGAGCTGCTTTTCATTTTGATTATTACAATAGCTTAGTCATTCATCCGATGCTGTATGATGTGCTTAATGCCATAAAGAATGTCCATCCTTCTTATGCCGGGAAACTGAAAATCCAGACTGTCAGATTAAGCAGGTATGCCGACGAGATGGAAAGACTCATTTCGCCCGAAGGCACTTATCCGGCAATCGGTCGGTCACTGGCGTATCGTTTCGGCAGTTTTCATGCTTTGTCGCAAACGGCTTTATTACATCAACTTCCTGAATATCTGAAACCATCACAGGTAAGATCAGCCCTGACTGCTGTCATCAAAAGACAGATGAAGCAACCCGGTACCTTCGACAAAAACGGTTGGCTCAAACTTGGTTTTGCCGGACATCAACCTGATATAGCTGAATCCTATATTTCAACAGGAAGTTCATATTTGTGTACAGCTGTTTTTCTGCCATTGGGACTGCCTGTTGAAGATGAATTCTGGACGGGAAAACCTATGGATTGGACAAACAAAAAAGCATGGAAAGGAGAACCATTCAAAATCGATAAAGCAATAAAAAACTGATCTATAATGCAAATTAAAAACGACACTTTCAGATTAGACGGTAAAACGGCATTGGTTACCGGTGGTGGTAAGGGAATCGGACTTGCCATCACCCGGCACCTGATACATGCCGGTGCAACAGTTATCATTACCGGCAGAACTGAAGCTACTTTAATTGAAGCCTGTGAGATGCTGGGATCTAAAGTTAGCTATTTTGTGAATGATATTGCCGATTATAACTCTTCGCAAAAGTTAGTTGAAACAATTGCCGGAAAACATAAAAATATAGATATTTTAGTAAATAATGCAGGCATCAATCTCAAAAAATGGGCAACAGAAACAAGTGCCGAAGAATTTGAAAAGATTATTGCGACCAATCTGACAGGTGTCCATGTTTTGACAAGCCTGGTTCTGAAGCAATGGATGATTCCGCAACAATCCGGCTCTGTTATTTTTATTGCGTCGATGGCTTCGTTGTTTGGAATACCTCAGGTCATTGCCTATTCTTCCGCTAAATCAGGGCTTATCGGATTGATGCGCACTTTAGCTGTTGAAGTAGGTCAGCACCAGATACGCTCGAACGCTATAGCTCCGGGTTGGATTGAAACGGATATGTCGGCACGAGCTATGGCTTCGGACCCGAAACGAAAAGAAAAAATCATCAATCGTACCCCGCTTGGCCGGTTTGGTACAATTGACGACATAGGATTGACAAGTGTTTTTCTTGCTTCTGATGCTTCATCATATATCACAGGAGCAATAATCCCTGTCGATGGCGGTGTATCAATTGGTTTTTAAAATTTACCCTTTATGAAATTAGGTTTTAATCTTTACAGACACATGCTTACTCCTGAGAATTTCAGGTTTGCACGCCAATGTGGGGCAACTCATGTAGTTGTTCATTTAGTTGATTATTTTAAGAAAAAGGAAAACAACACCATCATAAATGATCAACCGATTGATAATGGAGATGGTTGGGGAGTGGCCGACAGAGAAGAAGATTTCCTGTGGACAGTGGAATATATGCTTCAACTGAAAAAAGAACTCAATGAACAGGGGTTGGAATGGTATGCCATCGAGAACTTTAATCCTGCCCATTGGTACGATGTATTGCTTGATGGACCAAAGAAGCAGGAACAAATTGAATTTCTGAAACAAATTATCCGCAATATGGGGAAAGCCGGCATTCCATGTATGGGATATAATTTCTCTATTGCAGGAGTTACCGGCAGAATTAAACAATCCTTTGCCCGTGGTGGAGCCGAATCGGTAGGCATGAACGAAATAAACGACAACTCACTTCCTGAAGGTCTTGTGTGGAATATGCAACTCGATTCGGTGAATTACAATGTCGAAGCAGGTCAAATTACGCACGATGAATTATGGAATCGTCTGGATTGGTTCCTGAGCGAATTATTGCCGGTTGCGGAGGAAGCCGGAGTAATACTTGCAGCACATCCCGACGATCCACCAGTTCCATTTCTGCGAAAAACACCTCGCTTAGTGTATCAACCGCAACTTTATGATAAATTGATAAATACAGTTCCCAGTCCTGCAAATCAACTTGAATTTTGCTTGGGAAGTTTAGCGGAAATGACGGATGGTGATATTTATAGCGTAACGGATAAATACAGCATACAACAGAAGATTAGTTATATTCATTTTCGCAATATTAAAGGAAAAGCCCCTGAATACAAGGAAGTATTTATCGATGAGGGTGATATTGACATGATTAAAATTCTGAGAATATTGAAAAGAAATAATTATCAGGGAGTATTAGTCCCGGATCACACACCCCAAATGAGTTGTGATGCCCCATGGCACGCAGGTATGGCTTACGCAATGGGATACATGAAAGCTGCTATAGAAATGATTTAAAGAATAAAACTCAATAGCATGAAAACATCTTCCTCAAACATTTTTAGATTAATACTTTTATTCTGTGTAATAAATGTAGCTAATATTATCAATGCTCAGACATTATTTCTGAGTGAAGATTTCAATCTCGTAAGCGGAACTAATCTGGCAGGACAAAACGACTGGACAACAGGAACTTCCGCAACAAACAGGGTTGTAATTTCAGATTCAGGTTTATCATACCCTGATTATCCCGGTTCAGGAACCGGCTTGGCTGCCGGTTTTACACCCACAACTGATCGTGTGCAAAAGACGTTTACGGCAACTTTGACCGGCACATACTACTATTCATTTCTTATTAATGTCAACTCTGCCGGAAGTGGCGATTTTTTTATCGGTTTATACAGCAATGGCGCTTTTCGTGGCAGAGCTTATCTGAAAAGCGGCGGAACAGGCTTCCAGTTCGGTTTAACAAAAACAACCACAGGAACCGTCACCTACACGTCAGGAACACCTTATGTTTTTGGCACCACTTATCTTGTTGTTGTGAAATATGAATTCCTTTCTGGTTCAGGAACGGATGATAAAGTCAGCTTATTTGTAAATCCCGATTTAAAAGCCGGTGACCCCGGAACACCATCAATAGGACCCCTTACCGATGCGGGAAATGATGTCTCGGCAAACGTTTTAGCCATACAAGGACGAGCCAACAGTGGTAATTTCAAACTTGATGGTATCAGGGTTACGCCTGATTGGGCTTCGATAAAAGGCGAGGCAGTTAAAAATCAATTTATTGAGTTACCAAAATTCATCAGTCCAAACATGGTATTGCAACGTGAAACCCCTCTTAAATTTAACGGATGGGGAAGTGAAGGTGATACTGTAAAAGTGGAGTTCGACCGACAAGGAGTCATTATTTCTGATTCAGCGGTTATTGACCAAAACGGGCGCTGGAACCTTGAATTACCTGCCCAGCAGGTTTCCAGCATTCCCTGCTCCCTGAAATTTGGCATCATAAACAATCCGAACACACTACAGATTCTCGACAATATCCTTGTGGGTGATGTTTGGTTTGCCGGTGGACAATCGAATATGGAAAAGAAGGTAAGTCACTTACTTGAGGCAACAGAAGTGATCGCTGAGGCCGACAATTATCCGTTGATTCGTTCTTTCAGGGCAAGTTATTTGGCGACAAATGAACCACAGGAAAGAGTCAACGGTAGTTCCGCTCCCTGGTTTGTATGTAACAGCACCGAAGTAGGTGATAAAGTTTCGGCCGTTGCTTATATCTTTGCACGCGAAATTAATAAATCTCAGAATATTCCTATTGGCATCATACAATCATACAGAGGTGGTACAGAACTGGAAACATGGATGAGTAACCATAAAATAACTACCGATCCGGAACTTTGCAAAGTGGCAGGTAGGATTGCAGGAATGGATGCCAGTAATGCAAACAGCTATCCGTCTACCAATTACAATGGTCAGATTCATCCGTTAACAGGTTTCCCCATCAAAGGATTTATTTATTATCAGGGAGAAAGTAATACGAAACGCGCATTAGAATATCGCTTGATGATGAAAAAACTCATTGAAGACTGGCGTTCGCTTTGGGCGATGGGAAACCTTCCTTTTTACTATGTGCAAATGTTTAACATGGGAATCTCGGCAAATCAACTTTACGAAGAAGGAAACTGGCAGGACATACGTGAGCAACAGGAACAATTGCTTACGGTGGAAAACATACCGAATATCGGCATGGCGGTTTCTATCGACACAAATGAGGACCCTGACAATTCAGATGATCTGATAAGAATTCATCCAAAGAACAAGTTGCCTGTGGGAAAAAGGCTGGCTTACATCGCGCTTAAAAACACTTATAATCAACCTATAGTTGGAGAAAGTCCGATATTGACCCGCTACTATTTCAGCAACGACAGCGCATATCTCGTATTCAAAAACACAGGAAGCGGATTAAAATTTAAAACCGGTGATACCGGGTTAAAAGGTTTTGCTATTGCAGCGGCAGATAAAGTGTTCAAATCCGCAACAGCAAAGATTATTAACGACAGTACCATTGTTCTGAACAGTAATCAGGTGACAATCCCCGTAGCGATACGTTACGGTTGGGCAAAGAATCCGGTTTGTAATTTACAAAATTCGGAAGATTTACCTGCAGGACCTTTCCGTACAGATAGTTGGGTTTCTGGCTACAGCTACTCACCCGGCACGTCAACCTGTCAGGAAAGCAATGATGCAAGTCTGGTTGCTATAAAGATTAATGGTGTGAAATTACCGAATTTTCAGCCCGGGACGTTAAGTTATTATCTGTCGGAATCCTTTCAGAAAGCACCTCAGATTACCGGCTTCACGAACAATCCCTATGCAAGCATTACTTCAGCCTTCAGTGGAAGTAATGCTCAACAAAAAGCAACACTTGCTGTTACCTCAGAGAACGGAACGAAACAATATTATGAAATAAATTTTAATCTGCAAACAGCCGTATCAGGGATAAACTCCAACGAAAGAATTTCTCTTTATCGTAAAAAAAACAGCTTAATCATCGAAAACAGATTCACAGAGAATGCAGACATCAGGGTATACAATATAACCGGACAGACAGTTTTCAATGGTGAAATCGCTTTCAGTTCAGAGAGAGAAGTTAGTATTGGGTATCCCGGCGTTTATTTTATTCATTTCAATATTGAGGGAAAGACGATACTAAAAAAGATCTTGTTATAAGAAGTTAAGTTAACGAATAAAAAAATTAAAGTGAGTTCGATATAAGAAAAATAATATATGCAAACGATAATCAAACAGGTAATCTGCACCGTATGGGGCAAAATACGGATAACCCCGTACGGGGTTTTAACTCAATTGTGAATTATTTGCTTATATCGAACTCACTTTAATTAATACGAAGCAGGAAGAGAAAAGCACATTTCAGGTTCTGATTCACATGATTTATAAAATCATAGTTTCTTGCGTTTCTTTCTGAATTGAATATCGGCAAATTTTATATACTGTTCCCAATCATAATCAGTAATATCGTGTCCACCTGAACGAATATGATAACCGATGTTGCCTGCGTGACATGGCTGCTCCAACTTAGGAAAACCACAATTCTCAAGACCTCTTAATCCAAAAAGTTTATATACATCACCAGCATGATAAGCACTAAGAAACTCAGCTTCAGGATCAGCCCATATATCTTTCTCCGCACTTGCCACATATACAGGACGGGGAGCCATTAACGCAATTAATTGATGTTGATCAACAGGGAGTTCTTCTTCTCTGTCATTATATTTTTTGAAATTCTCACAGAACCAGAAAGGAAATCTTTTGTTGATATTACTAATTCTCTCTCCTTTTTTCTGACGAAACAAAGCTGCTCCACCGCAACCGGAGTTATTTGAAATTACCAAAGCAAATCTTTCATCAGTTGCTCCTGCCCATAATGCAGCTTTCCCCAAACGGGAATGGCCGACTACAGCCACCTGTTTTGAGTTAATCCGATTATCCTTCTCCAGATAGTTCATCACATAGCGTAATCCCCACGACCATGCCGCCAATCTTCCCCAAGTATACCCCTGATTTTCATATAAACGAAGCACTCCATTTTTGTATTCGGTATCTGAATCAGGATCGATATCTCCGCAATAAACGGTTATCAGAGCATAACCGGCATCAATAATCTTCTCTACCGGCCATCTTCCGCCTTGTATTCCTCTGAATGCTTCATCAGCCCGATTACCAACACCACCTTTGTCTGGTACCCATTGTTTGGTTAACGGAACTTCTTCATCCGTTGTGGTGGAATAATTTCCAAAGAAATTCTGACCCAGAAAAGCCGGCGACTTTTTCAATCCGTTATTCGGATAATAAATAAGTAATTCTATCGGTGTTGAAAACTTATCCAGATATAAATTCACCCTTTTCTTAGTCGCCTTGCCTCCAAGTGCATTTTTATTCACACTTTCAATAGTAAAATTTACTTTCGGAGGAAGTTGTGGTGAAGTTCCATACACTTCCTGTTCAAAAATCCTCAAAATCTCATTTCTGCGTTTTTTCCAGTCTTTAACCGACTTAACTTCCGACCCGTTCTCAAACCTCAGCGAAACAGGTAATTGCATGTTTGTTTGTCCGGTTGCTATGCATAAAGTTGAAAAAGCAATAATACAGCCGATAAGAATAAAACTAAAAATTGAATTATTTCGGTTCATTTTGCATAAAATAGATTTAATCTGCTAACTGATAATATTGACTTTTACAAAAACACTTGTACCATTAGTATTTAATACTTTAAGTAAATATATTCCATTTTCAAAACCTGAAACATTGATTGAATTATGTGCCGTACTCAATAGTCGCTCCCCTTTTAAAGAAAACAATTCCACCAATGCAACACCGTCACCTTTTATGTGAAGTAAGTCGCGCACAGGATTTGGATAGATATTATATAGATCGCGATTGTTTAAATCAACCGTTGGAACATCAGTAGAATTGGGGTCATAAAACGTCAGTTTAAGCACCGGGCGAGCATCAATATCTGAAAATTCACCTGATGCAATCTTAACAGACAAATCAGTTGAAGTAAAATCGTGTATTCTGAAAGATACAACAGTATTATCCGGTTGATCGTATATCCAGTTCGTAACATCAAATTTTAATTTACCGGTACTGATAACACCTTTCTGAAAAGCTAACCTGTTATAGCCGTTTTTCCAGTCTGCATTTGACTGTCGCAACGATCCGTTAAAGGTTGTTTCCTCCCAGCTTGTATCACTGATACCGGAAGCAAAAACCGAACGTAACGAGGCATTTGATGAGGTACAGGTAACTTCAAGTTCCGCATTTTTCAGATAGGGAAGTAATGGTTTATATGCAGACAAATCAAACTTAAGAAAAGCCTCGCGTCGATTTGCTTCAGTAGTGTGATACCTTACTTCCAACTCCTGATTTGTTCCAAAATTTTCAGTATTGGAAGCTCCCGGAATAACATAAGTATCTGCCACCACAGGAACTGTTTCAGAAGTGATAGTCATTTTAGGCCGGCGATCCTTACCGTCGTAGAAATCACACAAATGATACACCTGTTTATTAAATTCCTCCATATATCGGGTCATTTCAACGTATTCAGTCAATGCATTGCTGACGATTCCTTTATTGGAGCCATCATCATCGTCTTTGAACCTGAAATAATGCCAGCCTATATAATTCTTGTTCTTAAGTAAATCCAGACAACTATTCTGATAAAAATATCCGCGGTGTGCCTGCGAGTTAACATACCATCCCGCACCTGACTGCGAGGTAGTTTGGGTATTGATATCCTTGATATAAAATTCACCTACAAGGCATGGCTTATCGGCTGTCCAGGTATCCTTTGCAATTTGTTCGCCCGGACTAAAACGATCATAGAAATTCACTGACGTAACATCCATATATTTATGCGATGCATCCACAACAGATTGAATACCACGCGGACGTCCATGGAAACGACTTCCCAGAATCAAGTGATTAGGATCATATTTACGAATTGCCTGAGAAGCAATCCTGAAATAACGCTCGGCAAGCAAAGTAGCAAATTCCTGCTTAATCGTCTCGGTTACCTTAGAAGTATAATTGATGCAATCAGCTTCGGTCAATCCTTTTGAAGCTGCAAATACTAACGCAGAATCGCGGCAGGGGTCTCCCACAGGCAAATCCTTCACAAAATTACGCAATTGATCCTGATTGAAGTTGATTTCGTTATCAGTAAACCATCCCAGCAAATCGCGTTCAGCTGCAAAAGGTGTTACGTTGGTTTTAGCCAGATTATCACAGTAAATCTCAAACTGTGGATCAAAAACAAGGACATGATCCAGGCTACCCTGAACTGCCGTCGGAGTGGTATAATAATTCTTTCTGACATTTTTATAGCTCAGGAAAAAATTGACTCTGCGTGTAAACGAGAAGGTAGCATAGTTTTGTAGATTATATCCGGATTTTGTTTGACTCTCACTCGCCAGGAAATTTCCGGTTCCATTAAAACCATTCCGACGGATGATATCATAATCGTTTTGGATATTTGACGAGCCGAAACTTGTCACCGCCATGTTTATACCGGCATATCCATCAGGATCAATCATCCACCAGCGACCGTCAATCTTCTTCACATAGAAAAAGCCCGTAGAATCAGTTCTTAAATATTTATAGGTTCCATACCTGGTAAAATCATCGCTACCATCGGTTACAGGATTATAACCGGGAATCAACGACACCAGTTTGGCGCGTTGCGTTCCCCAGCTACCACTGTAATTACTTTTTACCTGGATGGTTTCATAATCAACCTGAGCAAAAAGTGAAACTGATAATACAAATAAAACCGGGCATAGAAATTTTCTTAAAACAATCATAAATTATCATTTATATTTTCATCAGCAAATTAATTATTCAACTAACAATCAACTCACTAATAATTATTACATTATTCATTAAATATATATATTTTTTCCATAAAAACTCACAACCTGATCTTTATACTTTTAAAGCTATTTTCACTTTGGAGGGTCATAGCATAGATACCCGAAGTTATTGCCTTCAGATCAACAGTTTGAGCACCATTCAGCAGCTTTGTAAGAAATGATCTGCCGCTCATATCATAAATTCTGATCAATAATTTATCATCCCCCTTATAATATAGCGTTTTATCTGCAACGTACACCTGTAGTTCCGGAATAGGTTGCGGAGTTAACCCTGTTGTAGGGACTATTTCTTCCACCACCAATACCGGCTTTAAGGTCTCGTTTGTCACTTCTTTAGTATTAAAATATACATTTTCTGTACTTCCTCCCGTTGCCGCTCTAATCATAAAACTTATTACCTCCTGAGCTTCATTAAGATCAGACTTCAACTGATTTGTCACATCGAAATATGTCCATAATTCAGTGCCTGTGAAATTAACCACGTCCAGCCCGTCACCAACTATAGACGGTCTGCTTGTCGACAATAAAGTTGACTCTGTCCAGTTCGTTGCTGTTTTATAAATGGTCAGGGAAACGGGATCACCGGTAAGTGTTGTTGATGACGACAACTTTATTTTAGCCGACTTTATCTTGCTGACATCACATTCAGATATATTAAATTTGATATAGCCATCAAAACGCCAGTCACCATAAGGGCTATAACGTACACGCATGGTATTCTGAGCACCATAAGCGGTAGTTCCCAATGATGTTTTCTGATATGTATCGTCAGTAGGATAAATCAAAACACTTTGGGTTTCAACCTCCGCTTCACCTTCTTTTGTAACCGTAAATTCTCTTGTAGTTTCCGCATTCATTTTCTGTCCGTGAATATTTTCAAGATTGGCTGCAACAACAATTTTGTATATTTCATCTTTTACCAAAGCATTTTCCGGTGTAAATTCAAAAGTTGTATTACCTGTTTTCACCTTCCAGCTTCCTGTTATTTCTGTATTGGACAACTTATGATATATTTTCACATTTTGAACAAAAGCAACCGAATCAACTGCAGTAAGGAATCTCACTGTTATGGGAGCATATGGACTCAACCCAAGCATTGCTGTTGGCAAAATACCATCATGAATAAGAATACGGGTAAGCCCTTTTGTATCCACTTCAGAAGCATTTTCTTTTGGATAGATATAAAATATCTTTAACGGTTCTGCAGGTGTAGCCTTCAAAAAAGAGTCAAAATATGTTTTTAAGAGTTTATAACGATTCTCTCCTGTGGCCAAATCAGTTCCCAGTCCCGGATAAGTATGACCCAGATCTTCCATCCATAAAGCCAGATGATTATTATCCAACTCATTAAATCTTTTCACAACTTCAGGATAAACATCCCACTGGTTGTACTGATCTTTGGAGCCTGCTGAAGTCGCCATTGGAACAGTAAATTTATCAACATAAGTATTAACCCGACGGGTACCATTACCAGCAGCGGCATAAGCTACGTCTATAGTACTTGGCACACCCGGCCATGGTTGCGGTTTCGTATTTTCCACTCCGCCATATAAAAAATGCTCCCGACCTTCTGCATTCTTTGTATTTGCAATTCGAACAGAACTGTAGGAAGCCTTTGATATACCCATAGTTCCTATTTTCCCATTCAGGTTGTAATTGTCGAGGTGACTGTTTATATAACGCACATAAGCTCGTACAAGTGCCAGACCTGCCCAGTCCTCAAGAGTATAACGGTCGAAATATTCCCACACTTCCGTTCTTGCCAGCGGATTATAACAATGGTCAACATTTGCCCACGCATAGCCGGTAGTAAGAAAACCAAAAGGAAACATGTTACGATACACCACTTCATTTGTCCCGGTAGGATTGAAGGGCTTCTGCCGCGGTGAGTTAGATGAAAAGTTAATAACTAAAGGCACATCCTTTGCATCAGTACCACTTGGGTAAATCAGATCCATGTACATATTGTAATCAATGGGATTGCCGTGTTTGTCGTACATCTGTTCAGGACTTGTAACCGGAGGTACTCCAAATGTTTCTACAATTTCTTTATTCCAGGTATCCATGATGCGGTTAATTAATCCATCAACGCCATGATCAAGGATGTTCCAAATGGGAATGTTGGGTTTTAAGATATACCCCTCCGGCACATAATAAATATTGTCTAAATCGGCTTCTTCGGTTGCAGTAGCATAAGTGGCCAGCAATGTCGGAGTAGACTTGTGGAAGGCCACCAACTGATCTTCCAGCTCAGGAGAAGTGCGAGGAAAAGTACTGCAATCTACCGGAATTACCCAAAAGTTTTGTTTTTGCAGGCTGTCAATAATTGTAGCATCTGTTTCTGTCCCGATTCTTTCCTGTGGAAGATTTTGCAGGTAAAAAACAACCGGTTTGGGCGTTTTCTGGGCTAAAAGATTAATGCTGAAAGACAAAAACAATATGATAACTAATTTTGTAATCTTTGTATCTATTTTCATGACGTTTAAAATGTGTACTGATGTAAAAAACAGAGTATGATTAACCTTCTTATGATCCTTACCATACTCTGTTAAAATAGAAATATCATCTGATAATTATCTTTTCGACCTGTACCACACCCTGATGTGATTCCATCTTTAAAATATAAAAACCTTTATCACCAACTTCAATTTTATTAATTCCATTTATGTTAACCGATTTTACGATGGCTCCTCCTGAATTATACAGAATTGCTCTTGCTCCATTTGCTTCAATTGAAATTTCATTCTCAACTATTGTTGATTTATAAAATTTTTGTGCCGGATTAATTTCGAGACTTGTTCCTAAATCTAACACATACGTTTTAACAGTATAATTGTCGAGCCACATAATTTTATCAATATTTCCACTATAGTTATGCAAAAAACCAAAACTTGACAAAGTTATATTTGTATGTTCTGAATCAACAACAGATCCAATGAAATTGTATGTCCCGGCATTTGGATCAGCGAACGCACCTGCACCTGCAGGATCAGACGTTTCTCCAGAACCATCCACTCTTTCATAATATTTCCATGTATTTGAACTAACAACATATACCACACGAAAACTCATATATTCACGACCTGACCATAATGAAGTTTGACCGTTAACCAATGTAGTGATGTTATCAGTAGAGTATATCCCTGATTTAAATTTTACCAATCGATAACGTTTAGTAGCATCTCCTCCATACGCAATTGCATATCCGTTTGCAAGTGAGAAATTTGAGTTGTCGGCCACCAATATTGTTGCAACGCCATTTTGCGAATTGCTAAATCCTGATAAAGTTGAATTATAATTTTGTCTCATGTTTAATGTCCATACTACTGAGTCAGCATTAATTTCACTTATTTTTGAGGTAAAAGGTGCAGAGTAAACTGATAAGTCTCCAGCAACATATACTCGACCATAAAATCCAGAGCCTTTTTTGTTAGGGATTCTAAGCTGACCGATCGTCGTTGTTGTAGTTGGATCAACAGGTTCAGTTCCTGCCCCGACATCTTTGGTAATAGTATAAGTGGTGGCAGGAATCCCCCCATCCATATTATCTCCTTCAAAATCATCTACAAACACTGTAGTCACAACTGTTGTCTGAGACATCACCCAAAACACAGGACAGAACATTAATATCAAAAGTACGAATCGTTTTAATTTCTCTTGAAAATTTTTCATTGTGTAATTTGTTTTCATAATAGTATTTTTTAGTAAATATTAATTAGTTATCAGTAAACAAAGACCTTGACAGTCTGATGGATATTATCTTGAATGAATGATATGAAATACATTCCCTGATTAACTGAAATATCAGTCGATTGATTGGGCTGCAAATCCCCGAACTTAACTGTTCTACCGGATATATCATTGATTATATATCTAATAAAACCATTTTTATTCTCTATTTTTATTCCTTTTTCTGATGTTTTCAGAGATGGAAAGTCGTTTTTTTTTATCGTTACTGTTGAAGTAGTGTTATACACATTCGCAATAATCTTATCTGCATAGCGTTCTCCCAAAATTTTCTGACTATTTCCGTCGAAATGCGGATCCGATTCGTCAATCAATGGAGTAAGCCCTTCTGCAGAAACCCAATCACTTTTAGTGATATTTGATGAAATGGTTCTTATCATAGTATTGAAAGCTGTTGATCCTGTTCCACCACCACGCCAGTAGGCTAATTCACCTGCCACCAGAAATAAATCCGGCTCATTCAGTTCTGTTCTCAGACTTTGAATCATGGTTGATAATCGCCCCATGTAAGTATCAACAATTGATCCGTCACTTTCACCCTGATGCCAGATCACTCCACGAATACGACCGAACTTTTGTGCTTCTTTTGCACGGGTTATTGTAGCATCGTAGTTTGATTTCCCCGCTTGATACCAGGTTGTAATTGACGAACCTCCCTGTGCATTTACGACAAAACCAACTGGCTTTTTCAAATGATTTTGCAACTTCAACGCGCAGGTATAGGAAGGACCAAGTTTTTGCAGGCTGATGTCTTTCCGGATATTTGAATACTTATTCATTGGATTCGAGGATATTTCCATCTCGCCGGCAGGTGTTAGTAAAAATACATTCTCCATAGGCCCGGTTACATCATCAAAACCGCCCCGTCCCGCCATATTCGATTGTCCGATTGCCACAAAAATATCTAATTCGGGTAAACGATTAAATACTACCCGATAGACCTTTGTCGCGGAATTATCTCCTGATGTTACCGTCAATATCGTTGTTCGGTTTGCTTCAGGATCATTTGAATTTATACTGGTTGCATTCGTTATCTGAACTTTGGCGTTCGGCTCATAAGTCTGTGCCGAAACGGGAGGAACTTCAGTGGCACTATATGGCAAATAAACAATATACGATTCTTTATCCATATTGAAGAATTCCAGCGACTTACCCGCTACACTAACTTCTGATAATCTGGCATCGGTAGGAGGTGGTAACAATTCAAAAACAACTGAATAAGTCAACACATCCGTTCCTTTCTGAATATTCACTTTCGCAGTGCGGCTCTCTTCTGTTCCCGAGAGAGAAGCTGCCTGTATAACCGATACGGATGAAAGTTCCGGATACTTTGCCGTGGCAGTAACCACCGGAACCAGAGTAGCTTCCCATGCCTGGGTTTGTACGTAACGGTATTTATTCTCCGAAAAATCACTTACCGAAACATTATTCACCTTTATATCAGCTGCTTTCAGATTCTCCATATCTTTTTCTTCCACTACCAGTTCAGGAGCAAATCCACTTGCGTTTTCCTTTGAATGAAATTCGACAATGACAGCAGATGTTCCGCTTTTAACTACATACTTCTCTCGCATTCTGAAAGAAAGATATTGCTTGCCGGCAGCTAATGAATCTGAAATATATTTCAACAGATTAGCTCCCGAAAACTCAATATACTGAGCTGAAAATGCTTGTCCCGCAGGTACTGAGAATGACGATAAAAGCGGCGTGGTCATATCGGCGCCCGCTTTTTCAATAAAATTCGTATAAGTCAAATCATCCTCCGACCATGTACTTACAGCAACAGGATACAAATCGAACTGATGTGCATTATCGCCTCCTGCCGGAAATCCATTCGTATACAAGCGCAACTTAACCGACTGAACAAAAGGAGACAAATTTGAAATATCAAATTTCAAAAATGAAATACGTCGATACTGATTTCCGGAAACCGAATGATAGGTTTTGAGCAATGGCTCCATTCCACGAATAGTATTATTGCTGTATGTATATGTATCGTCAACAGGATATATTGTCTTCGTTACAGTTTGCGCCGTCAACAAATTCAGAGTGAGGACAAATCCCACAAGAAATATGATTGTTTTTTTCATCTGACTACCTTCTGATCTGATTATTGAGAGTGGACAGGAAGACTGATGACTTCAGTTTTCCCGTCCTTAAACTATTATTGAATAAGTATTTTGGCAGATGCTCTTTGATTTCCTTGCAAAGTCAGGATATATACACCCGAACTCAAAGTGGAGGCATCAATTCTTCCATTAGAATTTAATAATGAACCCGAAAGCAGTCGTTGACCTGATAATGCCGTAAGTTCATATCTGTTGTAATTGAATTCCGATGCAGTTATCACAATATTCTTATTCTCCATACGATAAGAGAAATTATCGGCTGTTGCATCTTTCAAGCCATTCGGAGCTAATACTACGTCTGTCCATTTCTCTCCCACACGGATGCCATCGATAGTATAAGCCGGAGCATTACCGGTTGCCGATGAACGAAGGTAAATTCCTCTTGCTCCCCCAAATATCAAACCGCTGGAAGTATAACGGTACAAGTCGTTTTGGGTCGGGCTTGCATGGAATAGGGTTGGTGTGGTCGGTTCTGTTGAAGTCAAAGCTGGATTTACGAAAAGTGACATTTCATCATCAAACTTGCCGGCTTCTTCAGTAGCAGAATTACCATTTAAGACTCCTACCTTGTATTTAACCACAAATAAAAGGGTGGTGTTAGCCGGGAAAAATGGTCCTGTCGCTGCATTTACCCATGTTGTTGTTCCACCACTCATTTTATTAATACCCACCGTCACCTCTTCACCTGTATAAGTTGGATCAACTGCCACAAAAACACGGCCACCCCAGTTTGTACTGGTTGCTGAAGGTTCCATTTTTATTCCGAGAAAATAATCACCTCCTGAAACAGCTACATTTGGAAAATTAACCAGAAAGGAGATATAAACCGTAGAATCGTTTCTAATGTTCTTTGGAAATAACTTGAACACACCCTGTCCTGCATCACCGGTATATTTCATGGCATTGCCAATTCCTGATGAATAATACCCGTTGTATGTCAGGGGAGCATCAGTAATATTGAAACAATTTGTTCCCGAAAGAGTATTGCTTTGAGTCGACCAGCCGGTCACACCATCGTAATTATCGGAACTTGCTACAGCATCCAGAACCAAAGGGCGATTAGCATCATAATCAAAGTTCTCCTCCAGTAATAACTGAGCCTGAATAGCACCAACACTTAGAAGAGCTGATAGAAAAAATGAAGTAAAAATTTTTCTTTTCATAATAATTATTTTTATAAGTTGAACATAATGAGTTAATTGTCGAAATATTGAATCAGAGAATATATCTGTTGGTTTAATTGTTTCATCAAGTCTGTTAAATCGCGGTATAATTTATATTCGTTATTTACAATCCCTTTATTTGAATCAATATTCGAAGGATCAACACCTTTGGCCGTCGGGTCGTTGTCCTGATACTTGAAATAGTGCCATCCGACACAGTTTTTCGACTCCAGCAGGGCCAGACAAAAATCCTGATAGGCATATCCACGATCTTTTTGAGTATGAACAGTATAACCGGCACCGGTTGTGTTAGCTAATCCTGAATCCATGGCTTTAGTGTAAAATTCTGTAATAATGAATGGTTTGTTAGTCCACGTGGCCCAGTTATTCAGATGTTCGGCAACAGGAGTCCAAACACCGTAATAATTGATTGATACTACATCACAGTATTTTCCGGCAGCTTTCATTATCTCGGGAACAAACTTAGCACTGCCGTGCAACCGACTTCCGAGATACATATGATTGGGGTCCGCTTTACGAATAGCTCCCGATACAGTTATAAAATACTTATCGGCTACGAATCCGGCAAACTCGTTTCTTAATCTGTCTGTAATTTTCTCCCGGGTGACATTCTTTTCTTTTAACCATTTTTCAGCAGCTATCCTTCCCGGATCTTTAGGATTGTTCAATGTAAGATATCCCTCCAGATTCTTCATTCCGAAAGGCAACTCATTGTCTGAAAAATAGCCAAACAAGTTCGGGTCATTTTTAAGCCCGCTAATCTGCGCATTAGCCAGCGAATCACAGAAGACCTGAAATTCAGGGTCAAAGACAAAAACCGTCTGATTAGGAAAACCTATATTTCCAGGCAACTGATAAGTTCCACCGCGTTTTTGACCATATGCCGCCATGAATCTCAGATTGATGGAATATGAAAGCTTCAGGTTCTTCGAGTTATTATTAAATCTCTGAATAAGAGTATCCGTACTCCAAGCCCCGGTACCATTGAGACCTATTTCTGCAAATTTTTCTGCCGATTTCTCGGTCCATTCATCATCTGATTTGTAAAGCGCATCAAAAGAGGCATCGTTGCGTTTCGAAGTGCCTTTTCGGAAACCGTTAATAACACGTTGAATATTACAATATCCCTCAGGATCAATCACCCACCAGCGATTATTTATTTTCTCAACCCTAAAATATCCGGATGCTTTTGATTTTAATTGAAATGAGCTTCCATATTTATTAACCTTATTGTCTGATGCTTTATAGCCGCTGAGTTGATCGAGGATGCGCGTATCAAAGAATTGCCATGGCTGATTATTATCACCCTTAACCCATTTCTTTGCTTCTACCTTTACAGGCATATACGATCTCCTGAGGTCTTGTGCATCAACCTGAAGACCTACTAAAAGCATTAATATCAGCAATATATAATTTCTCATCTCTTTAACCCTGTGAAACATTAATTATAGCCCTCATTCTGAGGAAAATTCTCCACCCCCATAATTTCAATCTGAGTTTGCGGGATTGGCAATCTCACATGATGCGGCTGAATATTTACTCTGATAGCCGTATCATTCATTAACACAACATTGGAGGCATTTTTCAGAAACTCTCCTCCAAACTGTCTTACCCGCTCAATCAGTAAGCCATTGCGTTTCAGGAAAAACCAACGATCACCTTCCATGGCTAATTCCCTGGCATGTTCATCAATAATCATTTCCAGGGTAACAGGTCGGGTCTCCTTTGAATTTCCCGCACGTTCCCATGTTTTATTGTAATAATAGGAGGTACTGTCTGTTTTTCCTAAATGGAAATATGCTTCAGCACCCATCAGATATGTTTCAGCTAACCGGTAAATAATAATATCCTTGAATGATTGTGTCTCAGTAGGAGTTAATCTGGTATACGAATCATTATATTTAAGACAAGCCGGATGTAAATTAAGATATTGTGCATTGTTTGCTGCAACAATTGTGTCACCTACTTTTTTACCCCGTGGTAACCCTGCCGCATTGTTATATGCCCAGGCATGTTTGTAAAACGCCTTGTAGCGTTTATCCTTTGTTTTGTCGTATTTACTCAACAAATAATTATTAGGGAACAATCTCCCCCAGGGGTAAGCTCCTGAAGCAAAATCAATCATCATTCCCTGTTCCTGATTGTATAAAGGAGTAAAATGCAGTGGTAAACGATGTCCTGAGTTTGAAGCCGAACCGATATACCATCCACCATTTCCTTTACTCCATTGCGAAACAAGGATTGCTTCGCTATGATTTAAATCTGCTGCATTAAAAATATCCTCAACATTTGAAAGTAAGCTGTACTTTCCGCTCCTATCAATAGTATTCACCTGATTGGCAACTTCCTGCCAGTTTTGCTGACAAGCGGCTACTTTGGCTTTGATGTGACGTGCTACACCCTGGGTTAAACGACCGGGCTGAGATGTTTCCCATGATAAATTCTTTATCGCATAATCCAGATCTTCGTTTATCAATTGATACACTGCATTAGGGTCAGCCGGAGTATATACAATAGAATCATTTACGTTTTCAGGGGTTGTAACGCGGGTATTAAGATAAATTCTATCGTACTTACGCAACAACCAAAAGTATGCATGCGCCCTGAAAACCTTAGCCTCTGCCAAAGCCTTAATAGCTACCGGATCGGTCATATCCACCTTTTCGGAAGTCGCAATAACGAGATTAGCATATCCGATAATGGCATACATATGCCGCCATATGCGTCCTACAGTTCCTGTCGATCCTTGTAAGTTGGCATATCTTCCAAACTGTGGGATACCTTCCCCAGCTCTGGGAACTGTAATATCATCACCCATAAGCAGGTTCAACCAGACCGACGATTCGGTATCCGAGTTGTTACGAAACAACTCACGATCCTTATAATACATCGCCAGGACAGCACTCGCCATACCAGAAGGAGTAGAAGTAATATAATCAATTGAGGGATTGGTATAAACCTTTTCGTCCAACAAATCAGTACATGCTGTTGAAGAAAAAAGGATAAGAGCAACAATTACGGTATATAAAAACTTTTTCATGATTTTTGACTTGTTTTTTCTATTAAAAGATGCTTAACTTTTAAAATGACACATTCAACCCTACAACAAATGTTTTTGGTTCCGGATATCCACCCGCACTCACCTCTGGACTATAGGAAAGAAAATCGGTTTGTGTCCAGATATTTGTGGCTGTCCCGTAAATTCTTAAACTCTTAATTCCTACTGAATCAATCATTTTCTTCGGGAAATTATAGCCCAGTGACAAATTACGTAAACGAATATACGAAGCATCCTGATAGGATAAGGCAGAAAAATAATTGATTGTGGCATCCCGTGGACGGGGCGCTGTATTGGAAGGATTCTCGGGTGTCCAGTAATCTACCTTTATTCCATTCAGTTTTCCGTGCAGGTCACCTCCGGAATTGGAATCATACAAATATGGATTTGAACGTATGGCCCCCTGAACTGTGTAAAAGTCAAAACTAAAATCCACGTTTTTCCATTTCAACACTGAACCGATTGAGCCTACCCATTTCGGAGCACGATTGATAATAATCCGGTCCTCAGTAGTAATAAGTCCATCTTTATCAACGTCTTTTACTTTTATATCACCGGGCTCCGGTTTATAATTCGGCCCGAAATCAGGAATTACATCATCGGTCTGCCAAATTCCATCAAACTGATAATCATAGTATGCATCAGTATTATATCCGATAAACCAACGATTGGCAATGTCGTTTTTAGGTTTTCCTTCTTCATCAAGTTCCCCATTCAATGCCAGAATTTTGTTCTCATTAGCTGAAACACTGACATCCAAATTCCATGTAAAATCTTTTGTTTTTACGGGGATAAAATTGAGGGTAAGTTCCACACCCTGATTAAGTACCTCACCGACATTTACCATTTGTGATGAATATCCGGTAATTTGATTTATGGAACGTGGGAGTAATAAATCACTTGTTATTGAATGATAATACTCTAATGTTCCTGAAATTTTATCTTTCAGAATACCAAAATCAACTCCCGCATTCAGTGATGAAGTTGTCTCCCACCTTAAATTTGGATTTGGAAGTTGTGATCCGGGTAAATAACCGACAAATGGGTCACCGGAACCGAACTGAAAGAAATATGAATTGACAAGGCCTTGCGACTGATAAGGAGAAATTGCCTGATTACCAACTGCACCGTAACTCAGACGCAGTTTCAGATTTGACAACCATTCGGCTTCACTGAGGAACTCTTCTTCGGAAACTCTCCAGGCAAACGATGCTGCTGGGAATAAACCCCATTTGTTATTTGCACCGAAAACAGAAGAACCGTCGATACGGGCCGAAGCAGAAAATAAATAACGATCGGCTAAATTATAACGTACCCTGCCCATGTACGACAACAAAAAGCGGGGAGTGATGCTACGTGATACCGGGTCGGTTTTAGCTGCTGCTCCAATATTATTGTAACCAAGGTCATCGGTAGAAAAACCTGAACCTGACATAATCGTTTCATACGACTTAATACTGTTGATACTTTGAACAAAAGTAGCATCCAACTTATTTATTTCGTTTATTTTATAATCGTATGTGAAGATATTTTCCAACAAATAATCATCGTATTGATCCATTTCAATGGTAGCTACTCCTTTTGAGTTGCTCCCTTTTTCGTGAAACGAATTCAGGTAAGTCCCCTGTTCAGAAGTACGCGAATTCAAACTTGCATTGAGTCGATATTTTAATCCTTTGATAATTTCCCAATCAAATGTGGCATTTAACAACAACCGGTTCGACTTTGATTCGTTAAGCATATTTTGATTATTCCAGATAGGATTCCATTTTGAGTCTTCTAAAATATCTTTTAAACTACCATCATCATTAAAGGGATTAAGAAGAGGAGATTGTGTTATGAATTTACTAAAACTTTCATCTTCCTGCGTGCGATTTGATTGTGTATAATTCACATTTAATCCCAAAGCCACCTTGTTCGACAACTTATGATCAGCATTGAATCTAAAGTTTGCACGATCGTACGATGCCGGTTTTATCATACCCTCCTGATTAAAATAACCCAGAGAAGCTGATATTTTGGTATTAGGGCCTCCTGAACGAATACTTAAATCATATTTTTGCTGCAATGCCGGTTTTATCATCAAATCTTCCCAATTGGTGTATTTCTTGTTGAGCAGATTCTGATACATGTTGCCAAATAAAGATGCATCGCCGGGATAAATCCCATTTTCATCAGGATCACCACCCAACAAACTTCTGTTGGCCTCTCGTTTAAGTTGTACCCATTCCTCACCACTATAAAAATCAAAATTACGTTTCAGCTGTTGAGTTCCGAGATAGGTAGAAAAATCAACTGTAGTTTTGTTATCGGCACCTCTTTTCGTAGTGATAAGAATTACTCCGTTTGAAGCCCGCGCACCATAAATTGACTGAGAAGATGCATCTTTCAATACTTCTACTGATAATATATCCTGTGAATTAAAATCATCAATATTGGAAACCGGCACACCGTCGACAATGAATAATGGAGCATTTCCCCCGCTCCCGCCAAGTGATTTTTTTCCACGGATAACAATATCAGACGTTCCACCGGGACGGGCAGAATTCTGAGTTACAACAATACCAGCTGCTTGTCCGCGAAGCATTTCCGCCACACTTGAGGTCGGGATGGCGTTCATATCATCAGCTTTTACCGAAACCACCGAACCGGTCAGGTCACTTTTCTTTTGAGTACCATAACCTACCACAACAATCTCATCAAGTAATTTCGTGTCTTCAGATAATACAATGTCTATTACGGATTTATTCCCAACTTGAACAGTCTTTGTCTCATAACCAACATAACTGAATTCAAGCACATCTTTGGCCGAAACCGATTCAATAGAATATCTGCCATCAAAATTTGTAATCGTACCCGTAGTTGTATTTTTTATTTTAACACTGACACCAATCATCAACTCACCACTTTCATCACTTACTTTTCCGGTAATCAAATGTTTTTGTGCAAGACCGGAGACAGAAATAAACAATCCGGCAATTAGCACAGCTACCCATTGACGCGACAGACCATGAAGCATTACTCTAAAATAAATGTTTTTCATTTCGTATTTATATAATTTAAAGTTATCAACCAGTTAGTTTTCGATATGCAAACTTACAACGAACAAATTTATATGCATGAAAAATACGTTCATATTAATGGTAAATATGTTCAAAACAATTCCCCTAAATGAGTAAGTTTTTTCGGAAATATCACATAGCTAAATATCAGACATTTGCACAAATGAACTATTGTGTTTTCCATCCAAAAAATTGAATGTATTTCTTCTTATGTGCATAATTTTATTTATGCGTTGCATTTATTATTTATGCAACACACAATACTCAACTAGTATGTTCTCTGGCAAAATACGCAACATTTAAGCATTAACGAACAGATTCAATAACAATATAATTCAACAGGCAGCATTATTGTACAAATCAAGCTCTAAATTTCAAAAATTTAAAGATTTAAAGATTTTTATTATTATCATTGCAGATGATTTAATAGTAAATACGATAAATACATTGTCTTCCATTTATGTCAAAAAGTGTCTCAAAGATTATATTCTTTCTTTTCTTATTTACATTCAATGATGTCTATGCTGTCTTTTTTGAACACCTGAATGTAAAAAACGGTCTATCCCATTATACCGTCAATTCCCTTTATCAGGACGAGCATGGTCTTATCTGGATTGGTACGCGTGACGGACTAAATCGTTACGACGGCAATGAGGTGACAGTGTTTAAACAAATAAAAAATGATCCGACATCTTTATTCGGCAATAACATTCGTTCGGTTTGCGGAGACAAGCAAGGACACCTTTTCATGCAATGTAAGTCCGGATTACAATCACTTGACCTGAAAACAGAGGTTTTCAAAACCATAAGAAGGCAGGATGTTACATGCATTACCTATGGAAAAGATAATTTATGGTTTGCTACATTCGACTCTGTTTTCTCCTATGCTCCTTCTGAAGAAACACCATTAAAACTTCATTTATTATTGAAGAACAAGTCAATGCGGGTAACTTCATTGCTTGAGTCAAAAGATCGTTTGTTGTTTGTTGCTACCAACACCGACGGGTTGCTGGCGTATGATAAAAATCTGAAGATTGTAAAAAAATGGAAGATCAATGACATTGTCTATCTGTACGAAGATACGAAAAGAAACGTATGGGCTTGTACACGCTACAGTGGTCTACATAAGATTGATTTTGAAGGGAATATTACCTCCTATATACATAACCCTCTTGATTCTGGAAGCATCCCCGATAATTTTGCAAGAACTATTTGTGAAGATGATTTGGGTAATTACTGGGTTGGGTTATTTGCGGGATTGTGTAAATTTAATCTTGAAGAAAACAGGTTTACGCTGTTTAAATATGAAAGACAAGTTGCACACGGAATCAGCAATTCTTCTGTTTGGTCAATCATCAATGATAAGCAGGGCACACTTTGGATTGGGACCTACTTTGGCGGCATCGATCTGTACAACCCGAAATACTCTATCTATAACTTTTACGGAGCATACAGCTACAATCCGGGGTCACTCAGCAGTCCGGTTGTAGGCAGAATTATTGAAGCAGACAATGGAAATCTATGGATTGGGACCGACGGAGGTGGATTGAATTATTTCGATAGAAAAAGTCAGTCATTCAAATCATTTTCATCAAAAGGGAATAATAAAAACATCTCAACAAATACAATTAAGTCTATTTGGCTTGATGAGAAAAGAAACAATTTGTGGATTGGCACTCATATGGGAGGATTAAACAAGTTAAATCTTAAGACAGGAAAATTTACATTTTTCGTGCATAATCCTGATAATCCCCGTAGCATTCCCAATAACAATGTAAGAGAAATTGTGCATCTTAATGACACACTTTATCTCGCAACACAAAATTCTATAGGAGTTTTTGATCTAACATCAGAGCAATGTTCCACTATGACATTCAAAGACGCTGATTTGTCAAAAAAGGAACTACCTGATTTATATATAGATTCAAAAAACAGAATGTGGTTTTCTCATTCTAACAATGTCTTTTTATATAACAGAACAACTCGAAAACTTACCAACTTTAAATCCAACAATAATATATTGCTGTTTTTTGAGGATAGCAAAAATCGTATCTGGGCAGGGACTGACGGTGATGGCATTTATCTCTACAATGAAAACACCAAACAATTTGACACCAACCATCATATTAATGAGTTTTTACCTTCAAAATATATTATTGATTTTAAAGAATCGAAAGGGGGATACTTCTATATATCCACTAATGCCGGGTTAATAATTGTTGACACTGAACTCCAGAATGCACAGGTATTAAATAGCTCGAACGGGTTTCCTCTTGAGGCACTTAACGAGAATAGCATTTATATTTCTGAAAAGAATGAGGTTTTCGTAGGAGGGATAAATGGTATGGTTTCGTTTCAGGAGAAAGATTTGAATATTCCCCGTGTGGATTACGAAGTTAATATTACCGGAATAAGAGTCAATAACAAGAAGATAAGTCCCAGGGATTCATCCATCATCAAATGTTCACTGCCCTATCTTAACAAGATTGTTTTAAAACCTGAACACTCCGTTGTAACAATTCTATTCTCAACAACAAACTATATTCACGTACTAAAATCAGATGTTCAGTACCAGTTGGTTGGATTTGATAATGATTGGATAGATGCCAATTTTCAGCAAAGCATAACTTACACAAATCTAAATCCGGGTGATTATGTTCTTAAATTAAAAGGTAAAAATAAAACAAATGCAGGCATTTTTCCTGAGAAAGAGATATTAATTACTGTACTGCCTCCTTTTTACAAAACCACAATTGCTTACATTATCTATAGTATTATTATTCTGACAATCACTATCACTTTATTTCGATTTTACACTTCAAAAATCCAGTTAAGCACTTCACTGGAATATGAAAAAAGAGAAAAAATTCATATTGAACAACTAAATCAGTCGAAACTACGGTTCTTTACTAACATTTCGCATGAATTCAGAACTCCACTTACTTTGATAATTAATCAAATCGAGATCATGCTTCAAATGGGTAATGTACCTCAATCTATCTATGGAAGACTACTGAATGTAATCCGGAATGCGAACCGTATGAAGAAACTGATTACTGAGTTGATTGATTTCCGAAAATACGAACAAGGATTCATGGATTTAAAAGTTTCAGAAAACAATATTATTTCTTTTTTGAATGAGATTTTTCTTTCTTTTAAAGAGTTAGCACAATCACAGGAGATTACATACACTTTCGAGTACAAGAATCCGGAAATAAAAGTCTGGTTTGATGAAAATCAGATGGAAAAAGTATTCTATAACCTCATCTCAAATGCTTTTAAATATACTCCGCAAAAAGGAAAAATTACATTAAAAGTGGAAGAAATAGAATACATGGTGATGGTGACAGTACTAGATAACGGAGTTGGAATTGATAAAAAATCCATTGATCTGGTCTTTGATCGTTTTTATCAGGCAGAAAATAGTTCCCTTGATTCCACTACCCGTCAGGGATCCGGAATCGGATTAGCGCTTGCAAAAGGAATTGTAAATTTACATCATGGTGAAATAGGAGTGACAAGTGAATCCAATAATGGTAGTAAGTTCTGGGTGAAATTACCACTGGGGGATCATCATTTTAAAGCAGAACAGAAAACCACACCTCAGGATATAGATTTGTTATGCCTGTCTGAATTATCTATCCCTGACAAGAAATTTATTGAAGACATCATTATTTCCCAGAAAGAAGTTGAAGCAAATAATTCATTGATTTTGATTATTGAGGATAATGAAGAACTCCTGGCAATGCTGACAAATATATTTCAACCTATCTACAAAGTAATAACAGCATCGGATGGTGTAGAAGGTTTTGAAAAAGCAGCAAAGATGCAACCCGATATTATTTT
The DNA here is from genome assembly GCA_034927265.1 of Paludibacter sp. Lineage (GTDB taxonomy): Bacteria > Bacteroidota > Bacteroidia > Bacteroidales > Paludibacteraceae > Paludibacter. Next base: position 29,522 of record JAYFQH010000096.1, read on the forward strand.
GAGTGACGTAATGATGCCAAGGATGTCGGGGATTGAAATGTGTTCCAAGTTAAAATCCAACTTTGAAACATCTCACATTCCGATCGTTCTGCTCACAGCACAAACTGCTGCCGATTATATCGTTCAGGGATTACTGACCGGAGCTGACGATTACATCATCAAACCATTCAATTTGAAGGTATTGGTTACACGATGTAATAATCTTGTTAATTCAAGAAAGTTACTTCAGAAGAAATTTGCAATGCAGCCTGATCAGGATGCTCAATTGATTGCCACAAACTCCATCGATCAACAACTATTGCAAAAAGCAACTGCAATCGTAGAGAAGAATATTGATAATCCTGGCTTTGATATCAATATGTTTGCTTCTGAGATGTGGTTGAGCCGGACAAATCTTTTCAATAAATTAAAAGGCGTTACAGGTCAGACTCCGAATGACTTCATCGTAAATATGCGCTTAAAAAAGAGTATATATTATCTTATTCATACACCTGAACTTTGTATTGCCGATATTGCCATTCGTGTCGGTTTTGGCTCAACAAGTTATTATATCAAGAAATTTCATAAATTATATGGGGTAACTCCTGCACAATATAGAAATCAGAATATTAAATCTGTATGACGTTGATTCGTCCTCAGTTTTTTATAACTGTTTTGAAAACATATCTCTTACCTGCTTTATTTGAACTGATAATATATAATCCGGGCTGCAGGGGAACAAAACAATTCTCCTGAATAAAAGAATAAAACACAAGCCGTCCGGTTAAATCATGCACTTGTATGGCAACCGGTCGGTTTATGTTGATTTTTATGCCCTGAGACAGGATATTTATGCTCCAATCTGAATTATCATCAACCAACACCGTATTACTACTTATCTGATTCATTCTTAAAACCGGATATCTTTCCCCCTCTTGCATTTCCCAGGTTGTATTAAAGTTCCAACCCAACGTATTCTGAAAGAAGTTCTGGTTTAAAAAATTATCGGGCGACAACAACATCTCTGTCGTAACAATCCCTGCACCGGTGCCATGATCTGTTCCCGCATAATTTAAAGGAATATCATTTCGGGCAAAAATTTTATCATAAACCAGAGTTTTCGTTTGCAGAGCAGTACCAAAAAATAAATTCGGAGTACCTCCTTTAATTTCATCAGCTACTACATCAACTGATGCAGCTTTAATCACATCAGACGCTAGTGTATTACTGCTATTGATAACACCAAATAATCCTCCTGCATAATTGCTCGTATTACCATTATTATCAGCACGCACAGATCCTGCCACATAAGCATTTATAAGCGAAAGAGCATTCGAGTTCACATGTCCGATAAATCCTCCCGCTTTGGCATTCGTTGCTGCATTTGCACTAATATCAGCATCGACAAAACTATTACTGATTACATTATTGCCTGCAGTGCTTTTTCCCGCAAAACCACCCACTTCACCTGTACCCTGAATAGTTCCGGTAACATACACCTGTTCAATCAGGTTATTTCCGAGCAGTTGCCCGGTCAATCCACCCACAGGCATGGTGCCTTTAATGTTTACATTTTCAATTCCCAGGTTTTTTATCGTTGCATTTTCCATCTGGCCGATAAAACCTTTGTAGGCTGTTTCTGTCGTGATATGAATATTCTTCACAGAGAAACCTTTACCATCAAATTTCCCGCTGAATTTCACCGGAGCATCATCATCATTGGTTGCAGCGCCTATAGGTACCCATTCAACACCATCTGGAACAATAATGTCATTGGTCAAATAAAACTCCTTGTCAGGGTTATTTCTTACAACCATTAAATCTTCATAGTTTTCAACAGGATAAGGGAACTGATAGGTTTTACCGTAATAATCCATGTTCCATTCAAAAGGAGCTTTGAATTCATCCTGTCCTTCCCCGTAAGGAGGTAAAACAAACGGAGAAACAATCGCATCAAATTCCTGTGCAATTTTCTTCAACCGTGTAAATTCAGTTTGATGCGCCGGCTTATTCCACATATTTGTTTCTTCATAAAATTGATCCGGATAATAAGAAAGAAAGTCATAACTTAACTTTACTTTTTCATTTTTCCCCTTCAGAATCAATTTATAATTGTTGTTGACCACCGCTCCACAACCTAAATAAAAGTCTCTGGCTAAAACAGTTTGTTGCCCCGATAATAAAGAAGAAATATCCATTCCGTCGAAAGTACGTTTAGGTGAACCTTCAATATTCAACATACTCCTGATGGTAGGCATTATGTCAACAAAACCCACTACCTGCTTAATCGTCCTTTTTCCTGCCCATTTAGCCGGGCAGGATACAATAGCCGGCGAGCGAACACCACCATCGAATTCCTGAAATTTTCCACCTCTCAGAGGTGTACTGGTTGCCCCGAAATTCGGATCACCACCATTATCACTGAAAAATATTATCAGGGTATTATCTTCAATGCCTTTATCCTGAAGGGCTTTCCTAATGGCACCAATGCCTCTGTCCATACAGGTCACCATGGCAGAATAAGTCACCCTATCCTTTTCGGCCTGAGTAAGTTGATTGAAATTACCGGTATACAACGCGATATCCTCCTCCTTAGCCAACAGGGGACTATGGGGAGCATTGAAAGCAACATACAGAAAGAAGGGGTTCCCGGACTGCGAATACTCATTGATACATTTGACCGACTCCGCAGTAATTAAATCGGTAGTATAACCTTTGTCGTAGCAAGGATCCCAATCATTATGCCAGTCAAGCTGCCCATCGCGTATGTGTGTGAAATAATTCAGCGCCCCGTTATAAAGTCCATAGAAATGAGTGAAGCCTCTGCTGAGTGGGTGGTATTCTTTTCGGGAATGCCCCAAATGCCATTTCCCGATTATCGCACGATTGTCATAGCCAGCCCTCCCCAGCATATCCGCCAGTGTTTCCTCTTCCTCATCCAATCCGAAATCACGCCACGGAGGTATTACCGTTTCTCTGATACCGAGACGATTGGGATACCGGCCAGTCAGCAGCCCTGCACGTGTAGGACTGCTGACCGGAGCGGTATAGAATCTATCCAGTATGATTCCGTCCTGAGCTAACTTATCTATGTTCGGGGTTTTTACATTGCTAAAATGATAACCAACATCGCCCCAACCTAAATCATCTGCAAGAATTACAATAACATTCATTTTGTCAGCAGCCTTAGCCTGAGAAATGAGAGCCGGAACAAAGAGCGGAATGACAGAAAGAGAGAATGCTGTCTGTTTTTTCATCGGGGATATTGCTTCAGCAGGAAATCAAAAGTTATTCTTGATTAATAGTTGACTTTAATGACTTTGTTTTGCGCGGCAACCAGATAAACTCCCTTGTACAGTAAACTGAATGTTGCAACTTCATCGTCTTCGGAAACTATAACTGTTTTCAGCACTTTTCCCTGCACATCAAACAACTGTATTTTTTCACCTTTGCTGGCTCCAAAGACCTTTAATTCATTATCAACGATATGAGCTTTAAAATTGGCGTCAGATGGATATTCAAAAAGCTGATCCGGTGAATAGACACATTCATAGGCTCCCATATCCACATAATCGGCAAAAATTCTTGTAGTGTGATCCAAATCGTAAGGGATATTTTCCACAGTTGCTTCACTGTTCAAACCCTTATCGACACATGGAGAAGTTTTTAATAGCCGATAAGAGGCATTATTGATTGCCGTAATGTCAGTTTCGTTAGTTCCTTTTCCTATGACGGTAGCAGGTGCAACAAAACCGGGGACTACGGTTCTACTTAGTACAAGATGATTAACATCATTACCATCTGTGGTAAATTTCGTACTGGTACTTTCTACAGCACTATGTTTAGAAATAATGATTCCTCCTTTGTTAAGTCCAGAATTTTGACTATAACTTTCATAAGCAGTTCCTCCATGTAGATTGTTGTATGCAATGGAGTTATACAAATTCAAGCTTGAACCAGTTAGACCATCCACAGCTACACAAATAGCACCCCCTTTAACTGCACTATTATTTACAAAAGTACAACTACGTACTGTAACTGTTGTCCCTCCGCCAATTTGGATAGCACCTCCATTTCCCGAAGATGTGTTATTAGTAAACAAACAGTTTTCAATATAGATATTTGTGCTAAAATTACAATGTATTGCCGCTCCATGTTTAGAATTTTGGGTAGTGTTATTTCTGAAAATACAATTGCGAACGATGGCTCCGTTATTAATAATCATTGCTCCACCATTATTAGCTAATGGAGACAATCCATTCTGAACTATTACTCCATCAAGAATACTTGGAACAGATGTAGTATTTCTGGTTCCACCAACTGAATTCCGTAATAACGAATACATACCATTCCCATCGAAGATGGTTACATTTGTTGCCCAGTTTCGTTCAGTTAATGTAGTTTCGTCTCCATTAAAACCTCCGTAAATAAGCAAATAATCAAAATTGATAGAATCCGTAAAAACGTAAGTACCTTTTTTAACCCATATTTCAGGTTTTACTTCCATCGCTCTTGCCGCATCAGCAGCAGCAGTTAAACTTGAAGCATTAGCCCAGGATGAACCATCGCCCGTTCCATCCGTTGATACATAAAGCACATTTCCCACCGCAAAAACATGCATGACCGGTAGTAATAATACTACAAAATAAGTAAAAAGTCTTTTCATAATAATAGTATTTAATAGATTTATAGCATACAAATTAACAATATTATAAATCTAAAAACGAATACTATTGTTCTTAAAATATGCACATTTGTTAAGTACTACGAATTTTCATTAAAAAATATATTTCTGATACAGTAAACCATTTTGTCTCATTTATTGTTGATGAATATTTTTTTTGTCTCATTTATTTTATTTATTTTTGCGTAGTTTGATTTTTATTAACATCTAAATTGTGCATTATGAAAACACTTATTTATTCATTTCTTTTTATTGCTATCAGTGCAACTGTTCTATCAGGATGTGAAGAATCTGAAGCCACTGAAGAATTACTTAATGACGTTACTGAAGGCAAAATGGTCGTCGAGATAGATGGCGACAGAGATGAAATATTTAATTGTACGTTTAATCATTTTGGAGAAGGGGAAGGTTTATCTGGAGAAATATTTATTAATGGAACCATTCCCGGATCAACTGATAAGTATCTGACACTCATGTACGGGTCCTTTCAGAACACTACAGCATTGACAAAAAAATCATATTCAACCGACAACTCAGAGGACATGATGACGGTAAGTACGTCATACGGATACATTGAAAATGGCACAAGATTAACCATCACTATTGTCGAAGTTACCGACACCGCAATCAAAGGAACATTTACAGGTAATTTATCCAAACAGGAAGGTAATGTGAATATAGACGGCGCATTTTGGGCCTTAAAAGAAGAACAGGCGCAGTAAGCGGATAAGTAATAGAGAATAGGGAATAAGTAACCTCATAAAAGTTTGAGTTAAGAGTTAAGAGTTGAGAGTTAAGAGTTAAGAGTTGATGGAGAGGAG